>NZ_DEXW01000023.1:1007-2916 GCF_002364335.1 Winogradskyella sp. UBA3174 | reverse complement strand
GATTTATTGAGTTCTATAAAAGACCATCATAGTTTTATATTAGATAGTTACCTTCATTCCGGCAACTGGTTTAGAGAAGTAGGATTCCCAAAAGAATCTATAAAATCGTATCTAGACTTTTTTGACTATTACCAGAAAAACGAAAGTCTTTTAACATCAGAAGAGCTTAAAAAATATATAGAAATGCGCTCTTATGGACGCAGTATGCTTGCTGAGAGTTATGCAAAACTAGGTGTGTTAGATAGTGCGGCGATACAACATAAAGAGAATATTAGTTTCACAAAGAATCAAGGTTATATCTACCATCCTTCCGCATTAAACAATTATGGCTTGTTTTTGTATTGGCATAAAGAAGATTTGGATTCTGCCTTATATTATTTTAAACAAGCTTATAATTTTACACAAATAGAATATCCCAATCATACTTTAGTAGGCAGTATAAGAGATAATATAGCCGATATCTATGTAGATCAGTATCTTACTGAAAAAGCACAATTGCTATATAAAACTAATTTTGAATTTTTTAAAACCGCCATAAATGAACGCACATTAACTAAAGATATTCCTCGATTAATTAGTGCTGGATCTCAATTTGTCGTCACAAGCACAAAATTAAATAGACTAAAAGAGGCCCAACTAGGGTTTGATGAATTGGAAAGCATAGTTGTTTATCAAGGAAACCATAATAATTTAGGAGCTAACTCTAAGTTAGAATTTTTGAAAGCCAAAGAATTATTATTAGAAAACCAAAACAATAGCACTGCTGCCTATACTACCGCAAAGCAGATTACAAAATACGCAGACAGTCTTCAGCGTTTAGCTAACAATGGAGACAAAAAATGGCAAGAAGAACTTAACGATATCACTATAGATCGTATAGCACTTAACTTTAAGATCGTTCGTATTCAAAAGGAAAATAAGATTAAAAGTCAAAGAAGTAAATTATGGTTTATTGGGATTTTGTCATCTAGTTTTATTGTACTACTTGTAGCGCTTATCTTCAGTCGTCGTCAACATCTTATTAATGCAAAAAATAAGCAATTGTTAGCAGAACAAAAACTCGAAAATTCGGCATTAAAAGTAGAGCAGCTCAATTCTGAAATTAAATCTAAAGAGCGTGATTTATCAGATTTTGCGATACGGCTTACCCAAGATCAAGATTGGGCAAAAGGACTAGCTGAGCAGTTAGAGGCTATTAAAAAGGCTTCATCAGAAGAGCGCGACATACTAACTAAAGCATTAGAACAAGCTATTGCGAATAAAATAAGTGTTGATAGCGACACTCAAGATTTCTTTGATCGCTTAGATAAATTGAGCGATGCCTTTTATAGTAAGCTCACTAGTAGCTATTCTAATTTAAGTAAAAATGAGATTAGACTTTGCTCATTAATTCGTTTAAAAATTGAAAGTCGCAGTATTTCCACACTTCAAAATATCACTTTAGCTTCACTAAATACGAGTCGATATCGCTTAAGAAAAAAGCTGATTTTATCAGAAGACATCGATTTAGACTTCTTTATTCAAAATCTATAACACCCTGATTAATAGGTATTGGGGTTCGTTTTTATTGAATTGTCTATTAATTGTCTATGGCTTGTTCATTAGCAGTCTATTTCAATATTACGTTTAAGAGTCTCATTTCTAATACCTTGGTCATGTCCTAATATCTTATTAATTACATCTTGTATATCAATAATAAGTACTAACTCATAAAATCGTATCACTCATGAAAAAATGTATTCTTGGTTTATGTTTATTAGGTTTAACCAACCTTATCCATGCACAGAATGAATTAGCAATGGCAACAACTAATGTTGATGAAATCACAACCAAAACTTCAAAAACTACCAAAATTAAAAATGAACAGTATTTAACTAGTAATACTAATGATGTTTTGTATTTGGCTGCA
>NZ_DEXW01000023.1:0-779 GCF_002364335.1 Winogradskyella sp. UBA3174 | reverse complement strand
GGATGGGCTTTTGATAAGAGTAATTGTACTATCCTATACTCTAAAAAAGGAGAAGCAACATTTACTTACAATTTAAAACTTAAAAAAGGAAATAAATCTAAATTGATTAGACGTAAATCCTAAACTTAATTATTGGCGCGTTATAAAGGCAACATCTTTTAGAGATGTTGCCTTTATTTGGGTTAAATGCTTTCAAGATTGACAAGCAGCTATTTGTTTAGTTTGTAAGCACAGTATTCTTACCTTTGCAAAAGATTTTGAAAAGAATTCGAACGGAAAACCCTAAAGAGGACGACTCCAAAAGAAATATAATACATAGTCATGGCAAATAACATCAAAGCGCAACAAGATATTCTCGAGAAATTAAATATCTACGAGCTCAATCCAATGCAAGTAGCCGCTATAGAGGCGATTGAAGAAAATGATAAAACCATACTCTTATCTCCAACAGGAACGGGGAAAACCTTAGCCTTTTTATTGCCTTTATTAGAACGCTTAGATCCAGAATGTGAAGAAGTACAAGCCTTAATCATTGTGCCTTCAAGAGAATTAGCGATTCAGATAGAAACTGTGGTTAGAAATATGGGATCTGGTTATAAAGCCAATGCTATTTATGGAGGGAGATCTATTGCGAAAGATAAAACAGAACTGAAACATACACCAGCCATCTTAATAGGTACTCCAGGACGTTTAGCAGATCATTTTGAACAAGCACGTTTTACTACCAAATTCATTAAAACCTTGGTGATTGATGAGTTTGATATTTCTATTGAAGTTGG
>NZ_DEXW01000069.1 GCF_002364335.1 Winogradskyella sp. UBA3174 | reverse complement strand
ATTATTAGATAAATAATTGAATTCGTATTAAAAACTGAAAAGCACACTATCTTATAGTGTGCTTTTCAGTTTTTATACTTTTTAAATTATAATTTAAATTGCAATCTCACGAAAAGTAATACCTAACTCTTTTTGAATACTTATAATTTTTTGCATCTCACCTGGTATAATCAATGCAATAGATTGTCCCGTTTTACCTGCTCTAGCTGTTCTACCGCTTCTATGCGTATAATACTCTAACTGATCTGGTAATTGATGATGCAATACAAAAGCAAGATTATTTACATCAATACCTCTAGCTGAAACATCAGTAGAAATAAGAACTTGTAAACTTTCATTTTTAAAAGCACGCATTACTTTATCACGTTCCTTTTGTTGCATATCTCCTTCTAATGCTCCAACAGAAAAACCTTCATCTTGTAGTTGTTTAGACAATGTTTTCGTGCCAGCTTTAGTTCTACAGAATATAATTCCTCGCTCCTCTCCTCTTTTTTCTAGAATTCTAACAATCATATTCAACTTATCCTTTATACTGGTATGTGTAAAATGATGAGAAATATTTTCATTAACTAGAGCATTTTTATTTACTTCTATTCTAGTCGTATCAGAAGACATATACGTTTTAACTATTTGTTTAATTTCCTCTGGCATTGTTGCAGAAAATAACCATGTATTACGCTTAGTGGTATTATATTTAAGTATTTTATTTAAATCTTCTTTAAAACCCATACTAAGCATTTCGTCTGCCTCATCAAGTACTAATGTGTTCACATTAGAGATATCAACAGCACCACGCTCAACTAAGTCTAATAATCGTCCTGGCGTAGCAACAACTATATGTGTAGTTCTAGTTAAAGCTTTAATCTGTTTATCCATTTTTTCGCCACCATATACGCCTTCTACAAAAATCTTTCCGTCTATATATTTAGTAAACTTAAACAGTTGTTTTTTTATTTGTTGTACCAACTCTCTTGTAGGAGCTATTATTAAACCCTGCACTTCAGACTTTTCTTTATTAATACTATGTAATAAGGGTAGGCCAAAAGCTGCTGTTTTACCAGTACCTGTTTGTGCTAAGCCAATTAAATCTGTTTTAGATTTTAGAAGTATCGGAATTACAGCTTCCTGAATTTCTGTAGGGTTTATAATATTTAACTCAGTTAGTGCTTTACTAAAAGATTTATGAATACCTAATTCTGAAAATGTTGTCATAATACATTATTGTAACGCAAAGGTAATTTGTACTTTCGATATATAATGGATTTAAATACTATTTTACGTTACAAAGGCTGTTTTGAGACTCCATCTCTTTGGAAAAGGGATACTGTTTATGAACTAAATCAGCTAGATTTAGATTTTGAACCAAATTTTGATATTACCAAATTAACTTTAAAAAATCATAGATTAGGTAAGCAAGTTGAAGCCTTTATAAATCATCAATTAAAACAACAAGATTCTATTCATTGGATTTGTGATAATCTACAAATACAAAATGATAAAATAACTATTGGAGAATTAGATGCTCTATTTTACAAAGATAATACGCCTATTCATTTAGAAATAGTTTATAAATTTTATCTCTATGATAATTCAGTAATAGATGATAATCCATTAAAAAAATGGATTGGACCTAACAGAAAAGATGCACTAGTCTATAAATTAGATAAATTAAGGAATAAACAGCTACCATTACTTTATAATACTAAAACGAAATTATACTTAGATAAATTTAATCATAAAGCAACTGATTTTGAACAATACGTATGCTTTAAAGCACAACTATTTTTACCATATAAAATAGCTGATTTAAAAATTCATCCAATCAACATAAATTGTGTTAACGGATTCTATTTATCAATTCAAAAAATAGATATTATTAATTATTTTGAGTTTTATATACCTAATAAATTAGACTGGCTTTTTACACCACATATTGAAGTAAGCTGGCTTAAATTTAAAGAAGCTAAAATTGAAATCAATAAATATATTATCGAAAAGCATTCCCCTTTGTGTTGGCTAAAAGATAACGATGAAAAGCTACAAAAATGCTTTATAACTTGGTGGTAAAAATAAACCACATCTCTAAAGATGTGGTTTATATAATATAAAAGTGTTTTTATTTAATAATTAGCTTCTGAGTTTTAGATCCATTTAAATCTGTTTTCAGTTTTACAATATAAGAACCAATCGATAAATTAGAAACATCAATTCTATTTACAGTTGTAGTTTTATCTAAGTCTTTGCTAAGAATAAAACGACCCATAATATCATAAAGTTCAAATGTAGTTTCTGAATTTAATAAGCCTAATACAACAACATCTTTAGTGTCATACGCATTATAAATTTTTAAATCTTCTAGATTATTATCTTCAATATTCAAAATATCCCCAAACTGAAAAGAAACATTACCAGTGTTTGGGTAATTATACCTAATAGACCAATCAGTAGGTAATGTTATGTTAGAAAATGAGCCAACTACACTAGTAGCTTCTATAAAAGGTATAACGTCCCCTTCAACAGGTGTATATCCAAAATTTACAGCGACATCTCCACCCAATATAATTTCACCAGTTGATGCGATTAAATCATAATCAGTGCCTTTAAGTGTTTTTCCATTAATATCAATTTCTAAAGTAACATTCTGTAGATCTTCACTAGGACCATCAAATATTAAAACTCCAACGTCACCAGCTAATAAACCTGGCGCTATAACTCCACCATTTAGAAAAGATAATTGTGTCTCAATAATACCGCTTCCTCTAAGTAAAGCAAGAGCCTCATTAAGAAAAGATGCTATAGAATTAATATCTCTACCAGGATTTGGTGTTGGTCTCTTTTTAAGAACATGTTTATATTTACCCTTAATCTGAGTGGCATTGTCAGATTGTTCTACTGCATTAAGCTGTGCAGAAAATAGTGTCATCTGGCCATTATTTAAAACAATACCATCATTAATATTTCTTCCTCCAGTTCCTGCTGGTGGGTCGTTAAATAATAATAAAGTATCTGTTGCATTGGATATCTCCATGATACCTGATGCTGAATTTATAATATAACCTGTATGATCTATGCCATACAAACCTACTGAGTTCGTAGGATTTAAATCTCCTCCTATGAGTGTTATACCATTATTCGTTAATGTAGAACCTGTTTGGGTTAATATCGCAGTATTAGTAGTGAAGTCAATATTTAAATTACCATTTTGGTTAATAGTGAAATCATTTCCATTTACTATTCCTATTGGTGCAATATCAATTATTGTAGAAGCATTGTCATTTATTACATATACACCACTATTATTAATCGCTTCATTTATTGTATTTGTAATACTAATTTGTCCACTTAAATTTATAGTTCCATTGTTATTTATACCTGATGACTGAGACCCGTCTATACTTAACACACCATCCATTTCTATAGTCCCTTCATTAATTACTGCTGGCCCTTGAGAACCAGAAATTATCACTTCAGTTCCGATAGGCACTATAACTGTTGCAGTTTCACTAACTTCTAATCTACCAACTTCAATAGTTGGTACGTCTAAAGTAACGGTATGTCCATTATTAACAATGACTGGTGTATCAGCGCCTGGCACTACTCCACTAGCCCATGTATTTGGGTCCGAGAATGCACCAGATTGTGTGCTATTTATTTCACCAAACTCAATTGATATTTCACCAACAGATGGAAAATCATATACAATAGTCCAATTCGTGGGTAATGCAGTCGCTAATGTAAATTCGTTAGTTAACGCATCAGACCTGAAAAAAGTAACTACTTGCCCATCCGTTGGTGTAGTAGGAAAATTAATCGCAATATTTAGCGTTCCACCAAGAAGCGTAGCTATACCTTGTACCTCAATTAAATCAGACACAATACCAACACCAGCATCATCAGAAATATCTATATTAATAATAGATTGATTAAAATCCTCATCACCATCAAAACTTAGAACTCCAAAGCCAGCAACACCAAAACCTAAACTACTAGGATCAAGTAAACCTCCATTATTTGTAAAAGCACTCGCTGAAATTTCTCCATTAGCAGTTATAACACCTGATCCATCTATTTGATTACGAAATGTATCTGTGCCAGCACCAGCTAATAATGCTGGAACAGACGTCATATTACCTACTGTAATTTGTGATCTATTTTCAAACAATCCTGAAGGGCACACAAAACCAGTATTTACATTATTAATTTCAATAGAGCCTGTTGTTGTAGATATAAAATTAGTGAATGATGCTGAAGCACCGAAATTTTGTATTCCGATTGAACCAGCATCTATATTACCTATAACAATAGTGCCTTCACTGCTAAATGTGGCGTCTATATTTACGATACCACCTGCTGTATATCTGTTTATGGTAATTTGACTATCGTTATTAAAATCACCAGAATTATAAATACCTGTATCCCCTATTGAAGCATCACTTCCCAAATTAATGATACTAGGAACAAAATTATCAAAATTTCCAGTAGATGATAATAGTATAGCGATTTCACTAGTATTGTCAATGGTTATAGTTCCTCCACCTGTAGAGTTTTGAAACGTTCCTTCGATGAAAACCCCATGAACTCCGCCATTGGCAATTTGGCCAATGTTTAATATATTATTGTTTACCATGGACTGACCTGCTTCAATAACAATAGAATTTATTTCAACATTATCTATGTTTATTTCACCTGTAGTTGTATTGGTGAAAGTACCATCAGTTACTCGTATACCATAATTTAGATTTGCAATCGAATCATTTATGTTTATTACACCGCTATTATTAACGGCTCCAAAAGTTCCTCCTGTATTAATCCATATCCCAGCGGTAGATACAGAATTGATATTTAGAATTCCTGTTGCAAAATTTGTAAAAGAATTAGCCGATACAAACAATCCAGAGTTTCCTATGTTACCAACACTACCTATATTTATTGTCCCAAAATTGTTAAACACACTACCCACTGCTGTAGAAAAATAGATACCAAAAGTAATACAGTTATCTACTTGTAATACTGCGCCAGCACGATTTTGTATCGTACCTGGGTCATCACTTCCTTCTACAATGCCCAAATATATTCCGTAATCACCACCACTTGTGGTAGCGCCAATAGTTAATGTTCCTGAATTATCTAATGTGCCGAGAACTAATAGTCCATCTTGTACTTCAGCATTATCAACTAAATCGATATCTAATTGACCTGCAGCACCTATAAATAATGTAGTTTCATCATTAATTCTAACAGAGTTTGCCAGAGCTCCTGTAGTGCTAATTGTTGGGTTATTTGCGCCTGTATCAATAGTAACATTATCATTTACATCTGGCACGCCATCACTCCAATTGGTAGCATCAAACCAATCTGTACTTGTCGTTCCTAGCCATGTTGTTTGTGCTTCGCTTGTAGTTATTGTAACTACAAAAACTAAAAGTGTTAGAATTATACTTTTTTTAAAAAATAGATGATTTTGTTTTGATTGAAAATGTTCTAGAATTAAATTGTTAGAGGTGATACTAAATCCCATAAGTTAATTTTAAGTCGTTTAATTAATAGACATTTTAGTGTTTAATTACTAATAAATTTCACGGAAAATTAAACGTAATAGAATAATTTTCAGATGTTTATTATTAATACAACTCCATTTCTTAAAAATACATATTTCAATTTTGTAAGAATTTTAAACTCGACCATTTACACTTAATAATAGACAAACAACATGTATTCAATATTAAAAATAACTTTAAACTATTATGAATTTTCTTTAACTTAGCTTTCTTTTATTAAACTTCTACTATATTTTCATTGAAAAACACAAACCATCTTTATTACAGTTTTTATAAACCTTATGGTTATTTAAGCCAATTCGTTAATAATCAAAATAAACGAAAAACGAAAAAATTATTAAGTGAATTAATTAAAGAAAGTGATGGTTTAATGGCAGTTGGTCGTTTAGATGAAAAATCTGAAGGCTTGCTTCTATTGACTACAGATGGTAAATTTAGTAATCATATTACAAGTACTAATATCGAAAAGGAATACCATGTTATGGTAGATGGTATTGCAGACCAGAATATAATTTTAAACTTATTAAACGGTGTAGAAATATCAGTAGATGGAAAACCATATATGACCAAAGCATGCAAAGCAGAAATCTTAAATAATACAGATCATATTTTTAAACGCTTTGTTCGCGATGAGCGACATGGACCAACATCTTGGATAGCTATTACAATTACAGAAGGCAAATTTAGACAAGTGCGCAAAATGACCGCTAAGTTAGGGTTACCGACTTTAAGACTAGTAAGAGTGAGGATTTGTGATTATAAATTAGAAAACATGGAACCTGCTGATCTAAAAGAAATTAATTATTAGAAGCTTCATCTTGTGTCTGTTTATCATCTTTCTTTGGTTTTATAATCACTTTTTCGTTATGAAAAACTATAATAGCTTTTACACCAGTAAGAAGATTCCATTGCTTAGAAGAAATAACCTTTCCCTTGTCATCATAAACGACAAACTCGGCAGTATTAGGACCAGATTCACCTTGGTTTAAAGCTTCAATTTCAATTGTATTTTTGCCGTCAGCTAGGTTTACTGATACACGCCTATAATTGCTTTTTAGTAATAAATTAGGTTCTACAACTGCTCCATTTATATAAATTTTTACACGGTCACCATCAGGATATTCATGATCTCTGCAGACAATATTTACAAATTTGGTATCTACACGATGTTCTCCTAAAAATTGGTCGGACATTGTTCTTATAATACCACCTTTCTGAGCTTCTTTATTCCAACGCTTTTCAAAAATTTCGCTAGGACTTGTTAAACCATCATTCTCTATCATAGAAAATGGATTTTTAGATTCCCTTATAATGAATTTTTTCTTTTCGTCCTCAGAATTACCACTTGCCTTATCATCTTCATTTTCTAATTTGGGAGCTACTTTAACTTTAGCAGGTATAGAATCTTTTTTCTTCTTTGATGGTTCTACAGGTATACGAATAGATTTTTTTTCTTTGTCTTTAATTTGAGCAAAAACCATACTGCTGCATGTTATGCAGAAAAGAAGACATATGATTTTTATAGTTTTCACCTTGAGTTGATCGTTTTTATCTATATAAATTTAATGAGCAATAACCATACCTTATTCAAATTAAACGCATTAAAATGTAAATCCTTACAAAAAAACGTTAAAACTTACCGTTAAAACTTATACGTAATTTACGATTGTACTCTACAAATAGCCAATCTTTATAGTTCTGTGTACTATTCATTATACAATAACAATATTGCTTAATTCTATATGCAATTTCATCTTGTAATAACTTTGTTAGATCTCTTGCATCATAAACATCCTCACTATTCTCTACACATATTTGTGAATGTTGTGCTATTGAACGTTCTATAACCATAAACGACTTTTTACCAGAATTAATAACATCCTTATATTCTGTTTTAATATCAAAATCTAAAGATTTAGATTTTTTGAATTTCTTCAATAAGGAGTCTGGCATTGTATATATAAAGTGTCGTTCTAGATCCTCATCATCAACTATATTGTCTAAATATAAGTCTGGATAACTAAATATATGTTGCCAATCTACAGGTTGATTCCATGGTCCAAAACGTGCAATATTATTACCTAAATCTATAACTTGAAATATCTTTCTGTCTTTATATATTCTACTACCACGACCAATCATCTGAAAATACAAAGTCAAGGACCTAGTCGCTCTGTTTAATATAATAGATTCTACAGATGGCTCATCAAAACCAGTAGTTAATATACTGACCGAACTTAATATAGCATCTGGTGTTGTTTTAAACCATTTTAAGATATCCTTTCGGTCTTGTTTACTTGCAGTATTATCTAAGTGCTGTACATTGTAACCTGCTTTTTTAAACGTATAAAACACCTCTTTAGAGGTATAAATACCATTATTAAAAATAAGTGTTTTTTTACCTTTAGCTAGCTCTTCATAAGCAACTAAAAGTTTAGACTGCATTACACTATTGGTATATAAAGCTTCTGAAGACTTAACAGTATAATCTCCATTAATACCAATTTTAAGAGCTGTTAAACCTACATCATAGTTGTAGACTTCTGCATTAGATAAAAAGCCATTTTTAATTAGCGTAGAGATATCATCTCCAACAATAAGCTTTTTATAGTTATCCTTCATTGGTAACTTAATATTACTGCTTAACGGTGTTGCAGTAACTCCTAAAATAAAGCACTGCTCAAAAAACTTAAAAAGTTTTCTAAAAGAGTTGTAATGCGCTTCATCAATAATAACTAGACCTACATTTTTAAGTTCAAAATCTTTATCTGAAAGACGGTTATTTAACGTCTCTACCATAGCTACAAAACACTGATATTCGTCTTGGTCTGGTAATGTTTTTACCTTACTATTTATAACCTTATTTTTTACATTAAAGCCAGAAAGCACGTTAGATGTCTGTTTACATAACTCAACTCTATGAGTAAGAATAACTACTTTTTTATTATGCTGTTGTATGTACCTTCTAACTATTTCAGAAAAAATGATTGTTTTCCCTCCACCTGTTGGTAATTGATATAAAAGGTTAAAGTCGTTAGACTCATCTCGCATAACATCGAAAATACGATTGAGGTCTTTGATTTGATAATCATAGAGCCTTTTCTCAGAAGCATTTTTGTTAAGCGTTTCTATTGACATGCAATTTTATTAGTAAGATGTTAATTTTGCAAAAATAGCATATTGTTAGGGTTTTAAAATACTTTGTTAACAACATTTAACAAGATTGGTACTGTTCTTGTTATTATTAAATAGTAGACATTTAAATAAATATATGATGAAATCATTTAGACGATATCCTGCAACGGTCAATGCAGGATCTATGGCAGACATTGCCTTCTTATTACTTATTTTCTTTTTAGTAACAACAACAATATCTGCTGATAAGGGTATTTTAAGAAAATTACCTCCTCCTTGTGAACCAGGACAAGATTGTACTAAAAATGTTTTAGAACGGAACGTTCTTAGGATTGCATTAAATGAAAGACAAGAGATTATGATTGGAAAAGATGTTGTTGCTATTAGTGAAGTTCAAAACCTAGTAAAATCATTTTTAGATAATAACGGTGATTTACAATGTACTTATTGTGACGGTGTACAATCTTTAGAATCTTCCATACATCCTACAAAGGCAGTCATCTCATTAAGTCATGATGCATTAACTAAATACGATGTGTTCATTTCTGTACAAGATGAAATTACTAAAGCTTATTACGACCTAAGAGAGCGTTATGCTAAACAAGTGTTAAACAAGACACCTGATGAATTAAGTAAGGAGGAATTAGCAATTGTGAAGAAAGCGTATCCTTTTATAGTTTCTGAAGTGATGTTAAAACGCTCTAATTAAATATTGAATCTTTTATTGTTAGACAATACTCAATATTTAGTTTTCTTTTGCCCCATTTTTTTAGCTTTTTTAGCATCTACACCCATATAAATATCTATATGTTTTCTCCAACGTTTGTTCCTTTTGTCTTTACCTGTAAACAAACTATCGAAACCCTATAGTTTTACTTTTGTATTACTTATTAAACCAGAATCGAGTAAGTCTCTAGATACAGCGATATATCGTAACCTAGGTTTTAAGCTATCACTAAAAGCTGTAATATTTGGGTTAGAACTTGTTTAATAGGCTAAAGAATTATAAGCGGTAGCTGTTACTTGAAACGTATTTGAGCTACACCCCTCTTTTTCTTCCTGATTACAATTAAGAAGTAAAACAAATAGAAAAACTTTATAATATCTCTGTGCCTTCATACTAATAAAGGTACGCTTTATAGTTAAATAGTGTTAAATAACTAATATGTTATGCATAGTACTGTAACAATTTTGATTCTATGACGTCTATTAAGTATAAATCAATCAAAAACGAACAATCATGAGAACTTTAAACA
>NZ_DEXW01000052.1:10897-35359 GCF_002364335.1 Winogradskyella sp. UBA3174 | reverse complement strand
GGAGAAGGAAGACCGAATGGAAGACAAGGAGGAGGTCGTCCTAGTTTTGAAGATTTATTAGAAATGATGGATACCAATAATGATAAGAAAATTAGTAAAGATGAAGCTAAAGGGGCCTTGAGCGATCAGTTTAGCCAAATTGATGCCAATAATGATGGTTTTTTAACTGATGATGAATTAGAAAAAGGTAATGGACAAAAGAGACGAGGTAGAAAACCACAAGGTCGCAGAAATTAATAATATATATTATCAATTAAACCTTCCGAGAACTATGTTATCTAAAGAGGAGCTAATTAAGTGAAAAGCGCAAGTTCTTTTTTGAAATGGCATCTAAATGTTAAATAACAAACTAAAAAAATAAAAATGAAGAATCTATTTAAATTAATGTTGCTAATAATAACAGTTTTTACATTAAGTATTGCTTGCTCTTCCGATGATAATGCATCAAGCGATGCTACAGATGATGCAATAACTGGAGAATTACATGCTGCATTTGCTGAATTTGATACAGATGAAACGAGTATATATCTAGATGGTTCTAATGTCGTTATAGAAGCTACAGGAAATCCAAATCATACAACTGTATATTGGGGAAGTGGTCATCCTTTATATATCGAAGAACCAGATGTGCAGCTAACACCTAGTATCATACCAAATTTTGATGGCTCCGGAACATTAACGGTTTCTACAAGTCCACAATTAGCGAACTCATCTACAGCAACACAGTTAGGTGCTATAGGTATTGCTGTAAGTGGAGCTGCAATATATAATGACCAGGAAGGTAATGGAGCGTTAGATGGAGCAGCAGTAAGTTTAGATTATACAGGTGGACATATAGGTCCAGGTCAGTATCACTACCATTTAGAGCCAACTGCTTGGTCTGAAGATGATGAGAATTTAATTGGTATTCTTGCAGATGGGTTTTTTGTATATGGCCGTAAATGTAACGCAACAAATAATTATCCAATAGATTTAGATGCTTCTGGTGGACATACAAGTACAACACAACATGCAACTGAAGCTGAATACCATTACCATATAGAAAATGAATTATACCTTAATGAATACTATATTATATTCCCAGGTGATTATCAAGGGACTCCAAGTAATATTAACTAAATCAGTTTCAGTACTCATATTGATAAGCTTTATAAGTTGTCAAAAGAGTAATGATGTAAAGCTGCCTAAGGTTAACGATATTGTAAATATTATTCTAGATGTTGAAGTCGACAAAGATATGTTGATTCTAAACCAACTAGAAGGGCGTTGGTATTATAACGCCCTACGATTTAATGGTTATGCGGTAAGCTATCATGAGAATAAAGTTAAAGCTGTATCTATCGGTTATTACGATGGTAAAAAAGAAGGTGTAGCCAAAAAATGGTTTGCCTCTAATATCCTTCAAAAAGAATCATACTATAATGCCAATAAATTAGTTGGAATGGTTAAAAGTTGGTGGCCTAATGGTTTTGTAAGTTCTGAGACTCATTATAAAAAAGGAGTGCGTCATGGTATACAGAAAATGTGGTATGCTAATGGTCAACTGGCTAGACAAACAACTATTGTTGACGGAAAAGAAGAAGGCTTGCAACGCGCATGGCTTGAGAATGGTAAAATATATGTGAATTACGAAGCTAAAAATGGGCGCATTTTTGGTCTAAAAAAAGCAAACTTATGTTATGAATTGGAAGATGAAGTTGTTCAAAATTAGTAATCCGTTTTTTCTTATTCTAATTATGTCCTTTGGATGTAAAGATTCTACATCGATAGAGAAAAGTAGTAGAGTTGTTAATTTACCTTTTTATAATGAAGCGACGTTTACACCAAATTGGTTAGACGTTGGTAGCAATGCAGTAAACACATTTCATAAAATACCAGCGTTTAACTTAACCAATCAATTAGGTGAAACAATAACACAAAATACATTTAAGGACAAGATTTATATTACAGATTTTTTCTTTACAACATGTCCTGGTATTTGTCCGAAAATGACTGCGAATATGATGGTTTTACAAGAAGAGTTTTTAAATGATGAAGAGATATTATTACTATCGCATTCAGTGACACCAAAAATAGATTCTGTATCAGTCCTTAAAGCATATGCTGAAAATAAAGGCGTTAATAACTATAAATGGCATTTGGTAACAGGAGAAAGAAAACAGATATATGATTTAGGTAGACGAGCTTATTTTGTAGAAGAAGACTTAGGTGAAGTGAAAACTGAGGATGACTTTTTGCATACTGAAAACTTTGTACTTATCGATAAGGATAGGCATATTAGAGGTATTTACAATGGACTTAATAAAACAGACGTACAACAACTTATTGCAGATGTTAAAACATTGAAGAAAGAAGACTAGAAATTTAGTCTGATTTGATTGATAGTGGATGTTAATCTGATAAGCTTTGCGGTTATATCGCAAAGCTTATCTATTTTAGAGAAAAATTTATAAATATGAGGGTTACTATACTATTATTTTGTTTGATTTTTTTAGGCGCATGTAAAGAAGACTATAAAAGGCCAACAGATGTGTCTAAAATAGTAATCGAAGAGGTTTTTGTAGATTCAACTTTAAGCATTAGAGCTTTAGATTTTAATGATGAATACATTTTTTATGGAAGCGCTGATCACATAGGTAAACAAGCATTGAACGCCGCGTATAAAATTAACCTCAATGATTTAAATGTCAGCAATGGTAAAAATCATTTTAAGCATATATTAAATTACGAAGAAAAATCATTACACTTTAGAGCTATTAAAGAGGTAAATGGAAGCTTATTTGCTATTTCAATAGAAAATCCGGCACGGTTATATAAATTATCAAGAAAAGCTAAGAATCCTAAATTAGTATATGAAGAAAACCATGAAAAAGCCTTCTACGATTCCATAGATTTCTGGAACGATCAAGAAGGTATAGCTATAGGTGATCCAACAGAGGATTGTATGAGTATAATCATTACAAGAGATGGAGGAAACACTTGGGGAAAACTATCTTGTGACAATTTACCAAAAGCCAAAGAAGGAGAAGCTGCTTTTGCAGCAAGTGATACAAATATTGCCATAGTTGGTGATCATACTTGGCTGGCCACAGGTGGTATGGTAAGTCGAATTTTATATTCATCAGATAAAGGCAAGACTTGGGCAGTTTTTGAAACTCCAATAGTACAAGGTAAAGCGACAACAGGGATGTATTCCATAGATTTTTACGACGAAAAAAAGGGATTTGCTATTGGTGGGGACTATACCAAACCAAACGATACACTCAACAATAAAATTAGAACTATTGATGGTGGTAAAACATGGCAAGTGGTTGCCAATGCCAAAGGACCTGGTTATAGAAGCTGTGTTCAGTATATACCAAATAGAAATGGTAAAGAACTAGTAGTGGTAGGTTTTAAAGGTATTGATTATAGTAAAGATTCTGGTGATTCTTGGACACATTTAAGTGACGAAGGCTTCTATACCATTCGGTTTTTAAATGATTCTACAGCTTATGCAGCTGGTAAAGGACGAATTAGTAAACTAACGTTTAGATAATAAAAAAGAGCCTTATGGCTCTTTTTTTAATTTCTTCTGCGACCACCTCTTTCTCCAGAGTGTCGCTCTTTAAATTCTTCAATCATTTTGCGTTTAAAAGAACGCTCAGCTTGTAAAAGAGAAACAATCTTTTTTGCAGGTAAAATTTTGAGTAAATCATTTAGCATTTTAGATCGTAATTCTACTTTCTCTTTATCTAAATTAATCATTTCTAATAAATGTGTTTTTGCTTGACTTTCAGTAAGGTTTTCAGGTCTATTTTCGTTACTTCTATTATTAGATTTAGCTCTTAACTTGTTTTCAGCTTCTTCGTTGGAATTGTAAACAGGCCAAAATTTCTGTGCTTCATCTTTGGTTAAGTCTAATTGCTCAGTAATGTGTGCGATTTTTAAAGCCTTAATTTTTTTTCTATCTGGTCGTTGTGCAAATACACTAGCTGAAACTAATAAGGTTAGTACTAAAATTTTTAATGTTTTACTCATGGGAGTATTGTTTTTTTTGTTGAATTCGTGATTTTTATTTGAAAAGTTCATAGTTTTTAATCTAATATGAAATCTTCAGTATCTATAGTATCTAAATATTCATTCAATGTTTCTTCACTCATATTTACATCGATAAAATCGGTATAAGAGATTTCATCTGATTTAAATAATGATGCTAAATCATCATTAGAATAGTCTTCCTGGTACAAGTAGCTTTCAATTGAAACAGTCTCTATAGTGTCAATAGAAATAGTGTTTTTAGTATTAAAAACTAAGCTAAATAATAAAATAAAACTAGCAGCAATACCACTAAAGTAATAGAATGTATTTCTAGATTTTAATTTAGCTATTGGCTTATTATCATTGATTATTTTGACTAAAATATTTTCTTCTACAATATCAAAATAATCTTTAGGAACTGAATATCCTGTTGATTCAATATTTTGTATTGTTTCTTTTTCAACTAATTCTTCTTTTAACTTAGCTTCAAACAATTCAAAGTAATTATCAGGTGTTTTAAAACCTGTTTTTTTAATGATATGTAGTTTATTGTTTTTCATGTTTACTTTTCGAGTTATCGAAAACCTTTATTCTTTAATCAATTAGACTCTAAATTATTGAAATGGTTTAATCTAAAGTTAAAAAGGCTTTTATTTTTTTAACAGCAATATGATAAGATGCCTTTAGCGCTCCTTCGCTAGTTTCTAAGATAGTAGCCATTTCTCTATATTTTATAGCATCAAAATATCTCATATTAAAGACTAATTGTTGTTTCTCTGGTAAAGAGGCTATAGCCTTTTGTAATTTTATTTGTATTTTATCTCCTTCAAAATAAACATCTGCTTTTAGATTGTTTATGGCATTATTCTGGTATTCTTCGTTTGTTATTTGTAAACGTTTTGCTTTTTTATTGATGTATGTTATAGACTCGTTAGTTGCAATACGATATAGCCATGAAAACAACTTACTATCTCCTTTAAATTTATCGATACTACGATATACTTTTATAAATGTATTTTGCAATACATCATCTGCATCGTCATGATTAAGAACTATCTTTCTTATATGCCAATACAAGCGTTTTTTATAGAGTTTTAAGAGTTCTCTAAAAGCAGCTTCTTTAGAAATAGGGTGTTGTAGGCGTAATATAAATTCTGATTCTTCTGTCAATCGATTCACTTTGCTATTTAGACTTGTTAATTTACTAAAAGTTTAATCAATAATTAATTAAAATTCACTTGATTAAATTATTATTGATTATCAGTCATTTACAATATTAAAAATCGTTTAAAAGCATAATTATTCGATAAAAAGTAATTTTTTCTAGGTTGATATCTTTATTTAGTATATGTTTGCCTTGCTTAACCTATTGACCGTTATCAGTTTTCCCCAAATCTGATAACAAAAAAAAGGATGTGCCTTACGGTTCATCCTTTTTTATTTGAATATTTTTCATTATTCTTTTATTCAAAACTTTGCATTTCTATGAGTTTTTTATAAATACCGTTTTTGTTAATAAGTTCAGTGTGTGAGCCTTGTTCTGCAATTTCGCCTTTTTGCATTACCACAATTAAGTCAGCATTTTGAATTGTAGATAACCTATGTGCAATGACAATAGATGTTCTGTTTTTCATCATCTTTTCTAAAGCATCTTGTACCAAACGCTCACTTTCTGTATCTAAAGCTGAGGTTGCTTCGTCTAAAATCATTATTGGAGGATTCTTTAAAACAGCACGTGCTATACTTAAACGTTGTTTTTGTCCACCAGAAAGTTTATTACCGGAATCACCAATGTTTGTTTCTATTCCGTTTGGTAAATCTTTAACAAACTCCCAAGCATTTGCAATTTTTAAGGCTTCTATAATTTCAATATCTGTTGCGTCTTCTTTGCCTAGTAGAATATTATTTTTTATACTATCATTAAATAAAATAGAATCTTGCGTAACAAGGCCCATGAGACTTCTTAATGAATATTTTGTTAGATTCTTAATATCATCTCCATCAATAGTAATGCTACCTTTATTAACATCATAAAATCGTGTTACAAGGTTTGCAATAGTACTCTTACCACTACCAGACTGACCAACTAAAGCTACACTTTTTCCTTTTGAAACCTTTAATGAGAAGTTTTTAAGGACTAAGGTGTCTTCATATTTAAAAGAAATATTATCTATTTTAATTTCAGAATTAAAACCTTTTTTTGTTTTAGCATCTGGTAAATCCTTTAATGGTGAAACAGTATTGAGAATTTCTAGCACACGATCTGCTGCTGCATTACCAGCCTTTACTTTATAACTAGCTTTACTTATTGCTTTTGCAGGTGTAAGTATTTGCCAAGCCAGGCCTATGTAACCAATAAATGCGCCACCTGTTAACGTTTTTTCAACCAGTACCATGCTTCCTCCATACCATAGTAATACAGCAATGGTTATAATTCCTAAAACTTCACTAGTTGGTGAGGCAAGGTTTTGACGATTCATTAATATATTAGAGAAATCATAAAAGCGATGTGTTGATTCTTGAAATTTATCATTGAAACGTTTTTGAGCGTTAAAGCCTTTTATGACTTTTAAACCACCTAAGGTTTCTTCTAAAGTTGAAAGAAAAACACCTTGTTCTGTTTGTACTCGACTAGATTTTTTCTTTAAACTTTTACCAATTCTCGAAATTATAAATCCGGACACAGGAATAAATAGAAAAACAAAAATAGTCAGTTTTACAGAGATCATAAACATTGTAATTATAGCAAAAGTTATGGTCAAGGGCTCTTTTACAATAAGTTCTAAAATGGCTAGTAATGAATTCTTTACTTCGTTAACATCACCAGAAATTCTAGCAATAATATCCCCTTTTTTCTTTTCAGAATAATAAGAAATAGGAAGATGGGTTACCTTTTCGTAGATTTCGTTACGGAGGTCTTTTAAAACACCATTACGCAAAAATGTAATGAAGTAGAGACCTAGATAATTGAATAAGTTTTTTAATAAAAAGAGTGTAATTATTAAAGCGACCATGTATAACAAGGATCTTTGAGGCCCATGCGCTTCATTTGTTGTGGTTATGATATAATTTATAGAACCTTCAGCGTAGTCTTTTATATCACTAATACCTTTGTAGATGGGTTTTTCTGTGATTTTTTCTTCTTCACCAAATAAAACATTAATCATTGGCATTAAAGAAATCATCGCTAGTGTGCTAAATAGTGCATAGAATATGTTAGCAATAATATTTAGTATTCCATATCTTTTGTAAGGAATAATAAAACGAGATAATTTCTTTAAATAGTCCATTGCTTATAAATTCATACCTTTTAGGATAGCATCAATTCTATTTTCCAATAATTGCTCCGTTTTATTGAAGTCAGACACATTGTCTAGTTTGGTATTTACACTGATATAGAATTTTATTTTAGGTTCTGTTCCACTTGGTCTTAAAGCAATTTTGCTACCATCTTCTGTATAGTAAATTAATACATTAGATTTAGGTATGTCTATTACTTCCTCACTATTAGTAGCTCTGTTTTTAGCTAAGGATAATTGGTAATCTTCAATACGAATTATTTTAGAGCCGTTAACTTCTTTAAGAGGATTTTCTCTAGCATCAATCATCATTTGTTTTATCTCCTGAGCTCCATCAATTCCTTTTTTTGTTAAAGATACTAGACGTTCTTTATAAAAACCGTGTTCTATATATAAGTTAATTAATTCTTGATACATGGTTTTGCCATTCGCTTTTGCTTGTGCTGCAATTTCGCAGGCCAAAAGGGTAGAGGTCACTGCATCTTTATCGCGTACAAAGTCTCCGACCATAAAACCAAAACTTTCTTCGCCACCACCAATAAAATCCATTGAAGGGAAGTCTTTAATCATTTTCGCAATCCATTTAAAACCTGTTAAACCAATTTTACATTCTACGTTGTAAGCATCGGCTAAAACTGAAAGCATTGGTGTAGAAACGATAGTTGAAGCTACAAACTGATTGCCATTAATTCTATTAGAAGTTTTCCATTGCTTTAGAAGAAAGTCTGTCATTAAAAGCATCGCTTGGTTGCCATTAAGAATTACTAATTCGTTTTCTAAATTTCTAACCACAACACCTAATCTATCACAATCAGGATCTGTGCCAATAACAATATCACCATCTACTTTCTCTGCAAGTTCCATAGCCATTTTAAGTGCTTCTGGTTCTTCAGGGTTTGGAGACTTTACCGTTGGGAAATCACCATTTGGTTCACGCTGTTCTTCAACAATAGTAACATTGGTATAACCAGCACGACTTAGCGTTTCTGGTATTGCTGTAATTGAAGTTCCGTGTAATGAAGTAAAAACAACATTTAGGTTTGCTTTGGCTTCAGCCGAAGTATTAAAACTTCCATTTTTAACACAATTATCAATAAAAATAGTATCAACGTCTTTTCCTATGTATTGAATTAAATCGCTGTTCGCATCAAATTTAATTTCAGAATAATCTAGTCTGTTTATTTCAGTAATAATTTCGCCATCTTCTGGTGGTACCAGTTGTCCTCCATCTTGCCAATAAACTTTATAGCCGTTGTATTCTGGTGGATTATGAGACGCCGTTAAAACAATACCACAATGGCAGTCTAAATGTTTTAAGGCAAATGATAACTCTGGAGTAGGTCTTAAATCTTCGAAAAGATAAACTTGAATACCATTTGCTGAAAATACATCTGCAACGACCTTACCAAAAGTTTTACTATTGTGTCTGCAATCGTAAGCAATAGCAACTTTAACTACGTCGTTAGGAAACGTCTGTTTTAGATAATTACTTAAGCCTTGTGTGTTTTTACCTAATGTGTATTTATTGATTCTGTTGGTTCCAAGTCCCATAACTCCGCGCATACCACCAGTTCCAAATTCTAAATCTTTATAGAAACTCTCATCTAATCCTTTTGGATTAGACGCTATGGTATCTTTTATTTTTTCTTGAGTTTCTTTATCAAAAGCAGGGGTTAACCAAGCGTTAACACGTTTTAAAATTTCTGGTTTTATGTGAATCATATATCAATAAATTATAATACAAAAGTAAACAATTACAAATGTCGAATTCTACCCATAAAGTATAAATTCGTTGAATTAAGAAAAATTTAATGCGTCTTTAATGTAATAGCGCTGCTGCTGTTTTTTTGAGCGTAAAATTAATTCGCCTAAGAAGCCAGCAATAAAGAATTGTGAGCCAATAATCATTGTAGAAAGTGCTAAATAGAATTGTGGTCGGTCTGTAATTAAACGTCCTGTTGGGTTTAGAAATAATTTATCTATTCCTAAATAGAAAGCAAATCCAAATCCGATTATAAACATAATAACACCAAGCAGCCCAAATAAATGCATTGGTTGCCTTCCAAATCTAGAAATAAACCAAATAGTAAGTAAATCTAAAAACCCGTTGATAAAACGATTCATTCCAAATTTTGTACTTCCGTATTTACGAGCTTGATGCTGTACTACTTTTTCTCCAATATTAATAAAACCAGCATTTTTTGCTAATACAGGTATGTAACGATGCATTTCACCATAAACATCTATATGTTTTACAACTTGGTTAGAATAGGCTTTTAGTCCACAATTAAAGTCATTCAATTTTACACCAGAAGTACGTCTTGCTGCCCAATTGAATAATTTAGAAGGTAAATTTTTCGAAATAATAGAATCGTAGCGTTTCTTTTTCCAGCCAGAGACCAAATCAAATTTATCTTTAATAATCATTTGGTAAAGCTCAGCAATCTCTTCAGGATTATCCTGTAAATCCGCATCCATCGTAATAACGACATCACCTTTAGCTTTTTCAAAACCAGCATGGAGTGCTTGTGATTTTCCAAAGTTTTTTAGAAACCGAATGCCTTTTACGTTTTCATTTTCTTCAGAAAGATTATGAATTACGTTCCAAGATGTATCTGTACTACCATCATCAATAAATAGAATTTCGTAAGAAAACGAATTGGATTGCATCACTGATACAATCCAATCGTGTAGTTCTCTTAGAGATTCTTCTTCGTTAAGTAGTGGTATTACTACTGATATGTTCATATTAATGTGGTCTATATTGTAGACTTCAAAAATAGAGAAATTATTTAAAGATATTACTTGTCGTTTTTCATAATTGCTCCAGTAATTAAGGATATTATAAAACCAAAGAACAAACTAGAAATCAAAAACATGGTAGCCATAAAGAATTTAGAAGTAAACATATTTACCATATTTGTTGCCATTTCTAATGCTTCACCCTCCATATTTGGACTTTGACTAAGCATATCATCCATGGCTTTCTCTCTTATAGTATCCATATATTCTGGTGCTATTACACCATAATGAACAACTGCATATATTGCTGCAATGATACCACTTATTAAAGCCATACCCATGCCTACTTTTAGAGCATCTTTTATACTTAAAACATTAGCATTTTCTTTCTTATATTTACTTATACCATAATAATAAACTACAATTGTAATAAGAAAACTGATAAGACTTATTATCCAGTTCTGTTCTTCGTTTAATACATATAATATTACAATACCGGTAATAGTTAACAAGGCTAAGTACATGCCATAAGTGTAAGCGATAGGCTTAATTGATGGTTTTTCGTGTTCCATAATAGAGGTTTAATTTTATAGTTAATTAACTAGTTAGTACCCAAAGATAATTAAATGTTACAGTTTATTTCTCTAAAAACCGAAATCTATATATCTTGCTTCAATAAGAAATATGTGATTATTGCAATTTATCTGCAATAAAAATTATTAAAAAGATTGTAAATTTATAAAAATTACTTAAATTTGCACCTCGAAAAAATCGAACATTAGTAAAACATTTAGCGATGAAAGCAGGAATACATCCAGAAAATTATAGAATAGTAGCCTTTAAAGATATGTCTAACGAAGACGTGTTTTTAACTAAGTCTACAGCAGATACAAGTGAAACTATCGAAGTTGATGGTACTGAATATCCATTAGTAAAATTAGAGATATCTAGAACATCACATCCTTACTACACTGGTAAATCTAAATTAGTAGATACAGCTGGTCGTATTGATAAATTCAAAACAAAATACGCTAAGTTTAAGAAATAAACATAGCTTACCAATAAACGTTAAAAGCCTTTCTGTCATCAGAAAGGCTTTTTTGTTTTCTTTAATTAGGCTACTTTTGAATTATTAAATTAGATTTTGGGAGGCTGTACTTCTAATTTCGAGCTTCAAACTTCAAACTTTTATGAATTACATACTTTTTGATGGTCCTTACCGTAACAACTTATTGCCATTTACATTTACAAGACCTGTAGCAGATATTAGAGTTGGAATTCTAACGATTCGTCAGAAGTGGGAATCTTATTTAGAATATACCACGACTACCGTAACAGAAGATTATTTAGCCGATAAGTTTCCTATGGTAGAAATGGAAGAGAACATTATGATAAATGCCTCTTTTTTACCAAACTTTGAAGTCGTTGCTTTCGTGAAAAATATAAAACATAATCAAGCGCTATTTAAAGGTGAAGATGTTATTGCGTTTTTTGCTAAAGAAGGGGAAGAGGTAAGTGATTTTACATCCTTTGAAGCTATTGAATTTAAAGGTGATATTCTAAAAATAGAACATACTTGGGATATTTTTTCTAAAAATGGTGAAGCTATAGCTGAAGACTTTACGCTAATAACAAAAGATAGACAATCGCAACCAATTCCTTCAACCGTTAATACTATAAATCCCGAAAATATTTTTATAGAAAAAGGTGCTATACTTAATTTTGCGACGTTAAATGCTAGTTCAGGACCAATATATATAGGTAGAGAAGCAGAAGTTATGGAAGGCTCTGCTGTAAGAGGGCCTTTAGCGCTTTGTCATAATTCTACATTAAAATTAGGAACAAAAATTTATGGACCAACTACAATCGGTCCCCATAGTAAAGTAGGTGGAGAGGTTAATAATTCGGTATTATTTGGCTGTTCTAATAAAGGACATGACGGCTTTTTAGGTAATTCTGTTTTAGGTGAATGGTGTAATTTAGGTGCAGACACTAATAATAGTAACCTAAAAAACAACTATGCTGAAGTCAGACTTTGGGATTATCAAACTGAAGGTTTTGCAAAAACTGGGTTGCAATTCTGCGGTCTAATGATGGGAGATCATAGTAAATGTGGAATTAATACGATGTTTAATACAGGTACAGTTGTTGGTGTAAGTGCTAATATATTTGGAAGTGGATTCCCTAGAAATTTTGTTCCCAGTTTTTCATGGGGAGGAAGTAAAGGCTTTGTAACTTATAAAACTAATAAAGCATTTGAAGTTGCCGAAGTTGTAATGGCAAGACGAAAGGAATTGTTCACAGATAAAGACAAAGCTATTTTAGAGCATGTTTTTGAAGAAACAAAACAATATAGAAGAGAATAAAATAATTTTTAAGACCAAATTTACACTACTTTTTTAGTCATGCTTAGCCCAACTGATTTTTACAAAACAAGTTTGTAGAGGTTAAGATTCTTAAGGTTAATTCAGAACTCGATCATTTCGCAGTACGAGTTGTGGGCGATAAAATTTATTTTCAGTCATAATTTAGCATCAAAACGCGGACGACCGTTAAAGGATAAATATTCAGGTTTTATATGCACAATTTATGAAGCTCCCGTAACAAAATATTGAGAAATAACAAATTTAAACCTATCACTAAAACACTCAGCTCGCCGATTTAACATGTCTGAGGTAACCTATTCTAAAGATGGTAAATACGTCTTTTACCTCTAACGATAAAGGAAAAGGAACTAATAACCATAAAGGAATTGAAACCTAAAACTTATTAATTCAGCGAGCTGAGTATTTTAGTGGTAAAGGAGGTTTAGATATTTATAGTTACGATTTAGAATCTTCTGAAGAAGATCAAAAGCCAAAATTTTTAGATATATCAATTAATAGTGGAGGTGATGATTTTTCATTTTTTCTTAAATGATGATTTAAGTACCGGTTATTTATCATCTAGACGATTAAAAGGCGAAGGAGGTGACGACTTATTATATTTTTCGAAGTTTTAATTTCAATATAAAGGATCACTTACATTGAGTGTAGCCGAAGTGCTTTTATAGTGATGCGTTTAATTTTTTCTTACCGATTTTAATTCCAGTAAGTTAGTAGCATTAATACCTAAACCATTGATATTCTTTCTTGTAAAACGAATAACTTCATCATAAAACAATGGCACTACAGGTGAGGAAGCCATAACAAGAGAATCCATTTTACTATAGAGTTTTTCACGCTTTTCTATGTTTGTTTCTAAGTAAGCAGTCTCATACATTTGGTCAAAAATATCACTTTTAAAATGCGTGTAATTTGGACCGTTTGGTGCAAAGTTCTTACTGTAATACAATGATAAATAATTTTCTGCATCAGGATAATCTGCCACCCAACTTGCTCTAAAAAAATCGAGTTGTCCATTCGCTTTTGCATCTTTTAAGCTAGACGGAGGTATAACATCTACATTAACGTTTAAACCTGTTTTTTGCAATTCACGTTGAATAAACTCACAGAAACTTAAGTAATTGCTCGTTGTGGTTAATGTAATTTCAGGATTGGTAATACCACTTTCAGACTTAAATTCTGAAACGAGTTGTTTCGCTAATTCGGGTTGATATGTAAACCCAATTTCAGCATTAAAACCAGGTAAACCTTTTGGTATAAATCCACCATTTGCAGGTGTGCCAATACCATTACGCAAATACCTCATCATTTTACGTCTATCAAAACCTATATTAATCGCTTTTCTAAGTTTTAAAGCTTGTAGTTCACTAACGCCAGTTTCCATAAAAAAGGCTAAGTACTCGGTGTTTAAATAAGGACCTCTAATCATGTTTACGTCATTCGCATAGTTTGGTTTTAATTTACCATCCGACGTTAAAATTTCGTCTTTGTATGACCCGTCTAATCCAGATACAAAATCGATATTGCCTTGTGCGAATTGTAAAAATTCACTTTGCTTATCTGGTAAAAATGTTATGGCGATAGCTTCAATATATGGTAAAGCGTTTCCGTTGCCATCAATTTCAAAATAGTTGTTATTACGTCTAAAAACTAGTTTTAAGTTTTCTTCCCAACGTTTAAATTTAAAAGGGCCTGTACCGATAGGGTGAGACCTAAAATCATTACCATAGTGTGTTATAATTTCTTTAGGAACCACAGAACAGTACTTCATAGTTAATAATCCTAAAAAGGCTGGAAACGGTTGTTTTAACTTAATTTGAAATGTTGAATCGTTTAGGGCTGAAAAACTTTCAACTTTATTTAAAACCCAACTTCCTGGTGAGGCAAGAGCCTTATCTTTTAGTCGGTTTAAACTATATTCAAAATCTGAAGCATTTACAGTTCTGGTAGAATCTTTTCCGAATAATTCATTCTTATGAAAAAACACATCGTTTCTAAGATAAAAGGTATAAGTTTTAGCAGTATCTGTAATTGTCCAGTTTGCAGCAATACATGGCTTTACATTAAGTTGGTCGTTCATTTGAACTAAACCATTAAATAATTGATGAGTCGCCCAAATATCTGCTATATCTTTAGAGAATGCAGGATCTAGCGAGCCTATGTTTTTGTGCTCGTTGTATTTAAAAACGAGAGTATCTGTTTCATTATCTTTTTTTGAAGAACATGAGAAGATTAAAATAATTAAAACAAACAATGACGATTTCGTCAATATCAGAGTGGTCCGTTTTTGCATATAAGTAATATGTTGTAAATTTGCCAACTTGGTAAAAGTACAAGAATGAATCCAACAAAAAAAGTCGCATTTTATACCTTAGGCTGTAAGCTGAACTTCTCAGAGACTTCTACAATTGCGAGAAGTTTTGTAGATGAAGGTTTTGATCGTGTAGATTTTAAGGAATCTGCAGATATTTATGTGATAAATACATGCTCTGTTACTGAGAATGCAGATAAACGGTTTAAAACGATTGTAAAGCAGGCGCAAAAGCTTAATCCTGATGCTTTTGTTGCAGCGATTGGCTGTTATGCACAATTAAAACCTGAAGAGTTAGCAGATGTCAATGGTGTCGATTTAGTTTTGGGTGCTACTGAAAAATTCAAAATAACAGATTATCTAAATGACTTATCTAAAAATGACTTTGGAGAAGTACACTCTTGCGAAATTGAAGATGCTGATTTTTATGTTGGTAGTTATTCAATAGGAGATAGAACTAGAGCATTTTTAAAAGTTCAAGATGGTTGTGATTATAAGTGTACTTATTGTACAATCCCTTTAGCTCGAGGCATTTCTCGAAGTGATACAATGGTTAGTGTTTTAAAGAATGCCAAAGAAATTTCTGAAAAAGGTATAAAAGAAATTGTTTTAACAGGCGTTAATATTGGTGATTACGGAAAAGGTGAGTTCGGAAATAAAAAGCATGAACATACTTTTTTAGATTTAGTAACTGAACTTGATAATATTAAAGGTATTGAGCGTCTTCGTATTTCTTCAATAGAACCTAATTTATTAAAAAATGAAACCATTGATTTGGTTTCAAAATCTAGAACATTTGTTCCTCATTTTCATATACCATTACAGAGTGGGAGTAATACTATTCTTAAAAAGATGAAACGTCGTTACATGAAAGAGTTGTATGTAGACCGTGTTTCAAAAATAAAAGAGGTGATGCCACATGCTTGTATTGGCGTGGATGTTATTGTTGGTTTTCCTGGTGAAACAGAAGAACTTTTTCTTGAAACTTATAATTTTTTAAATGAACTAGATATTTCATATTTACATGTCTTTTCCTATTCTGAACGCGATAATACAGAAGCTGCTGAAATGGAAGGTGTAGTATTTAAAAATGTAAGAGCAAAACGTAGTAAAATGCTAAGAGGGTTGTCTGCTAAAAAGCGACGCGCCTTTTATGAGAAGCAATTAAATACAAAGCGGACTGTCTTGTTTGAAGGTGAAAATAAAGAAGGCTATATAAATGGTTTTACCGAAAACTATGTTAAAGTAAAAGCACCTTGGAATCCTGAATTGGTGAATACACTTCATAAAGTACAGCTTACTAAGATTGATGAAGATGGTTCGGTAAGGTTTGATTTTAGCTCTGAAAAAGTGATAGTATAGTTTTTTTCTATATTTGGTTTATTTCAAAAACCCAAATCAATATTAAAAATATACGCCTTGCTTTTATCGCAATCTTTTTTCTAACCTCAATTTTTTCCTGTTCAAATGATGATGATTCGTCAAATGATTCAAATGATTTTCTTAAAATAGTAATAGATGTTGCGCTTTATGCCTTTAATGCTTTCGAAACCTCTAAAACAAGCACTACTAATAACGGTATTACTTATGACAATTATAGAGTGGTTGCTACTATAAATAACAATAGTAATCGGGAGTTTTATTTTGAATTTGATACATTTAATTTAGACAATAATCCATTATATGATATCTATTATCAGTTTAACGATTTAAGATATACACCTAATGCCAGTTTTCAGTCAATAGTAACAGATAACGGAAATACGTTTACCATAAGTTTATCTGGTACTTTACAAACTTTATAAGAACAAAGCGTTGTAGAATTAAGCACTGAAAATTATATTTTAGATAAAAATTAAAAAACCGAAACATAATTATTTCGGTTTTTTTAATAAATATTTATTCTAAAATTATATGCGGATACCTACGGGTAGCATGCGCTTATACTTTCTATTTCGTTTTACAAATTTTGCAATTTCAGGACTTGTAGGTACAACACTAATATTACGTTCCTTAATGTTACTAAAAACCATATCAATGAATTCTAACTCAAATTCATCAGTTCTAATAGCATCAGGAATAACCATTTTTGTTAAGAATATCTTACGCTCTTGCAAAGAATACTCAATTACGGCCATGTTATTCTCAACGTTTAATTCAAATTGACGGAGAAAATCGTTGTCAATCAATTCAGCAGTTTCAGTCATAATTTTTTTTATTTAAATTCAACGGTTGGCGTGTAGATACTATATTTTATATAGTTTTGCAGTGCAAAAGTACAAAAAATCAACGTAAGTTTTAGTTTAGTGTTGTTAAAACGTTAAATGATAAAGAATTATGTCGGCTTAATTAAATGGTTTCTAGCTCTATGATTTCAGATATTACTCATGTTTATTTAATGCCAGGTATGGCTGCAAACTCTACTATTTTTGAGCACATTAAGTTACCAGAAGATCAATATAAAATCCACTGTTTAGAGTGGGAAATACCAAATAAAAAGGAGACACTGCAAGCATATGCTAAACGTATCTGTAAACTTATAAAACATAAAGATGCAGTGCTTTTAGGTGTGTCTTTTGGAGGAATGCTAGTGCAAGAAATGAGTAAATATCTTAATTTAAAAAAACTCATTGTAGTGTCTAGTGTCAAATCTCATCACGAATTACCCAAGCGATTAAAGTTCCTCAAGATAACCAAAGCTTATAAAATTTTACCCACGCAATTAGTAAGTAATATTGATTTACTTGCCAAATATGCCTTTGGGGAGACCATAAAAAAGCGTGTAGATTTATACAAGAAGTATCTTTCTGTGAGTGATACAACGTATTTAGATTGGGCTATAAAGCAAATAGTCTGTTGGGACCAAGAAGAGCCGCATCCTTGTGCTATTTATATTCATGGAGATAAAGACATTGTTTTTCCGCATTCTTGTGAAGGCAATTGTATTGTTATAAAAGGCGGAACGCATATAATGATTATTAATAAGTATAAATGGTTTAACGAAAATTTACCAAAACTTATAGAGTCCTAGTTTTGATGTTCATTAGGTATTAGTTACATTTAAAAAAAAATATAAAAGCCATGCAAATCTTTAAAAATATTTTGGCAGCTATTGGATTAGTCTGTATATCAGGTCTTTTTATCTTCTCGATGCAAAAAGCACCATCAGATGAAAGTATTAGTAAAGATGAGCCAATAGTAAATGATTATAATGTTTATGCATTAGAAATGCCCGAAGGATTAAATTTTGCAGGTGAGTCAGTACCAGTGGAAAATCCAGATATTTATGAACGCATGGATCGAGAACTTTTAGTTAATACTTATTGGCAATCTAATGGTTTATTAATGTTTAAGCGTGCTCAAAAATACTTTCCGATTATAGAGCCAATACTTAAAAAGAACGGAATTCCAGATGATTTTAAATATTTAGCAGTTATAGAAAGTGGATTAACAAATGCGAAATCACCAGCAGGAGCAAGTGGTTTTTGGCAAATTATGAAAGCCACAGGAAGAGAAAACGGATTGGAAGTTAACGTTAATGTAGATGAACGCTATAATTTGATAAAGGCAACAGAAGTAGCTTGTGATTATCTAAAAAAAGCTAAAGAAAATTTAGGGTCTTGGACTTCAGCAGCAGCAGCTTACAATGCTGGTAACGCTGGTGTTTCTAGACGTTTAAAGGAGCAAGATGTTTCTGGTTACTATGATTTATTGCTGGGAGAAGAAACTGGTCGTTATGTTTTTAGAATTGTAGCTTTAAAAGAAATTTTATCAAATCCAGATAAATATGGGTTTAACTTTAATAACAGTCATTTATACAAATCCGTACCAACTTATAAAATTGAAGTCGATTCTGCAGTAACCGATTTTTCTCAATTTGCAAAACGTTTTGGTATCAATTATAAAATCTTAAAGTTGCATAACCCTTGGTTAAGAGAAAAGCATTTAAACAATAAATCTAAAAAGTTGTATACTCTAGAAATTCCTAAGGAAGGGTTTTATAAGTAGAATTATCATATCATAAAAAAGCCTTAAACTGAATTAATGTTTAAAGCTTTTTTATTTCTGTTGTTAAAAATTATCGACGGCTTCTACGATTTTGTCTAGCAGAAGTTGGCTGTCCAAATTGTTGTTTTGGTATTACGGCTTTCTTCATTTGTTGTTTCATCATTTTAATCTGCTCAGCAAGCATATCCCTTTTATCAAGTTGTTCTGCTTCAGATAATAATTTTTGAGCTTCTTGCTTGCGACGTTTAGAAAAAGCAATACCAGCCAAATTAAGCTTAGCCATTGCTAAATCGTGGTCCATAGATAAACCTAAATCAATAGCTTTTTTAAAGTATTTTTCAGCATCATTCATATTGGTTTCAGAAACCATTACGCCGTTGAGATAGTTTAAATAGCCTTGTTGCTTTTTAACTAATGCACCTTCTGGATTTTTAATTTTGTCTAACCACTTCTTAGCACCAGGAAAATCTTGTTTCCTAAGCTTTAAAAAAGATAATAAAATCATTTCATTCTTAAAGTATAAGAAGATAAATATGGTAGAGAGTAAGATGTACATTATACCATTGCCTATTTCGCCTTCAGTGAACTGATATATCGCGAAAGCAATTATTAACCCAGTAATGATTAGTTTTAAATTTTTATTGAACATATTTATGTTTATTTTGCAGTGCGCAAAGGTAATAAAAACAATTAAATTTTTTTTCTTTTTGCTACTTGTAAAAGTAAAAACTTGTTGTATATTTGCACGCAGTTTTGAGATAGCTCATTACTTTAAAAAGATTATTCAGATTTTAAATATACTAGGACATGCCAAAAAGAACGTTTCAACCGTCGAAAAGAAAGAGAAAAAACAAGCACGGTTTTAGAGAAAGAATGGCTTCTGTTAACGGAAGAAAAGTTTTAGCACGTAGAAGAGCTAAAGGAAGAAAGAAATTGTCTGTATCATCTGAAGCAAGACATAAGAGATAATGATTAACAATTGTTAATATTTTAAAGGTGTTACTTAGGTGTAGCACCTTTTTTTGTACCCTATAGTTAACTATTTTTGCAACGCTAAACAACAAATATTCTCATGCCAAAAAATAAAAAAATTAAATCCATTTTACTTATAGGTTCAGGTCCAATTATTATAGGTCAGGCCTGCGAATTTGATTATTCTGGTTCTCAAGCACTTCGTTCATTGAGAGAAGACGGAATAGAGACGATTCTTATCAATTCTAACCCTGCAACAATTATGACAGATCCTACTATGGCAGATCATGTTTACTTGTTACCACTGAATGCAAAATCTATTATAAAGATTTTAAAAGAGCATCCACAGATTGATGCTGTTTTACCAACAATGGGAGGGCAAACAGCTTTAAACCTATGTATTGAAGCAGACGAAAAAGGAATTTGGGAAGATTTTGGTGTTGATATTATAGGTGTAGATATTGACGCTATAAACATTACAGAAGATAGAGAGAAATTTAGAGAGTTGATGTTGAAAATTGGTATCGGCATGGCACCACAAGCTACAGCAACGTCTTTTCTTAAAGGAAAGGAAATTGCTCAGGAGTTTGGTTTTCCTTTAGTAATTAGAGCATCATTTACTTTAGGTGGTGATGGCGCAGCTATTGTTCATAAAGAAGAAGATTTCGACAAATTATTAGCACACGGCTTGGAGGTATCTCCAATTCACACAGTAATGATTGACAAAGCTTTAATTGGCTGGAAAGAGTATGAGTTAGAGCTATTAAGAGATAGCAATGATAATGTTGTTATTATTTGTACGATAGAGAATATGGATCCTATGGGAATTCATACAGGTGACTCAATTACTTTGGCTCCTGCAATGACCTTATCTGATAAAACACAGCAAAAAATGCGCGATATGGCAATACATATGATGCGTAGTATTGGTGATTTTGCTGGTGGTTGTAATGTGCAGTTTGCTGTTAGTCCAGATAACGACGAAGATATAATTGCTATTGAGATTAATCCACGTGTATCACGTTCATCAGCATTAGCGAGTAAAGCTACAGGATATCCTATTGCTAAAATTGCAGCTAAGTTAGCCATTGGTTACCACTTAGATGAATTAGACAATCAAATTACAAAATCAACTTCAGCATTATTTGAACCAACATTAGATTACGTTGTTGTGAAAGATTCCACGTTGGAATTTTGATAAGTTTGAAGGTTCAGACAGAACATTAGGACTTCAAATGAAGGCAGTTGGTGAAGTGATGTCCATTGGTCGTTCTTTCCAAGAAGCATCTGCATAAAGCTACGCAGTCTTTAGAAATTAGCCGTAATGGTTTAGGCGCAGATGGAAAAGGATCATACCGATTATGATACGGTTATAGAGAAATTAACCAATGCAAGTTGGGATCGTGTTTTTGTGATTTATGACGCCGTAGCGATGGGGATTCCATTGAGTCGTATCCATGAAATCACTAAAATAGATATGTGGTTCTTAAGGCAGTATGAGGAGTTATTTCAACTTCAGAAAGAAATTTCTAAATTATACAATAGCTACTATACATCGTGAATTGTTATTAGAAGCAAAGCAAAAAGGTTATGGAGACAGACAGATAGCACATATGCTAAAATGCTCTAGAAAGTGAAGTCTATAATAAACGAAGAGAACTTAACATAAATAGAGTCTTTAAGTTAGTAGATACATGTGCAGCAGAATTTAAGGCTCAGACTCCATATTATTATTCTACATTCGAAAGTGAAGTAGAAATAGCAGATGGAAAAGTTTATGTACAGAATGAAAGTGTTGTAACAGATAAAAAGAAAATTATTGTCTTAGGTTCTGGACCAAATAGAATAGGTCAGGGTATTGAGTTCGATTACTGTTGTGTTCATGGTGTTTTAGCTGCCGCAGAATGTGGTTATGAAACGATTATGATTAACTGTAATCCTGAAACAGTTTCAACAGATTTTGATATCGCTGATAAACTTTATTTTGAACCTGTATTTTGGGAACATATTTATGATATCATTCAGCATGAAAAACCAGTAGGTGTTATCGTTCAGTTAGGAGGGCAAACCGCCTTGAAACTTGCAGAAAAGTTAGAACGCTATGGTGTTAAAATTATGGGAACTAGTTTTCAGTCTTTAGATTTGGCTGAGGATAGAGGAAGTTTTTCAAACATATTAAAAGAACATAATATTCCGTATCCAGAATTTGACGTTGCAGAAACAGCAGATGAGGCTTTAGCGATTGCAGATATTTTAGATTTTCCAATATTAGTAAGACCATCTTATGTACTTGGTGGACAAGGCATGAAAATTGTCATAAATAAAGATGAATTAGAAGCGCATGTTATCGATTTATTAAAGTCTATCCCAGGTAATAAACTACTATTAGACCACTATTTAGATGGAGCAATTGAAGCAGAGGCTGATGCTATATGTGATGCAGATGGTAATGTATATATCATTGGGATTATGGAGCATATTGAGCCTTGTGGTATTCATTCAGGTGATAGTAATGCGTTGTTACCGGCTTTTAATTTAGGAGATTTGGTTATGCAGCAAATTATAGACCATACACATACTATTGCAAGAGCGTTGAATACTGTGGGTTTAATCAATATTCAATTTGCAATCAAAGAAGACATTGTATACATTATTGAAGCTAATCCTAGAGCATCTCGTACGGTACCTTTTATTGCAAAAGCTTACAAAGAACCTTACGTAAACTATGCTACTAAAGTAATGCTAGGTGAGAAGAAGGTAACTGATTTTGACTTTAATCCACAATTAGAAGGTTATGCAATTAAGCAACCTGTTTTTTCATTTAATAAATTCCCTAACGTTAATAAACAATTAGGGCCAGAGATGAAAAGTACAGGAGAAAGTATCTTATTTATTGATAGTTTAAAGGACGATGCGTTCTATGATTTATACTCTAGACGAAAAATGTATTTAAGTAAATAGTGGCACAGTTTTCGATAAAGTGTAATTATAACTCGTTAATAATTATTATCTTGGCTAAGATTTAAATAAAAAATGTTAAAAACTATAGTATTTGTTCTAATTGTACAGTTACAGTTTTTGGGTATAGCCCAAGATAAAACGGTTTTTGACGTTGCTAGAACAGGCACACTCGAAGAGATTAAAGCTCTGGTTTTGAATGATAAAGACGTCATAAACACAGCAGATGAAAGAGGTTATTATCCGCTTACATTAGCTTGCTACCATGGAAACAAAGAGGTGGCTATCTTTTTAGTAAATAACGTAAAAGATGTCAATGTAAATATTAGCTATGGTACACCACTTATAGCATCAGTATTTAAAGGGCATTTAGATTTAGTAGATGAATTGCTCAATATTGGAGCTGATCCTAATGTAGCAGATGTTAACGGTAGTACTGGTTTACATTTTGCAGTAATTATGGGTAAAGTAGATATTGTAACGAGTCTTTTAAAGTATAATGCAGATATTAATTTGCTTGACAATAAGAAACGAAAGCCAATTGATTATGCATTAATTTCAGATAATAAAGAAATAATTAAATTATTAAATAAATAATATAGTATGAAAAAAATTACCCAAATTTTATTCTTCATTTTTTGTTTAAACCTATCAGCACAGACCATTTCTACTGGTGTTGTTCTTTTATCTGATATTGGTGGTGTACAATACAGTACCCAAATTGACGTAACAGACGCTTTAATTTCGCTAACTTTAATAGGACCAGAAGATAGTTGGTTAGGTATTGGGTTTGATGCCATGTCAATGACAGATGGAAAAGATGTTGTTATTTATGATGGTACAACCTTGACAGATAGACATTTTGTTGGAATAGGTACGATACCACCTTTAGATGAAGCAACACAAGATTGGACTCTAACTTCTAATACAGTAGATACTGGTGTAAGAACTTTAGTCGCAACAAGAGTCAGAGAAACTGGTGACCCTGAAGATTTTGTACCAAGAACATCTGATACGACTATTGATTTGGTTTGGGCAAGATCTGGTAGTGATGATTTTATTTTAGCGTGGCACCAGGGAAATAAAGGAATAACTACAGAGACATTTGCAACGTTATCAAACGAAGAGTTTCAATTAAGTGATTTTACAATTTCACCTAATCCTGCTAAAAATACTATGAATATTACGATGCCTAATTCAGATGAAGATTTGAAATTAGAAGTGTTTGATGTATTGGGAAAACGTGTTTATAAAGGTGTAATTACTAATTTACAGTCTTCTGTGAATGTTTCTAATTGGAGAAGTGGTGTTTATTTAGTTAGAGTTTCTAATGATAAGATTACACAGACTAAGCGATTTATTAAGCAGTAATTATACAGTTAAGAAAATATATCTAAACCCATTTCAGAAATGAAATGGTTTTTTATTTAAAGTCAATTTGAACGCGATAATCTTTTAGCTGCTCTAAATGCGCATCAACATTTTTATAAACACTATTTAGATCTTCACTTTTTTTAGCATCGCTTTCGCGTCTAATAATAGATTTTATAAAGCGTTTTGCATCCATTTTAGTCCCTAATATTAAACCAGGAACAGTTACTGTCTTATTAGATTCATCTACTGCTACCATAGTAAAATAAGACGAATTACAATGTTTCTTTTTACCAGTTCTAATATTCTCAGATTCTACACGGATACCAACAACCATAGACGATTTACCAACATAATTGACTGAGGCTTTCATGGTTACTAATTCACCAACTTCAAT
>NZ_DEXW01000052.1:2508-10668 GCF_002364335.1 Winogradskyella sp. UBA3174 | reverse complement strand
TCCATTAAACTCAAGATATAACCTCCATGAATTTTACCACCAAAATTAGCGTTAGATGGTATCATTAATTCTGAAATCTGAATTCTAGAATCTTCGGTAGTTTTAAACATAAGTTAATAGATTTATATAAATAAGGCTTGTTAATGTTGCAATACCAAAACTAATTAAGGTCCCAATAAGAATGTATTCGGTGAGTTGCCGTTCTTTAGATGCTGTTAAGTCACCAAATCTAAAAACGGATTTTGCAGTAATTAAAAAACCAACAGCTCCCCATTGACCTACTATAATAAATGTAAACACCAAAAGACGTTCTAAAACACCAATATATTTACCTGCGTCTTTAAGTGATTCATTGTCTTTGGTGAGTTTAGAAATATTCCATTTAGAGAATATCGTTTTCATTATAATGGATGTAGGGATGGTTAAAAATGATAAGCATATAACCAACAAAAGATGATTTGCACTTAATTTTAAAGTGAACTCAAAATCATCTTGATATAATAAAATAGTTAGAGCAAGTATACTAATGAGATGTAATAGCTGATCTATAAAAAAGAAAAGGCGTTTGGTTTTCTTGCCTTGTAATATAAGTTTAAGTCCATCAATAATAAGATGTGCTAATCCGATGCTTAATAGTAATGTTGTATATGATAAATCCCAAACTAAGAGAAACATTAGGGCTATATGCATAGCCACATGTACATACAACCAAACCGATTTTAATTTCTTTTTTTCTTTGTCTTTTACCCATTTTTGAGGCTGTAAAAAGAAATCACCTATAAGGTGAGCTAGAACAAGTTTTAAGAGTAATAGAATCATAGTTGTGCTATTTTTTGCCTGTATAGGCTATCTAACTCTAAAATTTCATCTAAATAAGCACGGTTTTGTCTTTTACTTACAGCATCTTGGCTTATACCCACAAGTTTAGCGAGTGCTTTTTGTATCATGTTAGGATGTTCTAAAGTCAACTTTACGATTTCAGCAGAGTTTGTGGTCCAATTATCCATTGCGATAAGTGCAAGTTTAAAATAAAGATTTAATTCGTTATTCAGCACGTCGTTACTAGTTTTTAATTTGAGATTTACTTTCTCTTTTTTTAAAGTTTCAAAGGTTTCACCAGAATATATAAAAGCTTCACCATTAGATTCACTTACTGAATTACCCTGATAATCTTTGGTGCCAATCCCAATTGACATACGTACGTCCAAGCCTTTTACTGACTTTAAAAAAGCTTTGATATACACTGTTGTTCTGAAGCTGTCTTCAATAGTAGTGCACTCTAACTGAAAGCTATCGCCTCTGTAAATATCATAAAATGAAGCATCGTTCGATAACTTTGACAATGCTGACTTTAATGGCATAAGCCATGAGTCTTCACTTAAAGCTCTGCGAGATTTTATAATATCTCCAGTTATTATGCTAGTCATAATACGCGTGTTTAAAACAAATATATGCCTTTATTAAGGAATAAACTAATATATGCCTTTATTAGGGAATAATATTAATTATGCCTTTATTAGGGAATATTTTAGAAACCGTCTTCGGAAGCACGCTTTATAATGCTTTCAGGAAGGGATTTATTGGCTTTAGCTCCCATTTTTTTAATTCTCTCTACACGAGAGATAAGATTGCCTTTCCCTTCAACGAGTTTATTCATAGCAGAAGAATAGTCGTTCTTAGCCGCATCAATTTTTTTACCAACACCAGTTAAATCGGTAACTAAACCTTCAAATTTATCGTATAAGGCACCGGCTTGTTTTGCGATCTCGATAGCATTTTGTTGCTGCTTTTCGTTATTCCACATCGAATCAACGGTACGAAGTGTAGCTAAAAGGGTAGAGGGAGTAACGATGACTATGTTTTGCTCAAAAGCTTTATTGTATAAGCTATTATCTTCATTTATGGCGACGGCGAATGCAGGCTCAATAGGAATAAACATCAAAACAAAATCAGGGGATTCTATATCATATAAATCTTGATAGTTTTTTGCTGAGAGGTCATCCACATGCTTTTTAATAGAATTAACATGCGCTTTTAAAAATAGAGCTCTATCCGCATCCTCTTCTGCATTAACCAAACGCTCATAAGCGGTTAGTGATACCTTTGAGTCAATAATCATTCTTTTAGAACCTGGAAGATGTAATACCACATCTGGCAATACACGAGAACCATCTTCGCGCTGAAAATTCTGTTGTACAAAGTATTCTCTATCTTTTTCTAATCCAGATTTTTCTAAGACACGTTCTAACACCAATTCGCCCCAGTTTCCTTGCATTTTACTATCACCTTTTAGAGCTTTAGTTAAATTGGTGGCTTCCTTTGTCATTTGCTGATTAAGATCTTTTAGACCTAATAATTGCTCTTTTAAGGCCGAGTGCATACTGATACTTTCCTTTTGTGTATCATCTACTTTTTTCTCAAAGAGTTGTATTTTTTCTTGTAACGGATTTAATATCTGTTTGATGTTTTCTTTATTTTGAAGCGTGAACTTCTCTGATTTTTCATCTAGTATTTTTGTAGCTAATAACTCAAAGTCTTTTCGTAATTGTTCTTGTTGCTTTATTAAGTCTTCATCACGTTTCAGATTTTGTTGTTGAAGATTTTCAAACTCTGTATTACGTCTAGACAATTCTGTGTTTAAAAAATCTTTTTCCCTTCTAATGTCTTCGCGTTCTGTTTCAGTTTTAGATATAGTCGCTTTTAATTCTAATAATTGCTGATTAAAATTCTGATTTTGTTTCTGATTTTCAGCTTCAGAAAATTGTTTAAATTCACTAAATTGTTGTTGGAGGTTAGTATTGCGTTCTTCAAGTGTACTCTTGTCTCCTTTGCTTTTTAATTGTGCAAATTTAAGTCCAATAAAGGCGCCAATACCTGCTGAGATAATGATGGCTATAAATAGAATGAGTGTGTCGTTCATGATAAAAAGAGAAATTTATCAAAGATAATTTTTTTAAACGATAGTTAGGATACTCTTTTAAACTTAGTAGCTAGATTTTAATCTTTTTATATCAGCAATTATTTGCTGTATATCATCAGCATTGGTGCCATCATAAATACCACGAATTTGCCTTTCTTTATCAATTAAAATGAAGTTGGACGTATGAATAAAATCTTGTAATCCACCATCACCTTGTTCTACAGCTGCAAAATAGCTTTTACGAGCCAAATTATAGATGTGCTTTTTATTGCCTGTAGTCACATTCCATTTAGAATCTATGACTCCTTTAGTATCGGCATAGTCTCGCAATACAGAAACACTATCGATTTCTGGAGTCACCGAAAGCGATAAAAGCATAATGTCGTCATCATTCAAAAACTCCTTTTGTATTTCAGCCATATTATCTGTCATAATTGGACAAATAGTACCACAACGTGTAAAAAAGAAGTCAGTCACATAAATTTTGTCTTTGTAGACTTCTTGAGTTATGCTTTCCCCATTTTGATTTATGAGATTAAAATCTGAAACCGTATGGTGTCTTGTTTTATTTTGAAGACTTTTATCTACTAATTCTGGATTAAAACTTGAAGGGTTGTAAATAGGTAATGGCTGTTTAGGAAACCAATAGGAATAAGAAAAATATACGAACACTACTATTAAAGCAATAGTCAATAAAAATGTGAGTCTGTTAGTTTTCGATAATAGCATATATAATAAGTTTCCAATTTTTTGTTAGGACGCAAAACTAAAAACTGTGGTTATAGTACTGAATTGTCTATTTCTATATCTGCATCTTGCCAAGCACTGTTAAACTCCTTTTTTATGGCATTTGCTTCTTTGTTTTTATCTTGAGCTAAAAGACTTTTATAGAGTCCCATTAGCGACCAGCCATTTTGTCTTAATATATTTAAATCTTCTTTATATATTTTTTCAGCAGCTTTATATTCTTGAGCTTTTAATAGTATGGCACCGAGGTTTTGTCTCGTAGGAATATGCCATGCAGCAGGTTCTGTGTATGTTAATCCATCTTCAAATACTACAGCATTTTTGAGATGTTCTATGGCCTTAGGAATATTTCCTTTCAACGCTTCTAGTTCTCCAGAAACGACTTCATAGGCTATATTAGCGGCATGAATTGAAGCATTATTTGCTGTCGCTATTAAGGTTTCTAACTCAGGATCTTTTTTGAGGGCGTCGATGGCATTTAATTCTTCTTGGGCTTCTTTTATATTCCCTTTTCTAATAAAAGCAATACCTCTTGCGTAATGACGCATAAGGTTGAGGTGTTTAATTTTTGAATTGGGAGCCGGAATGGTTAAAATCTCATTCCATTTACCAAATCGAGTATAGGCTAGCATTGGTGTTGCTGCAAAATCCTGTAGAAAAGGCATTTCTAAAAATTCACCAATAGGCACTTTTTCTGCTGTTTTTTTTGCAGCATCAAGAGCAATGTCACTGGCTCCTAATAAGCTTGCTGAAGACCATAAAAAGTGAATGTTATGAGGATAATAACCAAGCGGATAAAGTCCTTGAGCAAAACATTGAGAGATATAATCCTCGTCGGCTAAAATTGCTTTTTGGTTTGTGATAACGGCATCTTTATAGCGTCCAACTCTAATATATATGTGCGATGGCATATGCACGATATGTCCAGCGCCAGGCATTAGAGAGGCTAATTTATCGGCACTCTCAACTCCTAAATCTGGATAAGGAAGTTCCACCATGTGAATATAATAATGATGTCCTCCAGGGTTTTCCGGTTCGAGCAACATTGCTTTTTCTAGAGCAGCTTTTGCTTCCTTAATATTTGGCGAAGGGTTTCCGTCTTTATCCCAATAATCCCAAGGTACAGTGTTCATAATTGATGCAGCATATAAAATTTGTACGTTAGCATCTTCTGGAAACTTTTTAACTGCTTTAGTCATAGCATCCATGTAGAACATGTTTAATTCAGGAATATCAGCTGTTAAATCTTTACTATATCTAGCAGACAATGCTTTTATCAGTATTTGTTCTTTTAGACTTGCTTTCGATGCCAATTGGTTCGCTTTTGTTAAGGCTTCATTAATTTTAATTTTGCGTTCTTCAGTCGGAATTGGATCGTTTATGTTAGGTCCAAGAGTAAATGCTTGTCCCCAATACGCCATTGCAGAATTAGGGTCTAATCGCGATGCTTCCATAAATGAGCGATGGGCTTCTGCATGATTAAAAGCGTATGATAATTTTAGTCCTTGATCAAAAAAGGCTTGAGCTCTTTCGTTTTTAGTGCTAATGGAAAAATGAAGATTTCCTAAATTATTAAAAAGTGGAGACATCTGTTTTGTGGTATCCACAGCTTCCAATACATATTTGGCAGATGTACATTTTATAAAATTCATTGCTAGTTTGGGCGAGGGCTGCGGTGCTAATTCAAAAGGTTTATTAATTGTGAAATAAGCCAGTACCGCAACTATAATGGTTACCAAAATAATATTTGCTTTTGATTTCATAATCTATAATTCTAATTTAGATAGCTTGTTTAATATATGTTTTTGCTTCGCTTAACTCTGGTCGATTACTCTTAGAATTTTTAGTAAGCTCAATAAGTTGCTTAAAATATAAGGTCGCTTTTTCTCTGTTTCCAGATTTTTCAGCGGCAATGGCTGCGCCATAAAGACCATTAAATCGATTAGGATGTCCTTTTAAATTTTCTTCATAGGCTACTAAAGCCTCTTCAGGTTGGTTTAATGCCAATAACATATCACCTAAAAGTTCATCAGCTGGTAAAACTTCACCGGGAGTCACAGGATGCTTAGAGGTTTCGCTTTCAAGTTTCGAAGCTATTTTCATTAGTGTAAGTGCTTCATCATTGTTTCCTTTTGCGAGATTGATCCATGCTTCTGTTGTTTTAATTTCAATACGTACTTGACCAGCTTTATATGTGGCTTCAGCAGAATTCATTTCAAGGAGTTCTTTATGGAATGATTCTATAATATTAAGTTCATTTTCAGCAGAAGCGATATCTCCAGAACGCGCTGATCCCATGGCTCTCGCAAAATGTAGTATTGATTTTGACCATGGAAACTTGTTCCAATCAAATTCTATATTTGGGCGTTCTAGGTTAGCCGCTTCTTTCCATTGTCTATTTTCCAAAGCTATTCGCGCAGGAATTGCATTAGCGGTATATGCAACAGCAAAATGATTGAGAGGGAATATCTTTTTCATTGATTTCAGATACGCATTTTGGGCATCAACCTCTTTATTATTTCCTTGCTGTAAATAGGCATACACTAGATAATCCATGGCATGAATTTCTTGTGCCCAATTGGCACCTGGATTAGCACTTTCAGCATAACAAACAGCAGATAATGCTGAGTTTATATTAGTGTCAATTGATTCTTGCCAAAGGCCTAGGCGCGTAAAAATATGGGAAGGCATGTGTTGTGCATGAGCTGAAGCAGGTGCAATTTCTGCATAACGTCGCGCTGTACTTAAAGCAGATTGTGCAATTTCGGGATAATCATAAGTATGAATTACATAATGGGCAATTCCTGGATGATTGGGTTTTTTCTTAAAAAGTTTTTGTAAAATAGCACCCGATTTTTTCTGACTAGAATAGGTTTTATCATTTGGGTCTGCTGCTGAAGTTATAGCTAAAGCATAAAATATTGCTGCCTCAGTGTCATCTTTTTGACTCAAGTAGATTTGCTCCATTTTCTTTTCGTATAACAGTTCTCTGGTTTTATGGTCTAGGGTTTTCCAATCTTTATAGAAAACTTTTATGGCATCTAGGTAGCGTTCTGAACGTTCAGATTTTCGCAAGGATTCAGCGATTTCTAGAAGAACTGTTCCTTTTTTTAATTCTTTAGGTCCAGGTGGTGCCCATAGTTCATGATAGATACTCATCGCAACTCCCCAATATGCCATAGCACATTCTGGATCAGCATCTATGACCTTTACAAAGGCTTTCTCAGCTTCATCATATTCAAAAGAATGGAGTAGAGAAATAGCTAAATCGAAAGTTTCTCGGACGTCATATTTGCAATCTAAAGCAAAACTGACAGCTCCAAATTGCGGATTACCACAAAGCAAAATATCGCCGCGTTGTAAATCGATTGTTGCTAAAGCTGGGTTTGGTTTTACTAAGTTGTCTTTACAAGCTATTATTGAAATTAGAAAAATAAGACAGAATAGTTTTACTGATTTTTGTAGTGAGTTCATTAGATATTAATTTATAGCTTCCAATGAGAAGTAGGTCTATTCTTAAAAGCCTAATGTATAGCATTTAAATGTAGTAATTTTTTGAATAGAAGAAGGCTTTATTTATGATAATCCTTAAATGGAAAACAAAAAAGAACTTATTTTTTAATCCTAAAACTTCCAGTAGATTTATCAAAGGCAATTAAATCTTCTGGAAAAAGTGAATCGAAAATACCTACTGAAATTAAGTTACAAGGTTGATCGCAAATCACTTCCTTGTCTCTCATTACTATCATAGAGTCACATAATTGAATAGCTAAGTCAATTTCGTGTGACGAAAATAGTATGGTTTTTCCAGTTTCTTTCGTTAATTTTTGTAATAGTTTTAAGATGTATGCTTTATGATACATGTCGAGATGTGTTGTAGGTTCATCCAAGACAATAATAGCTGTATCTTGAGCAAGTGCACGTGCAATCATTACTTTTTGTAACTGACCATCGCTTAGCTCGAAACATCTTTTGTCTTTTAATTCTAAAATATTCACTAAAACTAGGGATTCATTTACAATCGTAATGTCTTCTTCGGAGAGATTACCAACCCAATTGGTATATGGATGCCTTCCTAAAGCGACGAGTTCATAAACCGAAAGATTCTTAGATGTTAACGGTTCCGTTAATACGATACTGAGTTCCTTGGCTAGTTCTAGATTAGATGTTGATTTTAAATCTCTACCATTTAAAGCAATGCTTCCTGATAAAGCGGGCTGAACTTTAATCAATGTTCTTAAAAGTGTTGATTTACCAATGCCGTTTGCTCCAACTAAACCAATTAATTGTCCTTTTTGTAGTTCGAAATTTATATTAGATGCAATTGCAGTTTCTACTTTCTTGGTTTTGTAGCCAATAGAAAGTTGTTCCGCTTTTAGGGTGATATGTGATGTTTCTTTTTTCATCTAAAACATCATTTTTCGCTGCCTCACCAGTAACCAAATCACGACAGGAGCTCCAACTAAAGCGGTTATAGCATTTATAGGTAAGGT
>NZ_DEXW01000052.1:1551-2270 GCF_002364335.1 Winogradskyella sp. UBA3174 | reverse complement strand
AAATGCGGAATTGCTAAGCCAATAAATGCTATTGGACCAGCAAAAGCCGTTACAGTCCCTGCTATTAAACTTGTAGCTAAAATAATAATGAGTCGGCTTTGCTTTAAGTTGACACCTAAACTTTTAGCGTAGTTGTCTCCAAGCAACAAACTATTTAAACCTTTAATGGAAGCGATACTGAGTATAATTCCGACAGCATAAATTCCAAAGAAAATCAATAATTCATTCCAAGACAGATTACTTAGACTTCCAAATCCCCAAAAAATGTATTGTTGTAGTTGTTCTGCAGAACTAAAGTAGGAGAGTACACTAACCACAGCAGCTGTAATACTTCCAAACATTAAACCTATAATTAAAATTGCCATAGTATCTCTTACTTTGCTCGAAACTGCTAAGACTGCTAAAAGCACTAAGAAACTACCTAAACTTGCAGCTATTACAATACTCCATTTAGAGATTAAAGCCGTAGCAAACAAACCACCAAAAAGACCAGAGCCTAAAATGACGAGAGCAACACCTAAGCTAGCTCCTGAGCTGATACCTAATACAAAAGGACCAGCTAAAGGATTCCTAAATAAGGTTTGCATTAATAAACCAGAAATTCCTAGACCAGAGCCAACCAAAATTGCCGTAATGGCCTTAGGTAATCTAAAATCAGTCAAAATAACGTGCCAAGTCTTATTGTCTATGGTACCGAAAAGGCTACCAAAAATACTTTT
>NZ_DEXW01000052.1:0-1335 GCF_002364335.1 Winogradskyella sp. UBA3174 | reverse complement strand
AGTATAAACTGGAGTCGGTATGTTTTATGATTCTCCAATTAATTAAGTCGCTTAAAAAAATAAGGTGTATAATCTTCTAGTAATTCAGGATGACAAATTTTTATCAAGTCTTTTAAAACTAAATCTGGTCGTGCTGTACCTAATTCGTAATATAAAACACCACCAGTAGCTCCTGTTGTATTTGAAAAACTATAGATGTTTCGTTCTTTAAAAGCTTTAAAATTAGTATATAATGAATTCGTTTTTTCCAATTGGTCAAAACTACCGTAATAAGAGGGACTCAACCACAAATCTGCATCTTTAGCTTTGTCTAAAACGACTTCAAAACTTAACGCTAAACTGCCATTTCCTGTGGTCTCACTCCATAAATAACTAACATTGGCATCTTTTAAAAATTGAGCTTCTGGGCTAGAGCCATTTGGCAAATACCAAACATCTTTATGCATCGCTCCACTTAAAACCGTCGGTTGATTTTTTGCTTGTTTTGCGATGTCTTTTGCTACTAAATAATCACGTTCAATAGCATTAAAAATAGAATCAGCTTCTTTTTCTTTATTAAATAAAACACCAAAAAACTTAATCCATTCTGCTTTTGCTAAGGCTGAAGATTCTACCCAATCGCCATTATAAATTACCGGAATCCCTGCTTTTTTTAACGTTTCGAAAGTTTTGTTAACGCCATCGACTCCAAAGCCAATAACCACATCTGGATTCAATTCTAAAAGCACTTCAGTATTAAGGCCTTCGTTTTTTCCTAGTTCTCTAACGTGTCCACCATCTATACGTCTCCGCGTTTTTTCTGAAGAAATATAATCAGTACCCGGAAAACCGACTAGAGTTTGTTCTACACCTAATAATTCTAAGGCTGGAATATGTGTTGTAGATGTGACAACGATTTTATTTATTTTGTGGTCAATTGTAGCATCAAATACTCTAGATTTAAAGTCAACATCTGCATTCTCGCTAGGTATCGCGTAGCTGTAATTTTTTTCAGATTTAGGCCAAGGTTTTAATATGGTTAGTTCTTTATAAGTTTCAAAGTATTTTACAGAAAAGCCTTTAGCATATTTTAACTCTAGTTGTTTTGTTTCGGAAGTCTCTAGTTCTACACTTCTAGTTTCATTGTTACATGTACTAACGATAAAAAAAAGAAATAAGAATTTTATGCTTTTCATGTGTTTATATTTACTGTCTTTTAATGACCACATGTTGTTCGCGATACAGCATTCCCGTGGGTGATAAAATTTTGAACATGCTCGGTTCATGTGTTTATATTTACTGTCTTTTAATGACCACATGTTGTTCGCTTTGAATCATACCTGTGGGCGATAAAAT
>NZ_DEXW01000032.1 GCF_002364335.1 Winogradskyella sp. UBA3174 | reverse complement strand
TAATTCATTGCGCTGGAATTTTCCGCTGGAAAATTCCTTCACTTTTGCTATCTTAGTACCTTAAGTGTAAGTCGGTCAATGTTTTCGCAACGAAACCATAGCCGATTCGTTGTGCTTCATTAAGACCAACTAATAACCAATCAAATATTCGATTATGAAATTAAATTCGAATTATCCAACTTACAAAAATGGTATTTTCATACTTTTTTTAGTATTGATAAGCAATATGGGTTTTGCTCAAACCAAAGTTGAGCAAATAGAAAAACTGTTAACTACCTATGAAGAGTATGGTAAATTTAATGGTTCAGTTTTAGTGTCTGAACAAGGAAAGGTTATATATAAGAAAGGATTTGGCATGGCAAATATGGAATGGGATATTCCAAATCAACCCAATACTAAACATCTTATAGCTTCTATCACCAAACAATTTACCGCAATGCTGATTTTGCAATTAGTGGCGGAAGGTAAATTAGATTTACAAGAACCAATTACTACCTATCTTCCTGATTATCCTAAAGGCAGTGGCGATATAATAACCACGCATCATTTACTAACACATACTTCTGGAATTCCAGATTATACCGAATTTCCTAAGTTTATGGAAGATGAAAGTCGTAATCCATATAGCCCAGCGGCATTTGTAAAAACGTTTGATGAAAAGGAATTGGATTTTAAACCTGGTGAAAAATATAGTTATAGTAGTTCAGGGTACTTTATTCTTGGGGTTCTTATCGAAAAATTATCTGGTAAGAGCTATGAACAAATACTTAAAGATAAAATTTTTACTCCATTAAACATGAAGGATACTGGATATGACAACCACAAGGACATCTTAAAAAATAGAGCCGCAGGTTACGAAAAAGAAAACGGAAATTATATAAATTCAAGTTACTTAGATATGACGATTCCTTATGCAGCGGGTTCTTTGTATTCAACTGTTGAAGATCTTTATAAATGGGATCAAGCCTTATATACCACTACCATTTTGCCTAAAGAATATATGACTATGTATTTTAAACCTTATATCCCTGCTTTTGACAAAAAGCATTATGCGTATGGGTGGGAAGTTGGTTATGATAAAATAGGATCTTCTAAAGATAGTATTTACACCATAGGTCATGATGGTAGTATCAATGGTTTTAATACTAATATTTCTAGAGCAAATTCTGATAAATCTTTGGTAGTTCTTCTTAATAATACTGGTTATGCACCGCTTTACGAAATGACAAGAGCTATAAGAGGTATCATGTATGGTAAAGAATATCATATACCTAAACAAACAGTTGCCGATGTGGTATTGGCTGTTATTGAAGAAAAAGGTATTGATGAAGCAATATCAAAATATCATAGTATTAAGGACTCTGAAACCTATAGTTTAAGTGCAAGAGACATGAATGAAATGGGTTATCTACTTATGGGTTCTGGTAGAAAAGAAGAAGCCAGCAAAGTGTTTGAACTTATCACTAAAGAATTCCCCACATCATCGAAGGCTTACGACAGTTATGGAGAAAGTTTGATGAAGTTGGGAAAAAAAGAACTGGCTGTTAAAAATTATAGAAAATCGGTGACATTAAACCCCAATAACCAAAACGGTATTGATTCTCTAAAAAAACTTGGGGATGATATAAGCGATTTGGTAAAAGATGTAAAAGTATCCAATGCAATTTTAGAAACTTACATCGGCAAATACGAACTCCAACCGGGATTTATTCTTACGTTTACTAAAGAAGGAAATCAATTAAAAACGCAAGCCACAGGGCGATCGATATTTGATATATTTCCGAAATCAGAAAATGGATTTTATTTAAAAGTAATTGATGCTCAATTAGTCTTCAATAAAAATGATGCTGGCGAAATAGATAGTGTAACCTTTTTTCAAGGAGGCCGTGAAATGAAAGGTAAAAGAATAGATTAATTTTAAACAATGAATAATATGAAATTTACCTATTTAAAAATAACGAAAGCACAACACCGTGTATAATTAATTGCTTGGTTTTAGCTTACTTACGAAAGCCATAGCGGACTTTCTATTCAGTCTTTATTTACTAAATTTCGTGCTTAACATCGCAACTAATCATACACAAACCGTTGTGCTTCATTACCACAAACCGCTAACCAATGATAAAATTCTTTAGAAAAATTAGACAAAAAATGCTGACTGAAAATAAATTCAGCAAATATTTACTTTATGCAATTGGAGAAATAGTGCTTGTCGTTATTGGAATTTTAATAGCGTTACAAATAAACAATTGGAATGAAACAAGGAAGATTAAAAAAGTTGAAAAGGAAATTCTAAATGTTTTACTTGAAGATTTAAATTCAGCAAAAAAATACTCAAATCAATATATTATAAATGAGCAAAGTTATCTTGATGTTATAGAAAAAATATTATACAATGATTCTTTGAAAGCTATTTTAAAAAGCAATGATAAAACAATAGAATATTTCAACAAATCATTTTGGGATTTTGAAATAAAAATTCCAGTAATTAATACATACTCGGATTTGAAAAATGCTGGAAAAATTGCAATAATTCAAAACGATTCCATAAGGAACAGACTTGGTGTTTTAGAAGCAAATATTTATAATTTAGATAAGTTGATTCAGGATAGAATGAATGTACATCAAATTAGGATTGATGAAATTTGTGTTGAATATGTTAACTTTCTTCCACTTTTGAAATTTAAAATACCTGATTATAATATCTCATTAGGTCCCAAAAACGACTACATTGAAATTATGGCACAACAGAAAGTACGCAACTTAATGGGAGTCAAATCAGTTCTGACTAATGAAGGATTAGGTTACAGGAAAGATTTACACAATGAAATTGAATCAATTATTCATTTGATACAAATTGAATTAAATGAAAATCAAGATTGATATTAAGAAAAATAACGAAAGCACAACACCGTGTATAATTAATGGCTGGTTTTCGCCTATTTACGAAAATCCTCTAGGATTTTCTATTCAGTTTTTATTTGCTGAATTAGGTGCTTAAAAACGCCACTAATCATACACAATCACGTTGTACGTAATTTGAACCTAGCCTTGAAAGACACTATTTACAATTTATATTTGTGCAAAACCAATGGGATTCCGAAAGATGAAAACGGAGAAGAATTTGAAGTTGTTTATTGCCTTGAACAAGGTGAAGAAATATCTGCCGAATTGGAACAAAATCCAAATTTGAGATACTTACTAATTGTATTACAAAAAACCAAAGCAGATTTGAAAACTGGAATGCGGAATGTAGAAACTGAATGGAATAGTTTCACGGATTTGACATTAGAAATTGGACACATCACAAATAACTTAAAAAAATTCAAACGAAACTTCCGAGAGTTAATCTTAGATTCCGAAACCGAAACGATTATTTTCAAATCCCAAGTTGTTGGCTTTAACGAAAAATCTATGACTGAACCAAAAGAAGCACGAAAACTGATTTTAGGAGCATCAACTAAATCGAAATGGAATTTTTGGAATTAAAAAACTACGTACAACAACAATTATATTTAGTATAGAATGAACCAAGAACAAGAGAATGCTGAAAATCGCAAGAATGCACCTTTGAGTAATGCAGAGGCTACAGGTTTCTTTTTCATTCCTTTTGGTTTTGCTAAAATTGATAGAAGAAAAAACACTGATTTTAATGAATCAGAATTGGAACGATTTAAAAAATTCGGATTTGACCGAAAAATTAAACAGGCTTCCGAAATGAGAAAATTTGGAATTATATTTTATATGTCAATAGCTATCATATTAGCTTACTTACTAAAATAAACTACGTACAACACGGTGTATAATTAATTGCTTTGGTCAATGCTTATCTAGAAAATTCCTTCGGAATTTTTTCTAGTCTGTATTTGTTTACTAATTTAGTTG
>NZ_DEXW01000044.1:1917-3272 GCF_002364335.1 Winogradskyella sp. UBA3174 | reverse complement strand
TGAATTAAATTTAATAAGAACATTATTTATATGAAACTTTTATTCTCCTTTATGTCAATCTGTTTTTTTCTGCAAATGAAAGCACAAGATCAGAATAGTGATATTAAAATAAAAATCGATTTCTATAATTCAAAAATAACTCAGACCGAAAAAGGGGAACGCCTTTTATGGCTAGATAGTTTAACAAGCCTCGTCCGCAATAAAACGGAATTAAAATACGATTCTATTGCTCGCAAATGCATTAATTTTGCTATTTCCATAGACTCTCTAAATTCTGCTGCAGGTACTGTTGCTGATTTAATGGATTACAATAATAATTATTTAGGTAGGCCAAAGGAAGGGCTTAAAATATTTAATAATTATTATGACAAACTTAAAAAGGGTATAAATTTTAAGAGGCTTGGTTATTTGTACCTAAATGCTGCAGACGGTTATTATTTTTCTGGGAATGTAGATAAATCCTTTGAATATTATGAACTTACAAAAGTATATGCCTTAAAAGCAAAAGACCAACACCTTTATGCGACTGCAGTATTTTACATGGCTTTAAATCAAAGTGATTTAGGCCAGTTTGTTGAAGCTTCTCAAGGTTTAGAAGAAGCTTCTAAAATATATACAAAGCTCAAGGATACACTTTTTAATATCAATATCAAGAATGTATTGGCAACTCTGTTTGTTCAAAACGCATTTTATAAGAAAGGAAAGATAGAGCGAGATGAAGCTCTTCTTTTGGCATATAAAATGAATAGTACATATTCAATAAGAAATATACATTTTAATCTCGCTTCAGATTCTAGTATTAAAGATCTATTTTCTACAACCGTTGGAAGTACTCGTTCTAAAAATGATCTAGTAGATGAAATTGCGAACCTAAAAAAATCATTACTCGCTGATCGTAAAACAGATTATATAAGTATTGCGCCCTATATACTTTCTGAATTGGTTAAGGTATATGTGCAAAGTGATAGTTTAGATCTTGCGGCAAATAAATTTAAGGAAATTCAGCAACTTTGGTTAAAGGACAAATCAGGTAAATTAAAAGGATTATATCTTGAAGCTCAAAGTTGGATGTTTTTGGGAAAAGGAGATTACAAAAATGCGATAAAATATGGTAGGGAATTATTGGAATTACAAAAAAAACAATCCATAGTTTTACCGCTTATGACAGCTGAAAAATTTTTATCAGATGTCTACAGACTTAATGATGACATTCCTAATTATAATCAACACCTTTTAAATTTTTACAACATCAAAGATTCCATTTCTAGCGTGCAAAATGTGCGATCTCTTGCTTATTATCAAACGCTTTACGAAACGGAGAAACAACGCCTGAAAATTGAAACTCAAGAAAGCAA
>NZ_DEXW01000044.1:0-1815 GCF_002364335.1 Winogradskyella sp. UBA3174 | reverse complement strand
TTCTCCATTTTCTTTTTATTAACTATATTAAAGTCAAAAAATAATGTAAAAAAAGAAAAAAAATTACAAGAAAAGTTTTCTCAAGATTTAATGCAATCCCAAGAAGAAGAAAGAACAAGAATAGCAAGAGAATTGCATGATAGTGTTGGTCAAAAATTAACGTTAATTAAAAGAAAGTCACAAAACCTGAATCAATTAGAACTTACAAGCTTAACTAATAATGCCCTAGAAGAAGTCAGGAGCATTTCGAGGGGCTTATATCCCGCACTATTAAAACATCTAGGATTATCTCAAAGTATAGCGCAGTTAGTTAATGAATATGACGAACAGACTGAGTTATTCTTTACTACGGATATAGAACCAGTAGATGGATATTTCACAGAAATCGCGAGCTTAAATTTTTATCGATTAATTCAAGAATGTTTAACAAATATTGTAAAACATGCAAAAGCAAAAGCAGTAACAGTCTCTATTAAAAAACAAGAAGGTTTAATTGTTACTGTAATCTCTGACAATGGAAAAGGATTCGATGTAAATGATAGTAAAAAGAAAAACAGTTTAGGCTTAAAGACTATTTTTGAAAGAATTAAAATTCTCGAAGGAAAGTTATCTATTGATAGTGAAATAAATACCGGAACAAATTTTATTTTAACCATACCTATAAAAAATGAATCATAATATTTCTATTCTTGTCGCTGATGATCATCCAATGCTTTTAAAAGGACTAATAAATGAATTAAAAGAACAGGGCTATGATGTTTTAGAGGGAGCATCTAATGGCGCTAAGGCTTTAGAGACTTTAATTGCTAAAAAGCCAACGATAGCCATTTTAGATGTAAATATGCCCTTTTTAACGGGTTTTGAGGTTATTGAAAAATCCAAAGAAAATAGCTCGGATACTCTTTTTATTATTCTAACCTCTCACAAAGAGAAAGAGGTGATTTTGAAGGCTAAAAATATGGGTGTTTCTGGATATCTACTAAAAGATGAACCTTTCAGTGAAGTTAAGAATTGTATACAATCTGCAATGAACGGAGATTTTTATGCGAGTAAAGTTTTTGATGAAGTTTTTAAAGCAGAAATTTATCCTGAGCTAGAAAAAATCAAATACCTCTCTCCTTCTGAACGAACGATTATCCGTTTACTTGCTCAAAATAAATCTTCAAAAGAAATAAGTGATTTACTGTCAATTTCAGTAAGAACTGTAGAAAAACATCGTTCAAATATTATATCAAAATTAGACTTGCCTTCTGATTCAGATTCTCTTCCACTTTGGGTTAGCAAGAATAGAGCGATCTTTTTATCTCTATAAATTATTAAATGGTGAATTATTTCTTGTAATAAGCAGCCCTGCTTATTTTTTGTAGGTTATTACTTAGTGATAAAAACCTTAACGATATTTAGTTTTATATCGCATTAACCACTAAAACTATTTTATCATGAAAACATTATTTTTAACCTTGATGGTCTCTCTTTTTTTAGGTTTAACATTACGAGCTCAAAATCAAAAAAACATTGAATCGGTCAAAGAGGTATCAAGAAAACAGATGCCTATAAAATTTTAAAGTATTATTTAAGAATATAATATTCAAGAAACTCAGATTTATAGTTCCAACAAAAAGCATACATATACTGTGATTTTTATAGAAAGTAATTGTAAAGTGAAATCTACTTATAATTCATAGGGTCAAATATTGATGACGACCGAGAGTTATACATCAGGCTACCTAATAGTCTATCAATACTTATAAATTATCCAAATTATCTTATAATCACTGGTACGTAAGATATAACATATAGTAATCTTGAAGGCGT
>NZ_DEXW01000085.1 GCF_002364335.1 Winogradskyella sp. UBA3174 | reverse complement strand
GTAGGTCGCCGCCTTTTTTGTACTAACATTATGTTAGTATTTACAAAACCCTTACTAGTTAATCTAGTAAGGGTTTTTTTCGTTTTTATTGCTTTAGTTCAGTTTAAAAGCTTTCTTTATATTATCTTCATTTTTCATTTGTACGGTATCTATGAAAGTAAATAATGAACTTGATCTTGCTTGGAATTTTGTAACTAAAACAAATAGGAATATTTTTTTGACTGGTAAAGCAGGTACAGGTAAAACAACATTTTTACATAAGTTAAAAATGCAATCTAAAAAGCGAATGGTGGTTGTTGCACCAACTGGTGTTGCTGCTATAAATGCTAAAGGAGTTACTATTCATTCTTTTTTCCAAATGCCTTTTGGTCCTATCTTACCTGATACTGATTTAAATTCTTCTGCTGGTTTTAATAGAAAATTTAGTAAAACGAAAATTAATATTATTAAATCTTTAGACCTTTTAGTTATAGATGAGATAAGTATGGTTAGAGCTGACTTACTAGATGGTATTGATAAGACATTAAGACGTTTTAAGAATAGAAATCAAGTTTTTGGTGGTGTACAGTTATTAATTATAGGAGACCTTCAACAATTATCTCCCGTAATAAAAAATCATGAATGGAGATTATTAAGTCCCTTCTATAAAAATGCATTTTTCTTTAGCAGTCAGGCTTACCAGCAATGTAATTCGGTTACTGTAGAATTGAAACATATATATAGACAAGATAATCCTGTATTTATAGATATTCTAAATGAAGTTAGAAACAATAAATTAAGTCAAGCTTCTGCTGATGAACTAAATAAAAGGTATCAGCCTACTTTTATGCCCAATGAGAATGATGGATACATTTCATTGACGACACATAATAATAAAGCGAATCAAACCAATAAACTAGAACTTGAAAAACTTAAAGTAAAGTCAAAAACTTATAAAGCAATTATAGAGGGTAACTTTCCTGAACATTCCTATCCAAATAAAGAAGAACTAGACTTAAAGGTAGGTGCTCAAGTGATGTTTGTAAAGAATGATAGCTCACCTGAAAAACGTTATTTCAATGGAAAAATAGGTAAAGTTATTTTATTAGACACAGATGAAATTGTTGTGAATTGCCCAGATGATGATTTTAATATCATCACTAAACCTGAAATATGGGAAAATATAAATTATACGGTAGATTATGATACAAAAGCTATTTCAGAAGATATGATAGGAAGCTATACACAAATGCCATTACGTTTAGCTTGGTCAATTACCATTCATAAAAGTCAAGGTTTAACCTTTGATAAAGCTATAATAGATGCAGAGGGAGCTTTCGCGCATGGACAAACTTATGTGGCACTTAGTCGTTGTAAATCATTAGAAGGTTTAATTCTAAAAAGTAAAATTACACGTAATCAAATTATTAGTGATAGTAATGTGATCTCTTTTAATGCTGAGGCAGAAGCTAATCAACCGAATGACGATATCCTACAACAGTCTAAACGAACATTTCAATTAGACTTAATTTCTGAAATTTTTGATTTTTATAACTTTCTATATCCAGTAAATAGAATTCTAGATATTTATTACAATAATAGAGGTAGTATTGAGGGTAGTATTGAAAATCCACTCACTATTATAAAGGATAATATAGCTGATTTATTGAGAGTAAGCACGTCTTTTAATTCGCAATTAAAGTCTATAGGTAATGTTTTAGATATTCCTGAATTAGATGTATTATTACAAGAAAGGTTTGTTAAAGCTATTAGTTATTTTAACAATCAAACAAAATCAAAATTAGAAACCTCATTAAGGGCTTTAGCTTATACAACAGATAATAAAGCGCTACAAAAAGACATAAATAAACAATATGATATATTAGAGGAATTATTAGCGGCTAAATTATTATATTTTGAAGGTCTAAAAAAAGGATTTAATGTACAACAGTTCCTAGAACTAAGAGCTAAATCTGTTTTTCTAGCTAAAGATAAACCAAAAAAGCAACGTAAAGTTGTGATTGAAGGAACTACGAATATTGAACTTTTTGAATTACTAAGAGAGCTAAGAAATCAAATTGCTAATCGAGAAGATTTGGTTCACTTTCAAATTTTCACACAAAAATCATTATATGCTATGTGTGAAATATTACCTACTTCTAAACAAGAACTGAAAGAAGTTCATGGAATGGGTAAAACTCGTATTGAAAAATATGGGACAGAAATATTAAAAGTCATTAAAAGTTATTGTGATGAAAATGATATTGAAACTTCTAATGATGTTTCAGTTTTTGAAGAATTTAAACCTAAGAAACAGAAAGGAGATACTAAGAATATATCCTTAGAATTATTCAAGAGAGGAAAATCTATAGATCAAATAGCAATAGAGCGTGACTTAAATTCAAACACTATCTTCGGACATTTAGCTGGTTTTATATCTTCGGGAGAAATTGAGGTCACAGAGCTGATGAGTAAAACTCATTATTCTGAACTAAAGAAAATTATTCCGAATAAAACCTTTGATAACCTTTCAGATTTAAAGCATCAACTCGATGACAAATTCTCTTATGGGGAATTACGATTGGTAGTCAACGAGTTTTCAAGAAATTAAAAAAGGCTTCAAAATTAAATTTCGAAGCCTTTTTATTGTTTTTTATTTAGATTTATCCTTTTATAACTCCTCTAGATATAACAATTTTCTGAATTTCAGAAGTACCCTCATAAATTTGTGTAATCTTTGCATCACGCATTAAACGCTCCACATGGTATTCTTTTACAAATCCATTTCCACCATGAATTTGAACAGCTTCAACCGTATGCTCCATAGCAACTTTACTTGCATATAGTTTAGCCATAGCGCTAGACATATCGTAATTGTTACCTTGGTCTTTATCCCAAGCTGCTTTCATTACTAGCATTCTAGCAGCTTCAATATCAGTATACATGTCAGCTATCTTAAAAGCTATAGCTTGGTGGTTACAAATCTCTGTTCCAAACGCTTTACGCTCTTTAGAATATTTAAGGGCTAATTCGTAAGCCCCAGAAGCTATACCTAAAGCTTGTGCTGCAATACCGATACGTCCTCCAGAAAGTGTTTTCATAGCGAATTTAAATCCAAAGCCATCGTCACCAATTCTATTTTCTTTAGGGACTTTCACGTCATTAAATTGAAGCGTATGGGTATCACTACCACGAATTCCTAACTTATCTTCTTTAGGCCCAATATGAAAACCTTCGGTTCCTTTCTCAACTATAAAAGCATTAATACCTTTATGACCTTTGTCTCTATCGGTTTGTGCAATTACTAAGTAAATTCCAGCTCTTCCGCCACTTGTAATCCAGTTTTTAGTACCATTTATTATATAGTGGTCACCTTTATCTATAGCAGTAGTGGCTTGCGAAGTAGCATCACTACCGGCTTCTGGTTCGCTTAAACAGAATGCACCAACCATGTCTCCACTTGCTAGTTTTGGCAAATATTTATCTTTTTGTGCTTGATTTCCGTAATTTTCGATACCATAACAAACTAAAGAATTATTTACAGAAACTATAACTGAAGCTGAAGCATCAATTTTAGATAATTCTTCCATAATTAATATGTAAGAAATAGTATCCATACCACTTCCGCCATATTTTGGATCTACCATAATACCCATAAAACCAAGATCTCCCATTTTCTTTACTAATTCTTGTGGAAATTCTTGTTTATTATCACGTTCAATAACACCTGGTAATAACTCAGTTTGAGCAAAATCTTTTGCTGCATCTCTAATCATTATATGCTCCTCTGTTAAGTTAAAGTCCATAAATAGTATATATTATTATTTTGATAAAAATTTCACGCAAAGATAATGGTTTCTTGCCGTATTTTCAATAAGTAATATTATTTTTACTAATATGACAACCTCAATCTATAAGGTAATTGCTTTAATGTCGGGAACATCTTTAGACGGTGTAGATATTATTTGTGTTACCTTTTCTTATAACGGTATTTGGAGTTATGAAATTTTGAATGCTGAAACCCTCAATTATTCTAAGGATTGGAAGAAGACATTAAGTCAATTAATAGGTAGATCTCGTGAAGAATTGATAACCATTGATAACGTTTATTCTGATTATTTGTCATCCTTGGTCCAAGGTTTTATAGCGAAACATAAAATAGTCAATATTGATTTTGTAGCTTCTCATGGACATACGGCCTTGCATCAACCTCAAAATGGATTAACACTTCAAATTGGAAATCAGCAAGTTTTCTCAGATTTATTAAATCAAAAAGTGATTTGTGATTTTAGAATTCAGGATGTTGAATTGGGTGGTCAAGGAGCACCATTGGTTCCTATTGGAGACCGCTTATTATTTAGTGATTATGATTTTTGTTTGAATCTAGGTGGTTTTGCTAATATTTCATTTGAAGAAAATAACAATCGTTTAGCCTTTGATATTTGTCCTGTAAATATTGTGTTGAATCATTATGTATCTAAATTAGGTTTAGATTATGATGATAGAGGGCAACTTGCTTCAAAAGGAATTATTAATGTAGAATTATTATATCGTTTAAATAGTTTAGAATTTTATAATGAAAAGCCACCAAAATCTTTAGGTTTAGAATGGGTTGATAAAGAAATATTTCCGCTAATTGATGAATTTCAACTTTCAGAGAAAGCAATTTTAAGAACTTTTGTAGAACATGTTGTTATTCAAATTTTAAAAATTGTAAAGCAATCAAATTCTAAAGTATTAGTTACAGGTGGAGGTGTTTATAATGAATTTCTTATATCTAGATTAAATGAACTTTCTACAACTCAAATAATACTTCCTAATAGGGAACTTATTGAGTTTAAAGAGGCACTAATTTTTGGATTATTAGGGGTTTTAAAAGATAGAAATGAAGTTAATTCTTTAAGTAGCGTAACAGGTGCAACAAAAGACCATTCATCTGGAAAAATTTTAATTCCGAATTCTAAAAATTAATATTTAATTTACTTTTTAGGCTTTATAGTTTTTTATATTTGCTATTATTAACTAAACCATATACTTTGATAAAGGAATTACTTCAGAAGTACGAAAACAAAGCCCCAGAAATAGTCTTTCATTGGAATGATCCCGAAACAGATGCTGAAGGATGGACTGTAATAAACTCATTACGAGGAGGTGCTGCTGGAGGTGGAACTAGAATGCGTAAAGGTCTTGATAAAAATGAAGTTTTATCACTTGCAAAAACAATGGAGGTGAAGTTTACAGTTTCTGGTCCTGCTATAGGTGGAGCCAAATCTGGTATTAATTTTGATCCGCACGATCCAAGAAAAAAAGGTGTCCTTGAACGCTGGTATACTGCTGTTTCTCCATTATTAAAAAGTTACTACGGAACAGGTGGCGATCTTAACGTAGATGAGATTCACGAAGTAATTCCAATAACTGAAGAGAGTGGTGTTTGGCACCCACAAGAAGGTGTTTTTGAAGGTCATTTTAAGCCGACAATAGCAGATAAAATTAATAGAATTGGTCAGTTGAGACAAGGTGTTATAAAGGTTATAGAAAACGCTAAATATTCTCCAGAAGTTTCTAAAAAATACACTGTTGCAGATATGATTACTGGCTTTGGTGTTGCAGTAGCAGCGAAACATTTTTATAGTATTAATGACGATTCTATAAAAGGAAAGCGAGTTGTAGTTCAAGGTTTTGGAAATGTTGGAGCCGCAGCTGCATTTTACTTTGCTCAAATGGGTGCTAAAGTTGTTGGTGTAATCGACAGAGTAGGTGGTTTAATTAATCCTGAGGGATTTTCATTTAAAGAGATTACCGATTTATATCTAAATAAAAATGGTAATACTTTAGTTGCAGATAATCTTATTCCTTTTAATGAAATAAATGAACAAATATGGTCATTGCAAACGGAAGTATTTGCTCCGTGTGCTGCTTCGAGATTAGTAACACAAGATCAAATAGATCAGATGATTTCAACAGGTTTAGAAGTTATAACCTGCGGAGCTAACGTCCCTTTTGCGGATAAGGAAATATTTTTCGGTTCTATTATGGAGTATACAGATCAGAAAGTAAGTTTAATACCAGATTTTATCTCAAACTGTGGTATGGCAAGAGTCTTCGCTTACTTTATGGAACGTAAAGTACAAATGACTGACGAAGCTATTTTTAACGACACCTCGAAAGTTATTAGAAAAGCATTAAAAGAAGTACATAAGAAAAACCCAACAAAAATTGGTGTTAGTGAAACCGCTTTTGAGATTGCACTAAGACAATTAATATAAATACCCCTTAAACTATGGAAACTGTTATAATTCTCGTTTTTGTAATTGGCTACCTTGCCATTACGTTAGAGCACAATATTAAAATTGATAAGCTTATTCCTGCTTTAGTAATGATGGCCATTAGTTGGGCATTGATTTCTTTAGGAATAGATGATTTTTCTCAATGGTTCGATTCGGCTAAGCATAGCTTAATGGATAATTTTGGAATGCTACCACATGAAGAAAAAATGCATTTGATGGAAAAAACACTCCTACATCATTTAGGTAAAACAGCTGAGATATTAGTTTTTCTTCTAGGAGCGATGACCATTGTTGAGATTATAGATTATTTCGATGGTTTTTCCACTATAAAAAATGCTGTAAACTTTAATAGTAGAAAGAAGTTGTTATGGATGTTTTCAATTTTAGCTTTTGTATTATCAGCAATCATTGATAATTTAACAGCAACAATTGTATTAATTTCCATTCTTCAAAAAATCATAAAAGAAAGAGATGTAAGGATTTGGTATGCTGGTTTAATAATTATCGCTGCAAATGCAGGTGGTGCTTGGTCTCCAATAGGTGATGTTACCACGACCATGCTATGGATAGGTGATAAAGTATCTACGGGTAAATTATTTACTTATTTATTTATACCTTCAGTAATATGCATGGTTGTACCAACATTTATAGCATCATTATTAAAACCTTTTAAAGGGACTTTAGAACTTATAGAACCAGATAACAAACCTAAAAATAAGTTTAGTTCTACAATGTTATTTTTAGGATTAGGTGCTATAATTTTCGTGCCAATATTTAAAGTTATTACGCACTTACCTCCTTACGTTGGTATGATGCTTTCTTTAGGTGTGGTAGCTATTTTTGCTGAAATTTATAGTAATTCAAAATTTGCTATCTCAAGTTCAAATTCAGAAGAACACGATGCTCATGCAAATCATAGTCCTGTGCACCGCTCTTTATCTAAAATTGAATTGCCAAGTATTTTATTCTTCTTAGGAATTTTAATGGCAGTTGCTGCTTTAGAGTCTTTAGGTATACTTTATAACTTTGCTGGTTCACTACAGGATAGTATGCCAATGTTGGGTACAGAATATCATGGAGAAGGAGTCTCGGACTTAGTAGTTCTATTATTAGGCGTTGGCTCTGCGGTTATTGATAACGTACCTTTAGTTGCGGCAAGTTTAGGGATGTTCTCCGAACCTATGGATAACGAATTATGGCACTTTATTGCCTATTCAGCAGGTACAGGTGGTAGTATGTTAATTATAGGGTCCGCAGCAGGTGTAGTTGCTATGGGAATGGAAAAGATAGATTTTTTCTGGTATTTTAAGAAGATATCTTGGTTAGCTTTAGTTGGCTTCATAGCTGGTGCAGCTGCCTTTATGGTAACGAGGTCGATATTCTAATATACTTAAGTAAAAAACTAAGCGTTATATTTTACAAGAACTTTAAAATTAAAAACTTATCGTATGATATTACTAAGTAATATTCAAGATGGAATAGATGTTGTAACGGATGGAGAGTCGGTTGAAAAAACATTATCTATAATAGAACTCATATCGAGTGGAGGAACATCAGGAGTAGTAATTATACTTATACTTTTCTTGTTATTGATAGTTGCAACTTACATCTATTTTGAACGCATTTTTGCAATTAAAGCAGCATCAAAGGTCGATTCAAATTTTATGAATCAAATAAAAGACCATGTAAGTAATGGGAAAATCGATTCTGCACAAATGTTATGTGTACAACAAAATTCGCCGGTATCTAGATTAATTGCTAAAGGTATTACTAGAATTGGTAAGCCTTTAGAGGATATTAATTCTGCTATTGAGAATGCAGGAAAATTAGAAGTCTACAGTTTAGAGAAAAACGTAAGTGTTTTGGCTACCATATCTGGTGTAGCTCCAATGATCGGATTCTTAGGAACGGTAGTAGGTATGATTCTTTCAATCTTCGAATTAGCAAATGCAGGAGGAACTATTCAAATGGATGTTTTGGCAAGTGGATTATATACTGCGATGACGACAACAGTAGGAGGACTTATAGTTGGTATTGTTGCTTATGTAGCTTACAATCATGTTGTTGTGAGAACCGATAAAGTTGTTCATCAAATGGAAGCCAATTCAGTTGAGTTTTTAGATCATTTAAACGAACCTATCTAATATGAACATTAGAGGAAGAAATAAAGTAACACCAGAATTCAATTTCGCGTCCATGACCGATATTGTATTCTTGTTATTAATCTTTTTTATGATAGCGTCTACCTTAGTCAGTACAAATGCGATTGATATTGTTTTACCAAAAGCGAGCGGAAAAACTGAGAATAAAAAGTCTACAGCAGTAAGTATTAAAAAAGATTTGACATATTACATAGATCAAAAACGTGTAGGAGAAAGTGTTTTAGAAACGCAATTGATATCTATACTGGCTTCACAAGAATCTCCAACAATTGTTTTGAGAGCTGAAAAATCTGTTCCTGTAGAGAATGTTGTTAAGGTCATGGATATTGCTAATCGAAATAAATTCAAGGTGATATTAGCTGTGCAACCAAATTAAGAGGCATCATTTTAGTGACTTTACTAATAAACGTAAAATAACGTGAAATATTTAGAGACCAAACATCAACGTAATTCGGCAAAAATCACAGCGCTTATAGCTTTGATCTTTCTCTTATTGTTGTTTGTAGTAGGGCCTCAATATATGGATCCACCTGAAGAATACGGTGTTGCAGTAAATTTTGGAACTACAGATTTTGGAAATGGAAATAAACCACTCAGCGAGCCTAGAAAAGCTGTTGAAGATAAAGTTGTAGAAGAAAGTTCTGTTGAAGAAGCACAGCCTGAAGAAACAAACGTTACGCCAACTGAAGCTGCTACAAAAGCTGAAGACGTTATGACCCAAGAAAATGCTGAAGCTATTGCCATAAAAAAGCAAAAAGAAGTTGAGGCAAAAGCTAAAGCAGATGCAGAAGCAAAGGTCAAAACAGAAGCAGCAAGAGTAGAACGAGAAAAGCGTGAAGCTGAAGAAAAGAAACGTTTAGAGGAAGAAGAAAAAAAGAGAAAACTCGATAACCTTATTGGTGGTGTAAAGAATGCTGAAGGAAATACCGATGGTGGTGAAGGACCTGATAATAAAGGTGGAAACAAAGGTCAATTGGATGGAGATCCTTATGCTCCAAGTTATTTTGGAGGTTCTGGACCAGGAAAAGGTGGCGTTGGTTATGGACTTGGAGGAAGAGGTAAGCCAACAAATGGTAAAGTTATTCCAGATTGTCAAGAAACAGGTGTCGTAGTTGTTGAAGTAAGAGTAAATAGACAAGGAAGAGTGGTTAAAGCTATTCCTGGTAAAAGAGGAACAACTGGGACTCAGTGTTTGTTTGAAGCTGCTGAAAAAACGGCGTTAACCTTTAAATGGCCTGTAAACTCGGATGCACCACTAGTGCAAATAGGCTTTGTTAGTATTAATTTCGATGTTGGCCAATAACTCATGAATTACCAAGATACTGTTAGTTGGATGTTCCAACAATTACCCATGTATCAGAATAAAGGTGAATCTGCCTTTAAAAAAGATTTATCTAATACACTAAAGCTTGCCAAATATTTAAAAGAACCACAGGAACAGTTTAAATCTATTCATGTTGGTGGTACCAACGGAAAAGGCTCTTCCAGTCATATGCTAGCTTCAATACTCCAAGAAGCAGGTTATAAAGTAGGCTTATATACGTCACCACATTTAAAAGATTTTAGAGAGCGTGTAAAAATTGATGGTAAAGTTGTAAGTAAGCAATTTGTTATCGGTTTTATAAAACGAAATAAACCCTTTTTTGAAGCGAATAGTTTATCATTTTTTGAAATGACCGTTGGCATGGCGTTCGATTATTTTGCCAAGCAGAAGGTAGATGTAGCTATTATTGAAGTTGGTTTAGGAGGTCGACTAGATTCTACAAATATTATAACACCAGAACTGTCCGTAATTACCAATATTGGTTTTGATCATATGCAGATGCTAGGTAATACGCTTCAAAAGATAGCAGGTGAAAAAGCCGGAATTATTAAACAAAATATCCCTGTAGTTATTGGAGAAATACATTCTGAAACTGAAGCTGTTTTTGCTTATAAAGCAAAATTTACTAATTCAAAAATCTATTTTGCAGACCAATTAATAACTGAAGTTTTAGAAAGTGATTTACAAGGAGCTTATCAAAGGCACAATATAAAAACAGTAATACAGGCCATTAAAGTTTTAAATAATTTAGAGTTTAGAATTTCTGAAATGGAATTAAAGAGAGGGTTACTAAATGTTGCTAAGAATACTGGCTTGCAAGGTAGATGGCAAATTCTAGGTGAGAAACCAAAGATTATTTGTGATACTGCACATAACAAAGAAGGTTTAACCTACACAATGCAACAACTACAATCTGAAAATTTCGAGAACCTACATATTGTTTTTGGGGTTGTAAATGATAAAGACTTAGTGTCAATTTTACCTTTACTGCCAAAGCAAGCGATTTATTATTTATGCACACCGAATGTGCAACGAGGATTAGATGCAGAAATTTTAGAAACAATTTTTGTAAAAAACGAACTAGTTTGTCGGTCTTATAAAAGCGTAAATGAGGCTTTAAATACTGCAAAATCAAAAGCTTATAAAGACGATTTAATTTATGTTGGAGGTAGTACTTTTGTGGTAGCAGAAATAATTTAATATTTTTATAAAAAAGCTTTTGAGATTTTAAAAACTAGTCTATATTTGCAGTCCTTATAAATAGGGCGACTAGCTCAGTTGGTTCAGAGCACTTGGTTTACACCCAAGGGGTCAGGGGTTCGAATCCCTTGTCGCCCACATCAAAATCAATTCCGATTTGAATTTTCAAATCGGAATTTTTGCTTCAAAATATGACTCAGCGAATTCTAAAGGTCTCTTTTGGAAACTAATATTCTAAGATGTGTGATAGCACAGCAGATTTGTAATCGTAGCAGCGATTCTTCCAAGTAATTTAAAACCCTTTTCAATAAATAACTTCATAAGTTTCTAATTACCCATAGAGATAGCCCTAACAATATAATCATCTAGAGGTTTAAACTTTAAATACGCTTCTTCAACCAAGTCGATAAAGCCGTTACTTTCGACTTGTTCTTCGGTTAGATTAATAGTTGCTGTAAAACTTTTGTTATTAATTAAGTTAATATATTCGTGGTCTTTACTGTAATTCTGAGGTGATGTAACTAGTTTGTCATCGTATATATTCAATCCACCATAAAAGGATTTAAACCCTTTTTCATTCAGAATTTTTTTCAACTCATCACCATTATAGTCTATTGCAGCTCTAATATTTTCTAAGTCTTCTTTTTTTGGATGGTAAATACCACCACCAATGAATGATTCTTCAGTACCAATTGATAAAAAGAAGGTAGAAACGTTAAAAGCTTTTCGACCTGCTGGTGAACAGGTTAAACGATCTTTGTAAACTGGTTTATCTGGATGAAAGCGACGATTATTATTTATACGGCTTACGGTCTTTTTAGGATCAATACTTTCGTAATGTGCATCATGTTTAGAAAGGCGTTTAAGAATCAATTCAATTTCAAAGAGCCAACGTTCTTTCATTGTGTGGTACTGATGACGGTTTTCATCCATCCAATCTTTAGAATTGTTTTTTTTTAAGTCTCTTAAAAACCGAAAAATATATCCTTTATCAACCATAGTATCTTGCGTCTTAATTTTTAATCAAAGTTAAAAAATGGAAATTTTAGAATTGTTAATTATATCTTGAAATTCTATTCAAATGGTTTAGATTTGTAAAAAAATAAGGGTCATTAACTCAGTTGGTTTAGAGTGTTACCTTGACAGGGTAGAAGTCACTGGTTCGAATCCAGTATGACCCACTAATTACAATAAATCTAAAATACGCTCTAAAGCCATGCCTCTAGAACCTTTTATTAGGATAGTAGCTTCATTCAATTCTAGATTTGATATGATAAATTTCAAATCTTCAAATTTAGAATACTTATGAGTTGTCTTTTTAGTTTCGGTTTTAAAGAAATTTTCACCGACTAAGAAGATGTTTGTAATAAAATTAGCTTCAACATAGTTAACGATTGCTTGGTGCTCAATAGAAGCGTCTTTGCCAAGTTCAAACATATCTCCTAAAAATAGATACTTGTTGTTAGATTGAAGCTGTTTTAGGTTTTTCAATGCAGCCAACATACTTGTTGGATTTGCATTATAAGCATCTAAAATAATTTGATTATTCCCCTTTTTAATAATTTCAGATCTGTTATTATCGGGTGCGTAGCTTTCAATTGCTTTTTTAATGTTTTCTGTAGAAACTTTAAAGTGCTTTCCTATTGCTACTGCGACTGTAATATTACCATAATTATAGTCACCAATTAGTAAACTTTTTATGACAGTATTGTCATAGCTTAATGTGACAAATGGGTCTGCGTTTATAAATGTTACTAAACAGTCGTTATCCAAATCAGAACCGAAAGTGGTGATCTTATTATAATTATTAATCTGTTGAATTTGAGTCTTGTCTTCTTTATTTATAAAAGTAGTTTTATGGTTTTCTTTGATGTAATCATACAATTCAGATTTTCCTTTTATAACACCTTCAATACCACCAAACCCTTCAAGATGTGCTTTACCAAAATTGGTGATTAAACCAAAATCTGGTTGCGCAATAGTACACAGAAATTCAATTTCTTTTTGATGGTTTGCACCCATTTCTACAATACCATAATCTAAATCTTCAGAAAAACTGAGCAGCGTTAAGGGTACTCCTATATGATTATTAAGATTACCCTTTGTAGCTTTTACTTTATATGTGGAAGATAACACGGCACATATCAGTTCTTTGGTAGTAGTTTTACCATTGCTACCAGTTAGAGCAATAATAGGAATGTTTATGATCTTTCTATGGTATTTGGCTAAATCTTGAAGTGCAATTAATACGTCACTAACAAGTAGGCACCTGTCATTTATTACAGCACTTTTATAATCAACAACACAATATTTCGCACCTGCTTTAAAAGCTTGATTTACAAATTTATTACCATTAAAATTATCTCCGGTTAAAGCAAAGTACATAGCATTTTTATGGAGCTTCCTTGTATCAGTAGATATTGATGAACTCGATTTGTAGTTTTGATAAAGCTGATCTATTCTCATATATCCAAAAATAAAAAAGTCCTGATAAACATATCAGGACTTTTTTAAAAATTATTCAGTATTTGTTATTAGTTACGTCTTTTTCCTTTTCCGCCTTCAGATTTAGAACCAACTCTAGATACTGCGCATCTAAAACCAATGTAATCAGTTGCCATATCTTGTGGGAAGTAACGACGTTGAGCAGGATCTATCCAATAAGCTCTGTCTCTCCAAGAACCACCTTTATATACTCTAACTTCATCATTAATTAAAGACGTTCTGTTATTAGACTGATCGTATTGTCTAACCATTTTTCCGTCTAAAGAATCCATAGTTACAGAATGCTTTGGTGAGTTATACATTTTTCCTGTATTATTCTTATTTTTAGATTCACCTTCATCGAAAGATTCTCTGTAGTAACGTGAAGAGCGTTTATCTCCATCTCTAAAGTTTCTATTGTCACTCTGACTAAACTGAGTTCTTAAATAGGTTTCTTTATCATCTACTGGGATTTTAGCAATTTCACCGGGTAAATCTCTTGCGATAATTTTACCATTACTTAATGTATCATACACAATATCATCAATAGTAACTATTTTTACAGTTCCATCATCGTTTATAGCATTTTTGGTATAAACATTACCTCTATAATAGTTAAAGTCATTAAACTCATCATCTACTATAGGACGGTAAACATCAGCCACCCATTCTGCTACGTTACCAGCCATATCATATAAGCCAAAGTCATTTGGTTGATAAGTTTTAACTGCAGCAGTTATATCAGCTCCATCGTCAGACCAACCTGCAATTCCACCATAATCACCTTTTCCTTGCTTAAAGTTAGCCAATTGATCACCACGATTAACTCGTTTTCCTGATCTTGTATATTGTCCATCCCAAGGATATTTTTTTCTGCCTCTATATACATTATATTCCCTAATTTCACTTAGGCCTAATGCAGCATATTCCCATTCAGCTTCTGTTGGTAGTCTATATTTTACTGGAATTAAACCAGTTTCTCTGTTTGCATATAAATTAACAGGGTTGCCTTCAGCATCAGTTTGTTGCTTTCGTCTTCCTCCTTCTAATACATCAGAATTACCACCATAAGTTTGCGATGGTGCGTTAATGTAAGTATCTGTACTAAATGTACTCTCTGCACTCACATCTGTATATTGAGAATCTCTTTTTAAATAACCAGCTTCTTGTAATGACATCTCAGCAACACGATCTGTTCTCCAATTTGCGTATTCCACCGCTTGGATCCAACTTACTCCTACAACAGGATAATTTGCATATCCAGGATGGCGTAAATAATTTTCGGTCATCATTTCATTATAACCTAAACGGTTTCTCCATACTAAAGTATCAGGAAGTGCGCCTTTATATATTAATGAGTAATTAGGGTCATCTGGTGGATAAACATTTTTTAAATAATCTAAATAAATTAGATAATTCAAATTTGTAACCTCATTTTCATCCATATAGAATGACTGAATATGTTGTTGATTTGGCGTATTATTCCAATCATGCATTGGATCATCTTGTACTTTACCCATGGTAAAAGTACCACCTTCTACGAATGCAGTTCCAGGAGGTGTTTCTTGTTCTTTAAATTGGCTGTTATATTGAAAACCACCTTGTTTATCGTTGATTTTCCAACCTGTAGCACTATCTACATTGCCAGAATTAGAAGAACGTTTACAGCCAACTATTGTAGCGCAAAGCGTTAGTGCAATTAAAATTTTTAGGTTTGAGACATTTTTCATATCCATACGTTTAAATAAGCTCGTTAAATTTTAGACTCGCAATATAACAATTAAAGGTAAACTGACAACTTTTTTTTGCTTCAAAATGCAAAAAAATATGCATTTCATCCTTTTTTTTGAACAGAATAACGGATTTTGAGTCAGATTATCGATGTATTTTGCCCTTTAATAACGACGTCTAAAATGATTTATTGTTGTATTTTTGAAATAAAAATTGCGAAGTCATAATAAGGTCCTTGGGTTGACGTTATTTTACTTGTAAGAGTGATGTCTTATCTCAGATTTAGGCTTAACACCATTAACCTATAATAAATCAATGAAAAATTTACACACACTATTATGTCTTTGTGTCTTTTTATGTGGCTTTAGTCAGCAAAAGCAAATAAAGATAGACTGGGACGGTTACACTGTATTGGAAACTTCACTGAGAAAAATTGAAGTGCCCGCGTTCGACGCTAAGCATTTTACTTACAATGAAGAAATTGGTTTAAAATACTTTACTCAATGGGAAAGCTCTGGAATTGTAGATGAGAATTCTGTTTCTATATCTAATGTGTCTTATCAAAATATCACAAAAGCTGAATTAAAAGATTTAGATACTAACTTAATACCAGAATCAATTAAGCTAAATTTATCAAACGTAAGTGCAAGAGAAAAGAAATCTCATTATTTTGAAATTTCACCAATAATAAATGATAAAGGCACTTTTAAGAAAATAACAGCATTCACAATTAATTATAGTACAAGACAAGGTAAGTCTTCCTCGTTTAATGCAAAAAGTATAACTAATTCTGTTCTTAGTTCAGGAGAGTGGTATAGATTTTATATTGATAAATCAGGGGTGTTTCGGTTAACTAAAAGTTTTTTAGGGAGTTTGGGTATTAACACAAATTCAGTAGATCCCAGGAATATAAAGATATTTGGAAATGGTGGTAGAATGTTACCCTATTTAAATTCTGAAAATTACCCCATTGATGTTCAGGAAAATGCCGTTAAATTTATAGGAGAAGACGATGGTAGTTTTGATAATGGTGATTTTATTATTTTCTATGGAGAAGGGCCAACAACATATAGTGATGAGAGTGACACCAATATTAATTTGTATTCTGATAAGACCTATTATTATGTAAATGTAAGTTCCGGTAACGGAAAGCGTATTCAGCCAATGCCAACACTAAATTCTTCAGCGAATATTCAAATTAATAGATTTCAAGATTACCAGTACTATGAAACTGATGAAGTTAATTTAGCAAAACTCGGACGACGATGGTATGGTGAAGATTTTGATATTGAAAATCAGCAAAGTTTCGATTTTGAATTTCCTAATTTGGTAATAGAAGAACCTATAAATTTTAGAGTTAGGGTTGGTTCAGTATCTGAGACAACTAGCAATATGACAGTTTCAATTAATGGAAATCAAATTTCATCTTTAAATCTGCCTCAAGCGGATTTTGCTTCTGTATTAGCCAGTGAGAGTAGTTTTGGTAATCAAATAAATGTAGTCTCAGACGATGTAACTGTAACTTTAAATTATAATAATAACGGTAACCCCTCATCTAATGCATTTTTAGATTTTATTTCTTTTGAAGCGACAAGAAGACTGATTTATGACGGAGATCAGCTTGTCTTTAAGAATAGTGAAATTATTACTACACCTGGTATAGCAGAATACACCTTGAGCAATGCTAATGCAGTTAGAGAAATTTGGGATATAACAGATAGGTTTAATGTAGCTTCAACTGTAAATTCTACTAGCGAAGATAGTTTCTCCTTTAAAGCTCAATCAGGGGAAGAAAGAACTTACTTAGCATTTGCGAATTCTGATTTTTTTCAACCTAGTAAAGATGCAATTACGACAGTTGCTAATCAAAATTTGAAAGGGACTATTTTTCAGAATGCACAAGGTCAGTTTCAAGATATTGATTATATAATAATAACACCTGCCAATTTATTATCTCAGGCTGAAAGACTTGCTCAAATAAATAGAGATCAATATAATCTCAATGTAAAGGCTGTAACATTAAAAGATATTTACACAGAATTTAGCACTGGTAGCCAAGATATAGCAGCTATTAGAAACTTTATTAAATATGTTTATGATAATGCTAGTTTGCCTAGCGAGAGTTTAAAGTACCTGTGTTTATTTGGTGACGCCTCTTATGATTATAAAGATAGGATAAGAAATAATACTAATATCGTCCCTTCTTGGTATACAACAAATAGCTTTAGTCTTACAAATTCATTTATTTCTGATGACTTTTTTGGAATGTTAGATGAGAATGAAGGAGCCATGGCCGTTAATAATGATCGTTTGGATGTTGCAATTGGTAGAATATTAGTTGAAGATTTACAACGCGCAAAGGAAATGGTAGATAAAATTGAATCTTATTACCAGAAAGAGGCTTATGGTAGTTGGAGAAATAACCTTTTGCTAATCTCTGATGATGTAGATGTTTCATGGGAGAAGATTCTGCAAAATACCACAGATGGTATAGGCACTGAAGTAGAGGAGCAAAAGCCGTTTATAAATGTGGTGAAAATACATACAGATGCGTTTCAACAAGAAGCATCTGCTGCCGGAAATAGATACCCTCAAGTTAATGAAGCTATTAAAGATGCTATTGAAGTTGGAGCTTTAGTCGTTAATTATTTTGGACATGGTGGTGAAGATGGTTTAGCAAAAGAGCGAATTTTCGATAAAATCGATGCTCAAGAAATTAATAATATCTGTAAATTTAATTTATTCGTCACGGTAACATGTGAGTATACAAAATTTGATGATCCTAATAGAGATACAGCTGGTGAGTTTACATTTTGGAATAAAAATGGAGGTGCAATTGCATTAATGACTACTACAAGACAAATTTTCGTAACGACAGGTGTTACTTATAATGAAACATTAGATGACTATCTATTTGCTTTTGGCTCTGATGATTATCCAACTATAGGTGAGGCGCTTAGGTTAACTAAGGTAGATAACAGTGTTGCAGGTTCATCTCAGAAAAGACTTGTGTTTTTAATTGGAGATCCTGCCATGAAATTAGCATTTCCAAAACCAGACATTAGATTAACACGCGTTAATGATGTTCCAATTACTCAGCCTATAGACACTCTAAAAGCCTTGAGTTATGCGAAATTAGCAGGTGAGGTTATAGATCTAAATGGAAATGTTTTATCTAATTATAATGGAATACTAACCGCAACAATTTTTGATAAACAAATAGAGAGGCAGACACTAGCTAATGATGGTATAACAGAAGCTGGTCAAGAAATTGTATTAGAGTTTACAACCCTTGGTGAAGTTCTGTTTAGAGGACAAGCTACTGTAGAAAATGGACAATTTGAATTCGACTTTATTGTACCAAGAGATATTGGAATACCAGTCGGAAATGGAAAAGTTAGTTTTTACGCGCAAACAGAAAATCCCTTATCTGACCAAGCTGGTTCTAATTTTGATATTAAAATAGGTGGTATAAATGAAAATGCACCAGAAGATAATATCGGCCCGGTAATCAATTTGTTTATGAATGATGAAAATTTTGTTTCAGGCGGTATTACAAATGAATCTCCAAATTTACTCGCTAAATTACAGGATGCTAACGGTATTAATACAGCCAGTGGTATAGGTCATGACATTACAGCAATTATAGATGGTGACGAAACTAATCCAATAGTTTTAAACGATTATTACCAAGCAAATGTAGACGATTATACAAATGGTGTTGTAACATATCCGTTTAGAGATTTAGAACCAGGACTTCATACGTTAACATTAAAAGCTTGGGATGTATATAACAACTCATCAACGGCAGAGTTTCAGTTTACAGTTTTTGATAAGGATGAAGAGTTGGTTATTAATAATGTTTTAAATTATCCTAACCCATTTGTTAGTTATACTGAGTTTTGGTTTAATCATAATAGTACTGAGCCTTTAGATGTTTCTGTTCAAATTTTCACAGTATCAGGTAAGTTAGTTAGGACTTTAAACGGACAAACGTCTGGAGGTAGTAAAGCTGCAAGTACACTTTCTAAGGATATTATTTGGGATGGAAGAGATGATTTTGGTGATAAAATAGGAAAAGGAGTGTATGTCTATAAACTAAAAGTGAGATCTAGCCGTTTAAATAAGGAAGTTGAAAAAATCGAAAAACTTGTCATACTGTAATAATAAATTATATTTGCTAACCATTTAGCCTTGTAAGCTAGTGCTATGAACTTAAAAAAACACATGAAAAAATACATATTTACCCTAATCGCTTTTTCTACATTAAATTTAATGTTTGCTCAGAACACCGTTCAGTTAATACCTAATAACAACGATAGTAGAGTAATCACAACAGGATTACCATTTATGCTAATTGCACCAGACTCACGATCTGCTGGTATGGGAGACCAAGGTGTAGCAACCTCTGTAGACGGATTTTCTCAACAATGGAACCCAGCAAAATATGCCTTTTCAGAAGCAAAATCTGGAGTTGGAGTTGCTTTCACACCTTATTTAACGCGTTTAGTTAACGACATCTCATTAAGTTATGCAACATACTTTAATAGAATAAATGAATACAGTGCTATATCTGCCAGTGTAAAATATTTTACATTAGGAGAAATCGTTTTAACACAAGATGCTAACGATCCTGGTATTGCAGTTAAACCTAACGAATATGCTGTTGATGTAGCATACTCTTTAAGGCTAGGTGAGCAATTTTCTATGGCAGTTGCATTACGCTATATGAGATCTGCTTTAAGAATCGGACAAGTAGATCCTAATGCTAATCCGGGAAGTACTTTTGGTGCCGATATTACAGGATATTATCAAAGTGAAGAAGAAGCTTATAATGATTTTAATGGACGATGGAGAGCAGGATTTGCAATTCAAAACTTAGGTCCAAGATTTAAATATGATGATGGTGGACAAGACGTGTTTCAGCCAACCAATTTAAGAATAGGAGCAGGTTTTGATTTTATTTTTGACGAGTATAGTAAGCTTGGTATAACCGCTGAAGTATCTAAATACTTAGTGCCAACACCACCAATTAGAGGTGATCGAATTGTTTTTACAGATTCTAATAATGATGGACTTTTTAGGACTGAAGATGGTGACACTCAAACTGATGAGCAGCTAGCAGCTTCAGGAACTAATGTAATATTAGAAGGGCAGGATAATGATGTAAGTTTTATGACCGGTATTTTTCAATCATTTGGAGATGCTCCAGGCGGCTTTAGTGAAGAATTAAGAGAGTTTACGTATTCTTTAGGTGCAGAATACACATATCAAGATTCTTTCGCTTTAAGAGCAGGTTATTTTAATGAAGCTGCTGATAAAGGGGCGCGTAAGTTTTTTGCCTTAGGCGCAGGTTTTAAATACTCCACTATAAATATTGATTTATCGTACTTGTTTTCAGCATCACAAGTGCAAAGTCCACTAGAAAATACATTGCGTTTCTCATTAACATTTAATTTTGGTGCTGGTGAGTACGATGAATATTAGAATAATGAATAAATGATTTATATTTAAAACTATTGTTTGTAAAAAGACAATAGTTTTTTTGTCTAAAACAGATTCGAGAATTTATGAAGCAACTTAAAATTGAAACACTATTAGAGGTTTATGATAATATCAGTAAGCTACCTCAAGATATTCAGAGTCTTATGGACAAAGCTATAGATGCAAGAAATAATGCATATGCACCTTATTCAAATTTTAATGTTGGCGCAGCTATTTTATTAGATAATACTGAAGTTGTTATTGGTAACAACCAAGAAAACGCATCTTATCCGTCAGGTCTATGTGCAGAACGTACAGCAATTTATTATGCAGGTGCAAAATATCCTAAAGCCAAAATCTTAAAAATGGCTTTAACGGCATCCTCTCAAAATAAAGTTACAGATAAGCCAATACCACCATGTGGAGCTTGCCGACAAGCAATTGCAGAGTATGAGATAAAACAAGAGCAGCCTATAGAAATATACTTCATGGGAGCAGAAGGAAAGGTTGTTAAATCAAATTCTTTAGCGAATTTATTACCTTTACTTTTTGAAAGTTCAGTGTTGTAAGCTTTTCATTGCGATAAATTCAGCAATCTCTTCTTTTTTTTACTGAATACTGTTTCTTCATTGTTGTCTAAAGTGTTATTTTTGTTACTCAGATTAATAGAACTAATCAATACATGCAAAAAGTAACAAAAGAAGTCTACCTTAAATGGTATGAAGATATGCTGTTTTGGCGTAAGTTTGAAGATAAACTGGCGGCAGTTTACATTCAGCAAAAAGTTAGAGGATTCCTTCATTTATATAATGGGCAAGAAGCTGTGTTAGCAGGTGCTTTGCATGCTATGGATTTAACGAAGGACAAAATGATTACAGCTTACCGTAACCATGTACAACCCATTGGTATGGGAGTAGATCCAAAACGTGTAATGGCTGAATTATTTGGTAAAGCAACAGGAACATCACAAGGATTAGGTGGTTCTATGCATATCTTTTCTAAGGAACATCGTTTTTATGGTGGTCATGGTATTGTAGGAGGGCAAATTCCTTTAGGTGCTGGTATCGCATTTGGTGATAAGTATCATGGAAGTGATGCTGTTACATTATGTTGTTTTGGTGATGGAGCTGCAAGACAAGGCTCTTTACATGAGACATTCAACATGGCAATGCTTTGGAATTTACCAGTAGTATTTGTGTGCGAAAATAATGGTTACGCTATGGGAACTTCAGTTGAACGTACAGCAAACCACACAGAAATCTGGAAACTAGGATTAGGTTACGAAATGCCTTGTGGGCCAGTAGATGGTATGAATCCTGTAAAAGTTGCTGAAGCTTTTGATGAAGCGATTCAGCGTGCACGTAATGGAGGAGGGCCAACCTTTTTAGAATTAAAGACTTACCGTTATAGAGGACATTCTATGTCAGATGCACAACATTATAGAACTAAAGATGAGGTTGCAGAATACAAGAAAATAGATCCTATTACGCAAGTAAAAGATATTATTTTGGAGAAGAAGTATGCTACTGAAAATGCACTAAAAGAAATCGATAAGCGTGTAAAAGCTAGTGTTGCAGAATGCGAGAAATTCGCAGATGAATCTCCATACCCAGAAAAGAGTTTAATGTACGATGCTGTTTATGAGCAAGAAGATTATCCATTTATAGACCACAAAATAAAATAAGCCATGGCAGAAGTAATTAATATGCCGCGTTTAAGCGATACAATGGAAGAAGGTACTGTAGCTTCTTGGTTGAAAAA
>NZ_DEXW01000003.1 GCF_002364335.1 Winogradskyella sp. UBA3174 | reverse complement strand
TTATAAGGGTCATAAGGTTCTTGACCTGCCATTAGTATACCAAATTCATCACCCGGCCCTTGATATTTTAATCTATTTCGATAGTCTTGATAAGGCTCACCTACAAAAGTAGTAAAATCAGTTTTACCCTTATCTATAATATCTGTCATTTGTTGGTCAAATGTAGCCGTATCTGCGTAATTACCCGGAGGAATATATTCGCCTGTAGTAGGGTCTGTTTTATAACTTGGAGTTGTCATATAGCTAGAACTACCAATATTAGGAGTTTCTTGTAAAGTACTATTAAAATCAATTCCACTATAATCTGTTACAGCTTGCATTAATTTAACATCTGGTAAATCGGCTGATAAAGGATTAACATTAGTTTGTCCTGCAACAACAGCAGTAGAAGCTTGTTCAGCAGGAATAAAACCCATAGGGTCTTCAACTATGTCTTGTTCTGAACTATCTGGTAATGGGTCTTTTATTGCAAGAGTTGCAATACCTGTTCTACTAAAATTTTTTATTGCCATGTTCCCTTTACTTATTTTTTAATATATTATTGACATCTTCTCTAAGACGTGCCATTGTTTCCAGTGAAATTACTTTCCCCTGATTGCGGAACATTTCCAACTCCGATGTTGCCATTACCAGTGCCCTGTGGGTCATTTTGATTTGGCCCTGTAGGTACTCCTGTAGGGCTTCCCATACTTCCGGGTTGTTGACCACTTTGGCCATTTTGAGTGCTATTTTCTTGTCCAACATTTAGACCTTTCAGCATTTCTGCAAATATTTGTGCATCATCCATATCATTTACCAGACTATCTGGGTCAATATCTTGTGCTATTGCTAGCTCCCTAATTAAATTTGGTATTTTTATAAAAGGAGCTAACATTGGATTAGCAACTGTTTGTAGTAAAGCTGTTAATCTTTGTGTTCTAACTTCTTTTTGCATTATACTAGACACACCTTTAGGTTTAATTTCTAAATCACCAACAACGTCTGGATTATCTAAATCAAATTGCATATTCCATTGAAATAATGCTTCACCAAGAGGTTTAAGTAAAAAATCATCAATGTTTTTCATAACTGTTTTAATAGATAGGTTAGCACCTCCCATTAACATTGATAGTCCTGCGGCTGTTCTACCAGTTCCAGATACACCTGTTTGTCCATGCATAATAGATGGTATACCTGTTTCTTCATCTGCAAGTTGCCTTGCTTGTAAATACATTTGTAAATTTTCTGGTGCTGTATTAGGAAATTTTAAACCATTAATAGCTGTTCCTGTAACACCACTTTGTCTTCTAAATATTTTACCCGGAAATATATCCATGTTTTGACCCGGAACTAATGATGCTTCATCAACATCAAAAACTAAATTACCTGCTAATGCTAAATTATCAATAGCCATTCTAACATGACCATTCATAAGTAATTGTGCATCTTCCATATTTTCTGGTATTCCAATACCAAATAATTGATAAGGGTTTATTTCATACGGAAAAGCTTGATAAGGTAAACGTGCCGGTGTAAATGGATTTAATACAGTTCGTAAAACTTTTCCATTACATATCCAAGCATTTACTTGTATTTGTTCTAAAGCATTTGTTTTTTCTGGTAAGTCTAAACCAATTAATGACGCAGTATATAAATCTATTGTTCCCCAATATTCTAATACTTCGTATCTATCAGAAGTTGTACCTTCACCATAATTTTGTTTATCATATGTTTGAATAATATCTTCATAGTACTCAGTAGTATAATTACCACCCATTTCTAAACATGATATAATTGCATCAGAATCAAAATGAGGCATATTCATTAAATCACGCATTTGAGAGCGTGTAAATTTATGTCTTTCAATTACATAATCACAATCATCTAAAGATGTAGCTGCAGGGTCTGGGAAAAAATCCCAACATGAAACTCCTTCTATTTTTGGTACAAGTTTATCATAAGGTGCATAAGTTCTTTCACCTTCTTCGTTAGACCATTTATGAATTGTTTTATTATACCCTAATGGGCCTTTTATAATTCCTGTTCCTAGTAAAACAGATTCAAATATAGAATGACGTAATACGTTAACCCCATTATTTTGTAATAATTGGTCATGCATTAATTTTTCCATGCGTCTTGCTGTTTCTTTAGCAGGACTTATTTGAGGGCCACCATGTCTACTTTTTCCTTCTAGTAGTGTCATCCCTTCATATTCAGATGCTAAACCACCTAATTTATTTTTAGGTGTAGCTTCTGTCATTCCGGGTAGTAACTCACTATCATCACCTTCAAATCCGTAAGGTGATTTAATTTGTTCTTCTCCCGGTGCAGGAGTATGCATTAAATTTGCAATACCTTCTGGTACAGGAGTTGATTCTACTGTTATAGGAAAATTTTTATTAGCAAATAAAACATCAACAATTTGACCATAAGCGGCTAAAGTTTTTGTTTTTGTTATTTTAATAAAGACTCTACTTTTTTCGCTGTCTCTAAACTGAGTTGTACTGTCATACACACCACGATAATTTTTATAAGCCCTAAGCCATCGTGATTCGTGTGTTTGTCTAGATGTTTTTGAATCATTATATTTTGATTCAATATATCCTACTAATGAAGGTACTTCATCAGACGCTACAGTAGACGTAGCATCAGTTTTTTGATTTACGTCTTCTTGTGCCATTATATATCTTTGTTTTTGTTTCTAGTATGCTTTTTGTTTGTCTGCATTTAGAATTGAACTATCTAATGGTGCAGATTTAGCTGTTGGTATTGCTTGAATAATTGGATTTGCATCACCTTCTTTTATTTCTTCTTTAAAATCTGGTTTCATTCTAGTTAATGGAGCATCAGCTCTATCAGCTTTAATTTTATCAGAACTCATTATATAGCTTGCATCGTAGTTATAGTTATTATCTGGCATATTGCCTCCTTTTATTTAAATTTTGGTTTTCGTGTTGAATTGCTATAGACTTTACCCCCCATAGCATAAGGTTTTCTTTTTACTTTGCCTCCTGTTTTATATGTTAAAGGCTCAATTGGTTTTTTACTTTGTTCCATTATATTATCATATTGTTTTTTCATGTCCATAACTTGAAGGGGAAGAAATACTTTAGGTGCAACTTTACCTATTACTTTACCCATTTTTGTAAATGTATTATAGGAACCTTTTAAAAATGTTTTAAAAGCTTTTTGATATTCTGGTCTATTAAATTGTTTTACTTCTCCTTGCTCTCCAAATTGACTTAATTTAGATTTTACACTTTCTTTAGCAAAAGTTTTTTTCATGTTATCAGCTTCAGATGCATCAATTTTTCCCTCTTTAACACCTATGTCTAATTCTTCAATAGTTTTTGATACTCCATGTATTTTTGCATTGTAAGCTGCATTTTCAAATAATTGATAGCCTCGTAAATTAAAATTAACTTTATTACCTTGTGCTTTTACTGCGTCATAAGGTGTCATAGAAGTTACTGTTGATGTAAGAGGGGGTTCAACTCCTGCTACTTTTGCTGCATTATTAAGTAATCCTCTTAATGAATTTCTTGATAATTCTGATAAATTAGGATTTATTTTTGCCGTTACTTTTTGAGTTTTTAAATCCGTTTTTAAATCTTGTTTAACAGTAGTAACTTTTGGTGTTTCTTTTTTAAGTTGGTCTTTTACTTGCTGTCTAAATAGTTTTGATTTTTCACTTGTTTTAATTTTATTTTTTTCTGTAACTCTATCAGTATACTCCTTTTTAATTGAAGTAACCATATTATTTAACTCAAGAAATTGTGTTTGACTTAAATTTTTATTATTTAATATCTTTTTCATATTTTTATTATATGAAGATAAATGTTTTAAAGCTGCAGGACTAGTTAAAGTTCTTTTTAATGTACTTTTATTAAAAGTATCTATAACTTCTATTTGAGCCTGTCTTAAAAGTTGAGCAAATTTTATTTCATCCATATTTAATAACCAAATGTTGCATCGCTAGGTGTAAAAGCAACTCTATCCTTTATTCTGTTTAATGTTGTGTTTAGTGTTGGTTGATTAGACTGCCTCGTCATAATCATGTATCGTAATGCATCATAGGCATGGTCATCTGCTTTTGTATCTACATCTTCTGGGTTTATTTTTGATGTAGGTATACT
>NZ_DEXW01000018.1 GCF_002364335.1 Winogradskyella sp. UBA3174 | reverse complement strand
GAGCTCAATGTAAATTACTTGGTAGAAGGCAGTGGCCAGCGCGTTGGAGATCAAGTGTTGCTCAATATCCAATTAATTGACGCTTCAAATGATCGACCGATTTGGGTTGAGCAATATAGTCGTGAAGTGGGAGATGTATTTGCGCTTCAGAATGAAGTGGCTAAGAAAATAGCATCTGCTATTGAGGCCACTGTGACGCCCGCTGAATTGGAACAAATCGAGAAAAAACCAACCGAAAACCTGATCGCTTATGACTACTATTTACAGGCACTTGACCCATTTCTATCGCGAACAGATAAAGGCCTTAAAAAGGCCATTGGATTATTTGAACAAGCGATTGAACAAGACCCTGAGTTCGCACTGGCTTTTGCCAATATCGCTATCTCATACTATCTTCTTGAAATGGACCAAATCGAAAAACAGTATACCGATAAGATTAATAGTTATGCAGATAAGGCCTTACTTTATGATTCAAAATCCGACGCAAGTCTAATCGCCAAGGCTTTTTATTACACACAAATAAAAGAGTACCAATTAGCCTTGCCACATCTTGAGAAGGCCTTGGACTATAATCCAAATTCATCTCTAGCAGTGCAAATGCTTGCTGATTTCTATTTTCGTTTGGTTCCCAATACGAACAAATACCTAGAGTACGCCCTTAGAGGAGTGCAGCTTAACGTTGCTAATGATTCTGTCACACAGAGCTATATTTATTTGGGCCTTGGTAACGCACTCATCGAAAACGGTTTTGTAAATGAGGCCATGACATACATCAATAAATCTCTAACCTACAATCCTGGGAATTACTATGCTCCGTATTTAAAAACGCTGATCTTATTTGCTAAGGACAGCAATATCGAAACCGCTACAAAGTTATTAGAGCGAGAGTGGCAAAAGGATACTACCCGCTTGGATATCTTACAGGACGTCGCTAATTTTCATTATTACCAAGAGAATTATAACAGGGCCTTTTTTTACTTTGAGAAATTTATTAAAGCAAAAGAAACCTACGGATTAGATATTTATCCTCACGAAGACATAAAAATCGGTATGGTTTATAAAAAGATGGGCTTGGACACACAAGCTGCCAATTTTTTTAGTGCATACGCTGAATTTTGCGAAACAGATCAATCCATCTACAAGAGTGCTAGTCTGGTTACAAAGTACGTTCAAGAGGGTGAAAATGATCGAGCAATCGAACAACTCAAAATTTTCGCAACACAGGATAATTACAAGTACTGGTTCTTAGTCTTTATGAAAATTGACCCGCTTATTAAATCTTTAAAAAACCATCAAGAGTTTGATAAGGTTATGCAAAAAATAGAAGACCGGTTTTGGGAGAATCAGACTCAACTGAGAAAATCACTGGAGGATAAAGGACTTATTTAATCAATTAAATAATTACGATTACCTCTTGAGAATCATTACAAGTTCTCCGTCTTAGGCCAATATATTATCTGGTGTAGTTTCTAACTTGTATTTCGGTATGTTTTACAATGTGTCCCTTGTTTAATTAGTTTCTTTGAAAAGTAATCAATTATACCAAATGAATTGGAAATTCGTAAAGTTCATACCTTTTCTAAAACGATTAAAAGTGATGTCCTTTATTTCAACAATTAAACTGATTCATTTCTTTAAACTCGCCTGAAAACTAGAAAATCATAACATAACCATTATCTTAGCATCAATTAATAAATATACCATTCATGTCAACTAAAGAATCGAGTTTTAATGTTTTAGGCGACCCTTTAGAAAACTGCTCTTGCGACCCAATGACGGGATATTTGCGGGATGGTTTTTGTAATACCACTCCAGACGATTATGGAACCCATGTGGTTTGTGCCGTTGTGACGAAAGAATTCTTAGAGTATTCACTGTCTCGAGGGAATGATTTAATTACTCCTGTGCCACATTGGAGTTTTCCTGGTTTAAAACCAGGTGATAAATGGTGTTTATGTGTCTCTCGTTGGAAAGAAGCTGAAAAAGCTGGTGTTGCGCCTTTTGTAGATTTAAAAGCGACGCATGAGTTGGCTTTAAAATATGTTTCGTTAAAACTTTTAAAACAAAATACCGTACCTTCTTTATAATATATTATATCATTTTAAACTTAAACATGATTATACCTAAATTACATTATATATCTCAAGGAAGCTCTCCAAAAGAACATCTGGAAAACATTCAAAAAGCATGTACTTCTGGTGTAGAATTAGTGCAATTGCGTTTAAAAAACGTCTCCGAAAAAAAAGTATTAAAGATAGCAGAAGAAGCTAGAGAAATTACATCGTATTTTCAAACTAGGTTAATTATTAATGATCATTATAAAATAGCAAAAGCCATTAAAGCAGATGGTGCACATTTAGGGCCAACAGATGTCTGCCTTAGCCTCGTTAGAAAACATTTATACACTTGGCAAATGATTGGTGGAACAGCAAATACCTTTCAGGATTGTGAAAAATTATTAGATAAAGAAATAGATTATATAAGTTTAGGGCCTTTTAGAGAAACAACTACGAAAGATAATACACCTCTTGTTTTAGGTTTGAAAGGTTATGTGGCAATTACAGATGTGTTAAAAACTCCAATACCAATTATTGGTGTTGGTGGCATCACCACAGAAGATGTTACAAGTATTTTAGAAACAGGTATTTCTGGAATTGCTGTATCTGCTGCAATTACTAAAGATTTTAATTCAATAAAAATATTTAATGAATTGCTAAATGCTTCTGCTACTGCGGAGCAACGTCATTCTTTTAAATAAATGCGATATTAACTATTTTAAATAGTTTACGCCTTTTAACAAAAAATAGACCTCCGTTTTAGTCATTCCAATACGTGAATAATAATAGTGTTCAGCTTCTGGTGCAGCCTATAAAATAAGTGTTGCTTTTGGTGTTTCTTGTTTTGTTAATCTAATTAGTCATCAAAATTGTATCGACGATAATTAATGTTTTAAAGACTTTTAAATCGCCTTTTTACAAATTAAACATCTATAATATTATACTATTTATTCTTATGGTATCAAATAGAAAAAGTCAAGAGAAGTTTGTAAGACCAAATATTTAATTAGAAATATTTAGTCCAAATTTATTATTCCAATATCTTCGCGCGCATTATGTGGATGTACCTTGGACTTTTAGCGGCTTTATTTTTAGGCTTACATAACTTATGTAAAAAACATGCCGTAAAAGGCAATGAAGTTTTTCCTGTACTGCTAGGTACTATTTCTTTTGGATTTTTACTATTGCTTCCTATTTATATTGGCTCTGTGTTTTATGAAGACTACATGATTAAAATAGGTTTTTATATTGCTGATATCTCATGGAAAACACATGGGTTTATCGCTATAAAATCAGCTATAATGGCATCATCTTGGGTACTCTCCTACCAAGCCTTAAAACATTTACCGATTACTATTGTTACGCCAATACGATCTGCTGGTCCTTTCTTTACATTTATTGGTGCTATTCTAATTTATCAGGAAAAGCCAAATTGTATGCAATGGATAGGTTTTTTTCTCATCATCGGCTCTATACTACTCTATTCTAGAATCGGTAAGAAAGAAGGCATTAACTTTAAACGAAACAAATGGATTTTCGCTATCATTAGCGCAACATTCTTAGGTGCTTCTAGTGGTTTATACGATAAGTTCTTAATTCAAAGTTTAGCCTTAAACCCACAAACCTTGCAATTTTGGTTTTGTTGGTACACAGTATTAATTCTGCTAGTCATATTATCCGTAACATGGTTTCCTTATAAGGAAAAGCGAAAAGCATTCACATTTCGCTGGACAATCATCGCCGTTGGTATTCTATTAGTAGCTGCAGATTATTTTTATTTTAAAGCATTACAAGATCCTGATGCCTTAATTATGTTGCTCTCTGCTATAAAACGAAGTCAGATATTAATTGCAGTTGTGGTTGGTGGTTTGGTTTTTAAAGAGAAAAATAAACGCAAAAAATTAATTCCTTTAACAGGTATTTTGCTTGGTGTATTTTTGATTTTGTATTCCTAAATAGTTAGGACACATCACTACATTAAAAACAACAAAAACCACTGTAATTCTACAGTGGTTTTTAAAATTATATGGTAAAATGTAATACTTATTTAGGCATTACAACTGTATCAACTGCATGAATTACTCCGTTAGAAGAAGCAACATCTGCTATGACTACTGTAGACATTCCGCCTTTTTCGTCTTTTAACATTACTTTTTCATCACTAAGACTTAACGTCAATGTTCCGCCTTGTACGGTCGTTACTGTAAATGCACCATTGTTTTGATTGATAGCGTCAATTACGGCTGCTGCTTCAAACTTTCCAGATACAACATGGTAAGTTAAAATACTTGCTAAAGTTGCTTTGTTTCCTGGCTCTAATAAAGACGCTACAGTGCCTTCCGGTAATTTTGCAAAGGCATCATTTGTTGGTGCAAATACTGTAAATGGACCGTCACCACTTAATGTTGTTGCTAAATCTGCGGCAACCACAGCGGCAACTAACGTTGAAAAGCTATCGTTTGCTGAAGCAACTTCTACTATATTAGGCTGTACTTCCTCTACTGCTTCAACTTCCATTATTTCTTCGGTTTCAACAGTTTCATTGGCTTCTTTCTTTTTGTCTTCACATGCAAAAAATAATACTGTACTTAATGCTAAAATACTAATCGTTTTAATTGTTTTCATGATATGGTTTAAGGGTTGTTATTAAATTTCTGTTAATATACTACTAAATCACTTTTGTTTAATATAATTAACAAAATCTTAAACAAATTACTGTCGATCAGAATTTCATAACTTTTACTAAATCACTTTAATTAGTTAACTAAAACTTTGTTAAAAAAAAGAATGAACATTCATTTTTATATATATTTGTATTTTAATTAATTTTGTAATGGCAAAACTTCAAAAAAGTATCGATAAACGCAACGCGCTTATTAACGCAACTATAGACTTAGTAAACAACAATGGATTTCATGCAACTCCAATGAGTAAAATTGCAAAAATGGCGAATGTCTCACCAGCAACAATCTATCTATACTTTGACAATAAACAAGATTTAGTAAATAAGACCTATATAGAAGTTAAAGCACTATATACTAACTATGCATTTGCAACTTATAATACAGACACTTCTGTAGAAGTAGGTTTTGAAACCATTTGGAAGCGCATTGCAGATTTTAAACTCAAAGAATGCGATAATGCTATGTTTTTAGCGCAATGTGATAATACACCGATGATTGATGAACTAAGTAGACAAGAGGGTATTAAACACCTGCAACCACTACTCGACCTTTGGGCTCGTGGAAAAAAAGAAGGTATTATAAAACCTATTTCAGATTACTTGTTATATGCGTATGCTATAAATCCATTATCATTTTTAGTAATGGCTCAAAAACGTGATGCCTTTCAATTAGATGAAGCGCATATTGAAGACGCCTATCAAGCTGCTTGGGACAGCATAAAATTTAACAAATAACATGAAGAAAACTGCAATTATACTAGGTGCTTCAGGTTTAACAGGTGGTTATATCCTCGAAAGATTAATCAACGATGAACGTTATGATACTATCAAATTATTTTCACGGTCTAAACTTGAAGGGCAATCCAATAAAGTGAAACAATTTATAGGAGACCTTTTGAACTTAGAACACTTTAAGTCGGACTTTACAGCGGACGAAGTTTACTGTTGCATTGGCACAACTAAATCGAAAACACCAGATAAAACACGTTACAAAAAAATAGATTACGGCATTCCTGTAGCGGCTACAAAATTAGCCAAAGCGAATCATATTGATACGTTTTTAGTAATGTCATCAATAGGAGCCAATAAAAACAGCAGTACGTTTTATACCAAGACCAAAGGCGAAATGGAACACGAGGTCTTACAGGGAAATATAAAGAACACTGTCATTTTAAGACCATCTTTTATTGGAGGGCATCGCAATGAAAAGCGAGCTTTAGAAAATATAGGATTGCTCATTTTTAAAATGATACAACCCTTATTAATCGGATCGCTTAAAAAATATAGAATTATTGAAGCTAAAACGATCGCACAAGCCATGATTCACCTAGCAAATACGACCGAAGAAAATGAAGTTATTGTCACTTCAAACCGCATACAAGATATAGGAACTAACAACTAAAAACACAACTACACATTTGGAATTATTAGATAAATTAAATTGGAGATACGCTGCAAAAGCCATGAATGGGGAAACTGTAGCAGAAGATAAAATAGAACGCATTTTAGAAGCCGCACGTTTGGCTCCAACATCAAGCGGATTGCAACCTTTTGAGATTTTTGTAATTAAAAATCAAGAATTAAAGGAAAAAATTAGACCTGTTGCTTGGAATCAGTCGGTTGTAACGGATTGCTCTCACCTACTCGTTTTTGCAGCTTGGGATCACTACACAGCAGATCGCATCAATTACATGTTCGATTTAACCAATGAAATTCGTGGGTTTAAAAACGAAGGTTGGGAAAACTACCGTCAGATGCTTTTAGATTCGTATCCACAACAAGATGCTGAAGTCAACTTTAAACATGCTGAAAAGCAAGCTTATATTGCTTTGGGTACAATAATGATTGCTGCCGCTTACGAAAAAGTAGATTGCACTCCTATGGAAGGCTTTAGTGCAGACAAAGTAGATGAAATTTTAGGACTCCGCGAAAAAGGGTTAAGAAGCACCGTTTTATTACCAGTAGGTTACAGAAAAGAAGATGAAGATTGGTTAGTAAATCTCGTAAAAGTGAGAAAACCAATGGAAGATTTAATAACGGTTATAGAATAAACAACCGATTATAGCACACAGATTAACAATTAAAAGCGAAAAGAAAATGAACAATTTTGAATTCAAAAACCCAACCAAAATCATATTTGGAAAGGATACCATAGAAAAACTAGAAAACGAAATTCCTAAAGATGCGAAAGTCCTTCTACTCTACGGAGGCGGAAGCATTAAGAAAAACGGCATTTACGAACAGGTAAAAACAGCTTTATCAAAAGTAAATGTTATTGAATTTGGAGGTATTCCTGCAAATCCTGAATATGCAGTTTTAATAAAAGCTTTAAAAGTTATAAAAGACGAAAACATTACCTATTTACTAGCTGTTGGTGGTGGTTCGGTTATTGATGGTACTAAATTTTTATCAGCTGCGGCATTATTTGAAGGAGATACACCTTGGGATATATTATCTAAAAACATTAGAACCGAAATAGGTATGCCATTTGGAACGGTTTTAACCTTACCAGCTACAGGTTCTGAAATGAATTCAGGTTCTGTAATTACTAGAGCAGAAACCATGGAGAAATTAACTATGGGTGGACCAGGTTTATTCCCTGTGTTTTCTATATTAGATCCGCAAGTAATTACCTCAATTCCAGAACGTCAATTAGCTAATGGATTAACGGATGCCTTTACGCACGTTTTAGAACAATACATGACCTACCCAATTGGTGCGTTGTTACAAGACCGTTTTGCCGAAAGTATTTTGCAAACCTTAATCGATGTCGCACCAAAAGTGATGAAAGATCCAACGGATTATAAAGCAGCATCAAATTTTATGTGGAGTTGTACTATGGCCTTAAACGGACTCATACAGAAAGGCGTGCCTACAGATTGGGCTGTACACGCAATTGGACACGAGTTAACCGCTTTATTTGGAATTGACCATGCACGTACATTAGCCATAATTGCACCAAGCCATTACAAGTTTAATTTCGAAACTAAAAAAGAGAAATTAGCACAGTATGCAGAGCGTGTTTGGAATATAACCGAAGGAAGTACAGACGATAAAGCGTATGCTGCAATCCAAAAAACAGTAGGCTTTTTCCATGAGTTGGGAATTGACACGAAACTATCGGATTACACGAAGGATTATGAAGGCACAGCCGAAGAAATAGCGCAGCGTTTTATCGATCGTGGATGGCTTGCACTGGGTGAACACAAATCCTTATCTCCAGATAAGGTCGAAAGCATTGTAAAAATGGCGTATTGATATTAAAGAACGTTCTGAAACCGTTTCAGAAGTAATTATAGAATTTTAAAAAAAAAAAAATGAACATATTATTTGTACTAACATCTCACGATAAATTAGGAGATACAGGAAAAAAAACTGGCTTTTGGGTAGAAGAATTTGCTAATCCCTATTACACTTTATTAGA
>NZ_DEXW01000071.1 GCF_002364335.1 Winogradskyella sp. UBA3174 | reverse complement strand
ATTTATATATTTGACCGCTACGGCAAGTTGCTGAAGCAGATTAGTCCGACAGGACCAGGTTGGGATGGAACGTTTAACGGCAATATGATGCCAACCACTGATTACTGGTTTACAGTAGAGTATGACGAACCACTGACCAACCAACGTAAAGAACTTAGAGCCCATTTTACCTTGAAACGATAATAGTATTATGAAATTAAAAAAGTATTGTTTATTAGCATTTATAGCATTTGTTGCAAATTTTAGTTTTGCTCAAGAAGGAATACCTATTTATTCTGATTATTTAACAGATAATTATTATTTAATACATCCTTCAATGGCAGGTGTTGCTAATTGTGCAAAAATAAGATTAACGGCAAGACAGCAATGGTTTGGTGTTGACAACGCACCAAGCTTACAAACAATAAGTGCAAACGGAAGAATAGGTGATTCTCCTGTAGCTATTGGTGGTGTCTTCTTTAATGATTCTAACGGATATCATTCTACTGTTGGTGGTCAATTAACATTTGCTTACCACTTAATGTTTTCAAGAAATGAGATTGATTTAAACATGTTATCATTTGGTTTAAGTGCTGGTTTTCTTCAATATAAATTAGATGAAACAGAGTTTTTAGCACCTGGTGAATTCGATCAAGCCATCGCAGGTATTGAGCAAAGCGCAACAAATTTTAATATTGATTTCGGGTTTTCATATCAATTTGTTAATTTCTTTGCGCACTTTACTGCAAAGAATATTCTTAATAATGAAGGTATAAACTTTAATAACCAAGGTTTTGAATTCGATAACTTAAGAACCTACTTATTTTCTACAGGTTATACCTTTAGCAAGTATGGTAGTGAGTGGAGTTACGAACCATCAATAATGTACATGTACAGAGATGCAACAGAAGAATCTTCAATAGATATTAATGCTAAGGTTTATAAAGAAATGGATTTTGGTAAAGTTTGGGGTGGATTATCTTATAGACGAAGTTTAGATGGTGCTGAGTTTGTAGATGGCTCTGGTGTTAGTAGTCAGAAATTACAATATATAACACCGTTTTTAGGTGTGGATTATAATCAGTTTGTATTTGCTTACACCTATTCTTATCAAGCTAATACCGTTAATTTTAATACTGGTGGTTTTCATCAGATAACATTAGGTTATAACTTTAATTGTAGAAGAAAGAAGTACGAATGTAACTGTCCTGCAATAAACTAATAAAAAGGCTCAATGTAAATTGAGCCTTTTCTTTTTCATATTATTCCCATTTGTAATTCTTTTTTTGAGCTTGAGTTTTTATGGCTTTTACCATAGCACTCTCAAGTTCATTATCTGTATTAGATGTTTTTTTGGTTAAATAATCCTTCCGTTTACTATTAAGTTCTGCAATTAATTTTTGTAAAGCTGATCTTTCTTTACTTTTCTTACTGATGTAAGATTTAATTTCAGATTTACTCTTTCCTTTTAATTCTTTAGGCAGCTGACTGTAGTTTAGATCGTCATAAGAGAAACTTTGTTCTTTTTCTGCATCAACCAAATCCCAAGAACTATTTTTATATAATCTAGAACTTTTACTTATTGTTCTACTAACAGCATTTGCTTTATTGTAACCCATTGCATTAGAATCTTGCTCAGCTTGCATTTCTTTTTTTGCGCTACCATTAGAGCCGAAAGCCACATATGTTTTATTCAGCTTTTCATTTAATTCTAATATTCTATCATCATAAGGAGAAGCGATATGCACCGTTGCTCTATTTTGGTTAATAGCCATATAGTTACCGTGAGTTAAATCGGCACCATCTTTCCAATAGCCAGATATTCCTTGGTTATAGTCACCACAAAAAATAGTATTTACTGTAATATCATTTTGATGTGCTAGTTTTGAAGCTTCTTTATAACTTACCGTTCCTTGCGTATAAGGTTCATTTCCTGCTATGAATATTAGTTTTAAATCGTCATTATTGGCTTCCCAATTTAATTGTTTTAAAGCTGTCTGAATCACTTTTCCACAATATTCATTACCACCTCTTGTGGTTAAAGAAAACAACGATTTTGATATCTCATCGAGATCATCACTAAAATTAAGGACCTGTCTTAAATAGCCCTCATCTGCATTTAGATTATCATTTCCATATTCGTAAAGCGCAATTTTTAAATTCGGATTTTGGTCTTCACATTTTGCATAAGAAAGTTCGTTTACTATTTTCCATAACTGTGCTTTAGCTTGGTCAATAAGGCCATCCATACTATTACTAGTATCTAATAATAAAGCCACTTTAATTTCTGGTTTTTCAGATATTGAAGGTGCTTCAATAATAGTTTTGGAGATTGCTAAATCTTCAGGTTTTGTTTTTGAGTTTGCATTACAAGATGTGAATGTTCCGATACTCAACGCAATAATTAAAGTTTTTAATACAATTTTCATAATTTCTAATTTTTTGTGTTCAGTTCTTTTACATCTATGGTACCGTTTGGCGATATCACATAGTATTTATGGTCTATTTCTGTTTTTGTGATAGGTTGTTGCTTCTTTTCTTTAGGCATTGGTGTAAAGAGGAGTTTAATATTCATTCCTATTTGTACAACAGGCTCTAGAATAGAAGGATTTATTACGACATCGTATTTCTCGTAAGTAAGAGGTTGATAATAATAAGATGTTTGCTTTTTAGCTGTTGAGATAGTTTTGTTAGTTTTGAGCGCATCAAAAGAAATACTATTGTAAGCTTGATAGCTTTGGTAGAAATCTTTAGGAAAATAACAATACTTGTCGTCTGCAATGGCAATGTTATATTGAGATAAATCAAACCCTAAAACGTTATAATAAGCCTTTTTATCTTCAATAAGTTTTAGTAATTGCTCTTGAAGATTTTTGTAAACTGCTTGAATGTTTTCAATAAAATAATCAACCTTAACAAGGTTATAAACTTCACTTTTAGCACAAGCTTCTAAGACAGCTTCAAACTGACTTGTTTTTGCAAACTGAATATGAATATTTTGCTGTAACTCAAAACCTTTAGGAACTTCAGTATACGTTTTGCTAAAGAGTTTTTTGGTAACTTCAACTTCATAACTAGGCACAAAGGATATCACATCTATAGCTATATCGTTTTTAGTAATGCCAGTACTAATTAAACGTTTTTTAATAGCATTGATACGTTCTTTCATTAATGTGTTTGTATCCTCTGCAGTAGGGCCAATTTGTGAGATATTGAATACTGCTGTGTAAGTTGTTGCACTTACATTTTGAAGCGCTTTAACATCTATAGTTAATACATTACTGGGCTGTAAAACTTTATAAATTTGTTGTTGCACTGCCGGATTATAAATAGCGGCATTTCCTGAGGTTAAAATATTCTGTCGAGAAATATCTTGTGTAATTTGGTTATAATTTCCTTTATGTTGGGCTATAACACAATAGCTACAAAACATAAAGAGCAGAACTGATAAATTGTTTGTTTTCATTTGATTACCGTTTTTTGATTTATAGTGTAAAGCTCAGTCGAAAAAAGAGCATAAAAAAACAGCAATGAGTAAAGTGTATCTTTGAGTGAGTAAAGTGAAATGTAATTTTAGTGACACGGTCTTTTTAGCTAATAAAATGACTCAAATTGTAGAAAGCTGATTTTTTGAAACCAAATAAAGTATGTAAGTTTAGTCCAGCAAATAATGGGAGAAGTGAAAACACATAAAATATATAGTATTGTAGTCCTTTTTTGTTTGATAGGTTTTGTAGGCTTCGGACAAAATAATGAAGCTAAGAAATTAGATAAGGATGAGATTTTTACCATAAGAGGTGAAGTATATATACAAGGTTCTCGTAAGCCTGTAGAAGAGGTTAGTATAGAGGTGAATAACGGAAGTTATACGACAACTAATAAAGACGGAAAATTTACAATAAAGGCTAAAATTGGTGATAAACTTACCGTAAGACATAATGATTTTGAAACTATTTTTCATACCATAGAGAAGAACGAACGTATTACTATTAAAGTCATATCAGAAGACAGCTATTCTAGGCGCTCTAAAAGTAATAGTGTTACTATGCGCTTTAATCAAATGATTGATTCTGCAGATGTATATTTAAAAAAAGATGCAGAAAAAAGTATAAAATTTATTGGTGATGCCTTAAATGTAGAAATAACACCAAGCCAAAGCGCAGAAGCTCATGAGGTTTTAGGTGATATTCATATGTATTGGAAGCAATACGATTTAGCAATTTCAAATTATAAAATTAGCATACAGAATGCTGAGACATCTTCAATAAAGCTAAAACTTGGAAAAGCTTACCTTAGGAATAATGATTTTCAAAATAGTATATCTACTTATGAGAATCTAAAAGAAGAGCGATTGTCTAATTATGAAACTACCATTTTATTTGAAGGTATCGGAGATGCTAATTTAGAAATTAAAAATATACCAAAGGCTATCAGCTCCTATGAAGAAGGCCTTAAGGTGGCAAAAGAACACTTAATAGTACCAAAAGTTACTGACTTAAATTCTAAAATTGCCCAAGCTTATAATAAAAAAGGTGAGATAAATAAAGCTAAAGGCTATTTTGATAACTCGTTAAATTTAGCTGCTCAAGAAAATAAGAAACGCTCTGTTGAAGAAAAGGTTAAAGTCGCAGAATTTAATAGTGATAACCAAGATTATGAGAGTGAAATTCAACTAAGAAAAGAGATTATAAATGATATTAAAGACATTGAAAGAGATTCAGTTATTTCTAACGAAAGTCCATTAACGTCACAAAAGCAAAATTATAAAATAGGAAATGCACTTCTCCTACAAAATAGGACAGACGATGCAATACCATACTTAGAAAAGAGTAGAATAGAAGCCAGCGAGAAAGGAGATTTAGATGTAGAAATAGATTCTAACCGTAAACTTGCTGAAGCCAACTCCATATTAGGTAATACAGAAAAAGCTAATGCCTATAACTACGAATTTAGAAATGTTGTGGATGAGTTGTATGCAAAGCGGATTCAAGAAATATCGCAAGCAGCGCGTTTTAGTAGAAATATAGCAGAGCAACAAAACAGAATTACATCTTTAGAAAGTGATCGTGCATTATCTCGCAGTAAATACGAACTCACTCAAGAACGTAATAAACGCCAACAACTTATTATTTACTCATTGATTAGTGGTTTGGTGCTATTGCTCATTACTGGCTATTTAATGTTTAAATATATTAAGCAACAACGACTAGCAAATAATTTATTGGCCTTAAAATCTTTAAGAAGTCAGATGAATCCTCATTTTATCTTTAATGCATTAAATTCTGTAAATAGTTTTATTGCGACTAATGATGAGCGTACTGCGAATAAATATCTTTCAGATTTTTCGCGTTTAATGCGATCTGTTTTAGAAAATAGTGAAGAAGATTTTATACCCTTAAAAAAGGAAATTGAATTATTAGATTTATACACTAAATTAGAACATTTTAGATTTCAAGATAAATTTAATTATTCTATAGAAGTCGATGAGACTATTGATATTGAAGAATTTCAAATACCACCAATGTTATTGCAGCCTTATATTGAGAATGCAGTATGGCATGGTTTGCGCTATAAAACTAAAAAAGGTCATCTAAATATTGCTATAAATCAACAATCTAAAGACGAATTAACCATTACCATTTCCGATGATGGAATTGGAAGAGAACGTTCTAAAGCTTTAAAAACTGAACATCAGAAAAAGCAGAACTCTAAAGGCATGAATAATATAAAAAAGCGTGTCGCTATTTTAAACGAAATGTATAAAGATAAAGTAGATGTGACAATCGCAGATTTTCAAACTACAGAAGATGCTGGGACGAAAGTCGTTGTGACATTAAAGAAAGATTAAGTATGAAACTAAACGCCATCCTAGTAGAAGACGAAGAAAAAAGTAGAGAGATTCTTAGAAATTATCTCACTAAATACTGCCCTAATATTTTAATAGTGGGTGAAGCAGCAAATGTAGATGATGCTTTGGTGCTCATCAGAAATAACGATTTAGACGTTGTATTTTTAGATGTAGAAATGCCTTATGGCAATGCATTTGATTTACTAGACAAAGTAGGTGACATAGATTTTGAAACTATTTTCGTTACAGCCTATAATCATTATGCCATTGATGCTCTAAATGCACATGCTTCGTATTATTTAATGAAGCCTATTTCTATAGACGAACTTATTAAGGCAGTAGATTATGTTACTGAAATAAGAACAAAAGAAGACGCGTTGCAAGATGCTGTATTGGTGCCAAAAACAAATTCGGTAAACGGCAAAATTACCATACCACAACAAGATGGTTTTGAAGTTATTGAAACTGCAGATATTATGTACTGCAAAGCAGACGATAACTACACGGAAATCCATCTTAGTACTAATAAAAAGAAGCTAGTAAGTAAAACTTTAAAGTATATTGAAGAAAGTCTAAAAGACGCTAATTTCGCAAGAGTACATAAGAGTTATTTAGTTAATGTAAACGAAGTAGTTAAGTATGTAAGAGGCAAAGGAGGAAGTGTAATACTAAGCAACGGAAAAGAGATTATGGTCTCTGCATCAAAAAAATCTGATTTGTTGTCTTACTTTAAATAACAAATCAAATCCCTTAGTAAAAACGGGGTTAGTGAATTTAATTCAAATTTAAAAGATTGCCACTGCTGAAAAAAAAGTCAGCGTTTTAATGATTAACAAACAAATCAAAATCTAAAATATGCCAATAATAAAACCAGTAAAAGGAATACACCCACAAATACCAGAAGATTGTTATATCGCTGATAATGCAACCATAGTAGGTGATGTTACTATGGGTAGCGAATGTAGTGTTTGGTTTAATGCTGTTATTAGAGGTGATGTTCATTATATAAAAATGGGCAATAAGGTGAATGTTCAAGATGGAGCAATTATACATGCAACATATCAAAAATCACCAACGACTATTGGTAACAATGTCTCTATTGCACATAATGCTATTGTACATGGCTGTACTATTGAAGATAATGTTTTAGTAGGTATGGGAAGTATTATTATGGATGATTGTGTTATTGAAAGTAACAGCATCATTGCAGCAGGAGCAGTAGTTACACAAAATACTAGGGTAGAATCTGGCAGTATTTATGCAGGTATGCCAGCAAAAAAAATAAAGGATATTAGTGAGGAGTTAGTTTCAGGTGAAATAAACCGTATTGCTAATAATTATGTTAAGTATTCGGGTTGGTTTAAAGAGTGATTTTTAACTTTTCTATTAAAGCATCAACAGTTGTAATAGCATTTAAAATTTCATCATTTATAATTACTGTAAGCTGACTATTTTCAAGTTTTAAAACTGCCGGATACGTCATATTTACTTTAGGAAACTTAGTTTCAAATTCATCTTTATGATAAAATCCTAGTTCTAAGTTGGTCTCTTTTCTAAAGGATTTCCAAGTAGAGTTTTCACGAACAGTATCATAAGTTAAAGCGCATAAACTGCATGGATATGTTGACGGACTAAATAATTTATGGCCAGCATGTAAAAGTGCATTTAACCTTCCTGAATTCGCATTATATATAAAAATTAATTTCATGCTGTATTCGTAATATTTAGATAAGGAATCTTATTAAAAATCAAGAAAAGCTGTTTCAAATTGGTGATTTAAAATAGAATTTAGAATTGTTATTTTTCCGTTAGAAAACAATTTAATTGATGATTTTTCTTTAGATTTATTTAATAAATCTGATGTCTCTAAAACGGCTTTTGTTTGTTTAGCAACTGCCAAGCCAGAGTCTATAATTTTAACGTGCTTAGGCAACATTTCAGTTAGCATAGGTATTAGATAAGGATAATGTGTGCAACCAAGTACTAAGTAATCTATATCTGCTTCTAACATTGGTTTTAAATATAGTTGAAGCAAACCTCTCATCTCTTCTGATTCTAATTTACCAGATTCAATTAGAGGTACAATGCCTTCGCCAATTTGTTCTACAACCTTAATTCCGTTAGCGTATAAATCAGATGTTTTATGAAATAGGTGGCTACTTAATGTTCCCTTGGTGGCTAAAATCCCTACAGCTTTAGATTGTGTATTAAGTGCTGCAGGTTTAATAGCAGGTTCTATGCCAATAAAAGGAATATTATAATTAGATCTTAAATAAGCTATTGCATTGGTAGTAGCTGTATTGCAAGCAACTACTATAAGTTTACAACCCTTATTAATAAGTAGTTCTGTGTTTTTAATACTTAGTTGTAAAATCTCAGCTTCAGATTTATTACCGTAAGGTGCATTTTTACTGTCTGCAAGATAAATAATAGTTTCATTAGGTAAAAGCGCATGTATCTCTTTAAAGATAGATGTGCCACCAATACCAGAATCAAATATGCCAATAGGATTGTTACTCATTATTACAAAAGTAAAAAGTCGCTTTAAACAAAGCGACTTTTTAATTAATTATTTAGGTTGACAATTATATACCCATTTCAGCCTTAACATCTGCCATAAGGTCTTTGCCTTTAGCTACGATTAAACTTGCAGCTTCTAATACATACTCTATGCTTTGGGCAGCAGCTACTTTATCTATTGCTGCTTTAGCTTTTTCAGTGATAGGCTTTAGAAGATTAAATCTTTGCTCTTCTAGCTTTTTCTGAGCTTCTTGTCTGTATTGTGTTAAGCTTTGTTTCATACCTTCCACTTCTTCCATACGAGACATGTTAACGTCATCTGATTGACCTTCAGCTTCTGCATTATATTGCTTTAACTTAGTGTCTAGCTCTTTGAGCGAACCTTGAATTGTCGCTTCATAGGTCTTTCCAAGTTTGTCTATTTCTGCCTGAGCCACTTTAAATTCTGGCATAGCTTCAATAAGTGATTGCGTGTTAATATGTGCAATTTTACTCTGTGCATCCACAAAACTTGTGGCTCCGATGAAAAGTGCTGCTGCAAATAATAACGATTTTAAATGTTTCATTGTTCTAAATTGTATTTGTGTGTTATAATTATTAATTGTTTTCTCCCTCTTTCTTAGCCTTAGCTATAGAATCGTTCTTTTTAGTTTGTTTCTCACGCTCGTCACGTGCTTTTTTTCTGTCGTCTATAATTTTCTGTTTCCTAGCTTTTAATGCTTCAGTACGTGCTTCTCTTTCTTTTAATTTTTTCTGACGCTTTTCTTCAAAAAGCTCGGCTGGTGTTTTAGTTTTTTTTGAATCTGTTTTAGTAGAGTCTTTTTTAACTATTGCTTTTTCCTTTGTACTATCTACTTTTAATGCTTTCTTTTTGGTAGCCGTGGTATCTTTAACTGTTTCTTTTGTCTTTTCTTCTACTACTTCTACTTCAGATGTTTTACCATTACGAGCATCAACTGCTTTTTGTCTTCTTGCCACAGCTTCTTGTCGCTTTGCTTCTCTTGCTTCTTCACGTATTACCCGTTGTGCCTCTAAAACAGCTTCTCGTTCTGCTCGCTTAGTTGCTAATTGTTCTTGACGTGTTGCTTTTTTTGCTTCTAATGCTTTTTTACGTTCATCAAGTTCATTATTTACAACAGGCACAACTTCTTCGTTTTCTAATTCCTTACGCTCTTTTTTAGACTTAGCTTGGCTTCTTTTAGATGTCCTAGTTATAGTCATTAATACACGCTCACTAACATCATAACGTTCTGCGGAATATAGCATTACAACATCTGCAGACTTATCGAAAATAAAATCATATTTCCCTGTTTCTGCAATATCTTGAACTGCAGCAAAAATTTGATCTTGTATAGGTTTAATCAATTGACGTTTTTGAATCATTAAATCTCCATTAGGACCAAAACGATTTTGTTGATATTCTAATATATCCGCTTCTTCAAATGATATATCTTCCATGCGCTCATCATAGAGCTCTCTAGTTAAAAGCACACTTTCATTTTCGAGTTCCTTTTTCTTTTGCTCTATGACACTTAACTTCTTTTCGATTTCAGATTTCCATTGTAAAACTTTCTTATCTAATTGTGTAGAAGCTTCTTGGTACTCAGGTACGTTCTGTAAAATATATTCAGTGTCTATGTAGCCAATTCTAACGCCACGTTGTGCGTTAGCTTCTAAGCTTATTAAACTTATTATAGTCAGTAAAAAAAGAACTCTGAATTTCATCGTTGTGTGATTTTTAATTTTTTGAGACATTTCTAATTTGTAAAAAATCAAATTTTATTTGTTTTTAGTATTTGTTACATCAAAGTAACGAAATATATTACTAAAAATTTTAACAACTCAATGAATTTCATAATTACCTATTAGAAAATATCGTGCCAAACTTAAAATTGCTGACCAATTATAAAGTGTGTTTCCCAATTATTTTTACTTCCTGGAAGTCCTGGAATATCATCGAAACGATGACCAAAATCTATACCTAATAAACCAAATGCGGGCATAAATATTCTAAGACCAAAACCTGCTGACCTGTTTAGGTTAAAGGGATCAAAATCTTTAAAATCATTTACTGACGCACCTGCTTCAAGAAAACTTAGTGCATAGATTTTTGCTTGTGCTCCTAATGTAATTGGATATCTTAGTTCTAAAGAGTATTTATTATAGATAGATCCACCATCTACATTAGATAATGACTGATTAGGGTACCCACGTAGTTGTATAATTTCTCTACCATCTAAAGCAAAATTACCTAGGCCATCACCACCAAGAAAGAAACGTTCAAAAGGAATAACACCTCTATCATTATTATAAGCCCCTAAGAATCCAAATTCCATACTAGGTCGTAAAACTAATTTCTTAACAATTTCAGTATACCATTCTACTTTAAATTTAATTTTATAAAATTCTAACCAGTTAAAACGCTCTTGGTCTATTTCACCGATTCTTGCAAAATCATCAGCATCTGATGGATCTAAACTTTCACGTTCTTCTCTTAAAGCTTTATAATCTACACCATTGACAAGGGAGTAGGGAAATGAGAACTTTGCAGTAGCAGAAAAACTTGATCCGCCAGTAGGAAAAATAGGATCTGTAGTTAAACTGTTTCTACTAAGACCTATTGTGTATGATAAGTTGTTTGATGTACCATTACCAAATGTAAATAGACCTGTATTATAATTCTGTAAATCATAATGTTGGTAACTCAATGCCTGAGATAATAAGAAGTAATCATCGGGTTTAGTTAAACGTGTAGAAAGACCAACGGTTAAACCTGTAATGTTAAAACGTCTACTTTTATCTGCTCTACGTGATTGTGGATTAAATAAGAATTGTCTAGAATGCGATATAGATGTTGATAATTGAAAAGGTTTTTCGCCTCCTAACCATGGTTCACTAAAAGAAAAGCTATACGTCTGAAAAAACTGACTAGCTTGAAGCCTTAATGCTAAACTTTGTCCGTCTCCTCTAGGAACTGGTTTGTAAGCATCTTTTTTAAATATGTCTTTAATAGAAAAGTTATTAAAAGATAATCCTAAAGTACCTATGAAACCACCACCACCGTAACCACCTTGAAGTTGTATTTGACTAGAGCCTTGCTCTACAACAGAATACTCTACATCTAATGTGCCATCTACAGGGTTTGGGTTTTTAATATCTGGTACAATTTGCTGAGCATCGAAATAGCCTAATTGACCAAGCTCTCTAATTGTTCTTATAATGTTTGTTTTTCTATATAATTCGCCAGGACGTGTTCTTAGTTCTCTATATATAACATGGTCATTAGTTACATCATTACCAACAACAGTAACATTATTAAAGTAGGCAGGCTTACCTTCAGTTATACGAATCTCCATATCAATAATATTACCGTCAGCACTTACTTCTACTGGGTTAATACGAGAGAACATGTAACCATAATTTTGATATGCATTAGTTAAGTCATCAGCATCTGGGTTCATAGAGTTTGCTATACGCTCTCTAAGTTCTACACCATTATATGTGTCACCTTTTTTAAGTTTTAATATTCCTGCTAAATATTGATCTGTATATACGGTATTACCTACAAAACTAATTTCTCCAAAAGTATATTTCTCACCTTCTTCTACCTTAACATCTAGACTTATAGTTTTATTATCAATGTAGATTATAGAATCAGATACGATTCTAGCATCTCTAAAACCATTTTCCTTGTAAAAATCTACAATGCTTACAAGATCTGTTTGAAAGTCTTCATCTATATATTTGGATCGTTTAAGTATTCTTAAAGGGCTAAGGCTTTTTTGCTTAGTACTTTTCATCGCTTTACGAAGCTTGCTTTCCTTTAATTTTTCATTACCAGTAAAAGAAATTTTCTTAATTTTTACTTTTTCACCTTTGTCAATTTTAATAAACATATTCACACGCTCTTTTTCTACAGAGTCAATTACTTGTGATGTTATAATATTAACCTTAGTGTTTAAAAACCCTTTTGCTTTATATTTATCTGTAAGGAAGTTTCTTGTAGTGGCTAGAAGATTTTCCGTTACTTTAGTTCCGGTTTGCAGACTGTTGTCGTTAATTATTTCTTCTTTTTTGCCTTTTTTAACACCTTCGATAGTTAAATCTTTAAGTTCTGGTAAATCCGATAGGTTTATTTCTAAATCTGCAGTGTTACCATCTATGTTTATTATGTAAACATTAATGGTACTAAAAAGATTTGATTTCCATAAGGTTTTAACAGCATTGGCAATTTTTTCACCGCCAATTTGAACTTCTTCATCTTTTCTAAGCTTAGAATATGCAATTATAGTTTGTGGACTAAAATTTGTGTTTCCTGTAACTCGGATTTCTTTAATTAAATATTTAGCACCATCAGATTGTGCATTACCGATAAAGGCAATCGTAAATAGTATTAAGGTAAAAATGAGTTTAGTAAGGGTATTCAATACTACTATATTAGGTGAGTTGTTCGCTTGTTTTTCCAAATCTTCGTTCTCTGTTTTGATAATTTATCAGCGCTTCATAGAGATCTTCTTTACTGAAATCTGGCCATAAAATATCTGTAAAATATAATTCTGCATAGGCAATTTGCCATAATAAAAAATTACTTATTCGTTGTTCACCACTTGTGCGAATAAGTAGGTCTACGTCTGGTAAATTTTGCGTGTAAAGATGCTTATTTATAATTGATTCATCAATACTTTCAGTAGAAATTATATTATTTTTAACTTTAACTGACAATTCCTTTACAACATTAACAATTTCTTCACGAGAACCATAGCTAAGAGCTAGTGTTAGTGTCATATTCGTATTATTCTTTGTTTTTTCAATAACATCTAATAGTTCACTTTGTGCCTTTTTAGGAAGATCCTTTAAACAGCCAATAGCTGAAAGCTTTATGTTATTCTTTTGTAAAGTTTTTATCTCTTTTTTCAAAGATTTTACAAGAAGCTTCATTAATGTGCGGACTTCTATTTTTGGTCTGTTCCAGTTTTCAGTAGAAAAAGCATAAAGTGTTAGGTTTTTTATGCCTAGTTCTGCACTTGCTTCAACAGTTTCCTTAACAGACTTTGTACCATTTTCATGACCAATAACTCGCATTAGGCCTTTTTGTTTTGCCCAACGTCCGTTACCGTCCATAATTATGGCGATATGACTAGGAAGTTTTTCGTTATTTAGCTTTTCTCTAAGACTCATTTAAAAATTACAATAGCAAGGTCTTCTACCAAAGGTGTAAGTTAGTGTAAATCCTGTAAATACATACCAATCATTACTATTTGTGTTTCCAAAGCTTAAAGGTTCTAAAGATTCGGAGTCTGGAACACTCCCATCTAATTCATCTGAAAATGTGTATCTAGCTCCGATTTCAGCGGCCAAAATTAAGTGATTGGTAATACTTTGTTTATAGCCTAAAACCATTGGAATACCGTAGGCCCAACTACTTGTGTTTTCAGAAGTATATTCCCCGTTTGGCGCAAAATAATAATTATCATGATTAGCTACGGAGATACCAGTAAATAAATAGGGTGTTCCCTTGAGCCCAGAACTATGTAAATCGAAATCCCAAAAGTTAAATTCCATACCAGCAGAAATTTCTATAATACTAGTGTTAAAACTGTAATCGCGTTGTATGCGTCTTGGGTCTTCAGATTTACGGTCAATCCCTTCTAAACCAGAAAATATAACAGAGGCTCTAAATGAATGTCTTGCGCTACGGTTCCATTTAAAAATAGCACCCAAAGCGACTTGATTAGGAGATATATAATTTGTAGTACCAACATCGCCAATAAAATTACTACCACCAGCAAATACTCCAATCTCATAGATTTGGGCACTACTATTGTGACAGAAATATGTACTGAATAAAAATACGATTAGATACTTCATAAATTTTTAAAAGTTTGCAAATATAACAATTATGATTAGCTATAACAATTTGATATAAATAGTCTTACAGGTAAACAGATTTTGCAGTTATTTATTGCCTAGTTTCGTCGATCTTCACCCCAAAGTAATTTTTTTCTGAGTGTGTCTAAAAAGGTTTCGTCCAAGAGTTCAACCATTTTTATAACGAAGTTTGCTTTTTTTACTTTAACAATTGTAGAGTTAGAAAGTGTAACAATCCTCGAGTCTAGCGACATCAAAAATTGATCTTCTCTGCCATCTACTTTAAACGAAACGGTTGTATTATCCGGAATTATAAGAGGTCGAGCACTAAGATTATGTGGCGCAATAGGTGTGACTGCAAAATTATTAGCATCTGGTGTTATAACAGGTCCACCACAACTTAGTGAGTATCCTGTAGAGCCTGTTGGTGTAGATAGTATTAATCCATCAGCCCAATACGATGTTAAATACTCATCATTAAGATGCGTTTCTACCGTAATCATAGAAGTTGTATTCTTTCTACTAATAGCAATTTCATTAAGGGCAAAATTTGTAATAAGGACATCATTATGTTCAGGTGAAGTGGTTACACTTAACAAAGAGCGCTCAGAAATTTTATAATCACCTTTAAATATTTGAGATAATGCAGTGGCTATTTCATCGGTTTGAATTGTGGCTAAGAAACCTAAACGACCAGTATTTATTCCAACTATCAGAATGCCCAAATCTCTTACATAAGTAATAGCTCTTAAAATAGTCCCATCACCACCAACGCTAATTAATAAATTGTAACTCGTGTCTAGTTCTTTAAATGTTTTAATGGCAGAATTATTTTTAATACCATTGTTTTGCTGATTTAAAAAGTCTTCTTCAATATAGATGTCAACTTTAGACTCTAAAAGTACATCTAAAAGAATTTCAAATGCTTTTTGAGTTGCTTCTTTGGTGTAATTTTGACCGTAAACTGCTACTTTCATAATTACATGTTTAAATATTTATCAAGGTATTGTGACCGGTCTTTTAAGCTCTCAATATAAGCGTCTTCTTCATGGCCAGAAACGATATTATAGCTATACCTTCTAAATGTTTGAATAATTTCATTTAAGCTAGAATCACCAATTTTAAGTGTTATTCTGGCTAAATCACCATCCATTTTAGAAATAAAAGCACCCAATAGCTTAGCGTCGTTAGATTCTACGATTTGACTAATTTCACTAAATGAATAATCGTTAACACCTTTTTCTACGATTAAAATGCCTCCTGGCTCAGCTAAAAAAGGTGTTTCATTAAATAAATGAATAATATCATTTAGCTCATAATAGCCAAGATATTTATTGTTCTTATCTAATATTGGCATTATGTTAGAGTCGTTCTGAGCAAAAGCTTCAAGAACATCAAGCCAAATAGTATTTGGTCTCACAAAGAAACCTTCTATAGCATAATTACAGTCTTGTAAGATTTTGGCTTTATCAAAACAATGTGCATCATTTTCTGAAACACACCCTATGTAAACTCCTTCATTTAGAATTGGGATATGAGAGTAAGTCAACTGATTTAAAAGTAATTGTAAATCACTTATTTTATCAGTTATATTGAGTGGCTTAATATCATTAATTACAAAATCTTGAAGCTGCATAATTAGGTCTTAAATAAGTTGCAAATTAATCAAAAATAACCATAAAGTGGGTGTTCTACTTCGTATTTTTGTAATTCAAAACTTGGTAAAATGACAAAATTAAGTGTTAATATAAATAAGATTGCAACCCTTAGAAACAGCAGAGGAGGTGACTTACCAAGCGTAATTCAATTTGCTAAAGACGTGCAGCGTTTTGGTGCGGAAGGGGTGACGATTCACCCAAGGCCAGATGAGCGTCATATTCGTTATAAAGATGCTTATGATTTAAAGTCAGAAGTATACACTGAATATAATATAGAGGGCAACCCTATTCCGAAATTTATTGATATGGTTTTAGAAATTAAACCTACTCAGGTGACTTTAGTCCCAGATTCAGTTGAAGCTATTACATCTAATGCAGGTTGGGATACTATAAGACATAGAGATTTCTTAATAGATGTTATTAAAGAATTTAAGAATAACGATATAAGGACGTCCATTTTTGTAGATCCAGATTTACATCAAATTGAAGGAGCAAAAGAAACAGGAGCTGACAGAATTGAATTATATACTGAGGCGTTTGCACATCAATATGGTCTTGGCAATAAAGATGCTATTAAACCTTATATGGAATGCGCAGGATTAGCAAATATTATGCAGTTAGGGATTAATGCAGGACACGATTTGTCATTAGATAATATTAAGTTTTTTAAAGAAAATATTACTGGTCTCTTAGAGGTGTCTATTGGACATGCTTTAATTTCAGAGAGTTTATATTTGGGTGTTGAAAATGTTATCGCAATGTATTTAGATAAACTAAAATAACAAATCAACATGAAATTACATTCAAATATATTTGGTGAAGGAAAGCCATTCATAATCTTACACGGGTTTTTAGGGATGGGAGATAATTGGAAAACGTTGGCAAAGGAATTTGCTGAATCTAATTTTGAAATGCATTTAGTAGATCAAAGAAATCATGGACGTAGTTTTCATTCAGATGATTTCGATTACGAATTATTGGCTGAAGATTTAAAACATTATTGCGAACTTAATAAGTTAATCGATATTGTTTTGTTAGGCCATTCTATGGGAGGAAAAACAGCAATGCTTTTTGCAACAAAGTATCCAGAATTAGTCAGTAAACTTTTGGTGGCAGATATTTCGCCACGTTACTACCCTGTGCATCATGATACTATTTTAGAAGGTTTAAGTCGTCTAAATTTTTCTAAAATAAAAAGTAGAAGTGAAGCAGATATTGCTTTGAGTAATTACGTGACAGAAACCGGAACCCGAATGTTTCTTCTTAAAAATCTATATTGGGTAGAAAAAGGACAGTTAGGGTTGCGTATCAATTTAGAAGCATTAAAACAGAATGTATCGGAAGTTGGTGAAGCTTTACCAATACACGCAACATTTATCAAAGACACCTTGTTTTTACGTGGTGGTAAGTCAGAATATATTGGGGAATCTGATGAGGTAATTATACATAGACATTTTCCTAATTCAGAACTAAAGACTATTTCTAATGCAGGTCATTGGTTACACGCAGAGAATCCTAAAGATTTTTATATGGCTGTAATTAATTTTGTATCTTGAGTAAATCCAAAAACTAAAAGAAATGAACTTAATATTAAGAATATTAATCAATGCTTTAGCGGTCTTCGTTTTGGCAAACGTGCTAAATGGAGTTGCTGTAGATGGTTACGTGGGAGCAATTGTAGTAGCCGTTGTACTATCTGTTCTTAATTTGTTGGTAAAGCCGGTTTTGGTGATATTAACCTTGCCAGTAACCATTTTAACACTAGGTCTATTCTTAGTAGTTATTAATGCTTTAATTATACTTTTGGCAGACAAACTTATAGATGGTTTTGCCGTAGATGGCATATGGAATGCAATTCTATTTAGTGTTCTATTGTCTCTATTACAATCTTTGTTGCAATCGTTCTTAAAAGATAAGAAAAAGTAGCTTAGAATCAAACAATTAAAAGTAGTGTTGGGTTGTGAAAAATAGCGTATTTTTGCAACCCAATTTTAGTTCCAAAAAGAATGAATATTACAAGAGAAAACATCGATGCATTAAATGCAGTTGTAAAAGTAAACATCGCTAAAGAAGACTACAGTGATAAAGTTGAAAAAATATTAATAGATTACCGTAAATCTGCTAATATTCCTGGTTTTAGAAAAGGCCATGTACCAATGGGAATGGTGAAAAAACAATATGGTAAAGCTGTATTGGTAGATGAGGTAAACAAATTACTTCAAGATGCTCTAGGTAAATATTTAGTAGAAGAAAAGTTAGACGTTTTAGGAAATCCATTACCTAAAGCTCAAGACGATTTAGATTGGGATGCTGATGCATTTTCTTTTGAGTTTGAATTAGGTTTAGCTCCACAATTCGATGTGAAACTAAAAGGTAAAAAAGCAATAACAAATTATAATATAGTTGCAGATGATAAAATGATCAACAATCAAGTTGAGAGTATTCAGAAGCAATATGGTAAAATTGTTTCTCAATCTGAAGTAGCTAAAGATTCTGAAATTACAGGAACGTTCTTTAACGAAGAAAAAGCAATTGATAATTCTACGATGATTACTTTAGATAAATTGAAAGGGAAATCAAACCCTAAGAAATTTATAGGTGCTAAAGTAGGAGATGTTGTTTCTTTAAAAACAAAAGGTTTATTTAATGATGATCATGATTTAATGACCTTCTTTAAAGTACCTCATGATGATGCTCATGGTTTAAATATTGAAGTAACTTTTGAAGTTACCGAGGTTAACGGAAGAGAATTAGCAGATTTAGATCAAGACTTATTTGATAAATTATTTGGAAAAGATAAAGTAACTTCAGTTACAGAATTTAAGGAGAAAATAAAGGAAGATTCTGAAAAGCAATTTGCCCAACAAGGTGATCAGAAATTATTGAATGATGTGACTGAATATTTAGTAGAGAACACAAAATTTGATTTGCCATCTAGTTTCTTGCAAAAATGGATGCAAACGGCAGGTGAAGAAGAAATGTCAGAAGAGCAGGCTAAAGAAGAATACGAAAAATCTGAAAAAAGTATGCGTTACCAATTAATAGAAGGTAAATTAATCCAAGAACATAACTTACAAGTTCAGTTTGAGGATTTAAAAGCTCATTCTATGGAAATGATAAAAGGGCAAATGGCTCAGTTTGGTCAGATGAATCCTTCAGAAAAGGAATTAGAAGACATAGCGGCACGTATATTGTCTAATCAAGAAGAAGTAAAGCGTTTGTCTGAGCAGCTAATGAGTCAGAATTTATTAAATTTATATAAGACAGAAGCAAATATTAAGACAAAAGATATCACGTATGATGATTTTGTAAAAGAATTCTACAGTTAAGCTGTCTTTAAAAATATTAGTATCTTTGAGCGTAGAACATAATAAGTTTTACGCTTTTTTTTAATAAAAAAAAATTAAAACATATGGATTACGGAAAGGAATTTGAAAAATTCGCGATAAAAGATCAAGGTATAAATGGTAACTATTACGGTAAGATTTTAGAGAGCATGTATCCAAGCAATATGACACCTAATATTATAGAGGAGCGTCAAATGAATATAGCTGTATTTGATGTATTTTCTCGTTTAATGATGGATCGTATTATATTCTTAGGTACAGGTGTAAATGATCATGTAGCAAATATTATTCAAGCACAATTATTATTCTTACAGAGTACAGATGCTTCAAAAGATATTCAAATTTATATCAATTCACCAGGAGGATCAGTATATGCTGGTTTAGGTATTTATGATACTATGCAGTTTGTAAAGCCAGATGTTGCTACAATTTGTACAGGTATTGCAGCTTCTATGGCAGCAGTATTGTTATGTGCTGGTGAAAAAGGAAAGCGATCTGCATTAACACATTCTCGTGTAATGATACACCAAGTAAGTAGTGGTACACAAGGTCAGTTAAGCGATATGGAAATTGCTTTAAAAGAAACAATAAGAGTAAAGGAGGAATTATATGCAGTTATTGCTAATCATTCTGGTAAATCAATTGAGCAAGTAGAAAAAGATTCTGATAGAGATTATTGGATGCGTTCACAAGAAGCTTTAGACTACGGAATGATTGATGAAGTTTTAAAACGCAAGTAATCCCTTATTATTACGACTATTAAAACCGAATTAGAATTTAATTATGGCAAAAGAAGAATTAGAATGTTCATTTTGTGGAAGGAAAAAGCCAGAAACTAGTTTATTAATAGCTGGTTTAGATGCACATATATGTGATCGTTGTATAGAGCAAGCGCATGGTATTGTAATAGAAGAGTCTAAGCAAACAGGCAATTCGGAACTAAGTGCTGAGTTAATGCTAAGAAAGCCCAAAGAAATTAAGGCGTTTTTAGACGAATATATTATTGGTCAAGAATACACAAAACGTGTTATGTCTGTTGCGGTTTATAACCACTATAAACGTTTATTGCAGCCACCAACTGATGATGATATTGAAATACAAAAGAGTAATATCATTATGGTTGGTCAAACAGGTACCGGTAAAACACTAATGGCAAAGACTATCGCGAGAATGTTAAACGTGCCTTTAGCTATAGTTGATGCAACTGTATTAACGGAAGCGGGTTATGTTGGTGAAGATGTAGAAAGTATTTTAACACGTTTGTTACAAGCGGCAGATTATAGTTTAGAAAAAGCAGAACGTGGTATTGTTTTTATAGATGAGATTGATAAAATTGCACGTAAAAGTGATAATCCATCTATAACAAGAGATGTTTCTGGTGAAGGTGTACAACAAGCACTTTTAAAACTTTTAGAAGGAACTGTTGTTAATGTACCACCAAAAGGTGGTCGTAAACATCCTGATCAAAAATTTATAGAAGTCAATACTGAAAACATATTATTTATTGCAGGTGGAGCTTTTGATGGTATAGAACGTGTAATTACTAAACGCTTAAATATGCAAGCGATTGGTTATAGTTCTATTAATTCTGATAACAATGTAGATGAAGACAATATTTTACAATATATAATTCCGAAAGATTTAAAAGACTTTGGTTTAATACCAGAAATCATTGGTCGTTTACCTGTGCTTACACACATGGACCCTTTAGATGCTAATACCTTAAGAGCGATTTTAACAGAGCCTAAAAATGCTATAATAAAACAATACAAGAAATTGTTTTCTATGGATGAGGTGGATTTTACAATCACTGAAGGTGCTTTAGAATATATCGTAGGAAAAGCTGTTGAGTACAAGCTTGGCGCACGTGGGTTGCGTTCATTATGTGAGGAAATATTAACAGAGGCTATGTTTGAATTACCAGGTTCTGGTGAAACAAAATTGAATATTACTAAAAGCTATGCAGAGCATAGGCTTTCTAAATCTACATTAAAGAAGTTGAAGGCAGTCTCTTAAAGCAAAAACTATATCATAAAAAAACCACAATTTCTAATATTGAAATTGTGGTTTTTTGTTTGGCGTTGGATTTATTAATATAATATTGCTTGCAATATTTTTTATATTAAATTACGAGGGTTAAATAATTGATAGCACATTTATTTAACACGAATATATATGCTAAAATTAATGTAGTGTAGGTTTTATTTGTTTATTAGTTAAAGCTTAAATAAAAATCGATGTATAGATAGGCGTTGTTCTTTTTATCGATGAAGTGAATTAGCTCTTTGTTCTGTCTATTTTTACTTTACTAGATAGTTTTAAAACCTCATTAAATGCAACATCAGTGTCAACATTTTTAGATTGAAATTCTACCATAGCATCTTCAAAACCTGCTTTTATAGTTTTTAAGTGATACCCTTCAAAAGGTCTGATTTTAAAACTATATGTTGCATCTCTTCCAGTTATTTGACGCTCAACTTCCTTACCACTACTATCATACAAGATAACCATAGTATTAGGTATTGCTTTGCCATCTTCTTTAACTACAATACCTTCTAAGTTTTGGTAGATTGCTCTAGCGTTAAATCGGTACATGTTAAATCGTTGTCCTAAATTACCAGTATTAGAAGAAAATACTCCTCTGTTCTTATCAATAAGAACAAATGCAATATCATCTCTAATTGAATTAATTTTTACACCTAAATTTCTTGGTTGTGTATAATTAAGGTTTCTGTGATTGTTGGAAATAAAAATATCAAAACCACCTTGGCTATCATGTCCTTTAGATGAAAAGAATAACTCACTACCGCTTTTAGAGGTGTGTGGGTATTTTTCGTCTTCCTCAGTGTTAATAGTTCTTCCTAGATTAATAGGCTCACTTATAGTGCCGTCATTTCTTATAAAAGCTTTATAAATATCAAATCCTCCAAAACCGCCTTCCATATTTGATGAAAAATATAAAAAATTACCATCACCAGATACGTGTGGGTTTTCTATAGAATAGTCTTCACTACTTATATCTAATGGTTTTTGATTTATCCATTTTCCGTTAGAATTTGGTTTTAAATTTGCTTTATATAATTGATAGTTAGTTGAGTTTTTACGTTTACTATTGGTATAGTAAATTGTAAATTGATCTGGTGAGAATGAGACTTGGCCTTCATTTCCCTTTGTGTTAAGTATTCGGCTAAATAATAGAGGTTGGGTTAAATCTGCACCTTTATTGATGTCTGTACAAAATAAGTTATAGTAAGGCAGTTTAGTATTTTTATCTCTGCCATTACCAATAGCACCAATTTTTTTAGAAGATACAAGTACTAGTTTATTTCTGAATACTGCACTTGGTATTTCTGAGTAATCAGAATTAATCTTTGAAACGTTAACATCAAAAATATAACCACTCTCATTTGCGTCGCTTGGCTTTTTATCATTTATGGGATCTGTAGAAACCGTACTGAAGAAAAAAAATGTAAATAAAGTCAATACTAAAGTAAGGGTAGGCTTCATAATTGTGGGAAATTAGGATTAATTAATGCTAAAATAACCTTTTATACCTTTCTGAGTATTTTAGTTAGGTGTATGACATGTTTTAACGATTAACGATATTTTTTAGTACATAGAAGACGTTAAACAAAACGTATTCAATAGATTAACATATGTCTGTTAGCTTTTGTTTAGGCGTAATAACTCATCAATATAGTCTCTAGAATTTGATAATCGAGGTACTTTATGTTGTCCGCCAAGTTTGTCATTTTCTTTTAACCAATCATAAAATAAATTTGGTCTGGCACTATGAATTTTTGGTTTATTAAGAGTAATATTATTGAAACGTTTAGCTTCATAATCCGAATTCAAGGATTTTAGTGCATTATCAAAAAGCTCCTCAAAATAAGGCATGTCTCGTGGTGGTGTTTTGAATTCAATAATCCATTCGTGAGTTCCTTTTTCCTTGCCACTCATAAAGATCGGTGCAGCAGTATAATCTACTATTTCAGCTGAGGTGCGTTTACATACTTTTTTTAATGCATCTTCTGCATTTTCAATTATTAATTCTTCACCAAATGCATTAATGTGGTGTTTCGTTCTACCAGAAACTTTTATTCTATGCGGACTTATACTTACAAAACGTATTGTATCTCCAATTTTATAGCGCCAAAGACCTGCATTTGTTGTAATGATAACTGCGTAGTTTTTATTAAGCTCTACATCGCTCAACGGGATTACTTTTTGATCACTTTTACCATAGGTATCCATTGGTATAAACTCATAGAAAATACCATAATCTAACATCAGTAATAAATCACCTGAATAATTTTGATCTTGGATAGCAAAAAAGCCTTCAGATGCATTGTAGATTTCGTAGTATTTAAATTGCTTTTTAGGTAATATATTACGGTACTGATCTATGTAAGGGTTAAAACTAACTCCACCATGAAAATAAACTTCGAGGTTAGGCCAAATATTAAATAGGCTATCTTTTCCTGTTGAATCTAGGACATTATTTAGTAAAACTAGCATCCATGAAGGCACACCTGCTAGGCTTGTAACATTTTCGTTTATAGTTTCATCTACAATAGCTTGCATTTTGGTTTCCCATTCACTCATTAATGAAACTTTACTACTTGGAGTACTACTGTATTCAGCCCAAAACGGCATATTATCTATAAGAATCGCACTTAAATCACCAAATGCAGTTCCGTTTTCTTTATACAATTCTTTACTGCCACCTAGTCTTAGGCTTTTGCCAGTAAATAATTGAGAATTTTCATTGTTGTTTAAGTACATACATAATAGATCTTTGCTTGCCGCATAGTGGCAATCTTCTAAAGATTCTGTACTTACAGGTATAAATTTACTTTTTGCATTTGTTGTTCCACTAGATTTTGCAAACCATTTTATAGGTGTTGGCCAATAGATATTTTGCTCACCATTTCTAGAGCGTTCTATTGATGGTTGTATGGTTTCATAATTAACAACAGGTAAGCGCTCGTTAAAATCTTTATAGCTTTTTATGGATGCAAAATCATATTTCTTTCCTGTTTCTGTATCCTTTGCAATTTTTAGAAGAGTAAAAAGCAACTCATTTTGAACTTCATTAGGGTATTTTAAAAACAATTCAATTTGATGGACTCGTTTCTTTAAGAACCAAGAAGCAATAGAATTTACAATTGGGATTGGCATGGATTGGCTATCTTTACTCGCTAAGCGAGATTTAATAAATTAATTATCGTTTGTAAACTTAAATCTTTTTTGCTTACAAGTTCTTTGTGGTTTGCCATAAGGAAGCTTGTGTGCTAAAAATACTAAATTTCTTTTATGCTTTATACCGGTGTACTAACTAAAATGCAAACCGAGTTTTTAGACCCTATTCAATATTATTTGGTTTTTAAAAATGATTTCATTCATATTAATCAGCTTTTAAATAAACCTTTTAATATTAAGCTGGTTGGTCATCAATGTTTAAGTTGTGGCTTAGATAAGCCTATTTATAGACAAGGTTTTTGTAAAAATTGCTTTTTTGATAAACCTTTTGCAGGTGATTGGATTATGCGACCTGAGCTTAGTACTGCCCATTTAGATAAAGAGGATAGGGATTTAGACTATGAGAAAAAGGTACAGTTGCAACCTCATATTGTTTACCTCGCAAATTCTAGTAATGTAAAGGTAGGAGTGACTCGTAAAAGCCAAGTACCAACACGTTGGATAGATCAAGGTGCGCATGAAGCTGTTGAAATTGTTGAGGTGCCCAATCGTTACCTCGCAGGTATAACTGAGGTAGCTTTAAAGGCTTATGTCGCTGATAAAACCAATTGGAGAAAAATGCTTAAGAATGATATTGAAGACGAAAATCTTTTAGAATGGAGACAGCATCTTAAGAAATACATACCAGATGAGGCTAGGGCTTATTTTATAGAACATAATTCTGAAACACATATTCATTTCCCTGTAAATCAGTATCCTGTAAAACCAAATAGTTTGAATCTTAAAAAGCAAATTGAATATTCAGGTAAACTAGTAGGCGTAAAAGGGCAGTATCTGATTTTTGAAGATAACACTGTTTTTAATATCCGATCTAATGAAGGACTTGTTGTAGAATTGCAGTTTTAATTGGTGTTAGCATTCCGTTAATACCGCTTTTATTTAATGAGAATTCATTAAATAAAGTTTTAGTTATGAAATCCTCACCTTTTAAGTATTTAGCCTTATGGTTGCAGGTCAAATATTTTATCGATAACGGTTTATAAGCTACTAATAGATAATTATACGCTGATAAGACTTTTTAGCATTTTTATGAAAACCGTACAGCGCATTCTTAGAGGTGCGTGCGTAAAATGAAAATTTCAGGACGTAAAACGACTACCAACAAAAAAAGAGCAATATTTCTATTGCCCTATTATATTGTGGATATTAAGACGTAAATCTATACGTTTTCAGCGTCTCTTAAACCTTGGATATACTCAGCTTTCTGAATTTCTCTTCTTCTTTTAACAGAAGGTTTTGTGAAATAACGAGATTCTCTAAGGTTTTGCATAATCTGCACATTTCTGTGTTTACGCTTGTAACGCTTAAGAGCACGTTCTATATTTTCTCCTTCTTTGATTTCGATTTTAATCATGTATCGATATATTTTTATTATATAAATTCTTGCAAATAGTCGGCAAATATATGCTAACTTATTGAAAATAAAAAATTAAATTATTTTAAATTAACCTAAATAGGTTTTTAATATTTTACTCTTACTTGCATGGCGTAATCGTCTAATACCTTTTTCCCTAATTTGTCTCACGCGTTCGCGTGTTAAGTCATAGATACTACCTATTTCTTCTAATGTCATTGGTGGTTGGTCTCCGATACCAAAGTTTAATCTAATAACATCACTTTCCTTTTGAGTAAGCGTTTCTAAAGCACGTTCTACCTCAGTATTTAAGGATGCTTTCATTAAGTCTCTATCTGGTCTAGGTGATTCGCTAGCACTTACAACATCGTACAAACTAAATGTCTCTCCATCTTTTAATGGTGCATCCATTGATAAATGACGTCCAGAATTTTTCATAGACTGCTTTACCTCGCGAACACTAATGTCTAGTTCTCTAGCAATTTCATCTGCATTTGGTGGTCTTTGGTTAACCTGCTCTAAATGCGAATACGCCTTATTAATTTTATTAATAGTACCAATCTTATTTAATGGTAACCTAACAATACGAGATTGTTCGGCTAAAGCCTGTAAAATAGCCTGTCTAATCCACCAAACAGCGTAAGATATAAATTTAAAACCTCTGGTTTCATCAAAACGCTTTGCGGCTTTTACTAGACCTGCATTGCCTTCATTAATTAAATCAGGAAGTTTTAAACCCTGATTTTGATATTGCTTTGCAACAGAAACAACAAACCTTAAGTTAGACGTTGTTAATTTATCTAAAGCTACTTGATCACCCTTTCTTATACGTTGAGCTAATTCAACTTCTTCGTCAGCAGTTATCAATGGTATTTTACTTATATCTTGAAGATATTTATCTAATGATTTATCTTCTCTATTAGTAACTTGCTTGGTGATTTTTAATTGCCTCATATATCCTCTTTAAATTTAGTGAACCCACATTATAACGTAATTATTTAGAAAAGCAAACAAAAAGGTGATTATTAACTAAAATTAACTCGTTTTTGTTTTAAATACCTAGTTTTTGGTAGAATCTTGCTCTTTTTTGCTCTTGGTTTTTTTCTTTCCTCCTAAAAGGCTACCAAGAATATTTGTAACCTCGTCTTTGGCTTTACTTGTAGAATTAGTTTTAGTACTATCTGTTTTAGTGTTTGTAGAATCTGTTTTTGTACCGTTAGAGTTTCCTCCTAAAAGACCACCCAATAAATCGTTTATTTTATCTTTTCCTTGACCAATTAATTTTTGTTTCTGTATCTCAACTAATTGTTGGGTAAGATTAGTTACTCCAGTAGTTAAATCTGTAGTAATATTAGGACTAGTAAATGTGCCTCCGATATTAGTAGTTACAGGTACTGTAATTTTATTAACCTCGTTGTCATTAATTTCACCAACTAATTGGTTGACTTCGCTACCTAAATATTTTGCAGGTACCTGTAATACAGCACTATAATTCATGGTGTTAGAGAAACTGTGAGTTCCTGACACTTCAATAGGAATATCTTTATAGTTTATAGTGAATGGCTTTACAGATACTTGGCCGTTATCAAAACTCAGTTTGGTTTTAATGTCTTTTTCGAGTTGTTTAAAATCTATAAAATTTAATTTACCAACTAAGCCAGAAAGCAGTGGGCTTTGCGCTGTATTTATTTCTGAAGTTAGTATTTCTGCAATTGCATCTCCTGAAATTGTATTTAAATCTGGCGAGAAGTTTGAATCCAAGAAACCACTTACGTCTATTGTAGAGTTAAGTTTCCCTTGTATTACTTTCGCAATAGGAGCTAAAAACTTCAACATTTCTAATTCTTTAAACGATTGTGAAATGTCAAACTGTTGCATTGCTAACTTCATATCAAAAGTTGGTTTAGCGCTTTTTGTAGATACGTTTCCAGAAATGCCTAATTGACCATTAAATAAATCGATTGTCATGTTACTTAAATTTGCATTCTGATCTTTAATGCGTAGCTGGCCTTTTACATTCTTTAAATTTAAATTATCGTAGATAACAGTCATAGCATTTGCAGTGATTGTACAATCTAAAAAAGCTGGAATTTTAAGTGATTCCTTATCAGGTGTTGTTTTGTTCGAAGTTTTTGAAGCGGTTTCATCTTCTACCATAAAATCTGAAATCGCAAACATATTTGAGTTAACATTAAAATCACCTTGAAGGTTTTTATCACTTAATAAGAATCCAAGTAAGTTGTTAATTGTTCCTGTAGCAGAAAAATCACTTTTACCTGTTAAAGCATCAAAACTATTCAAACTAACTGTTCCTGGTTTAAAGGTTAAATCTGCTTTATTAATTTGAATTGGATTTACGATGTCATCAGAAGAAAACACAAAACCAGTTAGCGAAACACTTCCATTATTTTTAATACGTTGGTAAGCGTTTGTTTCTATTGCATTCATATCAAAAGTCGTATTCAGTTTCCCTTTTAGAATTCCGTTGAGCTGATTTTTGAGTTCAACAGGATACGCTTTTGAAATATTAGCTAAGTTTAAAACACCGTCTAAATTCCCGTTTACTAGCATATTACCAGTAAGGTTTTTTATATGTGCTTCAGACTTAAAGACATCTTCATCTATTTTAAAGTTGAGCTTATTAATATCTACAAACGTATCATCAACATTACCAGTTGTGTTTTTTACAGAAGCGTCAATCATAATATTAGTCACGCTTTTAGGAAGATCTGGGTATTTAAAAGAGGCGTTGTCTGAATGCATATTAATATCTAACGTCGGAATAGTCTTCTCAGACACCAAACCTTTAATAATTCCGTTAACCGTAAAATTTCCTGTTGTATTTACATTTTCTATATTCTTAGCATAGGCCTTTGGTATCACAGCAAGTAAATCTTTAAAAGAAGACTCAGGATTTTTAAAAGTAAGGTCTATTTGCTGTCCTTTTTCAACCATTTGCACAAAACCTTCAAACTCTAAAGGCAATGCGTTGATGTAGCCTTTATTGTCCTTAAAAGTGTATTTCTGTTGCTCTAAATCTAAATCGATGAGTGCGTCTAGTTTTATAATATTGTTACTTAAATATTCAGTACTGTCTATAGAAATGCTAATTTTAGCTTCGGTTTTTGTGTCTAATTCTGAGAGTCCACCAGAAAAAACACCTTTTCCGTTATGGTTAATTTCTGTTGCATAAAATAACGTGTTGGTGCCTTCGTCTATATAAGTAAGAGCACTATTGTTAAGTTCGTAATTTTTAATATCAAAGCTAAAGCTACCAGAAGTTGTGTCAGTTGTTACTTCATTAGATACTTCACCTTCTTTTGTGATATCGTAGTTTACAGAGCCATTTTTATTGGTCTTAAGCGTTAATAAAAGTTCATCTGCAATAATTTCATTTATAACAAGTGGTGCTTCTGTGCCTTTAAATAATTGCATCAAAGGCATTTCAAAAGACAACGATTTTGCTGTGGCAAATGTTTCGTCTTTAAATGGTGCACGATTTATAATTTTTAGATTCTCTACACTCACTTCAGCTTTTGGGAAACTACTGATTAGACTCAAACGAATATCGTCAAAACTTAAATCTGCATCTAGGTTTTCATCTGCATAATTCTGAACGATAGCATCTATTTTAGATTCTAAAACAAATGGAATAGTAATAAGTATGGCGATGAAAAGTAATAAGATGATTCCAATAATTTTGAAAATTTTCTTCATAGGGTGTTTTGTGATTTTAGAATAGCTTCTATATATATTATACGCAAAGTTCAGTAGAATAGTTGTGATTTTAAGAAACTTTAGTAAGATTTTAATGATTTAATACTGCCAAAAGCTTATCGATACGATTTCTCATTCTTTAGAATTACTCAAAGTGAGGCTATTATTAATAAGCTACGTCAGTTGGAGTAAAATTGTTTTCGCAATTTTGTATCGAGAACAAATTCAATTAAAGAAGATTAATTTCCTCGTTCACTTTTAGATTGAATCTTTTTCGGAATAAATAAACACCCAAATATAAAAACGGTGTATCTAATGCAGCTACTAAAACTTTAAAGAAAAATCCGCTGATTAATAAACCTTTAAAGCTAGACCAAGGTAAAACGTCGAAATAACACAATAAAGTGATAATAGATAGAGTGTCTATAAATTGTGATATCCACGTTGAAAAATTATTACGCAACCACAAATGTTTGCCTTTCGTGAGATTTTTCCAAAAGTGATAAATTTTAATATCTATAAATTGAGCAAATAAATAAGCAAACATACTAGAGCCAACAGCTACAATAGTTTTACTAAAGACATTAGTGAAAGTAGAATCGTTTATTGGTGAATTATCTAAAGCGGGAACATAATCTGCAATCAAAACTATACCTACAGAAAAAATTGAAGCAAAAATACCAGCAATTACCATGTCGTTGGCGCGCTTTTTACCATAAATTTCGCTGATTAAATCGGTAATTAAAAAGGTGATAGGATAAGGTAAAATACCAACTGAAATCTCGAAGAGATTAGACCCAAATATTTTAGTATCAATTGGATACCAATAGAAAAACTTTTGAAATATTAAGTTAGAAACGACAAGCGATGTTATGAAAAGCGCACCCAAAAGGAAGTAAATACGTTGTGCTAAAAGTTTGTCTTTTAAAGGCATTAAAAATTGTCAATAAATAGTTGATGTAAAGATAAAGTAATAAAATTTGTTTTAGTTATTTTGCTAATTCTATGACACCAACCAAAACTATTTACATAGCATTAGGAACTAACAAAGGCAATAAACTGCAGTATTTGCAGTCTGCTGTTGATGCTATTTTCGTTAAAATTGGTGCAGTTAAAAAGATTTCTAAAGTTTATGTTACACCAGCTTTAGGTTTTAAAGGTGATGATTTTTACAACGCTTGTATAAAAGTCGAAACCGATTTGAAACCTAAAAAAGTACTGAAAGAACTTCAAGCGATTGAATTTAAATTAGGAAGAACAACAAAAACAAGCAATGGTTATGAAGCTCGCGAAATAGATTTAGATATTCTGTTTTATGAAGCTGCTATTATTGAAGAGAAACATTTAGTTATTCCACATCCCGAAATGCAAAAACGCAAGTTCGTTTTGCAACCACTTAAAGACATAGCAAAAGATGTTGAGCATCCTGTACTAAAAAAATCAATCGATGATTTATTGGTGGAATGTAAAGACGAATCGGTTATAGAGCCTATTAAAATTTGGTTAAAGAATCCAAATAAATCTTACGCCTTTGGTAACTATAATTACATTGCTATTGAAGGAAATATTGGTGCTGGTAAAACCAGTTTAGCTAATAAAATAGCTCAAGATTTTAATGCGAAGCTAATCTTAGAGCGTTTTGCAGATAATCCATTTTTGCCCAAATTTTACAAAGAGCCAGAGCGTTATGCCTTTACTCTAGAAATGTCCTTTTTAGCAGATCGTTACCAGCAAATCAGTGATGATTTGTCACAGCTAGATTTATTTAAAGATTTTATGATAAGTGATTACGATGTTAATAAATCACTCATTTTTTCGAAAGTGACTTTGCCAGAAGATGAGTTTAGGTTGTATCGTAAATTGTTTAATCAGGTTTACAAGGATATTGCTAAGCCAGATTTATATATTTACTTATACCAAAACACGGAACGTTTGCAGGCTAATATTAAAAAGCGTGGTCGTAATTACGAAAAGGATATAAAGGACGAATACTTAGAAAAAATAAATACAGGTTATCTCGAATTTTTAAAAAGTCAGCCTGAAATGAATGTAAAGATTATTGATATTTCGGAACGGGATTTTGTAAAGAGTCGTGCCGATTATTTGTGGTTGTTAGGTGAAGTGAATTCTTAGTATTCAGTTTGGGCTATGGGCTTATCGATTCCCATTCGGACTTGTCACTTTAAATTGTTTCAGAACTAAACTCCTTTTATAAACTATAAAGTACCGTTTTTATAACCCCTTTGTTGTTTTCTAGAACAAAACTTGAAAGATGATCTTCTCCTTTTACTTCTAAATTAAAAGGCGCTTCTAATAGGTTAAGACCACTGTTTTGTTTCAATCTAATGCCTTGTCCTGAGATAATATCTTTGTTTGGTGAGAAATTTCCTTTAGGAATATGTTCAGTAAGAATTACATATTTATATGCGCTTAGTTTTTTGGTAATCTTTTGTATTTCAGTATTAGATAAATGTTGTAGTACTTGCCTTAATATTATACAATCTGTTTGGGGAATTTTGTCTTCAACAATATCCAAACACTGAAACTCTAAGTTGTCTTCTTTAAAAAGCGTTTTATTTCTTTCAATAAGATGTTCAACAATATCAATGGCAATATAATTTTGTGTGTATTTCGTTAGGTGTTTCCCAATATTAAAATCACCGCAGCCTAAATCACAAACCGCTAGTGAACGGTTGTAAAATTCTAAAAATGTAATTACAGCGTCTAAATAAGGTTGGACAATTTTTAAATCATGAGAGCCTTCACCTGAATAAAAGTCAAATTTTTTTCCACCCCAAAGTTTCATTTCGTAAACTTGATTCATAGCATCTTTTGTTGGCCAAGGTGTCTTAGTTCTTTTCGTCATCAATTATGGTTAATATATAGTTTCCAGTCCTAGTAGCAGTTTTCAAAAAGAGGAGTCGGAATGGGTTATATTTCAGAGTATTCTCTTTTGAGAAATTTAGACGGGGTTCTTCATTTTGCTAAATACATCCCAAACCACAACGCCACAACTCACAGAAACATTCAATGAATGTTTAGTGCCATATTGCGGAATCTCAATCACAACATCACTAGCATCGACCACATTCTGCGAGACACCTTTAACTTCATTGCCAAAAACAAAAGCATGTTTAGTGTTGGGTTGAGGTTTAAAATCGTTTAGCATCGTTGCGTTTTCGGCTTGTTCAATGCTGATAATTTTTATGTTTTCAGCTTTCAGTTTTTCAACTAAATCAATAGTGTTTTCTGTGTATTCCCAATCTACCGTTTCTGTACTTCCTAATGCAGTTTTTCTAATATCATTATGAGGTGGTTGCGCTGTAATACCACAGAGGTAAATCTTTTCAATTAAAAAGGCATCACTCGTTCTAAAGACAGAGCCTATATTATTTAAACTTCTAATATTATCTAGAATAATAATGATAGGAGTTTTTTTAGCCGTTTTAAATTCAGAAATATCTAATCGGTCTAATTCTTCATTTTTTAGTTTTCGCATGTTGAAATCTTGGCATTTTTGTAGATAACTTCTTTTGCTTTCCTTTTATAGAACAAGGGTATTTAGCTAAATTAGCACACTTACATTTTTCACAAAAATAGAATTTAAAACTTAGACTACCATTGGCTAAAAAAGTAAAAAAAGAAACTCCGTTGATGAAGCAGTATAATGCTATAAAGGTGAAATATCCTGATGCGTTGTTATTATTTAGAGTTGGTGATTTCTACGAGACCTTTGGTAGCGATGCTATAAAAGCGTCTAAAATTTTAGATATTATCTTAACAAAGCGTGGTGCTGGTAGTGAGAGCGAGATAGAATTAGCTGGTTTTCCGCACCATTCGTTAAATACTTATTTACCAAAATTGGTAAGGGCTGGTGAGCGGGTTGCTATATGTGACCAATTAGAAGATCCTAAACAAACTAAAACTATTGTAAAACGTGGTGTAACCGAATTAGTAACACCAGGTGTGGCTTTCAATGATGATATTTTACATTCTAAATCTAACAACTTTTTAGCGGCTGTTTATTTTGAAAAAAAGAAGATTGGTGTATCATTTTTAGACATTTCTACAGGTGAATTTTTAACATCTCAAGGTAATGCTGAGTATATTGATAAGTTGCTTCAGAATTTTAGCCCGAGTGAGGTTTTAATTTCTAAACAAAATAGAAAGTTATTTTCTGAAACCTTCGGTAATGACTTTCATACATTTTATTTAGAGGATTGGGTTTTTCAAGCCGATTATGCAAATGAAACCTTAACCAAACATTTTAATACTAAAACATTAAAAGGGTTTGGTATCGAGGATCTATATGAAGGTATAATAGCCTCTGGTGTTGTATTACATTATTTAAGTGAAACACGTCACAATAAATTAGAGCATATTGCAACGATTTCTAGAATTGCAACGGATGATTATGTGTGGATGGATAAATTCACCATTAGAAATCTAGAGCTTTACAACTCAACAAATGTAAATGCAGTCACACTAATTAATGTTATAGATAAGACTATTTCAGCAATGGGTGGACGAATGTTGAAACGTTGGTTGGCTTTGCCACTTAAGAACGCCGAAAAAATAAAGCAACGACACGAGGTTGTAAAGTATCTTTTAGAGAAAGAGGCCGTTCTTCAGAAAACACAAGGGCAAATAAAGCATATTGGTGATATTGAACGCTTAATTTCAAAAATTGCAACAGTTAAAGTGAGTCCGCGAGAAGTGATTCAACTTAAAAATTCTTTAGAAGCTATTGTGCCAATTAAGTCTATTGCAGAAACTTGTGACAACGAAGCTTTAAAAATCTTAGGTGATAATTTGCACCGTTGTGATTTGCTTCGCGAAAAAATAAAGGAAACACTAAACGAAGAAGCGCCTGTAAATGTTTTAAAAGGTAATTCTATTGCTGACGGATTTTCAGAAGAATTAGATGAGTTAAGGGGTTTGTCTCAATCTGGTAAGACCTACTTAGATAATATGCTAAAGCGCGAAAGTGAGCGCACAGGAATCACGTCTTTAAAAATTGCGTCTAACAACGTTTTTGGATATTATATCGAAGTAAGAAATTTACATAAAGATAAAGTTCCGGAACAATGGATACGTAAGCAAACCCTAGTTAATGCAGAACGTTATATTACAGAAGAGCTTAAAGAATATGAAGCCAAAATTTTAGGTGCAGAGGAACGTATTTCTGCTATTGAGCAAAAATTATTTGCTGAATTGGTGCAATGGATGCATCAGTTTATTATTCCAGTGCAACAAAATGCACAACTTATTGGTCAACTCGATTGTTTATGCGGATTTGCGAGTTTAGCAAAAGCAAATAAATACAGTTATCCTCAAATTGATGATAGTTTTGATTTAGAAATTAAAGATGGTCGCCATCCTGTAATCGAAAAACAATTGCCAATAGGAGAGCCATACATTGCTAATAATCTTTATTTAGATAGAGATTCTCAGCAAATTATAATGATTACTGGGCCAAACATGTCTGGTAAGTCGGCTATTTTAAGGCAAACTGCATTAATTGTACTCTTAGCACAGATTGGTAGTTTTGTACCAGCTAGAGAGGCGAGGATTGGATTGGTAGACAAAATTTTCACTAGAGTTGGTGCAAGTGATAATATCTCTATGGGAGAATCTACATTTATGGTAGAGATGAATGAAACGGCTTCTATTCTAAACAATATTTCAGACCGAAGCCTAGTGCTGTTAGATGAAATAGGGAGAGGAACTAGCACCTATGACGGTATTTCTATTGCTTGGGCAATTAGTGAATACCTTCACGAGCATCCTGCTAAACCTAAGACCTTATTTGCAACGCATTATCATGAGTTAAATGAAATGACTGAAACTTTTAGTCGTATTAAGAATTTTAACGTTGCTGTAAAAGAACTCAAAGATAATGTGCTTTTTGTGCGAAAGTTAGTTGAAGGTGGTAGTGAACATAGTTTTGGAATTCACGTTGCTAAAATGGCAGGAATGCCTCAGCAAGTCATAAGAAGGGCTAATAAGATATTATCTAAATTAGAGAAATCACATTCAAGCGAAGAGCTAACGGATAAAGTAAAAACGTTGAAAGACGATTTACAGTTGAGTTTCTTTAACCTAGATGACCCTTTGTTGATAGAAATAAAAGATGAAATTTTAAATACAGATATTGATACATTAACACCAGTTGAGGCCTTGATGAAACTCAATGAAATTAAGAGAATGTTGATTAATAAAAAGCAAGCTTAAAAGTTTTTTTATTTATTTGGAAAAAAGGCTTTGCTTTTCTGATAAATGTTTTAAATTTGCCATCGCTTTAAAAGCGAAATAGTTCTTTAAAAACTGCGAAAGTAGCTCAGGGGTAGAGCATCACCTTGCCAAGGTGGGGGTCGCGGGTTCAAATCCCGTCTTTCGCTCTATTCATTAAAATATACCAAGTTGATTACAGCTGTAATCAAGATGCTGAAGTGGTGGAATTGGTAGACACGTTGGACTTAAAATCCAATGTCCATTAGGACGTACGGGTTCAAGTCCCGTCTTCAGTACAGATAAAAAGTCGAAACGAAAGTTTCGACTTTTTTGGTTTAAAAAAAATACTAAATGCTCACTTTCTACTAGTTTTTAAACCAAAAAAGCAGTCCATTACTTAGGGTTGATTTGTCTCAATATGTTGAGATGGACTCAACGGAGTCAATTCTAGGTTTTTTTTCTAGACTCTTTCAATTACTTAAGTAAAACAAAGAGTATTATAGCAATAAAAATAGTCTATAATAGTAAATAGGTCTTCACTTAACATAATAATAAACCACCCTACTTAAATCCTCTTAACTACTAACATTCTTAAAGGAATTAACTGCGTAATAATTATTCAAAAAGTTGATTAGAAAGATGTAAGTTATTTTTTATCTATCTAGTGTAAAGTTGCACAGATAAGAAGATGTTTTGTTTATGTGATAGATTTATTGTATTGTTTAATACCATACAGAAATTTTATATCAACGCTACAGTAGTCTTTAAAGTTCTATTAATTACTTATATTAGTGCCTTGACATGTTTTTACTTCTTCAATATTACGAAGTTATTAGATATATTAATTAAGGTATAGTTGTAAGGTGAGTATAGTTCGTAAAATTATTTTTTATTTATTATTGTTTGTTGTGTTTGTTGGTGATGCTCAAGATTTACCACCAATACAAGTGTTTACCACACAAGATTATAGTGCGGAGGATCAAAATTGGGCTATTTCTCAATCTAGAAATGGATTTATTTATGTGGCAAATAATAAAGGGTTGCTTGAATATAACGGTGCTACATGGGCATTATACCCATCACCGAATGAAGATATATTTAGATCTGTTAGAGTTGTTAATAATTATATATATACAGGTGGATATAGGGATTTTGGGTATTGGACAAAAAATGAATTTGGAAACCTTTTTTATACGTCTCTCTCTAATAATCGCGATTTTGAGATAAATGAGGATGAGGAAATTTGGGGAATACTAGATATTGAAGGATATATTCTTTTTCAGTCATTAGAGCGTATTTATATCTATGATATATCTCAAGATAGTTTTAAAATTATTGATTCCCAAACTAGGATTAATAAAATGTTTAGTGCAAACGGCTCCATTTATTTTCAAAAAAATAATGAAGGTGTTTTTAAAATTGAAAACGGTGTTGATGTTTTGTTAGTAGATTCAGAAAGAATTCTTAATGGTGAAGTTGTAAACATTTATGAGATAAACAACGGCTTGTTATTTCAGACAAAAGAACTTGGCTTTTTAAAATTTGAAAATAATGAAATAATCAAATGGGATATAACAGCTAATGAGACTTTATCACAATTAACTATTTATAGTAGTGTTAGATTAAACGATGGTAGTTTTATTTTAGGCTCTATTTCTAATGGAATACTGCATTTAGATGCTGACGGTAATATCCTGTCAACTATAAACCAGGCTTACGGCTTAAGTAATAACACTGTTTTGTCTATTAAAGAAGATAGTAATGGTAATGTTTGGTTAGGATTAGATAACGGAATTAATGTATTAAATTATAATTCACCCTATAAAGTATATAAGGATAAGCAAGGTGTTCTAGGTACTGTTTATGCGTCTGCTAAGACAAATGGATTTTTGTACTTAGGCACAAATCAAGGCTTATTTTATAAAAAAATAGAAGATGATTCTGGCTTTAACTTTATTGATGGTACTGAAGGTCAGGTTTGGAGTTTAGAGCTTTTACATGGAGCATTGTTTTGTGGTCATGATGAAGGAACCTTTGTTATAAACAACAATAAGGCATCCAAAATCTCTGATGAGTTAGGTACTTGGACTATTAAAGAAATATCTAATAGACCAGATCTACTTATTCAAGGTAATTACAAGGGGTTAAATATTTTAGAAAAAGTTGATAATATTTGGTGCTACAGAAATAAATTAGATGGTTTTGATATCTCATCTAGATATTTGGAGTTTTCAGATGTAAATGAGGTTTTAGTAAGCCATGAGTATAAGGGGGTTTATAAAATTAATATTGATGATGGATATAAAAATGTAAAATCCTATAAAAAAGTATCAGTTAAGGAGGGTATTAAATCTAGTATTCTCTCATACAATAATTCAATTTTATATTCTTACAAAGAAGGGTGTTTCTATTATGATAGTGAGAACAACACCTTCAAGAAGGATACGCTTCTTAGTTCTTTATTTAGTAACAATAGTTATGTTTCTGGTAAACTGATTAATGATTTTGAAAGTAAAAAATTATGGGGTTTTACAAAAAATGAAATCATTTACGTTCAACCAGGTAAGTTGTCTAACGAGCCTGAAGTAAATGTGATTTCTATTCCAAGTGAAATCCGAAAAAATAAGTTAGGCTTTGAGAATATCCTACATATTAGCGAGGACAATTATCTAATAGGAACAACAGAAGGGTATCTTGTTATAGATTTAAATAAACTAGATAAAACACCTCAGGCAATATATTTAAATAATATTTCTTATAATTCTCGTAATAATAAGTTCATACCAATAGATTTAAATCAAACAATAAGTCTTTCAAATAATAAGAGTAGTATTCAATTTAAATATAGTGTACCTAATTATAATAAATTATCAGCATCTGTCTATCAATACAGGTTACTTGGTATATACGATGATTGGAGTAAATGGTTGTCCACTTCAGAAGTTTATTTTGAAAATCTCCCTCATGGTGATTATAAGTTTGAAGCAAAAGCTATGACGGGTGGTGTTGCCTCTATTAATGTTTTGTCATATAACTTTACCATAGAAAAGCCATGGTATTTGAAGCCGTTGGCAATTAGTGTTTATATTTTGTCGTCGTTGGTATTTATATTTTTATTGCACTATTTTAATAATAGATTTTATAAAAAGCAAAAGCAAAAGCTTATTGATAAAAAAGAAAGAGAATTAGAACTAGAGCAGTTAGAAAGTCAAAGGCAATTAATACTGTTTAAGAATAAAAACCTAACCTTAGATATAGATAATAAAAATAGAGAGTTAGGTATGGCAACCATGAATCTCGTAAAACGTAATGAACTTCTTAATAATATTAAAGAAGAGTTGTCTAAGAGTAAGTCTTTGATTGAAATAAAAAGTGTAGTTAAATTAATAGATTCAAGTATTAATAATACCAGTGATTGGAAATTATTTGAAGAAGCTTTTAATAATGTGGATAAAGATTTTATGAAAAGGGTTAAAACACTGCATCCTACTATTACACCAAATGACTTAAGGTTATGTGCGTACTTAAGGCTTAACTTATCTTCAAAAGAAATAGCTCCATTACTTAATATTTCACACAAAAGTGTAGAGGTTAAACGATATCGTTTGCGTAAAAAGATGGAATTAGATCATGATCAGAGCTTATCTAATTACATTATTGAACTATAAACACCTCTTAAAACTATACATTAACCATACAAGATAAGATTATCATATAAATGTTAATTTTTGTTAATAAGTTGTTAAATAGATAGGAATCCACAGATTAAAAGGCCTTTTATTGATTTTTTTATAGATTTAGTTGTGAATATTTATGTTGTATATTTTTTGTATGGTTCACTTATAGGTTTCCATCAGTCTTAATTCTCTAAGTTGCATTATCTAATCAACTAATTATGAAATTAAAACTTTTTACGCTCTTTCTTTTCATTTTCGCAATGACAATTAATGGGCAGAATGTCGATGTGATAGGCACAGTCACTGAAGCTTCATCTGGGCAACCTTTACCCGGTGTGAATATTATTCTAAAGAACACTGCGAAAGGAACTTCTACAGATTTTGATGGTAAGTTCACTCTAAAAGATGTGCCTTTAAATTCTATAGTTGTTATTTCTTATTTGGGTTTTCAAACTCAAGAAATAACAATAATTAATAATCAACCTTTAAGTATTTCATTACAAGATGACGCAGAGTCGCTCAATGAGGTGGTAGTTATTGGGTATGGTACACAGAAGAAAAAAGAAGTAACGGGTGCTGTTTCGGTAGTGTCAAGTGAAACTATAGAAAAATTAAAACCAACACGTATAGAGCAAGCCCTTCAGGGCCAAGTTGCAGGTGTTAATATTGTATCTAATGGTGGTTCTCCTGGTGCAGCTTCAACTATTACTATTAGGGGAATTTCAACCAATGGTGATTCTAGACCGCTAATACTTGTAGATGGTACTATTGTAGAGGATCTTAGTGTGATTAACCCAAATGACATTGAGACTATTAATATCTTAAAAGATGCTACAGCCGGTATTTACGGTGTTAGAGCAGCAAATGGTGTAATTCTTATCACCACTAAGTCGGGTAGAAAAAGTATGCCTTTAACAATAGAGTACAATGTTTATGGTGGTGTGCAAGAAACAACAAGAAAATTACCATTGCTAAATGCTACAGAATATGCGCTTTTATTAAATGAGGCTTCGGTTGCAAATGGTCAACCTTTGGTATACCCTAATGCAGCTGGTTTAGGTCAGGGTACCGATTGGCAAGGACAAGTATTTGAAAATGCACCAATTTTTAATAATGCAATAACATTAAAAGGTGGTGGAGAAAAATCGACGTATGCTTATGGTAGTTCTTTTTTGACACAAGACGGTATTGTTGGTGGTGATAGGGCAAAATTCAACAGACTTACCAAAAGAGGAAGCTATAGTTTAGAGTTTCTAGAAAATTTTAAAGTAAGTACAGGCATTACTTGGACGCATACCGTAAGAAGAACATTGCCTGAAACAGGTATTGGGTCTGTATTGTTTAATGCAATAAATATGGCTCCAGACTTAAGACCAGGAGATGCAGCAACTAATCTTGGATTTGAGGTTGTAAACCCAATTAAACAAATTGATAACACCTTCAATAGTTCGTTGGTAGATAAATTAAACGGAAATATTAATCTTTCATACGATTTTCTAGATCATTTTAAAGCGCAAGCAAGTTATCAATTCAATTACTCTCAAGTCGAAAACAGATCATTTTCTCCAATAGTAGATTATGGAATACAAGGGACAGTAGACAAGGTTTTTGATAACGAAAGAAGTCAGGTGTTTGATGGCAATCAATATTTTAGAGATTATACGTTCGATGCATTTATAACCTATGAGAATAGTTTTGACGATACGCACAATTTAAAAGTACTATTAGGTACATCTGTATTTAAAACTTCCGGAAGTCAAACAGGATTTGTAGGATTTGATATTCCAGATAATAGCATTTCTAACGCGAATATAGAAAATGCGAGTGATTTGCAAAATGTGTTTCAAAATATTGATACGCGTTTCGACGCTAGACTTTTATCATATTTTACAAGAATACAATACAATTACAAAGGCAAATATTTATTATCAGCGGTTTTAAGACGAGACGGATCAAGTAATTTTGCTCCAGATAATAGATTTGGATACTTTCCTTCAGCATCTGCTGGTTGGATAGCATCAGACGAAAGCTTTTTAGAGGACAATAATTTTATCGATTTCTTAAAAGTAAGAGCATCTTATGGTATTGTCGGAAACGATAGAATTGCACCTTTTAGGTACACTTCTGTTTTAGACGGTGAAGGTGTTTATGCTTTTAATGATGATTTGGTTTTTGGTACAGCAGTAGGTGCATTAGCAAACCCTGAAATTAGATGGGAAAAACAAAAAACACTAGATATTGGTATAGACATGCGTTTTTGGAAGAACAAACTCGATGTAACTATCGATTATTATAAAAAGCGAACAGAAGACTTATTAGTAGAGCCTCCTGTGTCAGGTATTTTAGGTGCAAGTGCGCCAGCCGCAAGACCGCCAATAATTAATGCTGGTATAGTAGAAAATCAAGGATTTGAGTTTGCTATTGGTTTTACTGAACAATTTAGTGATGATTTTAGATTCAGTCTAAAATATAATGTGGCAACCTTAAATAATAATGTGATTTCTGTAAGTGGCTCTGGAGATTTTGTTCCCGGTGGTGCTTTTGGTATTGGGCAAGATGCACCAGCAAGAATGGAGGCTGGTAACCCAATAGGTTATTTTAGAGGATTTAGAACTAATGGAATATTCCAAAATCAAGCACAAATAGATAACTCACCAATACTAAATAGTAATACACAGCCAGGTGATTTAATTTTTGTAGATATTAATGGCGATGGTGTTATTGATGATAATGACAGAACTAATATAGGTGACCCAATTCCCGATGCAACAATGGGTATTAATCTAACTTTAGATTATAAAAACTTTGACTTTGGTGCTTATGCATTTGCATCTGTCGGTAATGAGATTGTTAGAAACTATGAGAGAAATTTACCATTTACCAACCGTACTGTTCAATTTTTAAATAGGTGGACAGGTGAAGGAACAAGTAATACGTTTCCAAGAGTTACAACAGGGGCTACTAACAACAATTTATTTTCAGACTTTTTTGTAGAAGATGGCTCTTTTATAAGATTGCAAAATGTGCAATTAGGTTATACGCTATCTCCAGAAATGTCTGAGAAATGGGGTCTTAAGCAATTAAGATTTTATGTATCTGCGAGTAACTTAGTTACCCTCACAAAATATAGTGGTTATGACCCAACCGCATCAACAGGAGATCCGATTGGTGGAGGAATAGATTATGGATTTTATCCTAATCCAAGAACATATTTAGTAGGAATGAATTTAAAATTTTAATTAGAACATGAAAAATTTCAAAATCAAATATATTTTTATAGCATTGATTGTCATGGCTTCGTGCAGTGACGATTTTATAGATGTTCAGTCAAACAACGAGAACTCTGAAGACTACTTTAATTCAGAATCAGATTATCAACAGGCTTTAATTGCAGCTTATGATTTATTACAGTCTAGCTACCTTAATGTAATGTTAGGAGAAATAGCATCAGATAATACTTTAGCAGGAGGTGAGAATGCAAACGACGTCCCTGGAATTCAAGAAGTTGATGATATGATACATACAACGATTAACGAGCAAGTCAGAAATATTTGGCAATGGATGTATGCAGGTGTAAATCGTGCTAATTACATAATGGAGTTTCAAAATAAAACAGATTTCCCAGGCAAAGAAGCTGTTATAGCACAAACAAGGTTTTTACGAGCGTATTATAATTTTGAACTTGTAAAGTGGTTTGGAGATGTCCCTTTCGCAGTAGACCGAAGATTACAGTTCGGCGATCAGTTTTCAATTGGTAGAACACCGAAAGCAGAAATCTACGCACTCATGGAACAAGATTTAATGTATGCTGCTGATAATTTACCCTATACACAATCTCAAAATGGTAGAGTTACAAAAGGTGCTGCAGAAGCGTTATTAGGTAAAGTTTACTTATATCAAGATAAATTTACTGAAGCAGGAGTAGTTCTTGAAAATCTAATAGATAACGGACCGCATGATTTATTAGTAGATTACAGCACCATGTTCGAAAATGATAATGAAAATAATATAGAGTCAGTATTCGAAGTGCAATACACAGATTTAGAAGGAGCAGGTTTTGGTTGTTTACAATGTAGCGAAGGAAATGTAGCGGTAGGTTTTAACGGTATTAGAAATTATAATGGACCATTATTTGAATCTGGATTTAGTTTCAATGTTCCGACTCAAGAAGTCGTAGATGAATTTGAAGACGGAGACAACAGATTTCAAACGGCTATTTTAGATATCGAAGCTTGGGCTGCAGATACAGGTGCTACTTTTGGTACAGGAAACGAGCACACGGGCTATTTTAATAGAAAGTATATTTCTAGACAAGGAGATTTAAATACAGGAGACGCTAACCTTACAAATCCAAATAATTACAGAGCCATACGTTTTGCAGATGTCTTACTTATGGCAGCGGAAGCTTTAAATAGAGGTGGTGTAAGTGATACACGAGCAGAAATGTACTTAAATAGAGTTAGAGAGCGTGCTTTTGGTAACACAGCTAACAATGTGTCAGCTACAGGTGCAGCATTAACTGATGCTATATATCATGAAAGACGCGTTGAACTAGTAGGAGAGGGTCATCATTTTTTCGATTTAGTTAGAACCGGAAGAGCTGCTTCAGAAATAGATGGTTTTCAATCAGGTAAGCATGAGTTATTCCCTATTCCTTTAATAGAGATACAACTAGCAGGAAACCAATGGGCACAAAATCCAGGATATTAAAAAAACATAGAAATGAAAAATATAAAATTAATTATAGCAAGTTTTTTTCTTATAGCTTTTTTAGGTTGCGAAGAAGACGAACGTAGTACTCAGTTTTTAGATAACGTAGATGCCCCAAGTGAATTGGCTATGCAATTTAGTATAGTCCAAGATAATTCAGGTTTAGTGACTATTACGCCTAACGCAGTTGGTGCGACACAATTTGAAGTGTTTTTTGGTGATGGTTCTAATCAGTCAGTAGATTTAGAAGTTGGTCAAAGTGTAGATAATGTTTATGCTGAGGGAACTTATACAGTAAGCGTTACTGCGACAAGTATTAATGGTCTAATGACTCAAGCAGATCAACAGTTAATGGTCTCTTTTAGAACACCAGAGAATTTAGCTATTACTGCAGATATAGATGCATCTAATGTTTTTAAATTAAATGTATCAGCAACTGCAGATTATGCAGCATCATTTTTAGTATATTTTGACACATCCGATCCAGATGAGTTACCAACTCCAATGGCTTTAGGTGAAACGGTAAGTAATATATATCCGTTGGTTGGGGATTACACTATAAAAGTGGAAGCATTAAGTGGTGGTATCGAAACTCTCGAAGGGTTGCAGACTATTACAGTCTCTGCTCCAACAGAATTACCAATTGATTTTGAAGCTTTTGACTCAACAACCTTTGTTGGTTTTGGCGGTGCATCTGGTGCTATTATTGCTAATCCTGATACTGGCGGTAATCCATCGGCTACTGTGGCAAGAATAGTGAAAGACGGTCCTCAAGTTTGGGCAGGTAATGTTATTGAGGTGTCTGAACCTATTGATTTCTCTGTCCAAAAGCTTATAACATTAAATGTTTGGTCTCCAAGGCCAAGTGGTACAATGTTGATGAAACTTGAAAATATTTCTGATGCCGGAATTTTTATTGAAAAGACAGTAACCTTATCAGGTAACAGTGCTTGGGAAGAGGTGTCAGTAGATTTTTCTGATATTGATACAACTCAAGAATTTCAGAAAATTGTTTTATTCTTTGATTTTGGAACAGTCGGTGATGGAAGTGCAGATTGGACCTTTTATATTGATGATATAACGCAAGCGTTTGCTGGTGTAACAACAACAGAAATGCTTCAAGATTTTGAAGGTGCCCAACCTACGTTTACAACATTTGGTAACATTGCAGATATAGAAGTTATTGCTAACCCTGATCAAACAGGGGTCAATACAACTAATACGGTTGCGAAATTGACAAAATCTGCAGGTTCTGAGGTTTGGGCAGGGTCGTTTTTTGAAACACCTGCACCTTTTGATTTGGCAGCTTATGGTAAAATAAATGTTAAAACTTGGTCTCCAGTAATTGGGGCACAGGTAAAACTTAAGTTAGAGAATGCTGACGCAAGTATTACTACAGAAATTGATTTAAATACAACAGTAGCAAATCAGTGGGAAGACTTATTATATGACTTTAGTACAGCACCAATTGCTGACTACACGAGAATCGTAATTTTCTTTGACTTTGGGAATGCAGGTGATGACTCAGTGTATTACTATGATGAGATAGAACTTGTAAATGAGAACGGTGCTTCCTCGTTAGAATTTCAAGATTTTGAAGGTGATGTGCCGACATTTACAGTTTTTGGTAATATAGCAGATGTAGAAGTTATTGCCAATCCAGATGCTACAGGCGCAAATACAACTACCAATGTTGCAAGATTAACTAAGACCTCTGGTTCTGAGGTTTGGGCAGGTTCATTCTATGAAGTAGATACAGCTTTAGATTTAACGGCTTATGCTAATATAAGCGTTAAGACATGGTCACCGATTGCTGGTGCTCAGGTGAAGCTTAAGTTAGAGAATGCTGATGCAAGTATAACGCATGAGGTAGATTTAAATTCTACTGTTGCTGGTGCTTGGGAGACGTTAGTTTATGATTTCTCTGCCGCACCTACAGCGGACTATGTAAGAGTAGTTATATTCTTTGATTTCGGAAACCCGGGTGACGATTCAGATTATTATTATGATGAATTTGAATTAACAAATTAGACTAAGACAATAAAATATTAAAATAATTAATATGAAAAATTTCAAGTTTATAATATTGAGCTTTTTGGCAGTAATCTTCGTTACGAGTTGTCAGGAGGATGATGCAGAATTTGGAGAGGTAAACGCCCCTACAAATATTCAAATTAGTGTTGATATTGTTGGCGCAGATACTGCTAATCCTAATGGGGATGGTAGTGGTGTAGTTAACTTTATTGCCACAGCTAATAATGCCATATCGTATCAATTTGTATACAATGGAAATGCGACTATTGCACCCTCAGGTGTTAAAACATATAGTTTTGCTAATTTAGGTCTAAATACCTATTCTGTAACCGTGATTGCATTTGGTACTGGTGGAGCTTCGTCTTCACAAACTATTGATATTGATGTGATTTCTTTATACGAACCACCAGTAGATTTAATTACTATGCTTACTAGTGATAGTTCTAGAACATGGAGAGTAAAAAGTGAACAAGGAGGTCATTTTGGTTTAGGTGCTATTGGTGGTGATCTTAATGGATTTTTTGCTGCGGGTGCTAACGATAAAGTTGGAGTTGGAATGTATGATGATCGTTATATATTTAATACAGACGGAACATTTACATTAGTAACAGATGGCACTAACGACGATCCAGTCGCAGATATAAGCGGAACTGTTTTTGGTCGTGAAGTTTTAATAGATGAATTAAATGGGTCAGGAGTTGGTACTGCTGATGGTGCTGATATTTTGAACTATCCTTATGACGATTTTTCAGAGCAGTGGTTTATTACAGCACCAGGAGGTGTAGAAACAATAAATCTAACAGGTTTAGCATTTTTTGGTTACTATATTGGTGGTGATCACACCTATAAAATCGAAAGTAGAACTGTAAATGAGATGACCTTAAGATCAACTGATGGGAACGGTGATTTTGATTGGGGTTTTATCTTAATAGCAGAATAACAAACTAATTTTTTAAGAATTAGGCTTAAACTTTTTTTAAAGGTTAAGCCTTTTTTTTTGTAATTAGTTAGCTTTAAATGATACTTCTTAGCCTATTTTTAGTTGCTGCAAAGATTACTAGTGTTGGTCGTTATGTATCGTTTTTGCTGATAAATAGATTGGATTTCGTCTAATTTTCGTCCATTTACGTCTAAAAACAACGTGTTGTATGTATTTTGTATGGGTGTTTTTAAACTTTCAATAAAATAAAATATTAAATTTAACACAGAGTTAGTAATTGCATTTTGATACGATCAAACCAAACTAAAAAATAAGATTATGAGAGACAACCTCCTAAGGCTAATATTTATGTTAGCTGTTATTCCATCCTTTTGCCAATCGACTAGAGTTTCAGTTGAAAATAATAGTGATGGAATGAAGCTAATAGTTAATGGCAAAGACTTTATTATCAATGGAGTCAATTGGGATTATATCCCTATTGGCACAAACACTATTGATGCTCGATTTTGGGATAAGTCAGATGACATTATCAAAGCAGGATTAGATATGGAAATGCCTCTGCTCAAAAACATGGGAGTTAATGTCATTCGTCAATACACAGGTGTACCTGCGAGATGGATTAGATATATTTATGAGAATTATGGTATATATACTATGCTTAATCATTCTTTCGGTAGGTATGGTTTAACCTTAGAAGGTGTATGGACACCAGTAACTCTTTACGATGATGCTGTGACAAGGGAATTTCTAATGAGTGAAGTTGCTAACCTTGCTAATGAGTATAAAGATACACCAGGGCTTCTTATGTATTTATTAGGAAATGAAAATAATTATGGACTTTTCTGGCAAGGTTCAGAAACAGAAGATTTTCCAGATGATGATGAAGAAAAGAAGTTTATTGGTGAAAAGCGTGGCCGTCCCATGTATAAATTAATGAATGAAGCGGCTCTCGCTATGAAGGCAATAGACTCGTCTCACCCTGTTGCTCTGTGTAACGGTGATGTTTTGTTTATAGATATTATAGCAGAAGAATGTCCGGATATAGACATCTATGGAACGAATACTTATAGAGGAGCTTCATTTACAGATCTGTTTGATGTGGTAAAAGATAAGTTAGATATGCCTTTAATGTTTACTGAATTTGGTGCTGATGCTTTTAATGCTAAAGATAATAGAGAAGATCAAAAAGCTCAGGCTTATTATATGGTTAGCAATTGGAAAGAAATATACGAAAATGCGGCTGGCCTTGGTAAAGCCGGAAATTCAATTGGGGGATTTACATTTCAATTTAGTGATGGTTGGTGGAAGTATGGGTTTGATGATAGAAAAAATGCAGAATTGCACGATAATAATGCATCTTGGTCCAATGGTGGCTATGAATTAGATTTAGCAGGCCCAGAGGTTAATAATATGAATGAAGAGTGGTTTGGTATTTGTGCTAAAGGCCCAACAAATGAGCGTGGTCTATACGAACTATATCCAAGAGCAGCGTATTACGCATTAAAAGAAGCACATAAATTAAATCCTTATGAACAGGGAGTTACTCCTGAATTTATTGACAATTTCTTTAATAATATCCAAATAATGGAGGCTGTCTTAAAAGCAAGAGGAGATAAAGCGGCGCTCAGTGGAAATGATTCTGAGAAAATTAGGATTAGTCAACTTTCAGCAAGGTTTTCAACGTTTAGTACAGGAGGCAGTCTAATTACTACACCGGATACTCCTGATCCAGACGCAACAGATGTATATCCTAATCAATTAGGGTTTGATCATATGCAGTCTTATTTTATTGGTATAGAAGGAAATCCCGCTCCGAACGTTAGAGCAGAGGTTAACTTTAATGTTGTTGGTAATGTAGCTCAAAACCCAATTGATGAGATTTTTTACGAGAATAGGTCAAGACCAGTCACGGTGAACTCAGATAATGGGGATGTTATCTTAGGTGATGTTAATAGAGTAAATGTGTATCAGGCAGAATTTGAGTGGAGCGCTAAAGATTTTGATTTAAGAGGATTTTATAGAACAGGGCATTACCATTGGCAATATGAAGGTGACTTTTTTGGCTTATATCCTGAAGCTAATTATGGGCCTAACCTAGATATATATGGAGGGGAAATCTTAGGATTAGAAATTGATGGAAAAGGCGATTTAGAAGGGTTAAAAGCAGCATTCGGACCACAATTATGGTGGGGAGCAAATCCTACAGCCTTATTAAAATATCAGCGTAAAATAGGTAATTATGAAGTTACAGGTATTTATCACAGAGATCTTGAGACCGAAATACAATTAGATGAAAACGGTCGTCGATTTTTAGATCCTAATCAAGTACGAAGTGGTATTATTCCGCCATTTCCTACAGAAAGAGCGACAATAGCAGTAGAAAGAGAGATTGGTAAATTTGATGTTACTTTAGGTGCTATTTGGGGAGGTAGTCCACTAAATGGTACTACATTTCAAAATGTAACAGGAAGTTCTGGTAACTACACGGTATTTGATGATAAAATTTCTGGTAAAGATAATTGGGGAGGGAAAGCCAAAATTACGTACCAAGGAGGAAGATTTAATATGTATGCACAAACTGCGATAATGGGTCTTGTTGCTGGTGGTGGCTTTGACGCTACCCAAACATTTACGGGTTGGAGATTAAAAGATAGTGGAAGTGGTAACATGTCAAATTTTTTAACAGGTTTTACATATTCATTTGGGAACATACAAATAGCACCAAATTTTATGTATCAAAAACCTTTGGTAGATCCTATGCCAAATGATGTAAATGCACCTGGTAGATTACGTAATGTTATAGATGATCCGTTCGCTGTTAGAGGTGGTAATAGAGAAACTACTGCTGGGGAAATATTATTTACTTACGACCCTACACCAGGAACATGGATGTATCAGTGGGATAATGATAGATCTGAAGATGCCGAATTCGCAATGAATTTAGGTTTTGTTTTTCGTCATTTACCAACAACGCAAGATGCACACATTGGTTTTCTTGCTAATCGTACATTTTTCGCTTTCCCAGAGTCAGCACCTGCTGAAGATTTGTGGGAAATACATTCGAGAATGGTATCTAAGTTAGGTCCAGATTTAGGGATTATCGGTAATTTTTATTATGGTAATGGACAAGGAAATGGTGATAGTGATAGATTAATTAAGCGTTTTGGTGGTGACATTAGAATGATATATAACAAAATGAAAATAGAAACCCACGTTAAAGTAAATGACTGGGGACCTTTTGATTATCATAGAGATTTTAACTTAACATTTCCAATGCAATTAATGTTAGATGTATCTACATCTTTGGGAAAACCAGATTGGTTTATTCTACCAAGTACTACTATAGGAATAAGAGGAACTTGGCGTTCTCTAGATCAAAATTCTCCTAGATTTGGACCATTAGCGGGTCCAGAATTTGGTGTGCCACCGTTAAGCCCTATCGGTTTTCCTAATGGAAGCGAGTGGGAGATTAGAACGTATGTAAACATAAATATTGGAAAATAAAAAATAAAAAATGAAAACTATAAAGTTAATACAATTCAAAATTGCAATGCTTACACTAGTGTTAGTAGCTGTAGGTTGTGAACGAGACATTTCGGACGATGCTGTACTTTCAGAATTTCCTAATACTGGAGATATTTATACAGATGATCCTGTAGGTCTTACTGATGAATTTTTCATTTCTTTTGACCCAGCTGAAGGTGCTAATACTGAGGGCTTTGGTACAGATGATAATGAAGCGTACATAGGAACTAGCTCAATCCGTATAGATGTACCAACACCAACTGACCCTAATGGAGGATTTATTGGAGGTATTTTTAAAGATCGTGGGGAAGGAAGAAACTTAACAGGTTACGATGCTTTAACATTTTGGGTAAAAGGATCTACAACAGTATCTATTGGTGAAGTCGGTTTTGGAACTGATTTTGAGGAAAATAGAAACGCAGTAATCTTAAGAAACGTAGCGCTTTCTACAGATTGGCGAAAAATCACCATTCCGATTCCAAATCCATCAAGACTTACCCAAGAAAAGGGGATGTTTATTTTTTCTGCAGGTACACAAGATACCGGTGGAATTGGCTACACGTTTTGGATAGATGAATTAAGATTCGAAAAATTAGGAACTATTGCACAACCAAATCCTATAATTTTTAATGGTCAAGACTTGGTTCAACAATCATTTACAGGGTCATCAATTCCGATCTCAGGATTAACACAAACGTTCAATATAGCTTCAGGTCAAAATGTAACAGTAGAAGCAGCAGCAGCATATTTTGATTTTAATTCTTCAAATGCAGCAGTTGCTTCAGTTAATTCACTAGGTGAAGTTACTATTGAAGGTTCTGGTACTGCAACAATAACTGCAACTTTAGATAACGTATTAGCAACAGGTTCTCTAGAAGTAACATCTTCTGGAGCTTTACCAGCTGCAACAGAGCCTACGTTACCACAGGTAAATGTTAAGTCTATATTTAGTGACACCTATATAAATGAAACTCAAAGTGATTTCGACCCCCAATTTGGTGGATCCACGACACAGACAACGACTGTAAACTCTAATGGTGATAATTTTCTTATTTACACTAATAATAATTTTACAGGAATCATTTTTGAAAACACAGTTGACGCCTCTGCTTTAACATTTATGCATGTAGATGTATATGCACAACAAGCAGGTGTACAGGTTGAATTTCAAATAAGAGATATAGGGGCTAATGGAGAGATAAATACAAATATCTTCACTGGTCAACCTAATGCCGATGATGCGGATTTTAGATTTACAGCTTCAGGTCTTACGGTAAATGGTTGGAATTCTTACGAGATTCCACTAGCTGGTAATATAGCTAGTCAAAAAGGTAACTTGGGAGCCATTATTTTAGCAGGTGGGCCAAATTTCATCTTAGATAACATATACTTCTATGTTCCATAAAAAAATCTAGAAATAACTTTAAAGCATATAACAATGAATAATATATATAACAAGACGATTATAAAAATTGCATTAAAGTCTTTTGCAGTGGTATCTTTTTTAATGATTTTTAGCTGTGATCCTGACGAAACACAAACTGTTGCTACTTTTAATAAGTTAGTTATGGCAGATGAGTTCGATATAGAGGGAGCTCCTAATAGTGCGTTTTGGACTTACGATATAGGTACAGGTCCAAATGGTGATGGTTGGGGTAACAATGAGTTACAACATTATACAGATAGAACGGAAAATGTAACCGTTGAAAATGGATATCTTTTAATAACTGCTAGAGAAGAAGCATTTAGTGGTTCTAACTATACCTCTGCAAGAATTACAACTCAAGGTCTTTTTGAGCAAGCTTATGGAAGATTCGAAGCGCGTATAAAAGTACCTTACGGTAAAGGCTACTGGCCAGCTTTCTGGATCTTAGGAAATGATTGTGCTGAAAACACTTGGCCACAATGTGGTGAGATTGATATTATGGAATATTTAGGAGATGAACTTACCACTACTTTTGGTAGTGCGCATGGACCTGGATTTTCTGGAGCTGATGCTATTACTAAAGACTATGTTTTAGACAGTGATCGCTTTGATACAGGATTTCATGTATTTGGTATAGAGTGGGCACCAAATTATATCAACTATTATGTAGATGGGGATTTATACCAACAAATTACAAGAGAAGTTATTTTTGATGAAACCGATGGAGAAGGAGAATGGGTTTTTGATAATCCATTTTACATTATCCTTAACGTTGCAATAGGAGGGAATTTCCCTGGTTCACCAAATAGTGAAACTGTTTTTCCTCAAACTATGCTTGTTGACTATGTAAGAGTATACAAACAATAATTATTAAGAACCAACTATAGTTTATAGATGTTAAGTCCTTTTAATCACTATTTTAAATCTAGTGGTGTAATGTAATTTACATCTTACTTTAAAAAATAATAAAATGAAAAAAGTAATCCAAATAATTTCTGTTTTATGTATTGCAATAGTTTTTGCAGGCTGTACTGACGACGACGACGTTGTGCCACAAGCAGTAACTGCAAATTTCACACAAACTATTAACCAAAATACAGGCGAAGTAATATTTTTAAATACGTCTACAGGTGCAAATTCTTATGCATGGGATTTTGGAGACGGTACATCTTCTTCAGTTATAAACCCTATTAAATCTTATGTTTTGGGTGGTATGTATTCAGTTGTTTTACAAGTGAGTAATGACGGTGGTTCATCAGATAGCTTTGAAGACCTATTAGTTATAGATGAACAATTTAATGGGGGTCTACTAACTAATGGTGACTTTGAAAACGGAAACAATTCATGGATACAAGGTGTTGACGATAATAATCCTGCACCAGTTGTTACTGTGGACGGTAATATATTTTATCAAGTAAACGTAACAAATCCAAACCCAGGGCAACCGTTTTTAGTAAACGTTAGCCAAAAATTAGAGATAACGCAAGGCGTAACATACACATTAACATTTGATGCATGGTCTGATCAAGATAGAGATATCATCGCAGGCATTGGATTAAGTGGTGGGGATTTCTCTAATACGGTTCAGACGGTGAGTATAAATACAACCCAACAGCAATATCAATTAACGGTAGAAGCTACAGGTTTTGGTGCGCCAGATGCTAGAGTCTTATTTGATTCTAACGGACAGGCAGGTTTGGTAAATATCGATAATGTGTCTTTAACTGCACAATAGAATACGGAATAAGTAATTAATTGAATACGGTCTTAAATTTGTATTTAAGACCTTTAAATATATTTCAATTTTAAAATATATTGAAAACTACAAACACGAATATAACATTGGAAAAAACTACCCCAAATAGAGACGTTGAGTTACAGCAAGTAACTATCGATAATGAGAAGTATTTCAAAATTTCAAATAATGATGAAATGCGTCCTTTTTTTATGAGTATTGTAAGTGATTCTAACCATTGGATGTTTATATCTAGTAATGGAGGATTAACAGCTGGACGTAAAAATTCAGAATATGCTTTATTTCCATATTATACAGACGACAAGATTACCGAGTCTGCAGATATTACTGGAAATAAATCAATCTTTAAAGTTCTAAAAAATGGTCAAGAATACATGTGGGAACCACTAGCTATTAGATCATTAGGGAGATACAGTACAACTCAAAATATTTACAAAAACAGGTTTGGTAATAAAATTATTTTTGAAGAAATCAATCACGATTTAGAATTAACCTTTAGATACCAATGGTGCTCTAGCGATAAATTTGGTTTTGTAAAAAAATCTAAATTAATTAATACGGCAAAAGAAACCGTAAAAGTGAGACTTTTAGATGGTGTTCAAAACATTATGCCTGCTAGTATTAGTAGTGATATTCAGAACCAATCTAGTAACTTGGTAGATGCTTATAAGCGTAATGAATTAGAAGAGTCGACTGGACTTGGAATTTACGCACTTAGTGCTATTCTTGTTGATAAAGCGGAAGCAAGTGAAGCATTAAGAGCTAATGTAGTTTGGTCTTTAGGTTTAGACAATCCAAAATACTTATTGTCTTCATTACAGCTTAATAATTTTAGATCAAAAGAACCTATTAGGCAAGAGGAAGACGTAAAAGCCGAAAAAGGAGCTTATTTTGTTTCTACAGAAATTGAATTATTAGCAGATTCATTTAAAGAATGGATCCTAGTTGCTAATGTAAATCAAAATCACTCTGACATCGCTTTGCTACTAAAGCAAATAAAGGAAGATGATTCATTGATTGATAAGATTAATGAAAATATAGCTAATGGAACCAAACGTCTTATAGAGTTGAACGCAGCATCTGATGCTATTCAAGTTTCTGCAGATAGTTTAAGAGATACACGTCATTTTGCTAATACATTATTTAATATTATGCGTGGTGGTATTTTTGATGAGGGCTATCAAGTCGAAAAGTGGGATTTTATTAATTACCTTGTTAATGCAAATAAAAAGGTAGCACGGACATCAGAAAGTACATTAGAGACATTGCCAGATGTATTCTCTTTATCAGATATTAAAAAAATAGCCTATAATAGTGGCGATAAAAACTTTAGACGCCTTTGTTTAGAGTATATGCCGTTAAAATTTAGTCGTCGACATGGAGATCCAAGTCGTCCTTGGAATAAATTTTCTATTAATACGAGAAGTGAAATCGATGGGTCTAAAATTTTAGACTACGAAGGTAATTGGAGAGATATCTTTCAAAACTGGGAAGCCTTAGCGCATTCTTATCCTGAGTTTATTGAAAGCATGATTCATAAATTTTTAAATGCGACAACATTTGATGGTTATAATCCTTATAGAGTAACAAAAGGAGGTTTTGATTGGGAAACAATAGAACCAGACGATCCATGGTCTTACATAGGTTATTGGGGAGATCATCAAATTATTTATTTACTTAAGTTTTTAGAATTTATTAATAATCATAAACCTGGTAAATTAGAAAGTTTCTTTACAAAAGATTTATTTGTTTATGCCAATGTACCTTACAAGATAAAGGCTTACAAAGATTTATTAAAAAACCCTAAAGACACCATTATTTTTGATGAAGCATTAGATCATAAAATTCATGAAGAACGCGAACAATTAGGGGCAGATGGAGCTTTACTTAGAGATGAAAATAGATTTATAGTAAAGGCAAATTTTGTAGAAAAAATATTAGCGACTACGCTAGCAAAGTTATCAAATTTTATTCCAGAGGGAGGAATTTGGATGAATACACAGCGTCCAGAATGGAACGATGCAAACAATGCATTAGTTGGTAATGGTGTATCTATGGTTACGCTTTATTATTTACGTAGATTTCTCAATTTCTTTGAAGAGCTACTTGTTTCAATAGATATTGATGAAGTAGAAATTTCTAATGAATTATTAGATTTCTTTAATAGTGTTATAGAAACTTTTGAAAGTAACAAGAGTTTATTGTCATCGTCAATTAACGATACCGATAAAAAATTAATATTAGATAGTTTAGGAAAGGCAGGTAGTGCTTATAGAACTCAAATTTATAATCATCCCTTTTCAGGAAGAAAAACGTCACTTTCAATTAATCGATTGAAAGACTTTATTACAATCAGTAAATCATATTTAGAGCATTCTATTAGAGCAAACAAACGTTCAGATAATTTGTATCATGCGTACAATTTAATGACTGTAAACAAAGACAACTCTGTTTCTATTTCTTATTTAAGTGAAATGCTAGAAGGCCAAGTTGCTGTTTTAAGCTCTGGTTATTTAAACGCTACAGAAACTTTAGATGTATTAAATGCCTTAAAGCGTAGTAAGCTTTTTAGAGCAGATCAATACAGCTATATGCTTTATCCTAATAAAGAACTCAAAGGGTTTTTAGATAGAAATACAATCGCTGAAGATGCTGTTTTATCATCAAAATTATTGCAAGAATTATTACAGGATGGAAATGTTAAAATTATAGAAAAAGATGTAAACGGAGAATACCATTTTAACGGAAACTTTAAGAATGCAAGTGATGTCTCTGCGGCTTTAGAAAAACTTTCTGAAACTAAATACAATTCACTTTTAGAATCAGATTCCCCTAAAGTATTAAAAGCTTTTGAAGATGTTTTTAATCATAAAGCTTTCACAGGCAGATCAGGTACGTTCTACGGCTATGAAGGATTAGGTTCTATTTATTGGCATATGGTTTCTAAATTATTATTAGCAGTACAAGAATGTTGTGTAAAAGCTGTTAACGAAGGTGAAAATAAAATTATCGTTGGTCATCTATTAGAACACTTCTATGAAATTAATGAAGGTATTGGAGTACATAAATCACCTGAATTATATGGAGCTTTCCCAACTGATCCTTACTCGCATACGCCAGGAGGGAAAGGCGCACAGCAACCAGGAATGACAGGTCAAGTAAAAGAAGATATTTTAAGCCGTTTTGGTGAATTAGGAATATTTGTAGAACAAGGAAAACTACTTTTTAATCCATGTTTATTAAGAAAAGTTGAGTTTTTTACTGAGCCTGCTAGTTTTGAATATATTGATATTTCTAAGAATAGAAAAAGTATTCAAATGAAAAAAGGGTCATTAGGTTTTACATACTGTCAAGTTCCAATTGTATATCAAATGAGTTCAGATAACGAAGTTGAAGTCTTTCATAGTGACAACTCAACCACAAAATTTAATATACTCACTTTAGATAAAGAAACAAGTGACCAAGTATTTAAAAGGTTGGGCACAATTGAGAAAATTATTGTCAAAATTAATAAAGATATATTAAAATAGAAGGCATAGTAGTCAAATTAAGTAAATATGGTTTTAACCATAATCATTTAAATTTTAATCTGGTTTTGTAACCAGAACCCAAAATCAGAAAAATAAATGCAAACTAGTAAGCACATAACTGCAAAAGACATATTAGGTAATCCAGATTACTTAGCTGTATCTTACGGTGGGTACCGCAAAATATCTAGAGATAGTCAACCTACAATCCAAGAGATTAAGAACGATATGAAGCTCTTGTCTGCTATGGGTATTAGATTTTTAAGAACCTATAACGTACAATTAGACCAAGCACCAAACTTATTAAAGGCAATTTCAGAACTTAAAATTGAAGACCCAAATTTTGAAATGTATGTGATGCTCGGTGCTTGGATAGATTGTATCAATGCATGGACAGATCAAATGCCAAATCACAATGTAGAAAGTCCTGATAATGCCGCAGAAATTGATAGAGCTGTGGCTTTAGCTAATAAATATCCAGACATCGTAAAAGTATTAGCTGTAGGTAATGAAGCTATGGTGAAATGGGCAACTAGTTATTATGTACAGCCAAATATTATATTAAAATGGGTCAATCATTTACAAGATTTAAAAAAGACAAAAAAACTACCTAAAGATTTATGGATTACGAGCTCAGATGATTTTGCATCATGGGGAGGTGGCGACCACATTTACCACTGTGAAGATTTAGAAAATATAATTAAAGCGGTAGACTATATTTCAATGCATAGCTATCCATATCATAATACTCATTACAATCCAGAGTTTTGGGGAATTCCCGAAGAAGAAAATTCACTATCTGAAATAGAAAAGATTGATAATGCCATGAAACGTGCTATTGAATTTTCAAAAAACCAATATGATTGTACTGTAAATTACATGAAAAGCCTTGGTGTAAATAAGCCTGTTCATATTGGTGAAACAGGTTGGGCAAGTGTGTCTAATGGTTTTTATGGTCATAATGGCTCGAAAGCAACAGATGAATATAAACAAGGCTTGTATTATAAATTGATGCGAGAATGGACGAATAAAGCCGGTATTTCTTGTTTTTATTTTGAAGCCTTTAATGAGAAATGGAAAGATGCTCACAATCCAAAAGGTTCAGAAAATCATTTTGGATTATTCAAAATAAATGGAGAGGCTAAGTACCCAATATGGGATTTAGTAGACAAAGGTGTTTTTAAAGGATTGAAAAGAAACGGAAATCCAATAACAAAAACTTATAATGGTGATAAAGAAGAATTAATGCCACATGTTTTAGTACCACCAACAAAAAGGTAGAGGTAATTTTTGCAAGTATTCTTATCAAATTTTGGTTTTACATATTTGCTTAAATAGGATTTGATAAATACAGATATTAAATATAATAATACAACTATAGTCATGAAGTTGAAGACACACATTTTTGTAGCCTTAATTATTTCAATTTTTATAGTGTCGTGCAAGCAAAACTCAAATGCTAAAAAAGAAATGCAGGAAGAAAAACAAGTGACGGCAAAAGAGATTTTAGGTAATCCTGAATATTTAGCGATGTCTTATGGAGGTTACAGACATAAAGATCCTAATATTGAGCCAACTTTAGCGGAACTTAAGGAGGATATGAAGCTTCTTGCTGCTATGGGTGTGAAAATTATTAGAACGTACAAAGTTCATAAGCCACAGGCTGAAAATGCTTTAAAAGCAATAACTGAATTAAAGAAAGAAGATTCTAATTTTGAGATGTACGTCATGTTGGGTGCATGGATCGATTGTAAAAATGCATTTACCGATCAGAAAAGAGACCATAATGCAGAAAGTGAAGCTAACATTCCACAGATGGAGAAAGTAGTTGCTTTGGCAAATCAGTATCCAGATATCGTAAAGGTAATTGCTGTTGGTAATGAAGCTATGGTAAAATGGGCTGAAACTTATTATGTAGAGCCATGGATTATCTTAAAATGGGTAAACTACTTACAGGATTTAAAAAAAGAAGGGAAACTTTCTAAAGATTTATGGATTACAAGTTCAGATAATTTTGCGTCATGGGGAGGCGGTGGAGAAGAATACCATGTTGAAGATTTAAATAAATTGATCCATGCTGTAGATTATATTTCTATGCACACCTATCCTATGCATGATACACATTATCAACCTGAATTTTGGTTAAAATCAGAAGGCCTGGAAGACATGACAGATTTAGAAAAAACAGACGCTGCAATGTTAAGAGCAAAAAAATATGCTCAGATGCAATTTAAAAATGTAGAGAGGTATATGAAAAGTCTTGGCGTAGACAAACCAATTCATATTGGTGAAACTGGGTGGGCAAGTTTCTCAACCGGTCAGTATGGCCCAGACGGGTCTAAAGCATGCGACGAGTATAAAGAAGCTCTCTATTACCAACACATGCGCGAATGGACCAATGAAGCAAGTATGTCTTGTTTTTATTTCGAAGGATTTGACGAGCCATGGAAAGGTGGTGATAATGCAGGGAATTCAGAAAAACACTTTGGCTTAATGACTGTAGATGGCAAAGCCAAATACGCGATTTGGGGTGAAGTAGATAAAGGTGCTTTTAAAGGGCTGTCCAGAAATGGAAACCCAATTACAAAAACATATAATGGTGATAAAGAAGCATTAATTAAAGATGTATTAGTACCACCAACGGAAGAAGAAATTTTAGCACATAAGTCTAATTAATATACAAAATGATGAAAACAGTCAAGTATTTTTTAGGTCTTTTTT
>NZ_DEXW01000083.1:3699-3957 GCF_002364335.1 Winogradskyella sp. UBA3174 | reverse complement strand
ATTTTGACCTTCGCTTTCAAAATTAAAAAATAGCGTCTAAAAAATGAATATTACTGCATAATTACATCCCTATTAAATGGGCGTTTATTATGAAATTCAACAGTATAATAATTAATAAACCATTGCTATTCATTATCACACATTTGGTCAATCCAACAATGACAATGCAATATTTATAGAATCGGTCGATTCTTTTTTATCAGGACGAATTTTAGAAACAACGCGAATACCATTGTATATGGTGTAAAAAAGAGTTGC
>NZ_DEXW01000083.1:606-3389 GCF_002364335.1 Winogradskyella sp. UBA3174 | reverse complement strand
ACAAAGCAACCTTTGTTATCTTCATCTAGTATGTCATTTTGAATAGCTGTATGAAAAAGTTCTGAGAATCCTATCTTTACATTCGGTCGCGTTTCAAAGAAATGCATAACTCCTTCAAGATTTGTCTTACGGTAAAGCTCAAACGACTTTTTAAAAAGTTGGTTTTTATCTCCAAAAGTATCATAAAGACTTGCTCTATTAATACCTAAATGGCTCACCAAATCTTGGACAGAAGTAGCTGAATAGCCTTGTTTCCAAAACAAATTCATTGCTTTGGTCAAGACTTCATTTTCATCAAAAAGTTTTACTCTTGGCATAATTATTCGTTTTAATATTACAAAGGTAGGCTAATTGGAATAAATGTTCCAGCATTCGTGCATCTTATATATTTACTATTTCAATTCGTTTTAATGCGTGTTTTAATCCTTATTTAAATAATGATGCTTCCTGTACTGGAAGCATCATTATAATTAGATTTATTTTCATTTTGGTTCTGACTTCATCGTAAATATTTGCTTATAGTAATCCCAATATTTAACAATTAGGAAAATATGCAATCCTAAAATAATGATTGCTAAAGGTAAATTCGCTAATAATACAAACGCGTGAAACAAGAATATATGTAGTGAAATCGGTGCTAATACTGCTAATGCCAAAGGAACAAACCGTCCACTTATTAAGGCGATACCAATTAGTATTTCAAGCCCTCTTAATAATGGCCAAAAATAACCAACCTTAGTAAGACCCATCATATAATCCAAAGCCACTCCATCCATTGGTGGATGTGGAATAAACGGAAAGAAATGATTTAACCCAAAAATAAGGAATGGTAATCCTAATAATACTCGTGTTATAGATATTGCTATTTTCATTTTTATATATATTTTAATTAGAAGAAGGATACCGAAAAATCAATTTTCCAATATCCTCGCTATCAATTTTATTATCCTACTAATGGATTAATATTAATTCCTCCATCAATATTGTATTCACTACCTGTAATGAATGAAGCATCATCAGAAGCTAAAAAAGAAACCAATTTAGCTATGTCTTCAGGTTGACCAAATCGCTTTAACGGAATACGATTTTGCATCGCTTCTGCAAATCCATTTAATTGTTCTTCTTCCATTCCTGTTTTACCATAAATTGGTGTTGAAACTGGACCTGGATTTACAGAATTGACACGAATTTTTCTCGGTGCTAGTTCTGTTGCAGCAGTTCGAGTATAGGAATTTAAAGCGGCTTTAGAAGCGGCATAAACTGCCGTATTTGGCATTCCTGTATACGCATTTATAGACGATAAGTTTATAATTGATGCACCATCATTTAATATTGGAAGAAACTTTTCAGTTGTGAAAAACGCACCTTTAAAATTAATTCCCATTTGATGATCAAACATTTCTTCACTTATTTGTCCAATTGGAGCAGCTTGAAAAATTCCTGCATTTACGAATAAGACGTCAACTTTTCCAAATTCTGTTTTTACTTGTTCAACCAAATCTTCGATTGCTGAAATGCTTTCTACGTCTGCAACAATTCCTTTTACACCAAGTTCTTGGGCTGCCTTTTCAACTTTTTCCGGATTTCTTCCTGTGATTACAACAATTGCACCTTCACTTTTTAATTCTTTGGCAGAGGCATAACCAATCCCACTATTACCACCTGTAACAATAGCAATTTTTCCATTTAATTTACTCATCTTTTCTATTTTTTATTTGTTAATTATATTAGAACGTTCGTTCCATTATGCAAACATACGTATAACAGAATGATTATTCCAAATAAAATCGTGAATTATTTAAAACATAAGATATATCTTAATAAAGAATTGAGAAAAAAACCAAGTTTCTCTTTTTTGATTTAGCACACTACTCTTTTAAGCTCACAGAATGACTTTGATTGAAAAGCTTGCTCGAAGCTGATCTCTAAAAAGTTTCCTACGCTTACCCCCTATTCGTGATATGCTCATATACTTATCTTCGAAAGTGCTATTCTGCTTTAAGTCACTGAATGGAAATATGAACAACAGTCCTCTTAACTAATAAAAATATTTATATAGCATTAGAAAGGAATTGCTTATTGGACATTTGTCCTTTATCAATCGTCCTAAGGGTTTTAATTTTGCCCCTATTAATTTAATAAACAAAAACAAGATGAGTGCTACTCTATTAATTATTGGCGGAACTGGTTTGATAGGAAAAACCATTCATAATATGCTTTCCAAAAGAGACCCACAGTTAAAAATACTAATTGGGACGCGACAAAAAGATATGATTCCAAAGCATATTCAGATAGATGTAAATAACTTAGAATCGTTTGAATCATTGAAAAAGCATTCTATAAATGTAATTATTGTTTGTACAAAAGACGCAAATAATCATGTTTTGAATTACGCAGTAAAACATAAAATTGATTATATTGATATTACAAAACCTTCAAATGAATTAGTAAAGGCTCATGATAGCATTAAACATAATTTAATAGACAGTAAAATTGTATTTAGTTCGGGCTGGATGGGTGGAATTGCTCCCTCATTGCTCTATGCTACCGGTATTTTGGCAAAAGACATACAAAGTGTCAAAATGATGGTTTACTACTCTACTAAAGATAAAGCAGGCAGCAGTTCAGCCGATTTTATGGCTCATAATGTGAGCAAACCATTTTTCTTTTATCAAAACAATGTAGCCAAACAAACAAAACATTTTTTAGATGGAGAGGATACTATATTCCGTTTCGATAATCAAAAAAGAAAAGTATCTGACTTTGATATTCCAGATTTATAT
>NZ_DEXW01000083.1:0-429 GCF_002364335.1 Winogradskyella sp. UBA3174 | reverse complement strand
CCAAATGTAAGAGCTAAAATGACATTCGATTCTAAAGTAGTCTCAGCCATACTACCCTTTATGCAAAAAATAGGGTTTTTTAAGATTTTAGGCTTTAGAGAAAAGAAATGGATTTTTGGAGGTAGTGGAAATGGTGATATTTCTTCCTTTGAAATTATATATTCTGACGCTGCATCAAAAGAAAATAGAATCGTTTTTAAATGTAAAGAGGGCCAATCAGAACTCACTGCGTTTTCAACAGTGCTTCATGTTGAAAAAATGCTTGAGAATTCAAACCCAAAAGGCATTTGTTTTAGTCATCAGTTGCACGATTCCAAAAAATTTACTGATTTATTAATATCAAATAAATCAATAAAAATCGATTAATTTATGATACAAAACAATTTAATAAGTCATGGTTATACAAACTCTTTAAAAAAAACACTTCTA
>NZ_DEXW01000038.1:4367-4507 GCF_002364335.1 Winogradskyella sp. UBA3174 | reverse complement strand
ATTAAGGGGTGATTTATTGGTGACTAAATCATATGATAATAGTATTTAATAATGTATGTGAACTTTAGAGAAATAGATGATAATAAACTTTAGGAGGACTATTCGCTAGAAACCTGATAAGATTGAAACCATTCAAAGAA
>NZ_DEXW01000038.1:0-4070 GCF_002364335.1 Winogradskyella sp. UBA3174 | reverse complement strand
ATAACTGTAGTTCCGATCACCTTTAATATGGATAATATTATTTAAAACCAACCTTAAATCGCCATCTTGGGTTTTTAAATTTAGTATATGATTTGCTACATTTTTGTTTGCTACATTTTTTAATGCTATAGATAAGTTTTCTTGTCGTAGTTCAACTTTAGTATGGGCTTTAAAACGCTTTACAGCTTTTTTTAACTCACCTAAGTCGATAGGTTTTAATAAATAATCTAAAGCGTTAAAGCGAATCGCTTTTATGGCATAATGGCTATATGAAGTAATAAATATAGTTTGAAAATTAATTTCAGATAATTGAGATAACATTTCGAAGCCCGTCATATCTACCATCTCTACATCGAGAAATATAAGTTCTGGTTTACAATCAATAATTTTCTGTATACCTTCATTTCCGCTATTAGCTGTAGATAGAACTTCTATATCTGGAAAATAATGATCTAACTTGTCTTGCAGTAACTCTCTTATAAAAGGATCATCATCAATAATTAAGCATTTAATTTTATAAAAACTCATGGCTGTGATTTTAGCTCATTAAAAATCGGTACAATTAATTCTTCAAGTTTATAAGGTTTTGGAATGTAATTATCCATTCCAGCATTGTAGCAATTTTTTATTTCTGTTTTCAATAAACTTGCTGTCATTGCTATAATTGGAATTTTAGGTGTTCTGCCTTCAGATTTCTCTATGGCTCTGATACTTTTGGTAGCTTCAAATCCATTCATTTCAGGCATTTGTACGTCCATCAGAATCAAATCAAAGTTATCGCTTTTAAATTTATCAATGGCTAACATACCATTTTTTACAGTATCTATAGTAACCCCTTCGATATAATACGATAAGTCATCTTGAGCTATCATTTGATTAAAAGGGTTGTCTTCTGCCATAAGAATGCGTATGCCTTTAAGAGATTTGGCCATTGCTTTTAATTTATCTTCAGAAATAAAATCTTTACTAACAGCATCTATTTCAGGAATAGCTAGTGGCAAGTCAAAATAGAAAGTATTGCCTTTGCCTTCAGAACTTTCAACCCAAATTCTACCATCTTGTAATTCTACCAATTGTTTAGAGATGCTAAGACCAAGGCCAGTTCCTCCGTAGTAGCGAGTTGTCGTTTCTTTTGCTTGCTCAAAAGCTCCAAATATGCTATCAAGCTGATCTTTAGGAATTCCTATTCCTGTATCTTTTATTTGAAAATGAAGATGGTCATCATGTAAAGATAACAAGAGGTCTACGTTTCCTTTATCAGTGAATTTAATCGCATTTCCGATAAGGTTGATTAAAATTTGATTTAGACGCGTAGGATCTCCATTAACCAAAGTCGGTACATCTTCAGCTATTTCATAAGACAAGATTAAACCTTTTTCTTCTGCTTTAAATTTGAGAATTTGAATCACATTTTCAATCACAGACGCTACATTAAGTGAAATATTCTCAATTTCCAGTTTACCAGCTTCTATTTTCGACAAGTCAAGAACGTCATTTAGGATAACTATTAAATTGTCAGAACTGGTTCGCATAGCTTTAAGAAAAACATCTTGAGATTTAGGATGTTTGTTACGCTCTAAAATTTTTGTCATTCCTGAAATGGCATGCATAGGCGTTCTAATTTCATGACTCATATTGGCTAGAAACTGTTCTTTGTACTTTTCAGATTGTTCTACTTTTTTCTTTTGTGCTTCAATGATGACTTTCTGTTTGCGAGTTAATTTAAGTCTGTTGAATGTAACAAGAGCTAATAAGGAAATTAATAATAACCCAATACCAATGGCCCAAGAAATACGCTGCAGTGATTTTGTCTTTGCTTCTTGGATGGCTATTTCTTTCTGGTTTTCAACATCATCTATTGCTTTTTGTTTATCATAATCAGATTGGACCTGTAATTGAATAATTGCTTTTTGATTTTCTCTACTATTTAGGCTATCACGCATCTGGTGATAAAGTTCATTCATTTCCAATGCGTTTTTATACTTACCAGTAGCTTTATAGCTTTTTATTAAGTTTTTTGAGGCCGTGCTAATGTTCATTATATCTTTTGTGTTTTGGAAAAAGACTAATGCTTGGTTACCATAAGAGATAGCCTGAGTATATTTCCTTTGGTCAGCAAGAATAATACCGATTTTTTGCTTTGCAGTTGCAGCAGCGTTTCTATTTTTAATTTCTTCAGATAATTTTAAACTTTTAGTCGCGTATTCTAATGCGCGTTCTAGATTGCCTTTATCATAATAAATGCGTCCTATATTCTGAGAAAGTCTTGCTATGTATGGCTTATTTCCCGTTTCTTCGAAATGTTTTATAGCTTTCTCTAAATATTCCAATCCTTTTTTAGTATTGCCTTGGTTTACATAAATACCGCCCAAATTAGATAAACAGCCTGCTGCTAATGTTTTGTTTCCTATGTCTTCAAAATAGGCCAAGTTTTGGTTAGTAAGTTTAAGCGCTTGGTCTAGATTTCCTAGTTGCATATAAAGATTAGCTAGGGATGACTGTACTTTAACAACACTGTACTTATCTTCAAGTTTTTCGAAGATTTTTTTAGATCGCTTAAGATATTCTAAACCAGATGATAGATCACCTTTCCTAATATAATTATTACCAATACCAGTTAAACTTTTTCCTATCTGAGATGTATCCTGTATTTCCTCGCTTATTTTTAACATTTGCAAATTATAGTCTAAGGCCTTTTCAATTTCTCCTTTTGTTTTGAACACTCTTACTATATAACCTAAACTGATTAATTCTGGTTTTCTATCTTTTAGTTCTTGTGATAGTTTCAATGCATTATTAAAAATATCTAAAGCTTTATCTGGGTCACCTTTTAATAAATAATAGTCACCTTGAGTAAGTAAAGCAAGAGCCTGAAAATTCTTATGTTTTGTTGTATGTGCAAAATCATATTGCAACTGAGCATAATAAAAGGCACTATCTGGATTTTTAAAGCGGTAGCCTTCCATTGCTATTCTATGCACAGCGCTTAAACGAATAGTGTCTTGTTGGGTTACATCTTTCCAAATACTCATTAAAGAATCTTGTTGGGTTTCTGAAAATGATTGTGCTTTAGTAGTTAAGAATGATCCAAAAATAACAATAGCTAAAATTATAGTCTTAATTTTCATGAGGGTTGATGGTTAGAAATTATCTTTGATAGCTAAATGAACATCGTCAAGTGCGAGATTTAACTTCGTTATTACGGTTTCTACTAATGCGTTTAATTCTTTTATTGGCATTGTATCATAATCGAGTTCTAATCGCCTAATGGGTTTTACGAGATCCATAATTCCGAAAAACTGTATCTGAGGACTCATTTGATGTAATAGTTGGCGTATTTGTTTTCTGTCTTCAACTTTCAGGTTTTCTTTTAAACTTTCAATACGCTGTGGGATTAATTCTTGAAACTGTAATAAGTATTTATGGATTATTTTATCGTCTCCTCTAGAGATGTTAATTAAATCTTGTGGATTTATAATTTTAGTATTCCAAAGCATGTCAACTGGTCTGAGAGCGTTTATATTGATAATATTCCGAAGGTACTCTTAATTAACTTTAAATAAAGGTGTATTGTACAAATGGAATATCAAATGGTAGCTAACCGTTTAATCAATGAATTTACCGTTTGATAAATACATTAAAGAAAGGTCAATAGTCGATTCTATTTTCAAATGTTTATTTTATTTCAAAATGAAAGCGTAGTACTGCATTTATATTCAGTACTACGCTTAAAGATTAGTGTTCAATTTCTGAAGTGAATTAGAATGCTAATTTTTTATTATTCTTTTAATTGTATTTGCTTGATTACTATAAATCTGAAGCATATAAATACCAGAAGCAAGTTCGGATACATTGATGGACTGATTATTACTAGTGTCTCTCACTTTATGATGGGCTACTAATCTCCCGTTAATGTCATAAATACGGATGCCCTCTAGTTTTAAATCAGAGATGTTCTTTATTTTAATAACATCTGTAGCTGGATTTGGATATAGGCTTATAGCATCTGATAATGTAAAATCAGAAACGCCTAGTGCAGATGGTGTGCCAGAAAAAGCTACTTCAGCAAA
>NZ_DEXW01000016.1 GCF_002364335.1 Winogradskyella sp. UBA3174 | reverse complement strand
ACTCTACAGGTGATTTTAGTAAAGCCACAACAGCAGATTTTGCGGAAGATGTGTTAAGCGCAGTACGTTATTTGAAATCGAGAAAAGATATTGATTCAAAAAATATCGGGTTAATAGGCCACAGTGAAGGAGGTATTATTGCGCCGTTAGCAGCCAATCAAACTTCAGACATCTCATTTATGATCACATTGGCTGGCACAGGGATTCCTGGAAGTGAAGTATCGGTTATGCAATCTAAATCATTGAGACCTTTTCCAGTTCCTGATGAAGCAACTTTTGAAAAAAATGTAAGAAAATCTATTGAAATAGCATCTTCTGACGACGAGATATCAAAGAAAAGAAAAGAATTAAAGGCACATAATAACACCTATTTAGCTCCCATTTTAAAATCGTTAGGAGCGAGCGATAAAAATATTTCAATATTTATTAAAAAAGAAACGGAGGGTGTTTTAAAACCTTGGAACACCTATTTTTTAAACTATAATCCAGCGGATGAATTTGAAAAATTAAGCATTCCTGTATTGTCTCTAAACGGGTCTAAGGACATCCAAGTCAATGCAACCGTAAACCAAGATGCGATACAAAATGCCCTAATTAAGGCAAATAATAAAAACTATAAGATCGTTGAATTAGAAAATTTGAACCATTTATTTCAAGAATGCACAACGGGTAAAATGAATGAATATAAAACCATAGAACAAACACTATCACCAATTGCATTGAAGGAAATTTCTAAATGGATTTTAGAAATAATTCGGATAAATTAAAAACTAAGATTTTATAAATTCTAAAAAAAAATACACAACAGCATGTATAGCGAATGAAGCGCAATTATGGCTTCACGTGAGGCGCGCCTCACTCGCCATATACAGTGAACGTTAGAAGTAATTGACCTAGATATGAAAATAGTAAAACGACTTCATACATGTATTCCATTCCACACAAATTCCTCTACGCACCTATCTTCGCTTCGGAAAAAGAATGTTTACTCGCACCTCACCTAAAGTGATACAATGTAAAAAACCTGCTAATTTATAGTTATATAGAACTTAGGCCATTAAGTTATCGTCATATTTTATTTAAGAATTTCTAAATGTTAAATAAATGTTAAATACATACAGACTTGTCTGTTTTAATAAAATGTGTCATATATTCGCTGTATGAAAAAACAAGGTGTTAAAGAACGCATTATTGAAACAGCCTCAGATTTGTTTTATAACCAAGGTTTTAATCAAACCGGTATTAATCAAATAATTGCAGAAGCTGGAGTTGCCAAAGCAAGTATGTATCAACATTTTAGATCAAAAGAAGATATAGCTGTAGCATATTTAATTGCACGACACTCAATGTGGATGGGAAAATTGAATGATTCTGTTTCTGTTCAAAATACACCAAAAGGTAAAGTAATTGGTTGTTTTGATTATTTACTAGAGTGGCTTAATGAGGTAAATTTTAGAGGTTGTGGATGGCAAAATATTATTACAGATTTGCCTATTGATCATGACAAAATTAGAGATCAAGCCATTCATCATAAAAATGATCTCAGACTTTGGATTCAAAAGCAACTGAAAGATGAAGGTAAATATGAAAGTTCTGAAGAATTAGGTGATGAAATTCTGATTTTAATTGAAGGGGCTATTATTTTATCTCAAATTCAAAAAGAAAAATGGCCAATTACAGCCGCAAAGAAAGCGTGCATTAAGCTTTTGAATTAAAATTAAAAACTTTAATAAATAATAGGAGAAAACAATTTAATTAACAATAATAAACAGACCTGTCTGTATTTAATTTAAATATGAAAAAGATAACACCCCCTTTCACTGAGAAAACAGCAAAAGCAAAAGTACAAGCGGCTGAAGATGCTTGGAATAGCAAAAATCCAGAAAAAGTAGCTATGGCCTATGCGATAGATTCCCAATGGCGAAATAGAGATCTGTTATTTACAGGTAGAAAAGCAATAGCTAAATTTCTATCTGATAAATGGAAAAAAGAACTACACTATAAATTAAAGAAGTATTTATGGTCATTTACTGAAAATAGAATCTCGGTTCGCTTCGAATACGAGTGGCAAGATGCCAAATCTGGTCAATGGCAAAGAACCCATGGTAATGAACATTGGGAATTTAACAATGAAGGTCTAATGCAAATAAGAGATATGAGTGCAAACGATATAGAAATTGAAAAACACCAACGAAAATTTAAATAATCTATAAAAATCAATAAATATGAAAACAGCAATCAATTCAAAAAGTTCCATTTGGAATAGCAAAAGAAGACATAGATAAGAAAGACTTATCAATTCACAAATCAATTTAATATTAAAAAATGTCACTAAAGAACAACACAAAACTTGCCTTAGGAATAATAAGTTTATTTCTAGCGCTACCATTAATAACTGGAATTTTAATGTTAATCCTTTTAAATTAAATAATTATGAAAATACTAAAATCTTTAGGCTTCAAAGAAGCCAACACAAATTCACAAGAAATTTTTAATGCCGTTAAAGGTAAAATTGGTATGGTACCAAATCTATATGCCGCAATGAGTGTATCAGACAAATTATTAGGGGGTTTTTTAACTTTTACTGAAACCCTAAAAAGCGGTGAATTCTCAAGTAAAGAATATGAAGCTATCGCTTTAGCAACATCACAAGCAAATGACTGCGCATATTGTTTATCAGCACACACAGCAATTGGAAAAATGAATGGCTTTACTGAACAAGACATACTCGATATTAGAGGCAACTCAATTGCCGATTCTAAATTGAATGCTTTAGTAACATTAGCAAGTGAATTGGTAAACCTAAAAGGGCACCCAACAAATACAACAGCAGACAATTTCTTTGAAGCTGGCTTTAATAAAGCTGCATTTGCAGAAGTAATTGCAATTGTTGCATTGACTACGATTACAAACAATGTATACCACAATGGAGGTTTTGAAATCGATTTTCCAAAAGCTCAACATTTAGAACAATCACAAGACGTATAAACACTAACCCATTAAAACACACAAACAATGAAAACACAAATTTTAAAATCAGCACTAGGTATTGCTATGATAGCGGTATTATCTCTAGGATTATTCTCTTTTGAATCTCCTGAAAACAATATAACAATTCATAAAAAGGAACAAATACAAACAACGCTTTACAAAACTGTAAAGGTTAATGGTTTGGATATCTTCTACCGAGAAGCTGGAGATGTAAACAAGCCAACTATTTTATTATTACATGGTTACCCAACATCATCGCATATGTTTCGCAATTTAATTACAGACTTGTCTGTACGATACCATGTGTTAGCACCAGATTATCCTGGATTTGGCAGAAGTAATCAACCTTTAATGAAAGACTTCGACTATACTTTTGATAATATGGCAAATATTGTAGAAGGCTTTTTAAAAGAATTGAAAGTTGAAAAATACAGTATTTACTTAATGGATTATGGCGCTCCAATTGGCTTCAGAATTGCTTCTAAGTATCCCGAAAAAATTGAAGCACTAATCATTCAAAACGGTAATGCTTATGACGAAGGTTTAAAAGATTTCTGGATTCCTATTAAAAAATATTGGAACGATTATACTGTTGAAAACGGAAAACATTTAGAAGGATTTCATTCTCCAGATGGTTTAAAATGGCAATATACGCATGGTGTTCAGGATTCCTTAAAAATTAGTCCTGACAATTGGACCATCGATTTGCAACACTTAACTCGACCGGAAAATGATAAGATTCAATTAGCTATGTTTTACAGCTATAGAACCAATGTGCCTTTATACCCAAAATGGCAACAATACTTTAGAGATTATCAACCACCAACGCTAATCGTGTGGGGAAAGAATGATTATATATTTCCAGCAGATGGTGCACACCCTTACAAAAGGGATTTAAAGAATCTAGAGTTTCATTTACTAGACACAGGTCATTTTGCTTTGGAGGAAAAAGGTGGCGAGATTGCCAATTACATTCTTAAATTTTTAAAGAAAAATAATATTCAATAATAGTGTGATTAGTAGTTTTTTATGCCAGCTTGGGTGACAAGCAATTGAGATTGATAGCAATACTCAAGCTGGTAATCACACTAAAAAATAACACATAAAACACTAAAAAATGAAAACAATAAATTAGAAGAATAAAAACACTACTCACAACACCGTATAAAATTAATTGATAGTTCTCGACTACCTACAAAAATTCCGTTGGAATTTCCTATCTTTGATTAGTTTACTAATTGAGTTGCTTAACCACGCAACTAACCTTATACATAAACGTTAGTATTCATTGAAACAGCACTTTAAAAATTACACCTATGAAAAACAATCTATATAAAGTCAAATCGAAATTAGAAAATTATGCAAGTGAATCAAATTTGACTGAATTACAGGTTATTGAGAAACTAAATGATTATTATTTCAATAAAAATGTAAACGATAATTTAAAGCTTTATAAGAAAGGAAAGAAAAAAGTAAGTGAAATAACTAGAGACCTAAAAATATCACCACGAAAGTTTTACGCAATTTTGGAAAAGAAAAAAATAGAGCATAAAAAATATAAAAAGAGTGATCTAAAATAAAACGCCTGGTTTTTAGCTAATTCACGCAATTGGAAACTGGATTAAAATAAGAAACCGAACTGTGTCCCGAATAAAGCAATTTACGGAATTGCTCCCACATTCGGAATTAAAAAAGTTTACGGAATAAATCGCTGAGCGAATTCACTCAAAAACTGGAGAAACAGAAAACAGAAACAAGCCGAATAATTAATTGCTTTGGTAAGTGCTTATCTAGAAAATTCCGTGAGAATTTTCTCTAATCCGAATTTGTTTACTAATTTAGTTGCTTAACCAAGCAACTACCATACACATCAAGTTAGACAAAATAAGTCGATATGACTAAGAAAAATAAAATAGTGACATTCGTTTTCGATAGACTTCTTTCTCAGAATACTCGCGGAAAAACTGAAAAAATTATTCTCAAAGTTGCAATATTTAGTTTTTTTATCCATTTGGCGATAATCTATTTTATGAAATTCGGTTTTATAGATTTTTCATCAGACTCAGAATTACTAAAAAATCCTATATCAGCTGTTTACACGCCATTTTCTTTTATTCTTATTTATGAGGTTTATCTCTTAATTTACTATTTACCAAAATCGTTTACAACATATATAACCAAACAGTACGAAATTATAACACTAATTATTATACGTAAGTTGTTTAAAGATTTATCAGCTTTAGAACTTTCTGAAAATTGGTTTGAAATTAAAGGAGACTTGCAGTTTACTTATGATTTAGTTGCTTCTCTTTTACTTTTTTATTTAATATTCCTATTTCAAAAACAAGGAAAACAAAAACTAGTCCATCAAGTAAGCATCAAACCTATTATTGAAAGATTTGTCAATAAGAAAAAATTAATAGCAGTTATTTTAGTACCATTATTTTTTGTTATGGCTTTATATACGCTTATCGATTGGTCTACAGGAATTTCCATCTCATCTAACGAATTACCTACATTTGAAAGTATCAACAATCTATTTTTTGATGAATTTTTTACGGTACTAATTTTGGTAGATGTTGTTCTGCTTTTGATTTCCTTCTTTTATACGGACCAGTTTCATAAAATTATCAGAAACTCTGGATTTGTCATATCAACAATTTTAATAAGAATGTCGTTTGGAGTAAGTGGATTAGTCAGCACTATTTTAATTGTTACAGCTGTTCTTTTTGGACTAGCAATAATAACAATCCATAACAAATACGAAAAAAACACTTTGCCTAACAACCTGTATAATTAATTGCTTATTATCTGTATATTCGGAAAATTCTACGAATTTTCCTCTGGTTCGTTTTCTTTTATTAATTAAGTTACTAGCCAATGCAACTAACCATACCCGAACACGTTATATCCAAGCAAAAAATCAGCCTTTCAAATAAGCGAAAGGAAAGAGTTTCTTAGATTCAAGTAATAAACGCAACAGTTTGCTGTTGTAAAAAAAAGCCTAAACCCTATCATATCTAGCAAAGGGGAGCTAATAAAAATTTAAATGGATTAGTCAGACAGTGCTTTCCAAAAAAAACTAACTTTGACTTAATTCAAGAAAAACAAGTCAAAAGAGCAGAAAAAAATACTAAACAATAGACCCAGAAAGAGGTGTAATTATTTTACGCCTGATGACGTATTTGTTAACGCAATCAACAACAAAGGAGTTGTCGCGTTTATGACTTGAATCTACCTTTTAAAATAGATTAATGACAAAAAGTAAAATCATCTTTTAAAATTGAATAATACGGGAAATAGTTCTGAAAAATTATAGATTGGATTTAGAATAATAACAATAATAAGCGGAATCATATTAGCATTTGAGAAGCCTTTAATAGGAATTCCAGGTGAAACTATCGGAATTTGGTTGGCTGTAGTTAACATGCGGAAAATCAAAAGTAAAAACAGGCAATAGGACTTTTAAGGTTATGCTTTAATAGTAGACGAAATACAAGAAGAATTTCAAATTAATTCATCTTTAAAAAGTTGGATTCAGATTCTAATAAGCCGAAAAAAATCAAAAAAGCCAGCATATAATATCGTGTATAATTAATTGCTTTGGCAAGTGCTTAACTGGAAAATTCCTTCGGAATTTTTTCTAATCCGTATTTGTTTACTAATTTAGGTTCTTAACCACGCAACTAAACATACACATAACGATAAAAGACCATCTACTAAAAAACAGTATTATGAAAAATTATATTTTAACATTATTAATTGGAATTACATTAATCGGTTGTTCTAACGATAATGAAACTGAACCAGTTCAAAGCAGTTGTGATTTTATAAATTTTAAATATTATAACGGAACTGAAGACTTTTTGGGAGTAATGTCAAATGAATATATTTTAATAGCAATTGATACTACTTATAATGAAAGTGAAATTCAAAATTTCATTACAACCATAGATGTTATTGACCAAAACTACAATTACACAATTCAGACTAGTGGACAATATAAATTTAAGGAAATACCATTAAAGTTAAATACATCCAAAGATTGTGAAGAAATAACTCAAATAATTTCAGACTTAAACCAAAACACAATTATTTCCTACGTTCATTTCACAATGGATAGCGATGACTGCAATAATTTGATTTGGGAACCAATAGGAAATTTATGTATAAATAGTTACGGAAGTAGTTTTTTCGTAAAAGTTTTTGATGCAAACAATTTAACAGACTTAAACCAAATGATTATTGAAACAAATACGGAAATGGTAGAACAGAATCAATTTATGGAAAAATGGTTTGAATTAAGAGCTACTAAAGAATCAAATGGAGATGGATTAGCGATGGCAAATTTTTTCTATGAATCTGAACTTTTTGAACATAGTGAAGCTGGAATATCAAAATATCCTGTAGAATAAAAAAAAGGAACTGAAATTATGATTTTATCAATTTTATTAAGCCTAACCCTAATTGGACTTGGAATGATTCATTTCAGTTGGGTAATCGGAGGAAAACTTGGGTTTTCGAAATCGTTACCTACCAAAGAAAACGGAGAAAGAGTATTGAATCCGAGAAAAATTGATACCGCTATAGTTGGAATTGGATTAACAGCATTCGGAATTTTTTATTTATTTAAATCAGGACTACTCGAATACAATCTGCCAGAATGGATTATGAAATATGGAAGCTAATAATTCCAATAATATTTCTTAAAAAAACAGTACCAGAGAGAGAGAGAGAGAGAGAGAGAGAGAGGTCTCTAACTATCTGTAAAAAAGTGCGATATCCGTTTGTTCGTAGCAAATTAAAAAAAACGACAATTCTAAAGAATCAATTATAAAAAAAGTATACATATAGCTTTGTTCTTTCTTGTTTTTATTTCTTGTTCTATACAGGGAAATATATCACTCGATTTGAATGTTGATAATAAAGAAAGTTTAAATACTTATCTTACTAAAAATAAAGTGAATTTTGAAAAAGATGATTTATATTTCTATTAAAGATTTTAATAGTTTCACATCTCTGAGCAATAAAGGTAAAATTAAAGTGCCTGAAATTCTATTCTTCAATTCTAACGGCTATCTAGTTAAAAATAGGTTTAATAACAAACGATGTACGAAAGTTATTAATGAAATTGAAAAAATCGATTCCTTAAAATTTAATAAAAAAATCACCATTAATGATTGGTCAGAAAATATTTCACCGCTAAACAAAGACTTAACGGAAAAAGGGACTATTTTTATTATAATAAATTGGGCGAAATTTGTTTGTAAATTTAATGAAGAATCATTCGACTGGTACAAAGAGTTAAAGAAGCAAAATCCAAATTTGAAAGTCAACTGTATTGAATTTAGATATACAAGAAAAATGGAATTTAACAGAACAGCAGAAAAAAACATTAAATATTGAATAAAATCTGCTGCATGGCGCCTGTCACGTATTTTTATTGCGATTACTTTGCTCTGGTAAAAAGCTTTATAAACACGCATCTTCTTTTATTTTTTCCTTCTAAAAATTCTCTTTAAAATATAATGGAATCGGCTTGTTCTGAGGGTATCCGAAGGGATAGGAGAGAAGTTGCAATATGCGTGAAATGGGATGAACTTTTAATTTTATTCATGTTTTATGCTTTTAAATTGTGAATAAATTACTTTTTTTAAGTGTCTAACCATTTTTTAAAATTTGTTGTTCGTTCTCTTGAAACGATTATTTGTTCTTCTTGGTTCGGTGCTATTTTTATTGATAATCTGCTATTAAAATAGGAATGAATTTCTTTAACAGCTTCAACAGAGACCATATATTTTCGATTTATTCTAAAAAAATGAATAGGATTTAATATCTCTTCTAATTGATCTATAGTGTATTCAATAGGGAATTTTCTACCTTTTTTATTTCGTAAAAATATGACGCCATTATCTGCCATAAAATAGGCAATATCTTCAACATTAAAAGTGCTGAACTGATTACCAACCTTAACCATAAATCTTCTCTTATACTCCTTTTTAAATAAGTGCCTTATCGCTTCAATATCTGTGAACCTATTGTTGCTTTTTTCTATTGTTTTGGTGTATTTTTGAAGTGCTTTTTGAAGTTCTTTTTTATCTATCGGTTTTAACAAATAATCAAGTCCGTTATATTTAAAACCTCTAATCGCATACTCATTATAGGCGGTTGTAAAAATTATTGGTGGATGATTTTCTAACTGATCAATAATATCAAAACCATACCCATCATTTAACTGAATATCTAAAAAAATAAGATCAGGTAATTCATTATTTTTAAACCATTTATGACCACTTTCTACAGATGAAATTTGTGCTAATATTTCACAGTTAGGAGCTAATTCCTCAATTAAATTTCTTAAACGTCTAGAGGCGATATCTTCATCTTCTATAATTACGGCTGTCATAGTATTAAATCGTTAAAGTGGTTTCTGTAGCTTGTTTTAAATCTGCAGAAAGTAAGGGCATACTTACTTTAAAAGTATGATTGTTATTATCAATAATTACTTCCTCTTGGGTATAAAAAGCATATCTGTTTTTAATATTTTTAAGACCAAGCTGTGTTGATTCTTGAGAATCTAGTCTTTTTTTAAGATTGTTTGTAATTAGTATTCTATTGTGATCTATATAAATTTCAATTTTTATGGGTTTTTCTTTAGAATAGTAATTATGTTTTAAGGCATTTTCTACCAGCATTTGTATCGATAAAGTGGGTATCAATTTTAAAAGGTGTATTTTATCTATATCTGTGTGGATCGTTATGGCTTCATTATGTCTTACTTTCATCATAAAAATAAAAGAATCTAAAAACTGCATTTCTTTATCCAATGTTACTAAATCTTGTTCTTTATTGTCTAGAATATACCGATAACAAGAAGCTAATCCACTCACAAAATCTGATGCTAAATCTCTATCTTCATAAATTAAAGATGTTAACGTATTTAAGCTATTAAAAAGAAAATGTGGACTTATTTGACTTTTAAGAGAGGAGTATTTAGAATTTATTACCTCTTTTTTTAAAGCCAACATAGAAAGTTCAAGTTTTTTTTTGTCACTAGATATCCAAAAAAACTGGTTGAATCCTGCAAAAACAACCGTCAACCCAAATGCTCTGAGCATGTCTATTTTAAAAACACTCCAAGGCTCTTCTTTTTCAATATTATAAAATATATTGATTTCAAAAAGCCATACGTAGTAGATACTGCCAGAAATTACAGTCAAAACTAAAACTGTAATTATTAGTATTTTACCGTGTATAAATAGCTCATTGGTAATTTTTTTTTTTTTTGCTTTTCGTATTAAGTAGTCATTTGTTTCCCATATAGACATAAACAATACAAAAGAGGAAACATAATAAAAACCTCTTTTGCTATTTATTAAATCAGTAGTAAAACCACCATCAATGAATAATATAATAATGAAAAATACAATGTTAATCGCTAGAAACCGTAGACCTAATTTCTTTAAGTAACCTTTAGACATTGTGTGTGTTTGTGTGTGTTTCATTTTTGGATGCTATCAAATATAAGACAAATGCTAGATAGTATTTACTCCTAAATATTTAGTTGTCAAAATTCCCTTCTAACTGACGAAATCTATAGTTCAGTTGATTTTTTGTTAAAATCAACACAGAAATTTTATTAAAAGTGTAATTCTACAATCCAAATCAAAAAAAATACACTTCATAATTATTGTCTTTATCATAGCATGGAAACTACAGAGATTTGTAAAAAATAAATAAATAAATAATGAAATTAATTAAGTTTTTAGCAATGATGATATGCGCTGTATCATTTGCACAATCAGGAGTCATTAAAGGACGTATTTTAGATAAACAATCAGAACTTCCCTTGATGGGAGCTAGTGTAGAACTATTGGGGTCTGAAATACCCAAAGGTGTAATTACAGACTTTGACGGGTATTTTACATTAACTGATGTCCCTATAGGCAGAAAAGCCATTAGAGTAAGTTACCTAGGCTATGAAACCAGTACAATTCCAGATATTGAAGTGAGTACAGGAAAAGACGTAGATATTACCGTAGCACTTACAGAATCTATTGGCAGTCTAGATGAGATTGTACTGACAAGTAGTACGAATAAAATAAGATCTTTAAACAAATTTTCGGCAGTCTCAGCACGTCAATTTGGTATAAAAGAAGTTGGAAGATATGCTGGTGGAAGAAGTGATGTTGCACGATTGGCAAGTA
>NZ_DEXW01000014.1 GCF_002364335.1 Winogradskyella sp. UBA3174 | reverse complement strand
AATAAATTTAATGTTGTAGAAATAGGTGATTATCATTTTGTAGAACAACCTTTCAATACATCAAGTAATACATCAAGTAATACATCAAGTAATACATCAAGTAATGCGTCAAGTGAGATTCAAGGTGCAATAGACCAGCTTCCAGTGGGTTGTAAAACGGTTTTTAATCTCTATGTTATTGAAGGCTATAAACATCAAGAAATTTCAGAATTATTAAACATTAGCATAGGGACTTCGAAATCACAACTATCACACGCTAAAAAAATATTAAAGAAACGTCTCGCTAATTTAAAGTCTAAATACAATGGAACCGAATAATATAGAAAAGCTCATAAAGACGACCATTAAAGACAGAAGTATTGCCCCTTCTGCTGGTGCAAGAAAGCGTTTAATTGAAGTATTAAACGCTAAGCCTAAAAAGAAAAAGAAGCTTTGGGTGCGGTATGGTGTTGCAGCATCTGTAGTGTTTTTACTGAGTTTTGTCGGTGGTCGATTACTTATAAAAAAGTTAGAGGTAGAACGGCCTATTCAAGTTACTATTCAAAAAGAAATACCTGCATTGAAAGAACATAAAGCGCCTGTTTTTAATTCTGAAAAAGAGGAGGCTATTATCAATAAAGAAACGAAATCTAATAAGGGTATTGTTAAACTAAATGATTTAGAAACAGCATCTAAATTGAGTGCTAATACATCGGAAAAACATATTGAAACTTTAGAAGATTCATCAAAAAATAAAAATAATATTAAGACTAGTAATGCGCTTCAAAATTTCAATAAGGGTACGTTTGCTAAAAATGAAACTATTGAACTTAAACTATTAGCAGTAAAAGATTCTACTAAAATAAATAATGAAAAGCTATTTCCGTATGTAACACCTGAACGTTTATTAGCAGAAATTGAAAACGATAGTAGTCTAGAACGTATAAAAATTATAAAAAATGTACCAACGACTTATATTGATTCCGATAAACTTTTAGTTGAAATTGAAAAACAAGTATTCGACGAGAAAAACAAGAGTATTTTTAAGAAAGCAGGCCGACAAATGAAAAAAATAAAAGAAGCTTTAGCTAATAGAAATTACCGAAATTAATTTTACAAACCTTGAAAAATAATAAGTTATGAAGAACATTCTAGTATTTTGTGTGATTGTGCTTTCTTGCAATATAGGAGTATCACAAAGTAAAACCTTTGAGAAAAGGGCTGCTGAAATCACCTATAAAATAGATTCTATAATTGTATCAGAAAAAAGTGCACTAAAAAAAGCAGTAGAGAAAATTGATAAAAGGCTTAAAAAAAATGAAATCACCTTTGATGTTGCCACTACTGAAAAGAATAAAATAGCAGCCTACCACGCAAAAAGAATTAACGACGCTGTTTTTATAGAAGAACAAAAATTACAAACGCTAATTAAGAATAGGGTTAGCGGAAATTTAGAAGCTGATGAGGAAAATAGTAGTGCGTTTTTTGGCCTATTTTCAGAAGAAAATTTTTACAATGACAGTATCACAGGCTTAAAAGTTGAAAAACGATTAACATCGCAATTTGTTTTTGCTTTAGGAGTGAATTCTGTTTTAAATGATGGTGATGGATTTTATGGAGATGGCTTTAAGGTTAACCCAATTGGATTCGGAGAAGTTGGAACTACATTTAAGTACAGACTAAAAGAAAACACGAACCTTTGGAACTTAAAATTTGGACTTTCTATGATGATTCATGAGCTACGACCAGAGGCTGATAATGATATTTTAGTTACTAATCAAGGTCTAACCACACTAGAAGATGCAGGTTTTGATGTTAAAAGGTCTAGGTTTGCTAATACATATTTAGCAATACCATTACATTTAGAATTAGATTTTTCTAAACCACAATATAACGGTAAAACCGATCAAACTTATTTACGATCTCAAACTGGATTTAGAGTAGGTTTAGGTGGCTTTTTTGCTGTCAGAATTCAGACTTTTCAAACTATTAGATTTGATGAAGATGGAAAACGGAATCGATTAATACAAGGGGACGATTTTAATATGAACACTATTAATTTTGGACCAAGTGCTTATATAGGTTACAGTGATTTAAGTATCTATTTTAAGTACGATGTTAATCCAGTATTTAAAAATAATCCTCAAGATATTAATACCCTTGCTATAGCCTTAAGATTTGATATTAATTAGAGACCCTGTGCTAATAACTATAGAATACTTAAAAACGCAGCCATTAATTTGGTTGCGTTTTTTTATGCTTAAACATTTTATTTATAGCAATAGAATGGGGAAACGTAACAGCTGCAATAAATGAGAAGAAAACAGCATAAAAGATATTTTCATCCTTAAAAACATAATAGACAAATCCAATACCAAAAAGAGAAATAAGCCAATATGGAAATGCATTTTTACAATACTTTAAAATATTCGTTTTATTGTAATCACCATAAATAAAAGAAACTTGTTCAAATAAAGATGGGATACTGTGCCAAAACACAAAGTAAATTGTAAATCCCCAAATGAGCGTAGACACCTTAAAAATAATTGCAAATATTAAAAGAAAAAAGAGTTCTTTTATAATTTGTGTTCTAATTGTTTTCTGTTTTATAATTAAAGCTATAATAGATATACCTAAGGCTACAGATGAAGTTACAAAACCATAAGTAATAGTGCTCTCGTTTAGATTATATTTTGTTATTGAGGCTACCACTTCTAAAACTTCTTTTCTATTTAACATGAATAATAAGAAGAGGACAAAACTACCGTAGATAAAATAAAATAGATTGCTTTTGTTTTTCTTAATTGCTAAATTTTGATGTTCCCAATGTTGCTCACCAAAGTGAAATGCACTAAATAAAATAAAGAGGATGAGTGCTATTGACGGTAGATAGTAAAACACCATTATTGCAACTAAAACGATGAGCAAATAAAGTATTATAATCTTCTGAAATGTATGTTTTACCGTTTTATCTAATAATGACTCTATTAATAATATATCATTTGATCCGTGTAATATTCCAAAAGAAAAAATAAAAAAAAAGCCAATTAACACCTCTAATTCACCTGAAAAATAGGAAGTTACATATAAGCCAATGAAACTCAATATAATTGATATGTTGTTGATTTTTTGCATTAAAAATAAGATATTCACAATGATAGACTAAAAATAGTGTTAAAATAGAGATTATTTTGTTTATGTTTTTGTAAATTTACTTAAACAAAACTAATTAACTAAAAACAAACTTTATGAAAGCATTACTTTTATTTGCCGAACTTGGTACTAAGTTAGACCCAACAGATTATGTTGGATTTACTTTTTTTGTAGGTAGTATGGCCATGATGGCTGCCTCTGCCTTTTTCTTTTTATCACTCAGTCAATTTGATAAAAAATGGAGAACATCAGTTTTAGTCTCAGGACTAATTACATTTATTGCTGCAGTACATTATTTTTACATGAGAGATTATTGGTTTGCCAATATGGAGTCACCAACATTCTTTAGATATGTAGATTGGCTTTTAACTGTACCATTAATGTGTGTTGAATTTTATCTTATACTTAAAGTAGCAGGTGCTAAGCCTTCTTTAATGTGGAAATTAATTTTTGCTTCTGTAGTAATGTTAGTTACTGGATATTTCGGTGAGGCTGTATTTATGGATCAAGCAGCACTTTGGGGATTCATTTCTGGTGCAGCGTATTTCTACATCGTTTATGAGATTTGGTTAGGTAGTGCTAAGAAAATGGCAGTAGCAGCAGGTGGAGATGTTTTAAAAGCACACAAAATATTATGTTGGTTTGTACTTGTTGGATGGGCAATCTATCCACTAGGATACATGATGGGAACTACAGGTTGGTATAACAGTTTTATTCCAGATGGGAATATTGACGTGGTATATAACATTGCCGATGCCATTAACAAAATTGGATTTGGTTTAGTGATTTATGCATTAGCTGTTAAAAAGCAAGATGTAAATAGCTAAACAATAGAAACATGAACTTCTGAGTTTTTTTTCAGAACATGTAATTATATAAAAAACGTAATCATTAATTTGATTGCGTTTTTTTGTTTATCACAGCTAAAACACACTTGTCATTGCTAAGGCGATATGGCTTAAGGATTTATGGATATAGTTCAAAAGATACGTGAGGTGGTATTTTGGTTTTAGATAAGGTAAAAGGAAGTGCTATTAGAAGTAACCTCATTAAGACGATAAATATTATTGATTCTAAAAATGTAGCTTACACAAATAATGAGAGTATAAATAGATTAAATCATACTATTACTATAACAGCATATTACATTTTTTTTTCATCTAAATTTTCTTTATATGATTCTCCGATTGTGAATAAGAATATTATTCGTCATAATTTAAAAGATTTTTTATCAAACCAATTTCAATTAAAAGATTGTAGCAAAATTTCTACAAGTGGTTTTAACTGGTTTATCTTTTAGCCTTTATCAAAATAAAAACAAAGTCAATAAAAATATTGTAGATAATATATTTTTTTCTTCAAAATATGATTACATAATAGGAGGTCACCTATTTTATGTTAAAATTTGGCCATCTAAATTTAAAAAGAAGTTCGTTAATAGATTAAAAATTAGGAATATTAGTGCGTGTAGTGTCTTTAGTTTATTGAACACAGAGATAGATAACCTTATAGCTGAATTAAATAAAAAGAAAGTCGAAATTTCGTTTGTAGGATATGCATTAGCTTTATAGAAAATTTGTAGGCAAATTGATGATTAAATTTAAAACTAAATCGATAATAACTATATCAGAATATTTAAACGCACATACAAGAGATGCTGCAAAAATGTATTTAGGAGTTTCACCTTTATCTCTTTATTCTAATAATGAAAATGGAAGTATAGCGCAACAAATATATGCTAACGACTTACGCTTTAGAATTATTGACTCAATTTACATCATAGAGATTTTTGACTTAAAAGAAGATAAAAAATTAAATAATGGGGAGCAATGGAGAATTGTTGTTACAGATCTTTACAATAAAGCCACGCCAATAATTAGATATGATACTGGTGATATCGGTGTCATAGAATTAGATAGTGAAAATAAACCTTATTTTCCTGAGATTTATGCTAGAAAGTTAGACTTGCTTTATGATACCAATGGTAATTTAGTGCCATCTCATCTTTCTGCTAAGCTTTGTGAATATGGTAACTATAAATAATTTCAACTTGTGAAAAAGGTTTTAAGAATTATGAAATTAATCTTAATACAACCATTAAAGTTAATGAGGAAAAGATGATAAATGATTATAAAGACCATTTTGGATCTGATGCAGAAATAGCTATTAATTATGTTCAGGCAATACCATTATTAGCTTGAGGAAAAAGACATAAAGTTGTGATTGAATATTACAATAATTTTTAATACGTATATATCTAATTTATAGGTGTGGTTTGAGCGCACTAACATATGTACTAGTATCAAATTTGTAACAAAACAAATAACTAATACTTTTTAGAGACAATGATACTCCATTCATCGGATTGTTTCGATATTATTAAAAGTTTGACTTATTTTCACTTCAATTCTAAACCAAACCCAAATCTAATGGATAAGCTAATAATTAATTTTACACCTACAGGAATGATTCCAACCAAGGATATGACTCCTCATGTTCCTGTGACCATTAATGAAATTGTAGAAGATGTACATCGTGCATATGAGTTAGGTATAACTATGACTCACATACATGCAAGAGATGAAAAAACAGGAGTACCTACTTACAAGAAAGAAGTGTATGCAGAAATGATAGCTGGTATTCGCAAGTATGCTCCAGATTTAGTGATCTGTACTTCATTAAGCGGACGTGATTTTAATACTATAGATAAAAGAGGTGATGTACTGACTTTAGAAGGTAATCTTAAACCAGATATGGGAAGTTTAACCTTAAGCTCATTAAACTTTAATAAAGTGGCAAGTATGAATGCGCCAAGTATGATTGAGGATTTAGCATCTTTAATGAAGTCTAAAGGTATTGTGCCAGAATTAGAAGTGTTTGATGTTGGTATGATAAATTTTGGTAAATTTTTA
>NZ_DEXW01000048.1:59436-86721 GCF_002364335.1 Winogradskyella sp. UBA3174 | reverse complement strand
AACAATGTCCGAGCCAATATTGTATTTGTTGTCTCTAGATAAATTATCAGCAGTAAAACGACCTAAGATGTCTAAATTTTCGTCCGTAATATTCGTGTTATTTCTAATTTGATACTTAAAATACGGTGTATATAAACCTGTACTGGTAAAACTCAACGTGTTCTTGTCATCAATATAATAATCAAAATTAAGATTGAGATTATGTGTTTCAGACCATGTGTTTCGATTCACACCAGATTGCCATATTTCTTCAATATTATTCAAATCATCCAAATAATTAACGGTATCATCCTGATCTCTATTAATCTTTTGATTAGTATAGCTATAATTTACATTTAGGTTGACTTTATCATTTTTATAATAATGACTCGTCGCAGCATTATATCTTGGAAAAACACCTTGTGTGTAATTTGTTTGGACACTTCCACGATATCCTGTTACTAAATTTTTACTCATTATAATGTTAATCACAGAGCCACTGTCTGCGTCATAACTTGCGGGCGGGTTTGTTATAACCTCAACTGACTTAATACTATTTGCTGGTGCCGTTTCTAAAAATTGAATCAACTCATCTGAAGTCAATTGCACACGACGATTATTTATAAAAACAGTAGCGGGAGCACTTTTAATATTAACACCTCCCTCTGACACAATAATACCAGGCGTACTTTTTAAAACACCAAGCGTGGAGCCTTGGGTTAAAGCTGTATTCTCAATATTAAATATCAGTCTGTCTGGCTTACGAATTATGGTCGGTTTTTTAGAAATAACAATTACTTCGCCTAAACTTTCTGGTGTTTCGTTAAGCTGAATAGTCTTTAAATCTAAGTTTCCTTTCAGAATAATCTTCTGCTCAAATTCTTCAAACCCAATAAAGCTAACTTTAATAAAAAACATAGTAACTGGTAAGTTTTTAAATTTAAAATAACCGTTTTGATCTGTTGAAGTTCCTTTTATAAATGTAGTTCCATCCTCTGCTAAAAGAATAACATTAGCCAACTCAATAGGCTTGCTGTTTGAATCAATAACTTTTCCTGAAACAGAAAATTCCTGAGCAAAAGCAATAGAAGATAACGCAAAAAGTAATGCGCTTATAAAAAGTCGCAAGTCAACAATCATTAGCATGTTTTATACTGCAATATAGAGATTGTTTTTTACTTTATGTTACGGTTTTTCCGTAATTCAGCAAGCTTTTAATCCTGTTTTTGACACTAAAAAGCGCAAGAAAACACCTATATTTGCATCCAAATTATTGTTTTAGAAGGATACATGAAGAACATTCGTAATTTTTGCATTATTGCACATATTGACCACGGAAAAAGTACATTAGCAGATCGTTTACTAGATGCTACAGGTTCTGTAACTGCACGCGAACAACAAGCGCAGCTTTTAGATAGTATGGATTTGGAACGCGAACGCGGTATTACCATTAAGTCACACGCTATTCAAATGGAATATACCTTTGAAGGCCAAGAGTACGTATTAAACCTTATTGATACACCTGGTCACGTAGATTTTTCTTACGAGGTTTCTCGTTCAATTGCTGCTTGTGAAGGTGCTTTGTTAATTGTAGATGCTGCTCAGAGTATTCAGGCACAAACAATTTCTAATCTATACTTGGCTTTAGAAAATGATTTAGAAATTATTCCCGTATTGAATAAAGTGGATTTGCCAAGTGCAAATCCAGAAGAAGTTACAGACGATATTGTAGATCTTTTAGGTTGTGATCCGGAAGAAGTTATCCATGCCAGTGGAAAAACTGGTTTTGGTGTCGAAAATATTTTAAAAGCAATTATTGAACGCATTCCTGCTCCAAAAGGAGATGTCAATGCGCCTTTACAAGCCTTAATTTTCGATTCTGTTTACAATACCTTTAGAGGTATTGAAACGTATTTTAGAGTCTTTGATGGTGAAATTAAAAAAGGACAAAAAATTAAATTCGTCGCCACAGGAAAAGAATATTTTGCTGACGAAGTTGGGACTTTAAAGCTAACACAAGTTGCTAAACAAAGCGTTAAAGCTGGTGATGTAGGTTATTTAATTACAGGAATTAAAACCGCTAAAGAGGTTAAAGTTGGTGACACTATTACTGATTTCGCTAACCCAACGACTAATATTATAGAAGGTTTTGAAGATGTAAAACCAATGGTTTTTGCAGGTATTTACCCAGTGGATACTGAAGATTACGAAGAGCTCCGTAATTCTATGGAAAAATTGCAACTAAATGATGCGTCTTTAGTTTTTCAGCCAGAAAGTTCTGCCGCATTAGGTTTTGGTTTCCGTTGTGGATTCTTAGGTATGCTGCACATGGAGATTATACAAGAACGGTTAGAACGCGAATTTGATATGACTGTAATTACGACAGTTCCTAACGTATCATATCACGCGTACACCAATAAAAACCCAAATGAAGCTTTTGTCGTAAATAACCCTAGTGATTTACCAGAGCCAACAACCGTTAACCGTGTTGAAGAGCCTTTTATAAAAGCAACCATTATTACCAAGGCTGATTTTGTTGGTAACGTAATGAGTCTTTGTATTGAAAAACGCGGTATGATTATTAACCAGACCTATCTAACAACAGAGCGTGTAGAGTTGATTTTTGAAATGCCGTTAGCTGAGATTGTTTTCGATTTTTACGATCGTTTAAAAACAGTATCTAAAGGCTATGCATCTTTCGATTATTCGCCAATAGGGAGAAGAGCTTCTAAATTAGTGCGCTTAGATGTGTTACTAAATGCACAACCAGTAGATGCCCTTTCGGCTTTAATTCACGCAGACAACGCTCAACACATTGGTAAGAAGATGTGTGAAAAATTGAAAGAACTTATACCGAGACAACAATTCGATATTCCTATTCAAGCGGCTATTGGTGCCAAAATAATATCTAGAGAAACCGTAAAGGCGTTACGTAAAGATGTAACTGCTAAATGTTATGGTGGTGATATTTCTCGTAAACGAAAGTTATTAGAAAAGCAGAAAAAAGGTAAGAAACGTATGCGCCAAGTTGGTAATGTAGAAATTCCTCAAGCCGCTTTTATGGCTGTGCTTAAGTTAAATGATTAGCATATTCCTTCGTAAGCAGGGTTCTAATTATCGAGACTACTAAGGGCTAAAACGAAACAGAACCTTTACTGGTAAGAAAATAGTCCTTGCCTAATAGGAATAGTAAACACAAAAGAGCCTTAATCTTCTTGTGCTACTCTTTCAACATCAAAAGGCTTACCTAAATAAACCAACTTGTAGTTTTCACCTATAGTATCAATATCTTTGTTGTAGGACGAAATAATGTGCATTTCTCCTTCCTCATCTTTTAAAAATAAAGGAATCATATCTTTATTTTTATTGGTAATTTCTATAAGGCTTTCATAGTGTGCTTTATCATCTATATCTATATCTTGGATAGATGGGTATTTTCGAGTAACCTCAGCTAAGGTGATATAATCATCTGTATGAGAAAACAAACCCTCCTTGGGGTTGTCTTCTGGGTTGTTCATTTCGGTAGTAGTTACTAATCTGAACGAACCATTTTCACCAAATTGCTCACTGAATTTATTAATAGCATATTTATTAATCTCTGGATTTCCTGTCATAGCCATAAGATAACCAACATCGTTTAATTCAATATTATCAGAAAGTGTTTCAGAATAAATATTTGTGTTTAACGCTTCTAAACCCAATTCTTTTGCCTTATCTATGTTATTTTGATTACTGTCTATAAGCACAACGTGTCTCCCATTAGATTCTAAATAATGTCCAAGTAATCGTGAAACTTTAGAAGCACCAACGATTAAAATACCATTAGACTGTGTCAAAAACACACCAACCATCTTAGCAAACAGACGTGCCGTTGTGGCGTTAAGTAATACCGTTCCCAAAACAATCATAAATACTAAAGGCGTAATATATTCTGCACCCTCAACCCCTTCTTTTAATAATTTACTTCCAAAAAGTGAGGCTATACCTGCAGCAACAATACCACGAGGACCAACCCAACTTATAAAGAGTTTTTCATTGAGGGTTAACTTAGAGCCTCGTGTACTTATAAAAACCGCTAATGGCCTTATTATAAAAACAACTATAGCGAAAAGCACTGCAGTTTTCCAAGTATAAAGCAACATTAAATCTTCAATATTTATGTTTGCTGAAAGAAGAATAAATAATATTGAAATAAGTAAGACACTCAGTGATTCCTTAAAGTAAAGCAGTTCTTTAATATTGTCTAATTTACTGTTCCCTAAGACCATTCCCATCACTACTACGGCTAATAAACCAGACTCATGTGCAAATAATTCAGATTCGACAAATACTAATAATACTGTTGAAAGCGATACAACATTCAATAAATAATGTGGTATATATTTTTTGTTAATAGCAAATGCTAAGGCATGTGCAAACGTAAAACCAAATGTGGTACCAAATAACACAATTTTACCAAACTCAATCAGTGCTGTTTTAGTAAAACCACTATCACCACCAACACTTATAAACTCAAAGACCAAAACGGCTACCAAAGCTCCGATAGGGTCAATAAGAATACCTTCCCATTTTAATACTGTCGATACATCCTTTTTAAGCGGAATGTTACGTAAAATGGGTGTAATTACTGTTGGGCCTGTAACAATGATTAGACCCGCAAATAAAAACGACAAATCCCAGCTTAAATTAAAGGTAAAATGTGCCACAACACCAGCTCCAAAAAAGGTAACTGCTGAACCCAAAGTAATGAGTTTCGTAATCACTGGTCCAACGGTTTTTATTTCTGATCGTTTTAATGTTAGACCACCTTCAAAAAGAATAATACTAATAGCAAGCGACACAAAATAGTACAAACTATCCCCTGGGAATAGTCCTTTTTCACCATTCCAAATCGGTTCTATCCACTTGGTGCCATCTTCACTTAAAAACTCTGCAGCAATTGGCCCAACCAGTAAACCAATCAATATTAAAGGTAATATAGCTGGAATTTTTAACTTCCACGCCACCCATTGTGCTAAAATACCTAGTATGATAATTCCCGCTAATTCTAACATTCAGTATAGTTTAATTGAAGATGTAAAGTTAGTTAATAAGAATAAAATAAAATGGTGTTAATTATCCTTTATGGTAAGACGTAAAACCGAGCAGGCAGATTTTTCAGTGAATTTATCTTTACCTGTTCCAAAAAGAACACTAATCCAATTATCTTTTTGTGGTGTTCCTAAAATCAGTAAATCGTATGATGCAGATGCATTTGAAATAGCCTCAATAGAATCATTAGATTTTGTAATGTCCACTTTACAATCTGATTTTGCTTCTTTTAATAATTGGTTAGAGGATGCTTTAATATGTTCTAATTCGTTAGCTTCAATAGTCTCTGTAACGACACGCAATAAAGTAAATGAAGCTCCGTAAAATAATGCTATTCTATCTGCTACCTCAATGAAACTCTTATCATTCCGTCCTGGTCTTAGTGCTATTAAAACCTTACTAATATAGCGGACTCCATTATCTTTGAAAAGCGCAAAATTTGAGTTAATATTTGTCATTAACCATCCTATTGGATTATTAATTAATATACCTGTCCTAGCGCGTCCGTCCCAGCCGACAACTAACCAGTCACAATCTGTCTGGTCACTCAAATCATGTATAGTATCAGACATGTTATGAGTAACAATAGATTCAAAATCTACATTAATGCCTTTAGAAGCCGCAAGTCTCGAAAATCGTCTCGCCAAAGAGTTTATCTTAGGGTTTTCGTCCACCATGGCCTCTAAAAAGGTTTGATTTGGCACCTCTGTAATATTCGCCACCTGAAGTTTATCCTTTGTATTTAAAGCGGCTCCGATTTCAACTAACATTTCTGGTGACGTTTCGTTTCCTAGCAAAGGCACAACAACTCCAGCATCTTCAAGAATTTCACCATCAAAATATCCGGGATTAATTAAAACATCATTAGATAATTTTCGTTTTCTTCTATTTTTCTTTTTATAAAGTAAATATAAAGCTGGTCTGTGACCGTACTTTCTCAAAACACCTGTTCTTGACGTTTTCTTCCCAAATTTTAAATAAATTAAAAAACCAATAATCGTTATACTTAAAATAGCCATAAGTGGCACGAATCCAAGAAGTACTAAAAGAATAATTCCTGTAATAATTCCAAATAATTGAATAAAAGGATAAAACGGTGACCTATAAGCTGGGTTGTACCATTGCGTGGCGGTTTCTCTTAAAATAATGACACAAGCGTTGACTGAAATAAACATCATGACCATAAATGCACTGGCTAATTTTGCTATTTTTTCTACATCTAAAAAAAGAATTGCTAAAGCCATTACCAAACAGGTCATAACGATCGTAACCACTGGAGTTAAATATTTAGAATGTATTCTAGCCATAAACGTTGGTAGCAATTTGTCTATAGCCATGGCAAATGGAAATCTTGAAGCCGCTAACACTCCAGAATTCGCCATAGATACTAAAGTAATTACACCTATAATAGCAGCCACATAACCAATAGTCGTACCTCCTAATATATTAGCTATAGTATAAATTGGTTTAATGTCTGTTTTTAAAGTTTCCATTGGAATGTTACCAACCAATGTAAAAGATACGGAAACATAAATTAAAGCCATAATTACCAAGGACAGCATCATAGCTCTTGGTAAATTAATATTTGGTTTTTTTATTTCTCCTGCGATAGCAGCAATTTTAGTAACTCCAGCATAAGATATATAAATAAAGGCGACCGTAGAGGCAAGTCCGAGATTACCATTACTAAAAACGGGTTGTAAAAGTGCATCATCTACTCTAGGTATACCAAAAATTAATATAGCCCCTAAACTGATTAAACTTATAGTTACAATAACAAGCTGAACCTTCCCGACTTTTTTAATTCCAAAAATATTGAGAAAGAGAATAATTAATAAAAAGAATAAGGCAGCATATTTTGTGAAACCCTCGTTTATATTCACTAATACAGTTAGGTAAGCACCAAAGCCAACTAAAGCAAAAGAACTTTTTAATAATAAAGATAGCCATAAACCAATACCGGCTATGGTTCCAAAAATTGGCCCAAATGTACGCTCAATATAGACGTATGTTCCTCCTGATGACGGCATTGCCGTTGCGAGTTCACTTTTAGATAACGCGGCAGGTAAAATACAAACAGCAGCTAACAAATATGCTAACCAAATAGAAGACCCTGTTTTAGCGGCTGCAATTCCTGGTAAAACAAAAATACCACTACCTAACATACCTCCAATGCTTATGGCTATTGCCGATGTTAGTGAAACACTACGTTTTAAGGTCTTCAAATATTTTTAATTTGTTCCGAAAATAGGCTTTTTTTTACAACTTATTAAATCACAATTAAATCCAAAGGAATTTATCTATTTAAGGCGATTTTATTATTTTGCATCACTTATGAGATTATACCCAATACAAGCCGGCAATTTTAAGTTAGATGGAGGGGCTATGTTTGGAGTAGTACCAAAATCACTTTGGCAACGCACCAATCCAGCAGACAGCAAAAACATGATTGATATTGCTGCTCGTTGTTTACTTATTGAAGATGATGAACGTCTAATTTTAATAGACACAGGCATGGGAAATAAGCAAAGTGAGAAATTTTACAGTTACTATTTTCTTTGGGGAAATGACACACTAGATACGTCTTTAGCAGCTCACGGATTTCATAGAGATGATATTACAGATGTATTTATGACGCACTTGCATTTTGATCACTGTGGTGGAAGTGTGCAATGGAATAAAGATAAAACGGGTTACGAGCCTGCTTTTAAAAATGCTCACTTTTGGAGTAACAAAGCACACTGGCAATGGGCAACAGAACCTAACCGTAGGGAAGTGGCTTCGTTTTTAAAAGAAAACATCCTTCCTATGGAAGTATCTGGTCAATTAAAATTTACAGGTGTTCCAGATACTGTTATTCAAAAAAAATCAGAATTAGGTTTTGATATTTTTTATGCTAATGGTCACACCGAGAAACAAATGATACCTATGATTAATTACAAAGGAAAAACCATTTGTTTTATGGCAGACTTATTACCCACAGCTGGCCATTTACCAATTCCCTTTGTAATGGGGTATGATACAAGGCCACTGTTGACTCTTAACGAAAAAGAGTTATTTTTGAACCTAGCAGCAGATAATGATTACTATCTGTTTTTAGAACACGATGCACATAACGAGATTATTACAGTAAAGCATACAGAAAAAGGTGTTCGCCTTAATGAAACATTTACATGTAACACTATATTTAATTAAAAACAAACACTAATTTATATGAAATTGAATTACAGATTAATTGGTTATTTAGGACTTTCAGCAACCTTATTTATTGGTTGTGGAGCTACAGGAGACATACTCTCAACTCCGATTGAGAACATCGATACATCTCCTCTAAAGGTTACCGATTTAACCGAAGATGAAAAGAAAAATTGGGGACATTTAGATCTTGCAAATGATACGATTCCTGGTATGGCTGTAGATAGAGCGTATGCAGAACTTATTAAAGGGAAAAAAGGAAAAAAGACGATCGTTGCTGTCATAGATTCAGGTATAGATATAGATCACGAAGATTTAGATGGTGTTCTCTGGACGAATAAAGGTGAGATTCCGAACAACGGAAAGGACGATGACAAAAATGGTTATATAGATGATATCCACGGATGGAATTTTCTAGGAGATGGCTATGATGAGCAATTAGAATATGTGCGCATGTTATCTGCTAACGATACTTCTAATCCGCGTTTTGCAGAAGCCAAAGCAAAACACGATGAAGATTACCAATTATGGACGGGTCGTAAAACGCAATACGACCAAATCGCACAAGCGGTAAAAAGTGCAAATGAAGTTTTAACCAAACACTTAGGTAAAAAAAATTACACTATTGATGATATAAATGCTATTAAAACAGAAGATCAAAGCGTGTTACAAGCTGTTCAAATGGCAAAGAATGTTAATGCAAACGGCGTTTCTATGGCTGATGCTAAAGAAGAGATTAGTGGGTTATTAGATGGAATTAATGAACGCTTAAATTTCAACTTAAACAAAAACTTTAATGGCCGTAAAACGGGTGATGATATTAACGATTTGTCAGACACTGGTTATGGAAATGGAAACGTTAAGCCTGTAAAAAAATCAGAATCTCATGGTACGCATGTTGCTGGTATTATTGCAGCAGAACGTAATAATGGTAAAGGAGCAAACGGTGTTGCTAATAACGTAGAAATTATGGCTATTAGAGCAGTACCAAATGGAGATGAATACGATAAAGATGTGGCTTTAGCAATACGTTATGCTGTAGATAACGGCGCAAAGGTTATTAACGGAAGTTTTGGTAAGTCGTTTTCACCACATGCTGAATGGGTGAGAGATGCTATAAAGTACGCATCAGATAATGATGTGGTTTTTGTACATGCAGCTGGTAATTCTAGTGAAAATGTAGATGTAAAACCTAACTTTCCGGATGATAACGTAAATTTTACAGAAGTATCAAACACATATATAAGAGTTGGTTCTTTAACTTCAAAATATGGTTCTAAAATAGTATCTAGTTTTTCAAATTACGGAAAAAAGAATGTTGATGTTTTTGCACCTGGATCTGATATTTATTCTACTATTCCAGAAAATGAATACAAACCAAATAGTGGTACATCTATGGCTTCACCTGGTGTTGCAGGTATCGCTGCTTTGGTGCGTTCACAATATCCAAATTTAACAGCTGCACAGGTAAAACAAGTGATTTTAGATTCTGGTTTACCATTAAGTACAAAAGTAGTAGTTGGTGGTGACGCCTCAAACGTAACACCTTTTTCAGAATTATCTAAGTCTGGCAAAATAGCCAACGCTTATAACGCTTTAATTATGGCTTCAAAAATTAAATAAAAATGAAGAAATTACTGTTAAATCTAGCGCTAGTCGCTTTTATATTTTCTTGTGGCGCAACAGAAAAAATAACCCAAGACAATAAAAAACCAGAAGTAAAACCTGAGGGTTACTGGCAACAACACGTAGACTATGTTATGGAAATTGACATGGATGTAAATTCATTTCAATATAAAGGGGAACAAAAATTAGTCTACACTAATAACTCTCCAGATGTATTAAATAGGGTCTATTACCACTTATATTTCAATGCATTTCAACCTGGTAGTGAAATGGATGTGCGCGCTCGTACAATTCGAGATCCAGACCCAAGAGTCGGAGAGCGCATTAGTCAACTTCAACCTAACGAAATTGGTTACATAAAAATAAATTCTCTTATGCAAAATGGGACCGCTATTTCTTATGAAGTTGTTGGAACTGTTTTAGAGGTGAAATTAGACAAACCGATTCAGCCAGGTGAAAAAGTAACGTTTGATATGCTTTTTGATGGTCAGGTACCAAAACAAATTAGACGTTCTGGTAGAGATAACAAAGAAGGTGTTTCATTATCTATGACGCAATGGTATCCTAAAATGGCTGAATATGATTTTGAAGGCTGGCACGCAGATCCTTATATCGGAAGAGAGTTTCACGGCGTTTGGGGTGATTTTGATGTAAAACTGACTATTGATAAAGATTATGTTGTTGGTGGTACTGGTTATCTTCAAGGTGAAGAAAAAGCCGAAAAAGGAAAAAAGACACTTCATTATAAAGCACCTAAAGTTCACGATTTTACTTGGGCTGCAGATCCAGATTTTATTCACGATACATTTCAGGTGCCAAACGGTCCTATGCTTAACTTCTATTATAAAAAAGATTTAGAGCAAAAATATATTGATAGCTGGAAAAAACTACAACCAGATACAGCAAAACTCATGGAGTTCTTTAGCAAAAATGTTGGTAAATATCCATACGAACAATACTCAATTATCCAAGGAGGCGATGGAGGTATGGAATATGCGATGTGTACACTTATAACAGGACAGCGAAGTTATGGCAGCTTATTGGGTGTAACGGCACACGAAATGGCACATACTTGGTTTCAATTTTTATTAGCGACGAACGAAGCTAAACACGAGTGGATGGACGAAGGGTTTACAAGTTATATTTCTGCTTTAGCAATGAATGAGCTTCGTGAAGAAAAAAGAGATAACCCTTTGGCCGGTTCTTACAGGGGTTATTTAGCCTTAGCAAACTCTGGCGTAGAACAACCTTTAACAACGCATGCTGATCGCTATACGTTTAATCAAGCTTATGGTGCTGCTGCTTATAGTAAAGGGGCTGTGTTTTTGGCACAACTAGGTTACTTGATTGGTGAAGACAACTTAAATAAAACTATTAAGAAATACTTTGTAGATTTTTCGTTTAAACACCCTAAACCTTTAGATATTGTGCGAACAGCAGAACGTATTACTGACTTTGAATTAGATTGGTATTTAATAGATTTTGGACAAACTACTAATACCATTGACTACGGTATAAAATCTGTTGAAGGTGCTACAATAACATTAGAGCGTATTGGTTTAATGCCAATGCCAATAGACCTTTCTGTTACCTATGTAGACGGATCAACAGAACAGTTTTATATTCCACTACAAATGATGCGTGGAGAAAAACCAACGACTGCAACACAAGTTTCAGATTGGGCTTGGGCAATGCCAACCTACAGTTTTGATACAACTAAAGCTGTTAAATCTGTTGTAATAGATACCTCTCAAATGATGGCAGACATAAACCGAGATAATAATACATTTACTAAGGAATAAACACCTTTAAGATATGTCTAGCAAAACCGTATCTAGTTGATACGGTTTTCTATTTTTGTACAGATACTGAATTAATAATGAATTTCAACTATTCAAAAAAAGATAAACTAAAAAGTAAAAAGCTCATAGAGCAACTATTTACTGAGGGGAAAGCGGTAACGGTGTTTCCTTTAAAGCTTATTTATCTTAAAACTAATTTTGAAAATAACAGCACTCTAAAAACGGGCGTTTCTGTTAGTAAACGTCTCCATAAGACTGCTGTATCGAGAAATCGAATAAAAAGATTGCTTAGAGAGGCATATAGGTTAAACAAAACCCTTTATTTTAACAATAGTTCAACATCTTATACGTTTATGATTTTGTACCTTAGTAAAGATGGCGCAACTTTTGATAAATTAAATAAGGATATGAAATCGTTATTCGAGAAATTTATTGCCAAAACTTCTACAACATGAAAAAACTTTTAAATAAAAAAATAGTCTTTCCGTTTTTAGCTTTAATTATATTTTTTAGTACTACCGCTTTTAAAAATGATTTCTTTGAAATAGCAAAGCAGATAGAAATCTTTACGACATTATTTAAAGAAATTAACATGAATTATGTTGACGAGACTAATCCTGGCGATCTAATGGATACAGCTATTAAAAGCATGTTAGAGGATTTAGATCCTTACACACAATTTTATAATGAACAAGACGTTGAAGCATCTCGTATTAATAATGCAGGTGATTATACAGGTATCGGAGCAAAAGTGCTAACCCTAAAAGATAAGTTAGTCATAGTAGAACCTTATAAAAATTATGCAGCTGACAAAGCGGGATTAAAGGCTGGTGACGAAATTATTAAAGTAGATAATATAATGGTCGCAGATTTTAAAGATGATGCGGCAAATTTATTACAAGGTGCTGCGGGTACTGAAGTAATGGTAACTTATAAAAGACAAAACAAAACCAACACCATTAAAATTATAAGAGAATCCTTAGAAATTAAAGCGGTTCCTCATTACTCTATGGTAGATGAGAAAACAGGTTATGTTGTTCTTAGAAAATTTAATAAAAAAGCATCCGCAGAAACATTAAGTGCAATTAGAGCGTTGAAAAACCAAGGAGCAACACAACTTATTTTAGATTTAAGAGGAAATCCGGGTGGTTTATTAAGCGAAGCGATAAACGTTACTAATCTTTTTGTTCCTAAAGATCAACTTGTAGTAACTACAAAATCTAAAGTAAAAAAATATAATAAAACCTATTACACGCAACGAGAAGCTATAGATACTGAAATTCCTTTAGTGGTTTTAATTGACGGAAGCAGTGCTTCTGCTAGTGAAATTGTTTCAGGGGCTTTGCAAGACATGGATAGAGCCGTTGTGGTAGGTGCTCGTAGTTTTGGAAAAGGTTTAGTACAACGCCCTAAGCCATTAACGTATGGAACACAAATGAAAATTACGATTTCTAGATATTACACACCTTCTGGTCGTTGTATCCAAGCATTAGATTATTGGAATAGAGATGAAAACGGAAAAGCAACCCGTACTAAAAAAGAAAATTACAACGCTTTTAAAACAAGAAATGGACGTAATGTATTTGATGGTGGTGGAGTACAACCAGATGTAGAAGTTAATTTATCTAAGCAAACACCAATTACTAAAGCTATTCTTAATGAAAATTTAGTATTTAATTACGCAACCAAATACTATTACAACAATACTTTAAATGATTTAAAAACCTTTAAGCTTTCGGAATCTGATTTTAAAAATTTTAAAAATTATTTAAAAACCTCTGGCTTTAATTTTGAAACGAAAACAGAGCGAGCATTTAACACAGCTATAGAAGTTGCCAAAGAAGAGGAACTAAATACTAAAATTAATTCTGAATACATAAAACTTATAGGTGCCCTACAAACCTACAAGACTAATGCTATTGACGAAAATAAAGCGCAACTAAAACTATTATTAACTAACGAAATAATTAAGCGTTATTTCTATAGTGAAGGTTTATATACCTACTTTACAGCTAATAATACTGAAATTAAAAATGCGCTTTCAATACTTAATAATCCGTCTCAATATGCAAGTATTTTGAAATAAAACTTAAAAACATCTATATTTAGCAGTATATAATTTACAAAACGCCCACTAAATTATAATAATTATGAAGTCCTTATTCGTTCTTTTATGCTTTAGTTTTCAGCTTGCTTTTGCTCAGCAGGCCGTGAAACACGAAGTCTATTTTGATACTGATGAGTATGATATTCCTGAAACAGAACATAGTCGTCTTCTCTTGTTTTTATCTCAAATTGAACGTTTAGATATTCGAAAAATCTCTATTTATGGCTTTTGTGATGATAGAGGAAGTGACTCTTATAACCTCATACTTTCTCAACAACGCGCAGATGAAATAAAATCTGTTTTCTCTAATAATGAATTTGATCAATCGTTAATCACTAATGTAGACGGAAAAGGAGAAATATTAGTAAATATTATTCGTGAAGATGATTTAAGTAAAATACGAGGTTTAAACCGAAAAGTTGAAATTATTGTACAACCCTACGATCCGCCTAGACCTAAAGAAGTAAAGCCTAAGAATCCTACAACCGAAGATTTATTAAAAGGAGAGTTAAAAGAAGGAGATAAAATTCAGTTAGAGAATATTTTATTTAGAACAGGATATAGCTATCTCACTAAAGACTCTAAACTTGTTTTAGATACTATTGCAAAAATTTTAGCAGACCGTAAAGATATTTACTTCACTATTGAGGGTCATGTCTGTTGCACTCATGGTACAAGAGATGCTATGGATCGTAGAACTAAAAAGAGAAACTTATCTGTAGCCAGAGCTAAATATGTTTATGACTATTTAGCAAAAAATGGGGTAAGTCGTTATCGTATGAAATTTGTAGGACACAAGCGAAAATTTCCGCTTGGAGATGCTCCAGAACTTGATAGACGTGTGGAGATTTTAGTGACTAAAATAGTTAAATCTTATGATTAAGATTTAACCATTGCTATATGAGGAATGTCATCTTCAAGGTACTCCTCACCTACTTCAAAAAATTCAAGATTATTATAAAATCGTTTTAAATATACCTGTGCAGAAATTTTAATTTTTGCTTCGTTATAATGTTCTTTAATACCCTCAATAGAGGCTTTCATTATATTAAAACCATATTTATGTTGTCTTTGGTTTTGTGCGACTACTACTCTACCAATACTTGCTTTTTCAAAATAATCACCTGGTTTAAAAATACGTGTGTAAGCCACTAATTTTTCTTCTGAATACCCTAAAACATGAAGTGCTTTTTGATCTTTACCATCAATATCTTGGTACACACAATCTTGCTCAACAACAAACACCTCACTTCTTAATTGTAAGGTATCGTAAAGCTCTTGTGTTGTAAATTCTTTAAATGTTTTTACTTTAATTTTTAACATAACTTTTAATCTTGAACAATGATATCCTTAGCATCACTTTTTTTGTATTCTGGTTGAATATTTATATGGTTGATATCATAATTATGAAATATAAATTCTTCGATTTTATTAAGAATAGCATCAAATTGAGATAATGAAATATCCTCTTCAAAGTCAATATGAGCTTCAAAATGAATTTCTTCCTCATTCAATTGCCAAACATGAACATGGTGTACGTTTTTAATAGATTCAAATGCATTTATTTTTTTTACTATTTCATCTACAGGTATTGTATCTGGTGTAAACAGCATTAATACTTTTGTAGATGTTTTTAATAAATCATAGCCCATCCAAATTAAATATAGCGCTATAGCAAAAGTTAACACACTGTCTATCCACCATATTTCATAAAACTTCATTAATAAGCCACCTATTAAAACAGCCACACTTGCCATCATATCTGTGAGTAAATGCAAATAAGCACTCTTCATATTCATATTATCTGCTGCATTTGCCTTAAGTAATAAAACACTAAAACCATTCCCTAAAATAGCAATAAAAGATAAACAAATAACAAGATTAGATTCTATTTGTTGTGGGTCTTGAAAACGTTCTACAGCTTCAAAAATAAGAAGTACTGCAACAATAATTAAAGTAGAAGCATTTATAAAAGCGGCTAAAATTTCTGCACGTTTATACCCAAACGTTCGTTTTAAAGATGCTTTTCGTTTTACTAATTTAGTAGCTATATAACTTATAATTAAGGATACAACATCACTAAAATTATGAAGCGCATCGCTTAACAAAGCTAAACTACCAGATAAAATACCTCCTATAACTTGAGCAACAGTAATAACAATGTTTAAAAATATAGATATAAGAAGACTACGACCGTTAAAATCGTGATGGTGATCAGAGTGCTTATGCGAGTGTGAGTGATCCATTTAGCATGATAATGGAATTTTATCTACGCGGTTTTGGTGACGACCTCCTTCAAACTTAGTCTCTAAAAATGTATCTACCATTTTTAGAGCTTGTGGAATAGATGTAAAACGTGCTGGAATACAAATAATATTAGCATTATTATGTAAACGTGTTAACTCAGTAATTTCAGAAGTCCAACATACTCCAGCTCTTACTTTTTGGTATTTATTAGCAGTCATTGCTACTCCATTAGCACTACCACAAATTAAAATACCAAAATCTACATTACCATCATTAACATCTTTTGCTACAGGATGCACAAAATCTGGATAATCTACACTATCTAAAGTATCTGTTCCGTAATTAGTCACTGTGTGTCCTTTAGCTTCTAAATGTTTTACTACTGCAGTTTTATAATCTGGGCCTGCGTGATCGTTACCTATCGATATTGTCATAATGAATGGTCTTTATTTATTAAGCTTCAAAGTTAATAATTGCTTATAAGTAAGCATAACTTATAACTGCATACTTATTCATAAGTTTTAAGTTTGAAAACTAAATAGTTTGTTAGCTTTTATAATTACTGTTCATAAGTGTAGCTAAAAATGATGAGTACTTGTTAATAACTGTTTACAAGTCTTTAAAACTAAAATTAGGTTTATCCATTAAATTTTCCAAACCAAAACTCAGGTGAGATAACCTAATAAGTTAGCTATTTTCTTTTAGTGAGTTGTTAGACCTAACAAGTATAGAAGTGAACAGTTTTTTAGTAAAAACATATGAGTCATTTATATTAACAACGGTTATGAACAGTTGTTAATAGCTTTTAAAATAGTACTTAATATGAAGTAGTTATCTTTAAAACTAATGTTAACTACGTATTAAGTAAATGTGATAAGTCATTTATCATAGTAAAAGTCTAAAAAGTTATAGTAACTATTAACACACTATAATAAGCATCATTTTATTTTTAAAATTTTAAAAGAAAACTGATGATATGTATATATCTGTTAATAAGTGTGTTTTATTTTATTTTAACATTGAAATTTTGATAGTAGTTGTCTTATAATATATTATTGCTGTATAAATCTTCAAATAAAATATAATGAGAAAATTAATATACTTATTAATTTTAATTCCATTTTTAGCTTTAAGCCAAGTTCAAATAGGTCAAGATATCGATGGATCTATAGGTGATGAATTTGGTTGGTCGGTAAGATTATCCTCAAGTAGTAAATACATTGCTATTGGCTCAATTGGTAGTAGTTCAGGTTATGTTAGTGTATATGAGAATATATCAGGAGTTTGGACACAAGTAGGTCAGAATATAGAAGGAGAGGCTGCAGGAGACTGGTCTGGTTGGTCAGTAAGTATATCTTCAGATGGAAGTATTGTAGCTATAGGTGGGATTTTTAACGATGGTGTAAATGGTGTAAATTCGGGTCATGTAAGGATATATGAGAATATATTAGGGGTTTGGACACAGATAGGTCAGGATATAGATGGGGAAGCTGCTGATGATAGATCAGGTTGGTCAGTAAGTTTATCCTCAGATGGTAATACTGTAGCTGTTGGAGGTATTAGAAATGATGGTGTAAATGGAGAAAACTCAGGTCATGTAAGGATATATGAGAATACGTCAGGAGTTTGGACACAGCTAGGTCAGGATATAGATGGAGAAGCTTCATTTGATTGGTTTGGTTACTCATTAGATTTATCCTCAGATGCAAGTATTGTAGCTATAGGAACTATTTTTAATGCTGGTGTAAATGGGTCAACTTCAGGTCATGTAAGGATATACGAAAATATATCAGGAGTTTGGACGCAGACAGGTCAAGATATTGATGGTGATGCTGTAAACGATTTTTTTGGACGTTCATTAAGTATATCCTCAGATGGGAGTATCGTTGCTATAGGTGCACAGCAAAATGATGGAAACGGATCTGATTCAGGCCATGTAAAGGTATATGAGAATATATCAGGGGTTTGGACACAAATAGGTCAGGATATAGAAGGAGAAGCAGCTATCAACTTGTCAGGTTACGCTCTAAGTTTATCTTCAAATGGGAGTATCGTTGCTATAGGAGCCCCATTTAATGACGGAAATGGAATAGATTCAGGTCAAGTAAGGATTTATAGAAATGAATCTAGTGTTTGGACACAAATAGGTCAGGATATAGATGGGGAAGCTTCAGATGATAAATCAGGTACTTCAGTGAGTTTATCCTCTGACGGTAGCATTGTTGTTATAGGTGCTTCATCTAATAACGGAAATGGAATGTTTTCAGGCCATGTACGTGTTTATGATTTAAGTGCTGCATTATCAACAGAAGAACAGACAGAATTAAAATTTAATTTCTACCCAAACCCAGCAAAAACTCAATTTACAATTCAATTAGAAAATAGTATAGAATTAGAAAATGTAATTATTTACAATACTTTAGGTCAACAAGTTTTAACGACTAAAGAAATAGTAATAAATACAGCACATTTAGCACCAGGTATTTATACAGTAGAGCTGCAAACTACTAGTGGTAAAGGTTCTAAAAAGTTAATTATAGAATAAACAATACACCATTTATAAAACTAAAGTCCTGTAAATTTTACAGGACTTTTTCATTAATTTAACCCTAAGGAAATACCATTAAAAAATTTAAACGTAACTTTGTACCAAACTTAATCACCTCTCTTCGCTAAAGTTAAGTTTTAAACAACACTGTTATTCTGAACTTCTTTCAGAATCTATAAGATTCCACAGGTTTATCTAGAATAACAAATACAATAAATAGATTACAATTAATAAATGACAAAAAAGAAACACAGGAAACCTTCACATAATAAGATTTCTAACCTTACAAATACAATCTTAAGTATTTTAAAAAAAGACAGAAACCAAACTTTTAACTATAAACAAATTGCTACTAAACTAAATGTTAACGACTCGAGTAGCCGCAATCAGATTATAAAAACATTAGCAAAACTAAAAGTTGCAGGTGATATAGAAGAAGTAGATCGCGGTAAATTTAAAGTTATCGTAACTACAGAATATCATACAGGTATATTAGATTTAGGAGCAAAAGGAAATGGTTACATCATTTGCGATGATTTTGAAGATGATATATTCATAGCCTCTAATAATATAAATAAAGCTTTAAATGGAGACGAAGTAGAATTTCACGCCTATAAAAGACGACACAGAGGGAAACAAGAAGGTGAAATAACTAATATTATTAAGCGCGCCAAGACAGAATATGTTGGTACGATTCAAATTCACGATAAAAAGAACTTTGCTTTTGTTGTACCAGATAGTCCAAAAATGTATAAAGATATTTTTGTACCCATCAATAAAATTAACAAAGCAGAAGATGGTGATAAAGTTTTAGTGTCACTAGAAGATTGGCCAGATAGGGCAGATTCTCCAAACGGAAGCGTAATTAAAGTACTAGGAAAACCAGGAGAACACAGTACAGAGATTCATTCAATATTAGCTGAATACGGCTTACCATTAGAGTTTCCTCACGAGGTCGAAAAGTTTTCAAATAATTTAGATATTTCTATTACTAAAGAAGAAATCGCAAAGCGACGCGACATGCGTAAAGATCTAACCTTTACTATAGATCCTAAAGATGCAAAAGATTTTGATGATGCTTTGTCTTTTACAGCATTAGACAACGGTTTATACGAAATAGGAATTCATATTGCAGATGTATCGCATTATGTACAACCAGGAACGGTTTTAGATGATGAAGCTTACGAGCGCGCAACCTCTATTTATTTAGTAGATCGCGTCGTGCCAATGTTACCAGAGCGTTTATCTAACGGAGCATGTTCTTTACGTCCACACGAAGAGAAGTATACTTTTTCAGCAGTGTTTCAAATGAATGACAAATGCGAAATTAAAAATGAATGGTTTGGTAGAACTGTAACTTATTCTGATGCGCGTTTTGCTTATGAAGAAGCACAAGCTGTTATAGAGTCTAATACAAACGAAATTCCAGAAGAAGTTTCTCTAACAGGAAAAGCATATAAAACAGACCAAGCGATTGCAGATGCTATTCTAAAAATGGACGAACTTGCTAAGAAAATGCGATCGCAACGTATGCGAGAAGGTGCTATTTCTTTTGATAAAGTAGAAGTAAAATTTAAGTTAGACAAAGAAGCAAACCCTGTTGGTATTCACTTTAAAACAAGTAAAGATGCGAATAAGCTGATTGAAGAATTTATGTTGCTAGCCAACAGAAAAGTCTCTGAATTTGTTGGGAAACAAAACCCTAAGAAAACATTTGTTTATCGTGTACATGATGAGCCAAAACAAGATAAATTAGCACAATTACAAACTGTTGTTGCTCGTTTTGGTCACAAGCTTAATCTTAATGACAAAGGTAATGTTGCATCGTCATTAAATAAATTACTAAAAGATGTTGTTGGTAAAAAGGAGCAGAATTTAGTAGACACGTTAACAATTCGCACCATGTCTAAAGCAGAATATACGACTCATAATATTGGTCATTACGGTTTGGCTTTTGATTATTATAGTCACTTTACATCTCCTATTCGTCGTTATCCAGATGTGATGGCGCACCGTTTATTACAACAGTATTTAGATGGCGAAAAATCAGCTAACGATGCTATTTACGATGAGAAGTGTAAACACTCTAGTAATATGGAATATTTAGCGACAAAAGCTGAGCGCGATTCTATAAAGTATATGCAGATTCGCTATATGCAAGATCATGAAGAAGAAGAATTTTTAGGAGTGATCTCTGGTGTCACAGATTGGGGAATTTATATAGAAATTGTATCTAACAAATGCGAAGGTATGGTAAGTGTTAGAGATATGAAGGATGATCATTATCAATTCGATCAAGATCAGTATGCTATGGTTGGTAAAAAAACAGACACAACTTATCAGCTTGGTGAAGAGGTTATTGTAAAAGTGAAAAATGCAGATTTAGTAAAAAAGCATTTAGATTTTTATATGGTCGGAAAACCAGAAGCAGAGTAAGTTGTAGAGCATTGTTTGTTACATTAAATTTATTTCAACATCAAAAACATGTAACATTTTATTAAAATAAGATACTTATAATAAAAAAATAGTCATGATTTTAACGACAACAAACTCAATAGAGGGACATAAAATAATAGATTATTTAGGTATAGTTTCTGGTGTAAGTATGAATTACCAAAAAACAACTATGACATTTAGTATGAAAAAATGGTATGCTTCATTAGAGGTTCAGGTTAATACTGAAAAAGAAGCTGCGTTTCAACAATTAAAAGATAATGCAACTAAATTAGGTGCAAATGCTGTTGTTGGTATTAATCTAGATTTAGAAGTTGGTTCTACAGGAACGATAACAGTGTCTGTTACAGGTACAGCAGTAAAAGTTGCTGTTTAATTATGAAAACAGAGACCAAAGCAAAACTATATTATTTCGGTATCTTTTTTGTTGTATATGTAATAATGTGGGCAATTATCCATTATATATTTAGTGATTTAGATACTACTTATGTTAGTGGTATCTCTGTGTTTTTAGGTGTATTACTTTCACCACAAAAACAAATTATAAAAAAACAATCTGGAAATCAAACACAGTTAAAATGGTTATTCAGTAAAAAAGTAATAATTATTAAATAAAAATATAGTAATGAAGAAAATCATATTTATTATAGCATTATCTATTGGGTTTTTAGGTAATGCACAAGAAGCTATAGAGAAGAAAATAGGAGAGTTCTCAACAGTTAAAGTTTACGACTTAATTAATCTTAAAATGATTAAGTCCAACGAAAATAAAGTGGCGATTTCTGGAAAAAACAGAAGAGATGTTGAGGTTATAAATAAAAACGGAAAGCTTAAAATAAGAATGAATTTAGAAGAAAGCTATGATGGTAACGACACCGTAGTAATTTTATATTATACAGCTGTTGATGTTATTGATGCTAATGAAGGTGCTCAGGTTACTGTAGAAGAAACAATAGAACAGTACGAGATAGATTTAAAGGTGCAAGAAGGGGCTGAAATCACAGCGACTATAAAATCTACTTATGCAAATTTCAGAGCCGTCACAGGCGGTGTTTTAAACGTTTCAGGAAGTTCAAAAAACCAAGATATTAGTATTTATACAGGCGGAGTGTTTAATGGAAAAGAATTTATAACAGAACAATCTGAAGTAAATATTAATGCTGCTGGTGAAGCTTATATTCACGCGACGGAGTTTGCAGAAATTAGAATTAAAGCAGGAGGAGATGTGTTTATTTATGGGAATCCTAAAAAAGTAGATGAAAGTACAATTCTTGGCGGGAGAATAAAACGTATGTAAATTCCATTGAGTTTGTTATTTTTGTGTAAACCACAAGATTTACATGATCGATGATATTTTAACAGCCATTCCCTTCGGAATTATTTTAGCCTTCACTATTGGTCCTGTGTTTTTTGTACTTATAGAAACCAGTGTAACTAAAGGTTTTACTAGTGCTATTATTTTCGATTTAGGAGTCATCTTAGCTGATATTGTATTTATTTTAGTCATCTTTAAAAGCACAGACACGCTTTTAGAAAAAATAAAAGACGACCCTAAATTGTTGGTCTTTGGTGGTGTTCTACTCGTTATTTATGGGCTTATTAGCTTTATTAAAACTTCAAAATCATTTCGTTCTATTGTTAGAGAACACCACAGAATAGAGCTTCCTAAAAAAAATTATGGAATGCTTTTTATTAAAGGGTTTTTACTCAATTTTATCAATATAGGTGTACTTTTAGGATGGTTAGGTTTTATAGTCATAGGAACGTCAATTACCACAACAAAAAACGGTGTAATTGTTTTTATTTCAACAATGATTATTTCATACTTTTTAACAGACCTTATAAAGATAGCAGCTGCAAAACGTTTAAAAAACAAACTTACACCGCGACGTCTTTTTAAAACTAAGAAAATTGTATCTTTAATAATCTTAGGTTTTGGTTTTATTCTGCTTAGTCAAGGCCTTTTCCCAGATCTTTATGAGAAAAGCAAAGAGCAGATTGAACGTGTAAATCCAATAGACTAATTTGTAAAAAGTTATAGTATGAAAAATTATTTAGCCGTTGTCATTACTATATTAACAGGCTTTTTATGTCAATCTCAAACTAAATCTAGTCAATCCGAACATTATGTTTTATCCGAGTTTTCTCAAGGATCAATTCTTATGAAAGACGGAACAAAGCAAGTGGGTGTTTTAAATTTCAATGCACTTTCTAAAAATTTTGCTATTAAAAAGGACGACGTAATATTGGCGCTTTCTACCGCAGTGGTTAATAAATTAGACACCGTTTACGTTGCAAACAGAAAGTTCTTTAGAAGGGATAATACGTTTTACGAATTTTTATTAAAGTCAGATATAGAGCTTTATGTTGAATATACTTGTGATTTATCAACAGCAACAGAAGGAAGAAATGGTTACGGTAGTTCTTCACAAACGACATCAACCGTATCTGTGTCGTCTATCCAGAACGAAGGCAATCTTTACGATTTAGAACTTCCGGAAATTTACAAAGTGAGTTTAACTATTGAATATTGGATAAAAAAAGATGGCCAACTCACAAAAGTAAAAACCTTAAATCAGTTAAAAAAAGTATATAAGAATCGTAAGAAAGAGATAAAGATCTATAAGAAAGAGCACAAAGTAGATTTTAAGGTTCCCTTTACGGTGCTTATGCTTGTTAAATATCTTGAAGGTTTATAGATAAGAATTTTAAAATAAAAAAACCTTCAAGAAATTGAAGGTTTTTTTGAGGTGTCTAGCGGATTCGAACCGCTGTACAAGGTTTTGCAGACCTTTGCCTAGCCACTCGGCCAAGACACCGTAAATGCCTTTGAAAAAAGGCTTCTTGATTATTTAATAATCAAGAAGGCAAATATATAAATAATTAGGTTTTTAGCCTACTTACTTATGCTTTTTCGTTTTTCAGTAAGTTTTATAGTTACCATTTCTACATCTCCACCGATTGGAGGGTTTATTTTGCTAACAGAAACGGTTGTTTTGGTTACCATTTTATCCTCTTTAAAAATACGATCTATAATGCGTTGTGCAACTGTTTCAAGAAGTTTACATGGTTTAGCCATTTCCGCGTTAACTACGTTATTTAAAAAAACGTAATCTACTGTATCTTTTAATTCATCTGATTTAGCTGAATGTTTGAGGTTTGCTTTCACTTCTATATCAACACGATAGCCACTACCTATTAGTGTTTCTTCTTTTAAACAGCCGTGATTCGCAAATACGCGTATGTTTTCAACTTTTATTATTCCCATAAAACAAAAATACTAGTCTAAATTGTCACTTCGAATAAATTTCCTTAAGAAATTTATATTGAGAAGTTAATTTGTGAAAAAATCAAAGACATTCTCTAAAGCACTCGTTTTAGCCTTAAAGAATTCTGTATAGGTGCATTTTTTACAAGATACAGAGGTGAATTTTTTATTTTGAATATTAAAGAGCTTAGTAAAAGTGCCACCTGTAGCTTGTATTTGGTCTATTTCATAAGTCGTGTTATCGCATTTTGGACATTTGTACTTCATCTTCGATTGTTTTTGTGGTTCACACTATAGGTGTATAATAGTGCATAAATGTTACAATTTATGTAATTTTACGCTTTATATTTTAGAGATGTCAGAAGAAAAAAAACCACTCAATTTTATTGAGCATATTATAGAAGAAGACCTAGTAAATGGCTTAACAAAAGATAAGCTTCGCTTTCGTTTTCCACCAGAACCAAATGGCTATTTGCATATCGGTCACACCAAAGCCATCGGTATAAGTTTTGGTTTGGGAGAGACTTATAATGCTCCGGTTAATTTAAGATTCGACGATACTAACCCTGCAAAAGAAGAACAAGAATATGTCGATGCTATAAAGCGCGATATTGCTTGGCTTGGTTATCAGTGGGAAAATGAATTGTATTCATCAGATTATTTTCAAAAATTGTACGATTGGGCTTTACAGATGATTAAAAACAGTAATGCTTATGTAGATAGTCAGTCGTCAGAAGCTATGGCAGTACAAAAAGGAACACCAACACAGGTGGGTACAAATAGCCCTTATAGAATTCGTAGTATAGAAGAAAATTTAGACTTATTCCAACGTATGAAGGCTGGAGAATTTCCTGCAGGCACACACGTACTTCGTGCTAAAATAGATATGGAAGATCCAAATATGTTAATGCGAGATCCGATGATGTATCGCATAATGTATGCACATCATCACAGAACAGGTGACGATTGGTGCATTTACCCAATGTATGATTGGACCCATGGCGAAAGTGATTATTTAGAACAGATTTCCCATTCGCTTTGCTCACTAGAATTTAAACCACACAGAAAACTTTACGATTGGTTTAAAGAACATGTTTATGATTACAGCAAGGACCAATTACCTTTAGCACCAAAACAACGTGAATTTGCACGTTTAAACCTCAGCTATACCATTATGAGTAAGCGTAAATTATTGCGCTTGGTTGAAGGAGGAGTAGTAACGGGTTGGGATGATCCTCGTATGCCAACAATTTCTGGTTTGCGTCGTCGTGGCTATACACCAAACTCAATTCGAAAATTTATAGAAAAAGTTGGTGTTGCAAAACGTGAAAACATCATAGATGTATCACTTCTTGAATTTTGTATACGCGAAGATTTAAATAAAACAGCAAACCGTGTTATGGCGGTTTTAGATCCGATAAAGGTTGTTATTACGAACTACCCTGAAGATAAAGAAGAATGGCTAGAAGCAGAGAACAATCAAGAAGATGCATCAGCAGGTTTTAGAAAAGTGCCATTTTCACGAGAAATTTATATTGAAAAAGCAGACTTTAAAGAAGAGCCAAGCGCTAAGTTTTTTAGATTACAACCAGGTGGAGAAGTCCGACTTAAGAACGCTTACATTATAAAGGCTAATAGTGTTGTAAAAAACGAGAAAGGTGAAGTCATCGAAGTGCATTGTACTTACGATGAAGATACCTCTAAAAAAGTAAAAGGCACATTACATTGGGTCTCTATAAAACACGCTATAACTGCCGAAATTAGAGAATACGATCGTTTATTTATGCACGAATCTCCAGATAGTGACAAGGATAAAGATTTTATGGAATTTATTAACCCTAATTCGTTAACTGTAAAAACAGGTTATTTAGAACCAAGTTTAGCCCAAGCAAAAATAGGCGAGCAGTTTCAATTTCAACGTTTAGGTTATTTTAATGTAGACACAGATTCAAAATCTAAAACTTTAGTGTTTAACAAAACCGTTGGTTTAAGAGATAGTTGGGATAAGCAAAAGCCAAAACCTAAAAATAATCAAAATCAAAACAAGCCTAAGCCACAACAGGAGCGACCTGCAATAAGTCTGATTCAGCAATTTGGTAAAAAATATACCAACCTACCTGAAGAAAAACAATCAAAGGTTAAAGCAGAAATTCAAGAACTAGCAAAGAATGTTTCTTATGATGAATTAGAACCTTTATTTGGCACCGCAGTAAAAAAAGTAGGCACACGCATAGCAACTTTAATTACATTGAAAGTATTACTTAAAAATGGACTAGAACATAATGATGCTATCTCTGAATTTATTAATAAAGCACTCGAAGATAAAAACGAGCTCTTAGTTGCTGAAGCTACAACAATTTAGAACTAAATAGGACCGTAAGAAAAACCTCTTAAGTATTGACTTAGAGGTTTTTTTGTACATTTAAATTAAACTAACTATAAAATCAATTACAATGGAATTTAATTTTTTAGCAATTTTTGTTGCCGCAATTGTACCTTTAGTTCTCGGTTTTTTGTGGTACAATCCTATCTTATTTGGCAATGTTTGGATGCGAGAATCTGGCATGACTGAAGAAAAGATGAAAAGTGGTAACATGGCCGTTATTTTTGGCGTTTCTCTTTTACTTTCACTTTTATTGGCCTTCTTTACTCAGGTTTTAACCATTCACCAAATGGGTGCGTTGGGAATGATTGGTGGTGATCCGGCTGTAGATGGCATTTTACCGTCTTATCAAGCTTTTATGGATGATTATAGCACTAACTTTAGAACATTTAAGCATGGTGCGTTACACGGTTTAATGGCTGGTATATTTTTAGTATTACCAATAATTGGAACTAATGGTATGTTTGAGCGTCACTCGTGGAAACATATTTTAATTAATGTAGGCTATTGGACGCTTGCTTTAACTATTATGGGAGCCATAGTCTGTGGTTGGATTTAATATAAGATTAATAAAAAGCCTCGAAA
>NZ_DEXW01000048.1:0-59328 GCF_002364335.1 Winogradskyella sp. UBA3174 | reverse complement strand
TTTCGAGGCTTTTTATTAATCTTCAAGAGTTTCTACCTCCACATCGTCATCTGGTATAGTGAGACTGGTTTCAAAATTAGGTATAACCTGATCTATCAAAGGTTGATTTTTTAGTTGCTTTGCTTCAATAAACCACCAAAACCCCTCCGCTTCATTATAAACACCTAAAAGATAACTTTTAGATTTTATACGTTGTTGAGCCATTTTCATTTGATTAAAACCCTCAACAATACAGCGGTATTGTCCTTGCTCTTTTACAATATCTGAAACGCTAATAATATCTGCTTTTTCAAAAACAAAGCCTTGCATTTTCATTGTATCAAAAGTGCTTATTAAAAGCGTGAGCGCGGCATCTTGTCCGCCCATTAAATCTACTACTTTTGGAAGTGTATGATTTAAAACAGTTTCAAAATCCATTTCAAGTGTTGCTTTCGATGTTAGTTTAGCATCTTTTAGAGCGTCTTCTTTGGTTTGAGAAAATACACTTAGATTAATGGTTACTACAACTAGTAGTAGTAAATTTTTGAGTCTATTCATCTATTTTATTTTTAGCATTTTTCATGGCTTCACCAATCTGGTTGCTGGCGCTAAAACTAGCGACCATATCGTTTAGCATGTTACTTCCGGCCTGCGGAGAATTAGGTAATAAGATTAAGTTACTATTGGTTTGTTGTCCTATAGACTGAAGTGTATCATAATGCTGTGTTACCACAATAAGAGCAGAAGCTTCTTGAGAATTAATACCAACTTTATTTAAAACTTCTACAGACTCCTCTAAACCTCGAGCTATTTCGCGACGTTGGTCTGCAATACCTTGCCCTTGTAAACGTTTACTTTCGGCTTCTGCTTTTGCTTTTTCCACGATAAGAATACGCGCGGCATCACCTTCAAATTGGGCGGCTGTTTTTTCTCTATCAGCAGCATTAATTCTATTCATAGCCTCTTTTACTTGTGCGTCAGGATCTATGTCTGTTACTAAGGTTTTAATAATATCATAACCATATTCCATCATCGCATCGTTAAGTTCAGACTTAACAGCAATAGCAACATCGTCTTTGCGCACAAAAACGTCATCTAGTTTCATCTTTGGTACTTCTGCTCGTACCACATCAAAAACATAAGAGGTAATTTGGTCATGTGGATAATCTAGCTTGTAAAAAGCGTCATACACTTTATCTTTAATGACTTTATACTGAACAGAAACTTTTAGACGCACAAATACATCATCTAAAGTTTTGGTTTCAATCATAACGTCTAATTGTTGAATCTTTAGGCTTAGTTTACCAGAAATACGATCTACTAATGGAATTTTCATCTGTAACCCAGATTGTCTAATACTTTGAAATTTACCAAAGCGCTCTATAATCGCAGCGGTTTGTTGTTTCACGACAAAGAAGGCTGATATTAAAATAATTAATCCAAAAAATAGAATCGGAAAGAAAATAAAATTACCCATAATAAGTTTTTTAAGGTTAGTAAATACTAAAGATTAAAAGTAAGTAATATTAAATTATTTTACATAGGTTTGTTCTAATCAGCACTCAAATTGCATGAAAAATTCAAAACACCTCTTATTGGTCTTTATTTGTATCGCTTTTGTTACAATTGGTTACGCACAGCACAGACGTTATAAAATAAGCAATGGATTTGCGATTGGCGGAGGATTGACACAGTTTGATATTCTAACAGATAATTTTAATACTACAAAGGGTAATGGTTGGCTAATTAGCGCTTCTGCCACCGGAGATTTACCTCATAAATGGTATAACATTAGCTATGGTATGCAACTTTCTGAAAACACACTCGAAATAACAGGAGCTGAGTTTGATGAAGATGCCTTTCGAGACACACAGATAGAATACAAGTTAATGGCGGTACAGTTGTCGTTACTTTTTCATGTAAAAGTCATACCTAACTTTATTACATTAGATTTAGGTCCGGTAATTCAGTATAATGGAAAATTAGAAATGCAGTCTTCTGATGAAGAAAACCTTTTTGTAACATTAGCCGGTTCTGAGACCGTTTTAGCTAAGAATTTAGAAGATATTTCGCAGTTTAATGTAAACGGAGCTGTTGGAGCTACTTTAGGTTTTAAGTTCATAAAATTTAGAGCACAGTACATATACGGCTTCACTAATATGTTGAATAAACTAAATGACCAAGAGTTTAATTCAGGTGCAGGCAAGAGCAACTTTAAGGGTAATCAAAGTATGCTTACTTTTTCAGCCTTGATTACGTTTTAAAAATTGATTTGTCACTCTGAGTTTGTTTTAGAGTCTTATTTAAACTAGCCTATAAACTTTATTAAAGCCTCCACACGACTTACAGTTTCGTCTCTACCAATCATAAACATAATATCAAAAACGTCAGGACCTTGTAAAGCGCCAACCAAGGCTAAACGCAACGGCATCATTACTTTTCCGAAGCCAATTTCGTAGTCTGTAATCCAACCTTTAATGTTTGTTTGAAGGTTTTCAACCGTAAAATCATCAGTTGTTTTTACAAGCGCTATGACTTTATTAAGAACGTCAGTAGTACCTTCTTTTAAGGCTTTTTTAGAGGCCTTTTCATCATAAGACGTTGGTGCGGTAAAGAAGAAATCACTTAATTCCCAAAAACCGCTAATGAATGTTGCTCGTTCTTTTATTAAATGAACAACTAAAGCAATATAATTAACATCTACGTCTGCCAATTCTGGTTGTATAGATTTATACTGCTCAGCCAAATCCAAATCTAACTGTTGTTGCATATACTGGTGATTAAACCACTTTGTTTTATCAGGATCAAAACGCGCTCCAGCCTTATTAACTCTTGCTAAATCAAAATCTGAGATTAATTGCTCCAAATTAAACAGTTCTTGTTCTGTTCCTGGATTCCAACCTAAAAAGGCCAAGAAATTAATAACAGATTCTGCAAAATAACCATCTTCTTTGTAGCCCCTTGAGACTGTTCCGTCTGGTGCCGTATACTCTAAAGGAAACACAGGAAACCCTAATTTATCACCATCTCGTTTGCTTAATTTCCCTTTTCCAGTGGGTTTTAAAATTAAAGGAAGGTGTGCAAATTGCGGTGCCTCCCAACCAAATGCATCGTATAGTAATTTATGTAAAGCTAAAGAGGGTAGCCATTCCTCACCACGAATAACATGCGAGATTTCCATTAAATGGTCGTCTACAATATTTGCTAAATGATAGGTTGGCATACCGTCACTTTTAAATAGGATTTTGTCATCTAATACATTAGTGTCAATCGTCATGTTTCCACGAATAAGATCTTTTAAATGCAAGGTTTCATCTTGTGGAGACTTAAACCGAATTACAAAATCATCTCCAGACACAATTTTAGATTGCGTTTCTGCTTCAGTTAATACTAAAGAATTTACTAAACGTCCTTTTTCGCGATTGTGCCAATTGTAAATAAAGGTTTTACCTTCAGCTTCATGGCCTTTTCTGTGTGCATCTAATTGCTTAGGTGTATCAAAAGCGTAATAAGCATTGCCATTTGAAATCAATTGATCGGCATATTGCTTATATAAATGTTTACGCTCGCTTTGTCTGTAAGGGCCAAATTTCTCGTTCTTTCCTGGGCCTTCATCAAAAGGAATTTTACACCAATTTAAAGCGTTTACAATATAATCTTCTGCACCATCAACATAGCGATTTTGATCTGTATCTTCAATACGAAGTACAAAATCACCACCATGTTTTTTAGCAAATAAATAGTTGAATAAAGCAGTTCTTACACCACCAATATGTAAAGGTCCTGTTGGACTTGGCGCAAAGCGCACGCGTACGTTTTTAGACATAATTGCAAATTAAAGCGCAAAGATAGTTTGATAAGGTTTGAGAACAAAGTAAATAAAAATTTAAGATGTAATCATTTCTTTAGGAACACGCTTATTCATTATCCGAAACCATAAAGGCGGAATCATAGCTAAAACCATAGAGGTTGGGTAACCGTATGGCATTTGCGGACTTTCATCGTGGCAATCTAATACCTGATATTTTTTTGAAGATTTAAAATGATGATCGCTATGCCTTGTCAATTCATACAAAACAATTCTGCCAATAACATGGTTTGAATTCCATGAGTGCATTTCTTTAACGCGTTCGTACCGACCAGATTTAGTTGGTAAACGCAATAAGCCATAATGTTCAATATAATTCACAGTTTCAAGTAAAATAAAACCAATAATTCCCGAAAAAACAGCAAATAGTAAAGCTGCTGTACTAAATATTAAGACAATTGCTGATACGTAAGTGATTTGAAAAACAACATACCACAACATATCGTTCTTAATTGATAAGAAAGACTGGTTATTATTTTTTAATAACTTATTCTGAATTTTCCATGCACCAAAATATTGTCTAATTGTTGAGGTAAACCAAAATGAATACACACTTTGATTGTAACGCGCTGTTGCAGGATCTTCGGGTGTTGCTGCATGTAAATGATGGCCAAAATTGTGTTCAATATAAAAATGCATATAAAACGAAGGCAGAAGTAAAGCTTTTCCTAAAAAGCGTTCGTTTGTGGTTTGTCTGTGTCCGAGTTCATGCGCTACGTTAATACCATTAACACCTAAAACAATTCCAACAGAAACGATTAAACCTACAAATTCATACGTTGCTAAAATTTCATTTGACACTGTGAATAATGCATATATAATCAGCCCAAAAATTAAAGGTAAATTAAGATATAGTAACCAGTCAAAGAGGTTTTGTTTTAATTTACTATCCGCTTCTTCAGGTTTTAAATTGTCGGTATCTATTGGGAAAATAAGTTCTAATATAGGGATACAAACAAAGGCAAAAATCGGTGTAGCCCAAACCCAGTAACCCTTAAAATATAAGCCTATAAAGGCCATTATCGGTATTGAAAATGCTGCTAAGTATTTCAGATCCTTCATAAAAAGCGATATGATTTAACAATTAATTCCTCTAAATTAACAGAATCTTACCAAATTTAAAGAAATGGCTGTTAAAATAAAATCGTAAATTAGTCAGTTAGAATAGTATATGAGCAATTTTGAAACCATAAAACACAAATTAGAGCAGTTCATTAAAAGGTATTATACTAGTGAGTTGCTTAAAGGAGCTATCTTATTTTTTGCCATAGGCCTGTTGTATCTCATCGTTACTTTGTTTGTAGAATATATGCTTTGGTTAAACCCAACAGCAAGAACTATTTTATTTTGGACTTTTATTGCGGTAGAAATAGGTCTATTTATTAAGTTTATAGCTATCCCTATATCTCACTTATTTAAATTGAGACAAGGTATAAATTACGAAACAGCTTCAAAACTTATCGGAAACCATTTCCCAGAAGTCAATGACAAATTACTCAACGTACTTCAGTTAAATCAAAATTCAAAGCAATCTGATTTGCTTTTTGCAAGTATAGAACAGAAGTCTCAAGAGTTGCAACCTATTCCGTTTAAATCAGCAATTAATTTTAATTCTAATACCAAGTATTTAAAATATGCTGCCATACCAATTGTAATTATATTGTTATCTCTAGTTTCAGGAAAAATAAACTGGTTTAGCGATAGTTACGAGCGTGTTGTAAATTATCAAATGGCTTATGAGCCACCAGCACCATTTTATTTTTTTGTGATTAATGAATCGTTAGAAGCTATTGAAAACAAGAAGTTTAAACTATTGGTTTCAACAGCTGGTGATGTAATTCCAGAGAATCCGCAGATAAAATTTAATGGACAATCGTATTTTTTACAGCAGATTGCTCCAGGTGAGTTTCAATATACATTTAGTCTTCCTAAAGAAGCTGTTGAATTTACACTATTAGCAAATGATGTGTTATCTAAACAGTATACTTTAAACGTTATAAACACACCGAATTTGGTGAATTTCGAAATGATTTTAGACTATCCGTCTCACACTAAGAATCAAGACGAAACTCTTAAAAGCACTGGTTCTGCTGTGATTCCTGAAGGTACAAATGTAACCTGGAGAGCAAAAACAAAATCTACAACTAGCGTTAATATTTATGCTGCTGACACGTTGAGCTTCACCACAGGCGACAATGGTAATTTTGAAGCGTCAAAACGGTTATATAAAAACTATAATTACAGTATTTCAACAAGTAATAAAAGCCTTAAAGATTATGAGAATTTAGCATATAATATTAGTGTTGTTAGAGATATCTACCCAGTACTAAGTATTAAAGTTCAGAAAGATTCAATAGATCAACAAAGTTTATATTTCTATGGACAAGCAAGTGACGATTACGGCTTAAGCAAGTTACAGTTAGTGTATTATCCGTCTGAAGATGAATCTAAAAAGGTGATTGAGCCGATTAGTATTTCAAAATCTAATTTTAGCGAATTCGTGAGTGCGTTTCCTAATCAGTTTAATTTGGAAGAAGGAGTTAGTTATCAATTGTATTTCGAAGTTTTTGATAACGACGTAATTCATAATTACAAGCATACAAAAAGCAGCGTTTTTAGTTACCGAAAACGAACCAAAGACGAAGAAGAGCAGAAGCAACTCCAAGAACAAAACGAAACTATAAAAGATATTAGCAAAACGTTTGATAAGCTTCAAGAACAAGATAAAAAGTTAGAAGAGTTATCTAAAACTCAAAAAGAAAAGGAAAGCCTCAACTTTAATGACAAAAAGAAATTCGAAGATTTTTTAAAGCGTCAGAAGAATCAAGAACAGTTGATGAAAAACTTCAATAAAAAGCTTCAGGAGAATATAGAGGAGTTTCAGAATGAAAAGAAAGAAGAAGACCCATTTAAGGAAGATTTGAAAGAGCGCTTAAAAGAAAACGAAGAACAGTTAAAGCAAGACGAAAAATTACTTGAAGAACTTGAAGAATTAAAAGACAAAATAAACAAAGAAGAGTTTACCCAAAAGCTAGAAGAGTTAGCTAAACAAAACAAGAATAAGAAACGCAGCATGAAACAGCTTTTGGAATTAACCAAGCGTTTTTATGTAATGAAGAAAGCTGAAAAAATAGCGAGTGAACTCGAAAAATTAGCTGAGAAGCAAGAAGAGCTTTCGGAAAAAGATAAAGAAAACACTAAAGAAGCTCAGGAAGAATTAAATAAAGATTTTAATGAGTTACAAAAAGATTTAGATGATTTAAAGCAAGAAGATAGACGTCTTCAAAAACCAATGGATATCCCTAGGGACAAACCTTTAGAAGATGGTGTGAAATACGATCAGAAAAAAGCCAAAGAAGCTTTAGAAAAACAGGAACAGAGCGCAGAAGAACAAAAACCAGAAGTAGCCAAAGAGGAACAAGAGAAGGCAAAAGAAAGACAAAAGAAGGCTGCAAAGAAGATGAAAGAAATGAGCGAAATGCTAAAGCAGAGCGCTAGTGGTGGTGGTGGTGGCGACCAAATGTCTGAGGATATTGATACACTTCGTCAAATATTAGAAAATTTATTATTGTATTCGTTTGATCAAGAGTCACTTATGAATACGTTTGACGGTATTGATATAGATAATAATAAGTATGGCAAGTATATTATAGAACAAAGTAATCTTAGAGACCATTTTGAACACATAGACGATAGTTTATTTTCTTTATCATTAAGACAACCTAAGCTTTCGGAAAAAGTAAATTCTCAGATTACAGATGTATATTTTAATATAGATAAAGCACTTGGTCAACTCACAGAGAACAGATTGTATCAAGGTGTTTCATCTCAACAATACGCTATTACTGCAAGTAACGAATTAGCAAGTTTTTTAAGTGATGTTTTAGATAATATGGAAATGTCCATGAACCAACAACCAAGTTCTGGTTCTGGAGGTGGCGAGCAGCTTCAAGATATTATTATGAGCCAAGAAGAGCTAAACAAGGAGATGGAGGAAGGTGTTAAGAAAAGTGAAGAAGGAAAGGAAGGTGAAGAAGGAAAAGAAGGACAAGGCAAGAAACCAGGTGAAGAGGGAAAAGATGGTGAGGGAGAAAAACCTGGAGAAACAGGTAAAGAAGGCAAAGAAGGTGAAAGTGGTCAGAGTGGAGAGAATGGTAAAGATGGAAAACAACAAGGAAAAGATGGTGAAGGCGGTCAGAGTGGAGAGAATGGCAATAATAATAATAGTGAAGGTAAACAGGGCGGAAAAGAAGGCAAGAATGGAAAGGATGGTAAGAACGGAAAAAAAGGTGGTGAAGGAGCTGATGTAGAAGGCGAAAAGAATGATGGTTATGGTGAAGGAGGAAGTGAAGAACAAAATGGAGAGCTTTTCAAGATTTATCAGAAACAACAATTATTGCGTCAAGCATTAGAAGACCGAATGGTTAAAGAAGGTAAGATTGAATCTGCTGGCGAATTGATTAAAAAAATGGAGGACATCGAACTCGATTTATTAAATTCTGGGTTCACAAATCAAACCTTGCAAAAGATGATGGATTTACAACATCAATTACTCAAATTAGAGAATGCAACATTTATGCAAGGACAAGATTCTAAGCGTAAATCTGAAACTAATAAAAAGCAGTTTAACCAAACAAACCCAAGTCAAATACCAACAGCTAAACAATATTTTAATACTACTGAAATTTTAAATCGCCAAGTACTACCTTTGCAGAATCATTTTAAGAAAAAGATCCAAGAGTATTTTAAAAACACCAATGATTAGTTTTAACTACGAAACAGATTTTGAATTAGAAAATTCTAACGATATTTCTAAATGGATATCTAAAGCCATTTTAGAAGAGAACCGCAAAGAAGGAGAGATTAATTATATCTTTTGTACGGATGATTATTTGGTGAAAATTAATCAAGATTTTCTTAATCACGACACCTTAACTGACATCATAAGTTTTGATTATTCTATAGGAAAAGAACTACATGGTGACATCTATATTTCTGCAGATAGAGTGAAAGAGAATGCTATAGACTTTAAGGTTGTTTTTAAAGATGAAATAGCGAGAGTGATTATTCATGGTATTTTACATTATTGCGGATATAAAGACAAGAACCAGGAGGATGAAAAGTTGATGCGTTCAAAAGAAGATCACTACTTATCTAAGCGTTCTTAAGTATCGCTATTTCATTGTATATTTGCAAACTGAAATTTTTGAAACCAAATTGTTCCACGTGGAACATAAATGAATTGAATTATGTTTAATGACGTTTACGATGTTATAGTAGTTGGAGCTGGTCACGCAGGAAGTGAAGCAGCAGCAGCAGCAGCTAATATGGGAAGTAAAACACTGTTAATTACAATGAATCTTCAGAACATAGCACAGATGTCTTGTAATCCTGCAATGGGAGGAATCGCTAAGGGGCAAATAGTAAGAGAGATTGATGCGCTTGGAGGGTATAGCGGTATTGTATCAGATACATCTGCGATCCAATTCAAAATGTTGAACAAATCTAAAGGGCCTGCAATGTGGAGCCCTAGAGTGCAAAGCGATAGAATGCGCTTTGCGGAAGATTGGAGATTGTTATTAGAGGGCACACCAAATCTTGATTTTTACCAAGAAATGGTTTCAGGACTTATTGTAGAAAATCATAAAGTAGTTGGTGTTAAAACATCACTAGGAATAGAAGTAAGGGCTAAATCTGTAGTACTTACAAATGGAACTTTCCTTAACGGTCTAATACATATTGGTAACAAGAATTTTGGGGGAGGAAGAGCGGGTGAAAGAGCAGCAACCGGAATTACAGAACAGCTAAGAGAATTTGGCTTTGAGTCTGGTAGAATGAAAACAGGAACACCGCCAAGAGTAGACGGAAGATCATTGGATTACTCTAAAATGGTTGAACAACCTGGTGATGAAAAGCCAGAGAAATTTTCGTATTTAGATACGACGAGTATCCTTAAAGAACAGCGTTCTTGTCACATGACTCACACGAGTCAATTAGTTCATGATTTATTACGGGAAGGTTTTGATCGTTCTCCAATGTTTAACGGTAGAATTAAAAGTGTTGGACCACGTTATTGTCCATCTATAGAAGATAAGATTAATCGTTTCGCAGATAAAGATAGTCATCAGCTGTTTGTTGAGCCAGAAGGTTGGAATACTTGTGAGGTTTATGTCAACGGATTTTCAACATCTTTACCAGAAGATATTCAGTTTAAGGCATTACGTTCTGTTGTTGGTTTTGAAAATGTAAAATTCTTTAGACCCGGTTATGCTATAGAATACGATTATTTTCCACCAACACAATTAAAGCACACGCTTGAAACCAAGTTAGTGGAGGGTTTATATTTCGCAGGTCAGATTAACGGAACAACAGGTTACGAAGAAGCGGCATCCCAAGGATTAATGGCTGGTATAAATGCTAGCTTAAAAGTCCAAGAAAAGGAAGCTTTTACGCTGCAACGTGATGAAGCTTATATAGGAGTTTTAATAGATGATTTAATCACCAAAGGAACTGATGAGCCTTACAGAATGTTTACCTCTAGGGCAGAATACAGAACCTTACTAAGACAAGACAATGCGGATTTTAGACTAACACCAAAGGGGTATCAATTAGGATTAGCCTCTAAAAAGCGTCTAGATCGAATGCAAATTAAACAATCCAAGTCAGATGCTTTTGTTCAGTTTTTTAGAGACACAAGTGTAACTCCGGCAGAAGCAAACCCTGTTTTAGAGGCTAAAAGCTCTGCTCCCGTTAAACAACAAGATAAAATGTTTAAGTTATTTGCGAGACCCAATATCACAATAGACGATGTTCGTAAATTTGAATCAGTAGAGAACTTTATTCAGTCTAATGAATTAGATACTGAGGTACTTGAGCAAACAGCAATTCAAGTTAAGTATTCTGGTTATATAGAAAAGGAGAAGAACAATGCCGATAAACTAAATAGACTTGAGAATTTAAAAATTCCTGCAGGTTTTGACTATACAAAGCTTAAATCTATGAGTATGGAGGCAAGACAAAAATTAACAGCTATTGAACCAGTCACCATTTCTCAGGCTTCTCGTATCAGTGGTGTATCACCTAACGACATTTCTGTTTTATTAGTTTACTTAGGAAGATAAATAATATGTTCCACGTGAAACAATTTGTAAAATATTAGAAATTAAAGAACCGTATTCTCAAATTCGTGGCAAACCAAAATCCAACATATCTAACTGTAAAAGACCACTCTGTTTCAGGAGAAGAATTCCAATTGTTACACAATGAGGAGTTAGACATGTTAGAAACATTTCCGCAGCCACAAACAGATAAACTATCTAACTATTATAAAAGTGAAGACTATATTTCACACACAGATACAAAGCGCAATCTTTTAGAATATGTGTATCATTTAGTGCGTCAAGTTTCATTAAAGCGTAAGTTGAAACTTATTAATTCTTTTGATTCAAAGAATAAAAATTTACTAGACATTGGTTGTGGAACAGGTGATTTTTTGGAAACAGCTTTAAAAGCGAATTGGACGATTACAGGAATAGAACCTAACCAACAAGCAAGAAAAATCGCCAATTCAAAAACAAATAATTCTGTTTTTGAAATAGAGCATTTAGAAAAATTAGAACCTAATAGTTTTGATGTCATTACGCTTTGGCATGTTCTAGAGCATCTACCAGATTTAGAAATGCATGCAGCATTATTTAAATCACTTTTAAAACCAAAAGGAACTCTTGTAATTGCAGTTCCAAACTTTAAGAGTTATGATGCTAAATACTACAAAAACTTTTGGGCAGCTTACGATGTGCCAAGACATCTTTGGCACTTTTCTAAAACATCCATTTTAGAATTATTTAAAAAGCAAAATTTACAGTTGGTAAAAACGTTACCTATGATTTTTGACGCTTATTATGTGAGCTTGCTTTCGGAAAAATATAGATCAGGATTTATGAATCCATTCAAAGCATTTTGGATAGGTTTCAGGTCAAATCGTAAAGCAAGAAATACAAATGAGCATTCTTCTCATATTTACATCTTAAAAAGCGGCAATTCGTAATTTAAAAAGAGCTCCTTTTAGCTTTAGAACTAACCTAGTGATTTTATAACCAAAAAAAAAGAAACGTCCTTAAAACGCTTTATTACGATTCAATTTCAATAGTTTTTTAAAATATTAAATAGCTTTTAGCATAGATATAATCAATATCTAAAAAATTAGTGAAAACATAAATGAACTTTTATACATTTACAAAAATTTAATTAGAATAATATTATGAAGAGAATAATTATTGCGATGGTTGTTTTACTCGCATTTTCATCTTGCCAAGAGCAGCAGAAAATTGCATTTGTTGATAACGGAAAAGTCATCAACGATTATCAAATGAAAATTGATATCGAAACGAGGTTCAAGAAAAAGGATGAAGCTTATACGAGAAAGACAGATAGTGTGGGTCAATCTTATCAAATAGATGCTCAACAAACGCAAATGAGATTAAGTCAGTTATCTCAAGATAAGCAGCAAGAAGGTTCTCAAGAATTTAGCCAAAAGTGGCAAGGCATACAACAACAACTGCAATTAGAGCAGCAACAGATGCAACAATCTTTTAATCAAGAAATGGATTCTGTGATTGTTAAGGTTAAGGCATTTGTTGGTGAATATGGAAAGGCAAAAGGATATACTTATATATTAGGGAAAAATGAAGCTGGTAGTGTTTTATATGGAAGTGCGTCTAACGATATTTCGGAAGAAGTAGCTAAAGCAATAAACGAGGCTTACAACGTAAAAAGCACAGAGAAAGTAGTCGCTACAGAAGAGAAAGAAGTTTCTGAAAAGTAAAAACGAAAACTTATTTTTATTAAAAGTCAAGCTTAAGCTTGACTTTTTTTATGCAATAAACGTGTTAGTTTAATCGATAAATCTGTAAGAATAATCTTAGAGTTGCCATTCCGTTCTATATGGTAAATTGCATCTTGTAATTCATCTGAGATTTCTAAAATATTTGAATCGTGAACAAAGGGAGCGAACTTTTCTAGCTTAAAACTTTCAGATTTTGGTTCTAAATAAACGAGCTCATTAGCCTTATAATTCATTAGTAAAGCTTGTCTAAAATAATTCAGACAAAACTTTAAAAATTTCTTTTGAGTTTCACGGCCAGTTTTAGCGACCTCTTCAGACCAAGAAATTAAATCGTGAATAGCGCTTTTATTTCCTTTAGCTTTAAATGCAGAACGTACCCAAAGTATAAACCATTTTTCAAACTGAATATCTTCACTATCCTGATATATTAGGTCACATGCTTTATTATAATTACCATTAGCTTGGTGTGCTATTTTTGAAGCGACGGAGTTTTCAATATGATAATTCTTTACTAGTGCGTCCGTGATAGCGGATTCAGCTAAAGGTGGAAAATGTAAAACCTGACAACGTGATCTAATTGTGTTTATAATTTGCTCTTCATCTTCTGCAATAAGAATGAAAACAGTTTTTTCTGGTGGCTCTTCAATTAATTTTAAAAGTTTGTTGGCCGCTGCTGTATTCATTTTTTCAGCCATCCAAATCAACATTATTTTATGACCTCCTTCATAAGCTTTAAGTGAAAGTGATTTTACGATTTGTAAAGCTTCATCAACACCAATTTGGCCTTGTTTATTGTCAATACCAAGTAGTTTGTACCAATCAAATAAATTACCATAAGGTTGTTGGTCTAAGAGTTGACGCCATTCTGGTAAGTAGTAACTCGAAACAGGCTTGCTTTTAACCTTATCGCTTGTTGTAACCGGAAATGCAAAGTGTAAATCTGGATGTGAGAATTTTTTAAACTTTAAATTACAAGAATCATTACCACCAGTATTTTCAGCATTAGAGTTGCTGCACAAAATATATTGAGCGTAAGCTAAAGCCATTGGGAGTGTACCAGAACCTTCTGGACCAACAAATAATTGTGCATGTGCAATTCTGCCTGCGTCAACACTTGTTGTAAGATGGTTTTTTATATGTTTTTGCCCTAAAATTTCAGAAAATAACATAAAGCAAAACTATGTAATTTTTTTATGTTTTCTAATCTTTATATTTGCCTTTCAAATTTTAAAAAATGAAGACTTTAAACGATTTTAATTTTCAAGATAAAAGAGCACTAATTCGCGTAGATTTTAATGTGCCGTTAGACGATAATTTTAAGGTTACTGATGATACAAGAATTGTGTCAGCCAAACCTACTATTATCAAAATTTTAGAAGACGGAGGTAGTTGTGTTCTAATGTCGCATTTAGGTAGGCCAAAAGGAGTACAAGACGAATTTTCTTTAAAACATATTGTCAATAAGATTGAAGACATTTTAGGTGTTGAAGTAAAATTTGCGAGCAACTGTGTTGGTCCGGAAGCTGAGGAAAAAGCAAATGCTTTACAGCCAGGTGAAATATTAGTGTTAGAAAATTTACGTTTTCACGAAGAGGAGAAAAATGGAGATAAGAATTTTGCAGAGCAATTATCTAAGTTAGGTGATATATATGTCAATGATGCTTTTGGTACTGCACACAGAGCACACGCTTCTACTACAATTATTGCTCAATTTTTTTCAGAAGCAAAGTGTTTTGGAAATCTTTTGGCTAAAGAGATAGAGAGCATTAAGAAAGTGATGGATAACGGAGAAAAGCCAGTATTAGCTGTTCTTGGTGGTGCTAAGGTATCTTCGAAAATCACAGTTATTGAAAACATTTTAGACAAAGTAGACCATCTTATTATTGGTGGAGGAATGACCTTTACCTTCGTAAAAGCGCAAGGTGGAAAAGTAGGAGATTCTATTTGCGAAGATGATAAAATGGAATTGGCTTTAGAAATCATGAAGCAAGCAGAAGCTAAAGGAGTGAAAATACATATACCAATAGATGTTATTGCGGCAGATGCTTTTAGTAATGATGCTAATATACAGATTTGTGATGTAAAACATATTCCTGACGGTTGGCAAGGTTTAGATGCTGGCCCTAAATCTTTAGCGATTTTTGACGCCGTTGTAAACGAATGTAAAACAATTCTTTGGAACGGTCCATTAGGAGTTTTTGAAATGGAAAGCTTTGCAAACGGAACCATTGCTTTAGGTAACTCAATTGCTAATGCTACCCAAAACGGTGCATTTTCTTTAGTTGGTGGCGGTGATTCTGTCGCTGCGGTAAAACAATTTGGTTTTGAACATAAAGTGAGTTACGTGAGCACAGGAGGTGGTGCTATGCTCGAAAGTTTAGAAGGTAAAACGTTACCAGGTATTGCTGCTATTTTAGATTAAAATAAAGATTTATGAGAGTATATGATCTAATATTAATTTTTGTAGCCTTATTTATTACAAGCTGCTCATCGAATAATGATTCAGATGCTAGTGATACAACAGATATAAGATACAAGGTGTTGTTGGATTCTGAAGGAGATATTGTCTTCATTGGTGATCAAACAAATAAAGTTATGAAGAAAATTTTTGCACCCACTAATGCTTTTAACATATTTGGGTATTACAATAAAACAGAAACAAATGAATTGTTTTACTTAACGAGAGATGATTTTTTTAGCGGTTACAAAATTAATCGGGTTGATTTGAATGAGTCATTTAACTCAGAGGAATACACTTACACGGTACAGCAATCAGATATTAATTTTGACAGTAACGACCTTCCTTTAAGTGGCGCATTTTTTGAATCTGAAAATAGATTTCACATTATGGTTGCCTCAAGCGGTTTTGATGCAAAACTTAAAACGTTTGATAACGGCATTGAAGTTTTAGAAAGAAACATAACTGAAACTTTTGGTATTGATAGATATAGTATAGAGGCACACAAGTTCTTTGGCAATTCACAAACACTTATGTTAATGGAAGGTGTATTTAACTCGTCTTTAAATCGAATTAAATTAATAGATATAAACACATTTTCATTAATCAGCGAGAACACGAATACAAGTTTCAACTTTTTTGAGGGTTTTGGGAATTCTGAAGTACAGTATTTAATAGGACGAAAAGAGATTAACTTCGTAGTACATGAGTATTTAACAGATATTCAAGGTAATATTATTTATGATATAACCGATGGCTATTTATTTTTAGGAAGATCATCTATTGGTTTTGATGAAGCAGAAGGTGCCTTTGAGTTTTTTGATAGAGGAGATGGTCGAAATGAAACAGGTACAATAAATGTTACAAATGGGGAGTTGATTAAAAGAGCAATAGATGGTGAGCCAAACTTTAGAAATTCACCGGTTTTTTATTTTACACCCAATTAATTAAAGTTTTTAAGAGACACAATCCTATTTTTGAGATATGTATAGAACATTAATAATATTGATTTTATGTTTTCTAACAACTATAGAAAGCACTCAAGCACAGTCTCAAAAAGACTCTATTGCCTCAAAAAAAGGTATTAAATCAGATTCAATTATTGATGGTCAGTCTGTAATTCTTAATAAAAATATTCCAGTAGAAATCGATTCTTCAAGTATAAAAAACCTTGAAGATTTACAGGAAGCAACCGAATTAGACGAAAAATGGCTTGAAGAATTATATAACAATTCTTTATTTGACAGCATTTATAAGTCAGTTTCTGAGTTAACGTATGAACCAGTAGATTATCCAGAACTTACAACAGACACATTAAAGGCGAGACTAAAACGACTAAATGCCAGAACACCTTTTAATGTAGAGTACAATCCATCTTTAGAAAGCGTCATTAAAAATTATTTAAAAAACAGGCGCACATCAATGGAACGTTTAATGGGTCTGAGCCATTTCTACTTTCCGATGTTTGAGCAAGAGTTTGATAATTATAACATTCCGCTAGAGATGAAATATTTATCTATAGTAGAATCTGCATTAAAACCAAGAGCAAGATCTCGTGTTGGAGCAACGGGTCTTTGGCAATTTATGTTTGCTACTGGTAAGGAATATAAATTAGACGTAAGTAGTTATGTAGATGAACGGAGCGATCCAATAAAATCTACAACTGCAGCAGCGCAATATCTTTCAAGGTTATATAAAATATTTGGAGACTGGGATTTGGCGTTAGCCGCTTATAATTCTGGGCCAGGAAATGTAAATAAAGCAATTAGAAGATCTGGAGGTTATAAAAACTATTGGAATATCCGTCAGAATTTACCGAGAGAAACCGCTGGTTACGTGCCAGCGTTTTTAGCCACTATGTATATTTTTGAATTTGCTGAAGAGCATGGTTTTAAGCCAGAGCGACCAGCATTTCAATTGATACAGACAGATACAATTCATATAAAACAAATGATAACCCTAGATCAGGTTTCTGAGACTACAGGTGTTAATATTGAAGAGTTACAATTCTTAAATCCATCTTACAAATTAGATATTATTCCTAAAGTAGAAGGCAAAACTTATGTATTGCGTTTACCTAGAGAAGCTATCGGTATTTTTACAACTAACGAAGATAAAATTTATGCTTTTGCTAAAGCTGAATTTGATGAACGTGAAAAACCATTACCACAACTTTTAAATTCGGATACAAAAGTTAGGTATCGTGTAAAAAGTGGAGATTACTTAGGTAAGGTTGCTAGGAAGTATGGAGTCAGAGTAAGTCAAATAAAACGGTGGAATGGTCTAAGAGGTAATAACCTTAAGATAGGGCAGCGACTTACAATTTACCCCAGGAATCCGAGTAGCTCAATAAAACCAAAAACAACAAAAAAAGTAGTTAGTTTAGCAGTAAAACAAACATATAAAGTAAAGTCTGGCGACTCGCTTTGGAGTATTGCACAAAAGTTTTCTGGAGTTTCTGTTCAAAATATTAAAGATTGGAACGATATTGGTAGCAGTAAACTCAAAATAGGAACAACGCTTATTGTGTCTAAATAGAAAAACCAACAAAAAAATAAATTTATGAGAACTTTATATACGGTATTAGTTTGTACAATATTACTTGCGTGTGGAGAAACCAAAGAAGAGGATAAGAAAATATACTTACCAGATTCAAACGGAAATTTAAATAGTATTTCTGTTGTTATTGATAATTTATTATGGGAAGGTAACGTTGGTGAGAACATTAGAAGCATTTTTGCGTCACCTTTAAACGGACTACCTGTACCTGAGCCAATGTTTAAAATGCGTCAAATTCCAAGCCAAGTATTTGACGGTATTACCACGCGTAGTAGAATTATTTTAAAAATCGAAAAAGGAGCTGACAATGCCTCAACAACCATCGTTAACGATATGTTTGCAAAACCACAAACCATAGCTGTTGTAAGAGGGAAAAATGACGGCGATATAATTGCACAACTAAAAGCGAATAAATCTAAAATATTTGATGCCTTTAATAAAGAAGAAGTACAGGAGAAGCAAAGGCGTATTAATAAATCTTTGCTAGACGATAATGTTATGGAAACGGAGCTTGGGTTTACTGTAGATATTCCTTCAGCTTATAAAATTGGTAAGGATGGTGAAGATTTTTTCTGGGTTAGAAAGAGTTTGAGTAATACTAAAACTATAGATTTAATGTTTTATTCAGTGCCTATGACATCTATATCTAAGAGTGATAGTACGGTTGTAGATATAGTTAATGTTAGAAATAATGTTACCAAGACTCAAATCCCAGGAGAGGACAATATTTACATGGCAGTAGATGATGCTTATGCGCCAGCACTATTTAATACAATAATAGATAATAAACCAACTTATGAAGTAAGAGGTATATGGGAAATGAAAGGCTACACCATGGCTGGTCCTTTTATAACTTACGTTATTGAAGATGAAATAAATAAAAGATATTTAATAGGAGATGGCTACGTATATGCACCATCTCTAGCGAAACGAGATTATGTTTTTGAGCTCGAATCTATTATAAAATCGATTAAGATTAAGTAAACAAAAAAGCCAACTAGTTATAGTTGGCTTTTTTGTTTTTATGTTAAAAGGTTTTATTCTTTTTCTTTAGTTTCAGTTGGCTCCTCTTCTTTACTAGCGTCTTTAAATTCTTTAATTCCACTTCCTAAGCCTTTCATTAATTCAGGAATTTTTTTCCCACCAAAAATCAATAAAACAATAACTGCGATAAGAATTACCTGAGGCATTCCAATCATTAATGGTATCATGCTTAAACTCATAACTTTAAATTTAGAATGCAAAGTTAATAATTATAGTTTAATAATAACGTTGTTAACCCAACTTTAGCACATATTGTTACTGCTATTTCACTATTTTAAGTAATTTTGTTTAGATGGCAAAAAAGAAAAAAAAAGAAAAGAAACTCACTAAAAAACTACTTCACAAGTACCGTTTAGTTATTTTAAATGAGGACACTTTTGAAGAGCGTTTTGCCATTAAGTTAACACGCCTTAATGTTTTTGTCTTAACGTCTTTATCAGCAATAGTTTTGGTGTTTTTAACTATTTTACTTATTGCTTTTACTCCGCTCAGAGAGTACATACCAGGATATTCCTCAACACGATTAATAAAAGAAGCTACATTATTAAATTATAAAACGGACTCGCTTGTTAGAGAGTTAGAGGTTAATAAACAATATTACGCTTCGATAAGAAAAGTACTAACAGGAGACGTCGCTAATGTTAATTTTAATAGGGACTCTATAATTAAGGCTACTCAAGCAGACATAGATATTTTACAAATTGCCACAAATAAAGAAGACTCTTTGCTAAGAGAGAAAGTAGATAAGGAAGACAAATACAATTTATTTGAGTCTTCTGAGGACAAATCTAACTTTGTTTTATTTCCACCAGCTAAAGGTTCAATTTCAGAAGGTTTTAATTTCGAAGAAAAACACTTTGCAGTAGATGTTGTGCTAGCTGAAGACACACCTGTTAAGGCCACTGCAGACGGCACAGTTATATTTGCAGAATGGACGGTAGAAACGGGATATGTTCTTATTATAGAACATAACCAAGAATTAATATCTGTTTACAAGCACAATGCTAAAATAACTAAATCACAAGGAGATTTAGTAAAAGCAGGAGAGGTTATAGCAATGTCAGGAAATACTGGAGAATTAAGTACAGGGCCTCATCTGCATTTTGAGTTATGGAGTAAAGGTTATCCTGTAAACCCAACTAATTTTATTGATTTTCAATAATGTCATCAATTAAAGCAGCACTTTCGAAACCTTTTGCAAAACGTATTGCAAAACGGGTCAATAAATGGGCCTCTATGCCTATTGAAACACAACAAAAAGTATTTGATAATTTAATAAGGGAAGCAAAATCTACAGCTTTTGGCGTAGACCATAGTTTTAATACTATTAATTCTCACGACGTATTTGTGTCTAAAGTTCCAATACGAGATTATGAAGAATTAAAACCATATGTAGAACGTGTAGTTGCTGGTGAGTCTGACATTTTATGGAAGGGTAAGCCTTTGTATTTTGCAAAAACATCGGGCACAACCTCTGGTGCCAAGTATATTCCCATTACAAAAGAAAGCATGCCAACGCATGTAAATGCTGCTAGAAATGCTATTCTTATGTATATCAACGAAACAGGGAACTCAAAATTCGTTGATGGCAAAATGATTTTTCTTCAGGGGAGCCCAACTTTAGAAGAAAAGAACGGAGTAAAACTTGGAAGACTTTCTGGTATTGTCGCGCATTATGTCCCAAAATATCTTCAAAAAAATAGATTGCCAAGCCTTGAAACTAATTGTATTGAAGACTGGGAAACTAAGGTTAATGCGATTGTAGATGAAACTATAAATGAGGATATGACCATTATATCTGGTATACCTTCTTGGGTTCAAATGTATTTTGAAAAACTCATTGAGAAGAAGGGTGAAAAGGTTGGTGATATTTTTAAAAACTTCAATTTATTTATTTTTGGTGGCGTTAATTACGAACCATATCGTGCAAAATTTGAAAGTTTAATCGGAAGAAAAGTTGATAGTATAGAACTTTATCCTGCTAGTGAAGGTTTCTTTGCATTTCAAGATAAGCAAGATGAAAAAGGGATGTTACTTCAATTAGATTCAGGGATATTTTATGAATTTGTAGAAGCGGAACATTTTTTTGTAGACCAACCAAAACGAATTACAATTAAAGATGTAAAACTTGGTGTTAATTATGTTATGATTATTTCAACAACGGCAGGTTTGTGGGCTTACAATATTGGTGACACAGTGGAGTTTACTTCAATAAAACCTTATAGAATTATTGTAAGTGGCAGAATTAAACATTTCATTTCTGCATTTGGGGAACATATTATCGGAAAAGAGGTAGAACACGCATTAAAATATGCTACAGAACAATTTTCTGTTTCTATTAATGAGTTTACAGTGGCACCACAAATAAACCCAGAAGGAGGGTTGCCTTATCACGAATGGTTTATTGAGTTTGAAAAAGAATTGGAAAACGCATCTGGTTTTGTTGAAGCGTTAGAACATTCATTACAAAAACAAAATAGCTATTATTTAGATTTAATAGAAGGTAAAGTTTTAAGGCCTTTAAAAATTACAGCAATACAGAAAGGCGGATTTCAAACGTACATGAAATCTATAGGAAAATTAGGAGGACAAAACAAAATACCGAGACTGTCTAACGATCGTAATATTGCAGATAAAATGTATGAACTTAATTTAACGAAATAAAGCTATATTTGCAGGTTAAAATAGTATATGAGTACAACTAAGAAAATACACGAAAGAACTAGAGCACAAGAAAGCTCAAGCGCAATAGAACGCATGTATATTACAATGCGTCATCTATTTAATCGTGGATTTTATAAGCCTATGGGTGTTTCAGGTGAAACGCTCAGAGAAGCACTGTTGCTTTTGCGCCCAGAAATTTATGGGTCTATTGGTGAAGAAAAAGCGGAACTAGAAGGACTACTATATGTTGTAGATCGTTTACCGCAAGGCATAGAAGAATGTACATTTATAAACCTTACAAGTGACGAGGGCTATGCAAACTCACATTTCGAACCTATAATTCCACCAAAAAGAAGGCGAAATTGTTATCGTATTGACAAAGAACAAATGAATATTGAAATCACAAGAGGGCGATCTGAGATTTACGATATCCTTACGCACCTTACCTTTCTTTTTGTTGAGTCGCACAAAATTAGTAAACGTGTAATTATAGATGAAGAAGGAACAACTGTTAGAGATTGGCAAAAGTTAGAAAAAGCAGTTACTTCAACAAAAAAATTGACGCAAAAAGAACGAGAAATAGCAATTACTCATACTGCAAATATTTTAGGGAGAACTTTTAACGAATTAACAGAGGCTTATCCAAAATTTTCTACAGAAAGTCAACCAGAACGCTTGCTGCATATTGTATATTGGTTAGGTAAACTAGCAATTGAAGAAACGGTTAATAATAATAAGCGCACTATAACTTTTAGCCCTGTTTTAAGAGAACGATTGGGGCATCATATACATGGGGAGATTTGGGCTGATGCTATTAAATCTGTATTACATAATAATGGATTGCTAGAACGACCAATACATATTATTAGTGCGAACATGCACAGTGTTATGAATTCTATTTTTGCAAAAGCGACCCTAAAAGGAACAGACGCTAAGAAAGATATATTTGATACATACGAAGCGCTTAGTGATTCTAAAAATTCTTCATTACGCAATAAAGTAGAAAAATTGGCCTTGCAAAGCGGAATGCTTTATATAAAAGATACATCAGGAACTAATATAGATGTTCAAATTTTTGACACTGATAAAATTGACTTTTCTAAAACAGGATTTAAATTTTCAGAAGAAAATAAAGAAAATAAACCTGTAATATTTGTTATGGATTATGCTTTTGGCGAGCAAGCTTATGAGACTTTAGATGAATTTCTAAAGCCCATAAAAGTTAATAGTAAAAAAGTACATTTAGATGTTAAGTCGATCTCAATAATGGGAAAATCTGGAATTTTAGAAGGTGGCAAAGGTGATGTTATGATTCCATCTGCACATATTTTTGAAGGTACAGCTGACAATTACCCTTTTAAAAACGAACTTAGTAAAAACGATTTAATAGATTGCGATGTAGATGTTTTTGAGGGTACAATGGTAACTGTTTTAGGCACTTCATTACAGAACAAAGAGATTTTAAAATTCTTTAAAAACTCGACTTGGAATGTAATTGGCTTAGAAATGGAGGGTGCACATTACCAAAAAGCCATCCAAGCCGCATCAAAGGTTAGAGGTAGTATAAATAAAGATGTAAAAGTGAGATATGCTTATTATGCTAGTGATAATCCTTTAGAAACCGGGAGTACTTTAGCTTCGGGTGGACTAGGAACCTCTGGTGTACGACCAACATATGTAATAACAAAAAAGATTCTAGAACAAATATTTAATTCTTAAAAAATGAGTGATAAATTACCACAAGATTCTCAAAACGAAGAGGTAGATCTAGGGCAACTATTTAATGCTATAGGCCGTTTATTTGAAAAACTATTTTCTTTTGTAGAGAAGTTATTTAAAGGGCTTTTTTCATTTATAATTTATGCCTTAAAACCAATTGTTACGTACTTTAAAGTTATAGCCATAGTTTTAATGGTCTCAGCTATTTTAGGGTTTATTGCTGAAAAGTATGAGAAACCAGTTTATTCTTCTAGCATGCTTGTTAAGCCTTACTTTGGTTCTAAATATCAATTGGCTAACAATGTTAATTACTTTAATGCCTTGATTGGTTCAGGTAATTTAAAAGAATTATCTACAGTATTTGAAATAGATACCATTAAAGCCGCTGAAATATTAGGTTTTGAAATTGAAATAGGACCCGAGACAGGTAATGATTTATTAAAAGAGTACAATGACTATATTAAAACAATAGATAGTACTTTAACCAAGGATATCCCTTATGAAGATTATATTGAGAATAGAGATATTTTGAGCGGCACTATTTTTTCTATTAAAGCAAAGTCAGAAACGAATGATATCTTCATAAGTTTAGAAAAAGGCTTTGACAAAACACTCAAAAACAAGTACTCAACAAAATTAAAAGGGATAAGAGATGGCTCTATAGACATACGGACAAAATCCCTTAAGAATGAATTAAGGAAAATCGATAGTCTACAAAACATATATCTTGAGGTTCTAAAAAATGAATCAGAAAAGGATAAAGTTTCAATAGGTTTAGAAGGCATGTTTCCTTTAACTAAAGAAAAAACACTAACTAGAGAATATGATTTGTTTAAAGAGCAAATGGCTATAAGTGATTCACTTAAGGTATTAGAACAAGAGTTAATTAAATATAATGATTATTATGATATTTTATCTGGTTTTGAAGAAGTAGGAACTATAGAAAAGAATATTTGGGATAAGTATTCTTTAATATTTCCATTTGTAACAATGCTTATTATATTATTTATTTATCTCATCTATAACGCATTTAAGTATGTAAAAAATTATGAATAAAAAAAAATCTATACTTATAACAGGAGGAGCTGGTTTTATAGGGTCACATGTAGTAAGACTTTTTGCACAAAATTATTTAAACTATCAAATTTATAACTTAGATAACTTAACATACGCAGGCAATCTAGAAAACCTTAAAGATGTTGAAAACAGTCCCAATTATAAATTTATTAAAGGGGATATTACTGATGAAAACTTTATTAATTCGATTTTTAATAAGTACAGATTTGAGGCGGTTATACATCTAGCTGCAGAATCTCATGTCGATAGGTCTATAAAAGACCCCTTGGCTTTTGTTAAAACCAATGTTATAGGTACAATGGTTTTACTTAATGCTTTTAAGTCTTGTTGGCAAGGTGCTTTTGAAAACAAACTTTTCTACCATATTAGTACAGATGAGGTTTATGGAACTTTAGGTCAAACAGGTCTCTTTACTGAAACAACAAGTTACGACCCAAACTCACCATATTCAGCATCTAAAGCGAGTTCAGATCACTTTGTAAGAGCTTATGGAGAAACCTATGGACTGCCTTATGTTATAACTAACTGCTCAAATAATTATGGGCGGCACCAATTCCCTGAAAAGTTAATCCCCCTTTTTATAAACAATATAATTAACGAGAAGTCACTTCCTGTTTACGGTGACGGAAATTACACTAGAGATTGGTTATATGTTAATGATCATGCCATTGCGATTGATTTGGTTTTTCATAAAGGTTTGAATGCTGAAACGTATAATATCGGCGGTTTTAACGAATGGAAAAACATCGATTTAGTAAAATTGTTATGTAAGCAAATGGATATTAAGTTAGGAAGACTAGAAGGAAGTTCTGAAAAACTAATAACCTATGTTAAAGACAGACCTGGACACGATTTACGATACGCAATTGATGCAAATAAGATAAAAAGTGAATTAGGTTGGCAACCATCAGTGACTTTTGAAGAAGGATTAAATAAGACAATAGATTGGTATTTAAACAATAAAGAATGGTTAGATAATGTTACTAGTGGAGAATATCAGTCTTATTATACAAAACAATATAGCTAACATATGAAGGGAATAATATTAGCCGGAGGATCTGGCACCAGGTTGCATCCTCTAACACTTACAATCAGCAAGCAATTGATGCCTATCTACGATAAGCCAATGATATACTACCCATTATCAACCCTTATATATGCAGGTATAAACGAAATATTAATAATTAGCACTCCTAAAGATTTACCGCTGTTTAAAGACTTATTAGGAGATGGGAAAAAGTATGGATGTAACTTTAGTTATGCTGTTCAAGACGCTCCTAATGGTTTAGCTGAGGCATTCATTATAGGTGAAGAGTTTATTGGATCTGATAAAGTTGCTTTAATTTTAGGGGATAACATTTTTTATGGATCAGGATTAGCTCCACTTTTACAAAGCAATAATAATCCAGATGGTGGTGTGATTTATGCATACAGAGTCCATGACCCAGAACGTTATGGAGTAGTAGAGTTCAATGAAAACGGTCAAGCAATTTCTATTGAAGAAAAACCAGAAAAACCAAAATCTAATTTTGCGGTTCCAGGTATTTATTTCTATGATAACACAGTTGTTCAAATAGCAAAAACTATAAAGCCAAGTCATAGAGGAGAATTGGAGATTACGGATATTAACAGAGAATATCTGAAGAACGGAAATTTAAATGTTAGTATATTAGATAGAGGCACTGCTTGGTTAGATACGGGCACTTTTGATTCTCTAATGCAAGCATCGCAATTTGTTGAAGTTATTGAAAACCGACAAGGATTAAAAATTGGCTCTATTGAAGCAGCAGCTTTTGAAATGGATTATATTGACGAAAAAGCCTTTAGGGATTTAGCAGAACCCTTATTAAAAAGTGGTTATGGAAAAAATTTGTTAGGATTATTGAAAGTAAAAAAATGATAATAAATGAAACTCATTTAGAAGGTTGTTATATTATTCAACCGAAAGTGTTTGATGATAATAGAGGTTATTTTTTTGAAAGTTTTAATAAAGAAAAATTTAACTCTGAAACAGGACTAAATGTTAATTTTATCCAAGACAATGAGTCATTTTCTTCGAAAGGAGTCTTAAGAGGTCTTCATTATCAAATAGGCAAACATGCTCAAGCCAAACTAGTGAGAGTAATAAAGGGTAAAGTTTTAGATGTTGCTGTAGATATTAGAAAAGACTCACCAACATTTGGTCAACACGTGTCAATAGAGTTAACTGAAGACAATAAGAATCAGCTTTTTGTGCCTCGTGGTTTTGCCCATGGTTTTATTGTACTAAGCGATACTGCCATTTTTTCTTACAAATGTGATAACTATTACAATAAAAATTCAGAAAGAGGCATAATTTATAACGATTCAGAACTTAAAATAAACTGGGTACTTCCTAACGATACGCTCATTGTTTCAGAAAAGGATATAATTCTCCCCACACTAGCCAATGCTGTACTATGAAAAAGATATTAGTCACTGGTGGCAATGGACAATTAGCAACTTGTATTAAAGCTATAGAAAAAGAAGTAACTAATCTTCATATTGTATATACTGATTCATCTAATTTAAACATAACGAATTCAGAAAGTGTAGACTTGTTTTTTAGTGAGAATAGTTATGACTTCTGTATTAACTGTGCTGCTTACACAGCTGTTGATTTGGCAGAGAAAGAAGAAGGTAAAGCTATTTTAGTAAATGAAACTGGAGTTAAAAATTTAGCTCTGGCTTGTGATAAGTATAATACAGTCCTTATACACGTTTCTACAGATTTTGTTTTTGATGGTTATAAAAATACTGCCTACAATGAGAATGATCAAACAAATCCGAGAGGAATTTATGGTGTTACAAAATTAAAAGGCGAGTTTGCGATAAGGGAAATATTAACAAACTATTTTATAATTAGAACGTCTTGGTTGTATTCAGAATACGGAAATAATTTTATGAAGACCATGCTAAGAGTTTCTAAGGATAGAAATGAAATAAGTGTAGTAGACGATCAAATAGGCACACCAACATATGCCATTGATCTTGCAATGGCAATCTTTAAAATCATAAATATAGAAACGAATGCATACGGTATTTATAATTACAGCAATGAAGGTGTAGCAAGCTGGTACGATTTTGCATGTGCTATATTTGACGAATGTAATGTTAAGATAGATGTAAAACCGATTAAAACAGTAGATTACCCTACACCAGCTGAGAGGCCTAAATTTAGTGTATTAAATAAATCAAAATTAAAAAGTAATTTAAATATTAGTATTCCGCATTGGAGAGATAGTTTACGCATAGCGATGCGCAATTTTAATTCTAATTAGAATTGCTTTAAATATATATTTTACTAACGAGTATTAATTGATAATACCTAATAGACCTATTAATGATAAGTAATAATTTACAAACAGCAATTTTAGGAGCATTAGACGCTGGTGAAGCTATTATGAAAGTTTATAACTCTGAGATATCTGTTGAATATAAAGCAGATGAATCACCATTAACAGAGGCAGATAAGCGTGCAAATACTATTATAAATGCTTATTTAGATAAAACAGAGTTTCCAATTATTAGCGAAGAAAACAAACAAACCGACTACTCCATAAGAAAAACTTGGAAAACATGTTGGATTGTGGACCCAGTAGATGGTACTAAAGAGTTTATAAAACGCAATGGGGAATTTACCGTTAACATAGCACTTGTTAAGCACGGAAAACCTGTTTTAGGTGTTATTTACGTTCCGGTAACTAAGACTTTGTATTATGCAAACGTTGAAGAAAAAGTAGCGTTTAAAGCAGAGTTAAATTCTCATAACACAGAAATAGTCGAGGTAATAAGAATCGCTGAGTTACTAGATAAGAAACCTTCAAACAATAATATTGTTAGAGTGGTTGCGAGTAGATCACACATGAATATAGAAACAAAAATTTTTATTAAATCTATTCAGAATACTGGCAAACAAATAGAAACTGTATCTAAAGGTAGCTCGTTAAAATTCTGTATTATAGCAGAAGATAATGCAGACGTATATCCAAGATTTGCGCCTACAATGGAATGGGATACTGCAGCGGGACAAGCCATTTGTAATGCCTTAGGCATTCATGTAATCTCACAAGAGACTAATGCATCCTTGCGTTATAACAAGGAAAATTTATTAAACCCTTGGTTTATTGTATCTTAATAAAATGTAACACTCAATAAAAGACAATTAACTTGAGGATCTCAGTTCTCTATACATAATTCTAGCTACTCGGTTAATATTAAACAAATGAATTAGTAAAAAATAGACTTTATATAAAGTTTTGGCATGGAAAATCAGGAGCTAAAATCTATATTAATTTGAAGGTTTTTTTTGATAGAATTACAAATAAAAAAGTTGCGGTATAGGCGATTGTTTCATTTAATATTCTATTGAGTAAATCATTAATTATAGTGTTTTTAGAAAAATAAAGTTTGAAAGAAGTTTACAGCATATCTACATGAAAAAGAAAAACCTTATTATATTCGGTACACGACCAGAAGCTATTAAAATGGCGCCTTTGGTGAAAGCATTTTTAAAAGACTCTGATCACTTTGAGACCAAAGTTTGTATAACTGCTCAACATAGAGAAATGCTAGACCAGGTTTTAAGTTTTTTCGATATCATCCCAGATTACGATTTAGATTTAATGAAACCCAATCAAAATCTTTACTCGTTAACGGCAGATATTATTACAAACCTTAAGCCTATTTTAGAAGATTTTAATCCAGATTTTGTTTATGTGCATGGAGATACAACAACGACTATGGCAGCGAGTATTGCAGCATTTTATTCTGGAGCTAAAGTATGCCATGTAGAAGCGGGCTTAAGAACATTTAATAAGCGTTCTCCTTTTCCAGAAGAGATTAATAGAAGTATTGCAGGAAGTGTTTCTGATTATCATTTTGCTCCAACAACAACTTCTAGAGATAATCTTTTAAATGAAAACATTAATGGCTCTAATATTTTAGTTACCGGAAATACTGTTATTGATGCTTTAGCACACAGCTCTACTATAGTCAATTCAGATAATTTTCAAGATAAAGAAATAGAAGAATTAAAAGAAATCGTAGATAATAAAAAGCGTTTAATTTTGGTTACTGGTCATAGAAGGGAGAATCATGGACAAGGTTTTATTAATATTTGTTCGGCACTAAAAACAATAGCCCAAAACCATGATGATGTCCAAATAATATATCCAGTTCATTTGAATCCCAACGTCCAAAAACCAGTATATGATTTGTTGGGTAATGAAAAAAACATCAAATTAATTGCTCCATTATCGTATCCTTCATTTGTTTGGCTAATGAATAAATCCTATTTAATTATAACAGATAGTGGAGGTGTGCAAGAAGAAGCGCCTAGTCTAGGAAAACCCGTGTTGGTTATGAGATATACTACTGAACGCCCAGAAGCCGTAGATGCAGGAACAGTTCTATTAGTAGGAACAAATACAAGTAAGATTATTAATGAAACAGATAAACTCTTAAATGATAATAAAAACTATGAAGCTATGAGTAAGTTACATAACCCATATGGTGATGGTAAAGCTTGTGAGCGTATAGTTGAATTCATTCTAAATAAATAATATGAATAAACCAGAAGTTGTAATGATCGGCTTGGGGTATATCGGTTTGCCAACGGCAGTTTTAATAGCTCAAAATAAAATCCATGTACATGGTGTAGATATAAACCCTAGTGTTGTAGAAACAATAAATGCAGGTAAAATACATATTGTGGAACCAGACCTCGATAAAGCGGTAGCAACAGCAGTTAAAGAAAAGTATTTAATAGCAGATACAAAGCCAGTAGAAGCAAATATATATTTAGTAGTTGTACCCACTCCGTTCAAAGCTAAAAATGAGCCTGATATTTCTTTTGTCCAAGCGGCTACTAAAGCGATAATTCCTTTATTAAAGCCTAATGATTTATATATAATTGAGTCTACATCACCAATTGGTACTACCGAAAAAATGATGGATTTAATTTATTCTGAACGCCCAGAACTACAAGGTAAGTTATATTTAGCTTATTGCCCAGAGCGCGTTTTGCCTGGAAATGTAATGTATGAGTTAGTAAATAACGATCGTGTAATAGGTGGTGTTAATGCTGAATCTACTGAGAAAGCGATAAGTTTTTACAAACAATTTATAGAAGGGGATTTGCATAAAACTAATGCACGTACTGCAGAAATGTGTAAACTTGTTGAGAATTCTTCTAGAGATGTTCAAATTGCCTTCGCAAACGAGTTGTCTCTTATTTGTGATAAAGCAGATATTAATGTTTGGGAGTTAATTGAATTAGCAAATAAGCACCCAAGAGTAACTATTTTACAACCTGGTTGCGGAGTAGGCGGACATTGTATAGCTGTAGATCCTTATTTTATAGTTTCTGACTACCCTATGGAGTCACAAATTATTGGAAAAGCTAGAGAAATAAATAATTACAAGTCTTTTTGGTGTGCAGAGAAAGTGCAAACAGCAAAACTTAATTTTGAATTAAAGAATGGCTATAAACCTAAAATTGCAATTATGGGCTTAGCGTTTAAGCCAAATATTGATGATTTAAGAGAATCCCCAGCAAAGTACATAGCTCAAAAAATATTACAAAATGCTAATAATGAAGAATGTTATATTGTAGAGCCTAATATAGATAGCCATAAAGTTTTTAAACTAACTAATTATAAAGAAGCAGCTAAGCAAGCTGACATTATAACATTTTTAGTAGCCCATGAAGAGTTTAAAACACTAGAGATACCTTTAGATAAAATTGTATTAGATTTTTGTGGAGTTTTAAACAAATAATAATGGTGTTCTGATATTAAAGCGCTATTTGTTTTAACATAAGATAATTATCTAGCTATTTTCAAATATTTTATATTTATGCTCTTTATGAGTTTTAGATATAAATTCTTTGGTTTTATCTAAAGAATAGGGAGTGAATGCTTTTGGGTGACCAATTAGAATAAAATTGTCATTACTATCTGTATTTTTTACGTATTTTTTGAATGCCTTATAAACATATGATGCTTTGTAACCGTCAATAGCAATAACGCTATTAGAAAAAGAAGTCATTAATCTTAAAACTTCCTTTTTAGGTTTAGATATAGCAGAACCATTTCCTAGAGCGATATGTTTTTTTGATTTTTTAAGTTTTTCAAAAGCAAATAGCCAAAAGCAAATAGCCAAAAGAAAATAGGACTTACTCTGTATGAGCTTATAGGATATTCTATGAATCTGCCGTTAACATCTTCAATTGTTAAATCATCTTCAAACCTATATTTAGTCTTGTACTGTTTAACATTTCTAAAATCAAACTCTTGGTGGCTAGATTTATGAAAATCCTTAGGGTATGTTGTACTATCAATAAAAATATTACAATCTTTAAGTGCTTGTTTAATATGAGAAAACGGTTGTGCACTCCAGCCACCAGCCCTATAAGCTAGAGCTTTTTTACCAGAAATATCTTCTAGAAAATTAGTGTATTTTGTTACAATGGTGTAGGCTTCTTCTTTTGTAAAATTTTTAAGTTTATATTTAGAAATATTAAAAACCCACTTATCTCCGTCATATATAGTATTTTCCCAATGCGGATGAATATGTTAAGGCCTTTAATGCAAAGAAAGTAGCTCAAGGTTTTAGTTATAACTCTGGTGATAATGAGGAATGGGAGACTGTTGAGAGTTTGAGAAAGCTAATAAAAGAACATGTAGATTCAACTTTTGAAGCATAATGAGTAGCCAAATTATACCTTACGGAAGACAACATATAGATCAAGATGATATTGATGCTGTAGTTAAAACATTAACGGCAGATTTCTTAACTCAAGGACCAAGGGTTAATGATTTTGAAGAGAAATTTGCTGAATATATTGGAGCAAAATATGCAGTCGCAGTATCAAATGCAACAGCAGGTCTTCATATAGCAGTTATGGCTTTAAACTTAAAACCAAGTGAACGCGTTATTACAACACCGATTACCTTTGCAGCCTCTGCAAACTGTGTAAGATATGCAGGCGGAGAGGTCTGGTTCTCAGATATAGACCGAGATAGTTATACGCTTTCGTTAGAAGACACTAAAAATTTAATTGAAAGTAAACCTAAAGGGTTTTTTAAAGGAATAATACCTGTAGATTTAGAAGCATTCAGGGAATCAGCAGACAAACACGGTTTATGGATTATTGAAGATGCCTGCCATGCACCAGGCGGTTATTTTACAGACTCTAAAAGAAATAAGCAGTATTGCGGTAACGGAAACTATGCAGATATTGGTATATTTTCTTTTCACCCTGTAAAGCATATTGCACGCGGTGAAGGAGGAATGGTTACCACAAATTCAGAACAATTATATAAGAAATTATCCAGTCTAAGAATGCACGGTATTACTAAGGATAATATGACAGAAAATCACGGTGGTTGGTATTATGAAATGCAAGAACTTGGCTATAACTATAGACTCACAGATATTCAATCTGCATTAGGTATTACACAATTAGCTAAGAATAGTGAGGGTGTTGTTAGAAGAAATGAAATTGCTAATACTTATAAAGAAGCATTTAAGGGTAAGTTAAAGTTTCAAAGTTTACAAGACGGTGCTTATAATGCCCATCATTTATTTATTTATTGTAGAAGTTGAAGACAGAAAAGGCTTATACGATAACTTAAGAACACATAATATATTTGCTCAAATACATTATATACCAGTACATACCTTGCCATATTATAAAAGTATTGGCTATGATAGTGCTGACTTAAAAAATTCAGAAGCGTATTATTCTAAATGTATTAGTTTACCCATGTACCCTACATTAACGGATAAGGAGCAGTAATTTGTTATTGATAAGGTTTTAAGTTTTACCAATGGCTAATCTAGCAATTATACCAGCCCGTGGCGGAAGCAAGCGTATTCCAAGAAAAAATATTAAACCATTTTTAGGAAAACCTATAATTGCATATTCAATAGAAGCTGCTTTAAAGAGTAAGCTTTTTGATGAGGTTATGGTGTCAACAGACGATCAAGAAATTGCAGATATTGCAATTAAATATGGTGCTAAAGTTCCTTTTTTAAGAAGTAAAGAAAACGCTAATGATTTTGCCGTTTTGGCAGAGGTTATAGAGGGGGTGCTTATTAATTATTCTATTAAAAGTATAAAATTTGATAATATCTGCTGCATTCTACCTGCGGCTCCATTTATTAATTCAATAAAAATAGAGCAAGCACACAGTACTTTATTAGAGAATGATTTTGCTAGTGTTTTTACGGTTTTAGAGTATTCTTTTCCAATACAACGCTCTTTAAAGATTAAAAATACCATGGCCTCTATGGTCTGGGAAGAACATATGAACACGCGCTCACAGGACTTAGAACCTCGATTCCATGATTCTGGTCAGTTTTATTGGCTAAACACAAATAGATTTTTAGAAGACAAAAAACTTTTTACGACAAACTCAGGAGCTATAATAATATCACAGCTTGAAGCTCAGGATATTGACACAGAATCCGATTGGAGATTAGCAGAACTGAAATATAAATTAATGATAAATGACCAAGACAATACTATTTAGAGCAGATGGAAACTCTGATATTGGCTTGGGTCACTTATATCGATTATTCAGTCTTGTAGAAATAATTATAGACTCATACGACTTTGTATTTTTAACTAGAGAGACTTCAGAACATTCAATAATTCCTTCAAATTATAGAAAAGTATGTATTCTTAAAGATTTAGAAATTGAAAACGAACCACAGTGGTTAGTTAATAAGTATTCACCAGAAGAACATATAATAATAGCTGATGGCTATCAATTTATTAGTTCATACCAGAAGCTCATAAAGGGTTATGGTTTTAAGCTAATTTATATTGATGATTTAGCAAAAGAATATATGTACGCTGATGTTGTAATTAATCACTCTGCAGGTTTAGAAATAACAGATTATAAAAAAAAACGATACGCAACTAGCATTAGGTACAGCGTATGCTTTATTAAGACCATTATTTTTAGATATCGCTAAACATAATAGAATAGTAAACACTATTGATACTGCTTTTGTTTGTTACGGCGGAGCTGACCCGCTTAATCTCACCTTGAAGACTATTGAGGCGCTTTTAGAAATAAAGCAAATCAAAAAGATTAACACAGTTTTAGGTGGAGCCTATTTAGATGACGACATATTAAATTTAGCAGCAGACAATCCAAAAATTAAAACACATAGAAATCTTTCAGAACCTGAACTTGTTGAGGTTATGAATAATAGTAATTTTGGAATAGCACCTGCAAGCACTATTTTATATGAGCTTTGTTGCATAAAGATGCCAATTTTAAGTGGTTATTATGTTGAAAACCAAAAAAATGTTTATTATGAGTTTTCAAAAAAAGGAGCTATTTTTAAAGGTGGTGATTTTAGTAATTATACGATCTTAGATTTTAAGAAAAAAATAGAAGAAATAATTTTTGAATCGTCTTATAATAATTTTATAGACAGTCAAAAGTCTTAATTGATGGCAAAAGTAAAACACGACTTTTAGGGCTAATTAATCAGCTCAATATATCATTTCGGGAAGCTACTTAAGACGATTTAATGCGAGTTTATAATTGGTCAAATGATGTTTTATTTAGAGAGCAATCTTTTAATTCTGAACCTATTATACTAGAAAATCATAGAGCTTGGTATTTAGGTAAGATTAGAGATAAAAACACCTTATTTTTAGTGGGCTTAGTCAATGGAAAACCTGCTGGCTTAGTTAGATTTGATATTAATGAAGAACATAGTACAGTTGGAGTATTAATTGACCAAAAATATAGAGGACAAAAATTGGCGAGTATATTTCTAAAAAAAGCTTCTAAAATTTATTTTTCATCTCACGACGTTCCTATTTTTGCTTATATTAAATATAATAATATTGCGTCAATAAAATCTTTTGAGAATGCATGATATATATATCACAAGGACGTTGTAATAAATGATAATAATAGTTTTATTTACAAATTAGATTATGCGAATTGAAAATGATGAATGCTTCATAATTGCAGAACTGTCCGCTAATCATGGTGGAGACATAGAAATAGCTAAAGAAACTATAAAAGCAGCTAAACGCGCAGGTGCTGATGCTATAAAACTACAGACGTATAGAGCAGATGCGATTACACTTAATGTAAAAAATGATTATTTTAAAATTGATCAGAATTCACATTGGGACGGTAGATATTTCTATGATTTGTATGAAGAAGCTTATACACCATGGGAGTGGCACAAAGAACTATTTCAATTAGCTAAAGAAGAAGGCTTAGTCTGTTTTTCATCTCCGTTTGATTTTACAGCTGTTGATCTTTTAGAGTCTTTAGGTAATCCAATATATAAAATAGCATCCTTTGAAATAACAGATATACCGCTTATAGACTATGTTGCTTCAAATGGAAAACCGATTATTATATCTACAGGTATTGCATCTATCGAAGACATTGAGTTAGCATTACAGACTTGCAGAAATCAAAATAATAATGACATTACATTACTTAAATGTACGTCTCAGTATCCTGCATTACCAGAAGATGGTAATTTAGCAACTATACCAGATTTAAAAACTAGGTTTAATGTAAACGTAGGGCTATCTGATCATACTTTAGGTATTGAAGCTCCTGTGTTTGCATTAAGTTTAGGTGCGAAGGTTATTGAAAAGCATTTTATACTAGATAAAAGTATTGGTGGACCAGATGCACATTTTTCTTTAGATGAAAGCGAATTTACACAATTGGTTAGTGCAGTAAGAAAAGCAGAAAAAATGATTGGTATAGTAGATTATGAGATGACTGACAAGAAATTGAAAAGGCGAGAATTTTCAAGATCACTTTTTGTTTCAAAATCAGTGAAGAAAGGAGATATTATAACTAAAGATAATATTAAGTCTGTAAGACCTGGTTTTGGACTTCATCCAAAACATTATAAAAACACTATTGGTAAAAAGTTTACTGAAGATGTTAATGAGGGCAAACCACTTACGCTATCAATGATAGAGAATAATTATTTATAGTTTATGATAAAATATTTTAATTTAAAACAAGAGAAGAGATAAAAAATGAAGTCGAATTATAGCTCTAAATTAGAGATAGTTCATATTAATATAAAATCTTCTCTTAAGACATACTTTGTTAAAGTATAAACTAGTTTTTTAAATTTAAAATTTGTTGATTATTTGGAATATATCTACAAATAAAATCTATATTATTGCGTTTAAATAAGAAAAAGACTAGTATGAAAAAAATAATTTTAATGATTATAATTTGTCTTGTTTCATGTAAAGAAGAAAAAAGTTTGAAACTTGAAGAACTTGATAAATTTGAAAAGGAAGAGGTTATTGTTAAAGATGAAGATGTTTTTAAAGTCGTACTCAGTATAAAAATTAAAGAAAATGATAGATTAGATCTTTTTTATACAGGTGAATTTCCTGATGACGAATTTAATGAGTATGAGAGGTTAGGTAAAGACGTAAAAGGTAGTAATGAATTTCAAATTATTGAATTTAACCTTCCGGAAGGAGTTTTACCTTATAAGTTTAGAATTGATTTAGGAAAAAATTCCAATAGACACCAAACCCAAGTAGACATTGAGTGGATAAATTTAGAATTTAATGACAATAAAATTAATATTAAAAATTTAGTTCTAAAAAGTTTCTTTCATCCAAATATATATTTAGAACAAAATGATGATGGTTACCTTAGAAAAACTGTAGCAGACAAATTTGATCCTTTTATTGTTTCAAAACCAGTTCTTAATAAAAAAATTGAGCTAGAACTATAGGTTTTATAAATTGATTTAATACCTTATCATATACATGGAAAACGACTACATAATGAAATTAGTAAATTGTTCTCAAGAATATTGGGAGTTTGTAAGAAGACTTAGAAATGATGAGAGAGTAGCGGACGGATTTATCGAGACTGAAAAAATCACTAAAAGCATGCAAATAAATTATATGAGAAACCAAGCTCAAAATTATAGAGTTGCAATTTTAAATGGATCTGCATTGGGCTATGTCGGTGTTATTGATGATGATTTTAGAATATGCACTCACCCAGATTTTCAAGGTAAAGGTGTTGCAAAGTTTATGATTAATGAGAGTCTAAAGATTTGGCCAAACGCTTTTGCCAGGGTAAAAATTTCTAATGTCAAAAGTTTAAAACTTTTTAAAACTTTAGGTTTTAAGGAGAAATATATTATTTTAACAAGGGACATATAATATTATAATATAATCTTTTTCGTAAACTTTTTTTAATGAATAAATCAATTCCATTTAATAAGCCATATTTGACAGGTAAAGAAACCTACTACATTAATGATGCGGTTAATACAGGTAAGATTTCGGGGAATGGTAAATACACTAAAAAATGTCAAACATTTTTTGAAGACAAGTATGGTTTTAAAAAGTGCCTACTCACTACATCTTGTACAGATGCTCTAGAGATGGCTGCAATACTTATTAATCTAAAAGAAGGCGATGAGGTGATAATGCCTTCTTACACATTTGTATCAACTGCCAATGCATTCATTTTAAGAGGAGCTAAAATTGTTTTTGTCGATAGTAAAAAAGATCATCCAGGAATGGATGAGGATGCAATTGAAAAATTAATTACAGATAAAACAAAAGCTATTGTACCTGTTCATTATGCTGGTGTCTCTTGCGATATGGATAAAATAATGGATTTAGCTGAAACTCATCGTTTATTTGTTATAGAAGATGCAGCTCAGGCAATTGACAGCTATTATGTTGGTAAAGATGGTATTCAGAGGGCTTTAGGCTCAATTGGGCACTTAAGTGCTTTTTCATTTCATGAAACGAAAAATATTATTTCAGGAGAGGGAGGAATGCTAGCTATTAACGATTCACAATTTGAAGCAAGAGCAGAAATTATATGGGAAAAAGGAACTAATAGATCATCTTTCTTTAGAGGAGAAGTGGCTAAATACGAGTGGGTAGATTTAGGTTCTTCTTTTTTGCCGTCAGAGATTATTGCATCATTTCTATGGGCACAACTGGAAAATTTAAATGATATTCAGAACAAAAGAAAAGCAATTTGGACAACATATAGTTTAAAACTTAACCAATGGGCATCAAATAATAATATTAAGCTTCCTTCTATTCCAGAATACGCTACCAACAATGCTCACATGTTTTATTTAACTTTTGATAATAATTTTAATAGAACTAAGGCTATTGAGTTTCTAAAGAGTAACAATATTCTTGCCGTTTTCCACTATATTAGTTTACATACGAGTTCCTTTTATAAATCCAAACATGATGGACGAAAACTACTTCAAAGTGATCGATATACTAATACATTATTAAGACTTCCGATGTATTATGAATTATCTGATGTGGAAATTGATAGAATTATTAATTCTCTTAAAGAATATAAAGTTTAATGGTGCTTCATTTTGTAATTGATGAAAAGGTTACGGATCAAATAATTGAAAATTTCAGCTCAGTTGATAAAGACTGTTATTTTTTAATCTTCACTTCTTCAGAAGAGGGCGAGTATAACTATATCTCAAAAAGAGCAAAAAACGTGATGCGTTTTAATTCTCAAAAAGAGGATATTAATGGTGTTATGGAAACGTTAAAGCCGTCTGTAGTCTTTATTCATGCATTTCATATTGAGTTTGCTTACGCAATTTTAAAAATTAAAGCAAAAATAAAAATCGCATGGTATGCATGGGGTTTTGATGTTTACGGCTTACCAAGAATAAAGCCTAGCACTTATGGACCACTTACAAATAAATACTTATTGAATAATAACGTTAATTTGAGATTTGGACGCTTAATACTTAAGTATGGCTTATTAAGAAAAACATTTTTTTTTTTAAAAAAGGAGGAAGATAGATACACAATTATTTTTAAAGCTTTAAGAAAGGTAAATTATTTTGTTTCTTATATAGAAGAAGATTTTTCTCGATTTTCAAAATATTATAGCAACAAACTTATTTTTGTCTATTGTCCTTTTAGCAATATAAATCAGTATTTGGGTGGGTCAAAAACAATTTTTTTAAAGAAAAATGCATCCAATTTGTTAGTTGGAAATTCAAATTCTTTCGAATCAAATCATTTAGATGCTTTTCAAATTATTACTAAGCACCATGATGTTAAAATGAAATCTAAAATTTATGTACCATTGAGTTACTCTAATGATAATAAATATAAGGATTGTGTTCTCAAAAAAGGTCGTGATTTATTTGGGGATTCATTTTCACCGCTTTTGTCCTTTATTGATAGAGTAGAATATATAGAAATATTAAGATCATGTTCAACAGGAATATTTTATCATCTGAGACAACAAGCTATGGGTAATATTATAGCAATGTTATATTTAGGTTGCCGGGTCTATTTATCTTCAAATAATCCAGCATATTCCTTTTTTATAAAAAACAACATCAAAGTCTTCAACTTAGAAACAGAATACCCTATTTTTAAAAATACTATTTTAGAATTGAGTGATATTAATCATAATAGATTAGTGCTAGACTCGTTGTTTAATGAAGAAAAAGTGTTTAATGATATTAAAAACTTAGTTTCAATTATTTCATAATTTATGTCACTAAAAAAAGAAGTATTACTAGGTTTAAAATGGACTTCTATAGCAACTGTTTGTATGGCGATAGTTGGAATACTTAAAATTAGTATTCTTACTCGTTTTTTAGATAAATCTGATTTTGGTTTAATGGCCTTAATTATGTTCGTTTTAGGTTTCATGAATTTATTTAGTGATATGGGCTTGTCTACTGCTATTCTCCATAAACAAAATATTACAAAAAAAGTTTATGCTAGCTTATATTGGTTAAACATTTTATTTTGTTCTTTTCTATATTTTTTGCTTTGGTTAATAACACCATTTGTATCTAAACTTTATGATCAACCAGAGCTTAATACTCTCATTCCTCTTGTTGGTTTTGTTATAGTTTTTTCCGCTTTAGGAACACAATTTAAAACTATTGAAATTAAGAATCTTAATTTTAAATATATTAGTTTAATTGACATAATTGCCGGAATATTATCTTTAGTTGTTGCAGTATTTTTAGCAATAAATGATTATGGAATATTATCTCTTATATATTCTGTTTTACTGCAATCTTTTGTCTCAAATCTATTATATTTTTTACTAGGCTTAAAAAAGTATGGTCTGTTATTTTCTTTAAACCTTAAGGATACTATACCTTATTTGAAAATTGGTGTTTATCAAGTAGGGGGTCAAATAGTAAATTATTTTAATAGAGACCTTGATATATTATTAATAGCGAAGTTTTTTTCTACAGAAATCTTAGGTGGTTACAGTTTAGCAAAGCAATTAGTTTTCAGACCAGCCCAATTAATTAATCCTATTTTAGTTAAAGTAGCGTCTCCAACTTTGGCAATGTTTCAAAATAATTTAGAATTGTTAAGTTCACGTTACTTAAAATTAATTAATATTGTTGCTTCAATCAATTTACCGATATATGGTTTAATAATTATATTTGCACCATTCGTAATTGAGATAATGTATGGTCCTGGTTTTGAAGACATAGTTAGTTTAGTTAGAGTTTTAAGTTTATATATGATTTTTAGAGCGATTGGCAACCCAATAGGAAGTCTTGTAGTTGCAACAGGCAAAACACATTTAGAGTTTATTTGGAATGTGTTAAATTTACTATTGATTCCACTTGCAGTTTACATAGGAGCTCAATTTGATATTATATGGGTAGCTATTTCGCTTCTAATTACATCAGTGTTGCTTTTTGTACCAAGTTGGAAACTGCTGGTTAATAAAATGACTGGAGCGTCTTTATTAGACTATGTTTTAGCCATCATTAAATTGGATTTTAATTTTAAAAAACTATATCATTTAAAAGAGTGAAAGAATTCGCTAAATTATATAAACTTAGTTTTTACTGTATTAGTCTGTTGATTTTTTTACTCGGTGGATTTTTTCAATATTTCTTTGGACTGTCAAATACTATTTTGACATTTGGCATAACAGCTTATTTGTTTTTTGTAAGCGGACTTTATTTTATTTTAAAAAACAGAATAGTATTAAACAGCATAGTTCTTTATTCAATTTCGTACATATTTTTAATTTATTTTTCGGGTTTAATTAACGGATCAAACTTTTTAGCTACAAACATTTATTTAATTTTCCCACTCTTACCTTTATCTGTTTTCTTATTCTGTTATATAAACTACAAAGAGTGTTTTATCAGCAATACAAAAATCTATTCTTTTTTCTTAAAAATTGGATTAGTTCAGTTACCTATATTACTCTTACAATCAAATTTTTACGACTTTTTAATACAGTTTAATTTTAGTGGTAAGCAAATTGATTGGTATGATTTTATGTTTGGTACATTTTTCATAAAGTCAGATCACTCCCTCTCAATTTTTTTAGTTTTTTTAGTTTTAATTATTATTTTAAATAAAGATGGCTTTAGGGATAAATTAAAATTTCCGTTTATAATAATTGGTTATCTAAGTGTAACTGTATATATCGCTGAATCTAATATTTCAAAAGCATTTCTAACTATTTTTCTTTTCTTTTCTTTCATTATTCCGTTATATAAAAAGTATAGACATACTTTAAAGTTTAAATTAGTAATATTATTTTCTTTAGCCGCATTTTTAATCTCCGTTAATCAAATAAAAGATGCAGAATTTATAAAAAAGAGGTTTGGTGGTTCAATAGAAAGACAGTTTTCTATAGCAGTTGCCCAGAAGCAATATGATTTAAAAAACGCAAAGAGAAGTCAAATATTAATTGTTGTCATTAATAACCTTGAAAGAAAATGGATTGGTGATGGACCATATTCATATTTTGATATATTCACAGGTAAATTTAATTACACTAAACATTTTACCCAGATTATTTGGTCCTACTTCGATTTAGGCTTGCTTGGAATTTTTATAGTGTTAGGTTATTTAAGAGCTATTATTAAATATTTAGACATAAAAAAAGGAATCCCTAAACTAATATTTTTTGGATTTCTTTTGACATATACATTTTACACAACAATATATTCTGATATTGCCATTATATTTAGCATGTTTATAATCTTTAATAAGAAAAATTCTAATGAACTTAATAATTATTCCTTTTCACGATTGGAGAAAGAGTGAGGCAGAAGGTTTTAGAACCAGGGATGTCCATTTAATCAGAGCACTATCAAAATTAGATAGTGTAGATAGAATTTTAGTAATTAATAGACCTACAACGAAGTTAGAACTTATTTATAAAAAACTAAACACCAAATTGAATGGCAAAATTATTCTCAAAACAAATAAGTTCAATTTAACACATGTAGACTCAAAAATATATGTAGCAGATTACATATCTTACGATATTATAGGTCAAATAAAACAGAAGCAATCTTGGTTTTTTAATAAATATGGTAATGCAAATTATATTAATTTTATTAAAACTTGTATAACTGAATTGAATATAGAAGATAATAATTTACTTATTCAAAATATATTTTCTTACAAGTGTGCTGAACAAATTAGCTCTAAACACAAACTAGTAGATGCTTGGGATAATTTCTTGAAATTTCCAGTATATAAAAATTTCAGACAAAAAATCGAGATTGCTTATAAGAGTTTGAGTAATTCTATTCCTTTATGGGTAACCAATTCTAATGAAAATATAATTTTTTATAAAGAAACCTTTGGAGTAAGAAACTTGACTTTGTTAAAAAATGGATTAAACATTGATTTTGCATCTAATAATAATACCCCTGAAGAATTACAATCATTAAAACGCCCAATTGTAGGTTATGGTGGTAAAATTTCATATTTAATTAATGTAGATTTAATTAATTATGCAACTAATCATAATCCAGAATTATCTTTTGTATTTGTTGGGCAAGTTTTAGACAAACAGGTATATGATAATATAATTAAAAGAGATAACGTATATTTTTTAGGAGACAAGCATTATGATGTTTATCCATCATATGTTAATAGTTTTGATATTTGTATTGTTCCTTATAATATTAATGAAGGACAGCATGGGGGTGATTCGATAAAGGCTTACGAATATCTTTCAACTAATAAAAAGGTTGTAGGAACAAAAGGTAATGGGTTACTAGATTTGGAAGAATACATTTATTTAACGGATGATAAAGAAATTTTTTCTAACGAATTAAAGACGGTAATTAATGAAAAGCCTAGAATAAATTTAAAGGATTTTTCTTGGAGCTCAAAAGCAGAAAGAATAGTTAACTTATTGAGCAAAGAGTAAAATGAATAAGTTTTTTAATAACAATCAAATAAATACAGCCTTACTCTCCTTAGTAGGATTGGGTTTGTGTTATAAGGTCAATATAGGAAATTTATTGTTGATTATCGCGGCTGTCTATACTTTGTTTTTTACAAAGAAGAGTTTTATTAGATTAAAGAGTATTGCTATTGGTTTTCCTTTGTTATTTTTTTTTATCACGATTATAAGTGCTCTTTACAGTAAAGATAAAAATGAAGGAATCGGACATCTCGATTTAATGTTGTTAATGGTTCTTGTAGTAATTCCATATTTATCTCAAAATTTAGAATTTAAAAATGTAAAAAAAGTAGTAAATTTTTTTTTTTATTCCATATCATTAGGAACTTTTATTTTACTATTGTTAAGTATTGCCAAGTATGTAAATGGGCAAGACTTTTCTGAGATAACTTTTCATGGTTTTACTAGGCTATATGATCAGCATCCTGTTTATTATTCTATGTATATAGTTTTTGCGTTGTACACTCAAATAACGAGTTATAAAATTAAATTTAACAATAAATTTATAGAATTAATTCCAATTTCAATTTTAGTCGCTGGTCTTTTGTTATGTGCGTCAAAAGCTGTAATAGTTGTATTTACAATTATGTTTTTTACACGTGTATTTTTAATTATAAAGAGTATCAGGCAAAAAGTATATATTTCAATTTCAGTTTTGGCATTTGTAATTTTAACCTATTCGATACCTTTTTTAAATGAGAGATTTAATAGTGGTTTAACCTTTTCAAGCGAAATTCTATCTTTCAAGCCCACAAATGATTTTACAAATAAAAAATTGTTTAGTTATGATGAAAAAGAAAATATTTCAGACCTAGAAATAAGATATATCTTTGCTAAAATAATGCTTTATCATTTTTTAAAAGATGATATTTTGATTTTTGGTTATGGACAAGGCGATGTTCAAAACTATACTGACTATTACAATTTCTCCTATAATTTAGGCCCTAGGTGGTATGAAGGTTATAATGTTCACAACCAATATATCTATATATTAATAACCTATGGACTTTTTGTTTTAATTTTATTCTTACTCTATATTTGCTACAGCTTTTATTATGCAATAAAACATAGGAACCATTTATATATATTCTTTTTAATAATTAGTAGCTTTGTGTTTTTCTTTGAAGTAACTTTAGTAAGAAATAAAGGCATAGTTTTCTTTTATTTTTTTAACACCTTATTTTTAATTAGTCATATATATTTTGAAAATAGCAATTCTAGGCACAAGAGGAGTCCCAAATCATCACGGAGGGTTTGAGCAGTTTGCAGAATATTTTTCGGTTTATTTAGCGAGTAGAGACCATCATGTTTATGTTTATAATTCTCACGATCATCCTTATCAAGAAGCAAAATTTAACGGAGTAAATATTATACACTGTTATGACGCAGAATCAAAAATAGGAACTGCAGGTCAATTTATTTATGACTTAAATTGTATAATTGATGCTAGAAAAAGAAATTTTGATGTTATTCTTCAATTAGGTTATACCTCTAATTCTATATGGTATTGGTTCCTACCAAAAAAGCCGGTTATAATAACCAATATGGATGGGATGGAGTGGAAGCGATCAAAATACTCCAAAAAAGTTAGGAAATTTTTAAAGTTTGCAGAAAAACTAGCAGTAAAGAGTAGTGACTACCTTATAGCAGATTCAATTGGTATTCAAGATTATTTACAAGACACTTATAACAAAACCTCAGAATATATCGCTTATGGTGCAGAAGTTTTTAAAAATCCAAATCAGGAGGTATTATCCAAATATAATGTAGAGAAAAACGAATATTGTGTTTTAATAGCGCGTTTAGAGCCAGAAAATAATATTGAAACTATTATTGAAGGCTATGTGCAATCTAACTTATTTTACCCTTTAATAATCTTTGGTGGATTAAATGAGTTTGGCAAAAATTTAAAATTAAAATACGCTAACGATTTAAGAATTCAGTTTGTAGGAGCGAATTATAATCAGAATCAATTAAATAATATGAGATATCATTCTAGATATTATTTTCATGGACATTCCGTTGGAGGTACTAATCCATCCCTTTTGGAAGCTATGTCATCAAACACTTTAATAATTGCTAATAATAATATTTTTAATAAAAGTATCTTGGGTACTGAAGCTTTATATTTCGATACGTCAAATGACATTAAAATAATATTAGACCAGGATAAAGCATTCAAGTTGAAAAAGCAATTTTCTGAAGCCAATATCAGTAAAATAAATGATTGTTTTAATTGGAGTACTATTAATAATCATTATGAAACGTTTATTCTAGGAACACTAAATAAATAATTTTTCATTTACTATCTTTTATATCCTATGTATTTTGCAATCTAATATGAGTTAAAATCACTAAATTGAAATCAAATTATTATACATTTAACTAAATTAAAAAATTCCAAAACAAAGTAATTTGAGTTTATTTAAACACGGAAGATATTCAGGATATTTAAGACCAATCTCATACTTAATTGATTTAAGCATAATCAATAGTGTGGCTGTTTTATATCTTTTAAGCTCTAATGATACGTTAAAGCCTAATGATGATCTTATTTTTAGCGCATTTATATCTGTTGGTTGGATTTTATTATCATTTTATTCAAACTTTTATGAGGTCTACAGATATACAAGACCTGTAAATATTTTGTCCCTAATTTTAAAGCAATTAGTACTTTTTATGTTATTTGCATTTGCTTTTTCTGGGTTATACCATGAGCTAAATATCTACCCCAGACCTATAGTAAAATATACGTTTCTTTGTTTTTTAATTATAACAATTTTAAAATTTACTATTTATTATTTGTTGCAGAAATACCGTGTTTCGTTTGGCGGTAACTATAGAACTACAGTTATTTTGGGTTTAAACAAAAAAACAGTTGCCTTAGAAAGGTTTTTTAAAATGAATCCCGAATACGGATATTCTCATGAAAAGACTTTTAACCCTAAAAACAAAGAATTTATTTTACAAGAATCATTTGAGTATATACTTAACGAAGGTATAGATGAAATTTATTGTTCCATTTCAGAACACACAAATGCACAAATTGCAGATATTGTAGATTTTGCAGATAACAATCTTAAAATACTAAAGTTTATTCCGGATAGTAAGGAGATTTACTCAAAAAAATTAAGATATGAATACTATGATTATATCCCAGTACTTACATTAAGAACAATTGCTCTAGAAGATTCCGTAAACACGATTATAAAGCGTGTTTTTGATATTGTCTTTTCTAGTATTGTTATTGTTTTTGTATTGTCTTGGTTAACACCAATAATAGCGTTGCTGATAAAGTCAGAATCTAGAGGTCCTGTATTTTTTAAACAATCTCGAAATGGATTTAACTATAAAGAGTTTGATTGTTATAAATTTAGGTCTATGATGCCTAACAAAGATGCTCATTTATATCAAGTTACTAGAGGTGATCAACGTATTACTAAAGTTGGTAAGGTTCTTAGAAAGACAAGTATAGATGAGCTACCACAATTTTTTAATGTGCTTTTTGGTGATATGTCTGTGGTTGGTCCAAGACCGCATATGGTGAGTCATACCAATATGTATGCAAAAAAGATTGATAAGTTTATGGTTAGACACTTCGTTAAACCTGGTATAACAGGCTTAGCTCAAACAAGTGGTTTTAGAGGAGAGGTTGAAACGGATAAAGATATAATTGGTCGTGTTAAGTATGATATATTTTATATAGAAAACTGGTCTTTAATTTTAGACTTAAAAATTATTATACAAACATTTATGAACGCAATCCAAGGTGAAGATAAAGCGTATTAAAGTAACTCTTTAAGAGCGTCTAACTGAATATTAAAATTAAAATGCTTAGATGCATTCTTTTTAATTGCTTGTCTGAATTTCACATCAATTATGTCTTTATTAATAGATTTTAGAACAGAGTTTAGATTATTATAATCTCCACTCTTAGCAATCCAACCTAAATCATAATTACTTATTATTGTTTCTCCTTCGCCTCCACCAAAATAGAGCATTGGTAGTCCTAGTTTTGCATATTCAAATATTTTTGAAGGCACAGAACCATAAATTCTATTTAGAAGAGGAATTATTGCAACGTCATACACTACAATTTCTTTGTGAAGTGATTTTCTATCCAGTCTGCCATAATAATATATAGGTAAGTCAGAATTAGACGCAATATATTCTTTAATCGATTCTTCTTCCGTACCAGAACCGTAGATATGAAATTCAATATTAGAATAATCTAACTCATTACAAAGCTTAAAAACACCCTGTGCAACACCCAAAAGACCTGCATAAACAATTCTTAATTTCTGACTAGACTTACTTTGTTCTGTTATCTCAGGTGAATCAATATTAGGATAATTTCTATACAAAAATAATTTTGGTTCAGTTGTAATCTTTTTAATATGCGTTAATATTTCATTGCTTTGACCCATTACAAGTGTTGCATTTTTGTAATTAAAATGCTCAAGTTTTTTTAAAACCGAGTAGCCAATACTTTTTTTTAAAGCGCCAAGCTCAAAACCTGCACTTGGCCACAAATCACTCACATTTAAAATGAGCTTTCGCTTTTTTGACCTTAGAAAGAGCATACAAGTAAATGAAACCAATAGAGGAGGTGACTGAATAATCACTTTATTCGGAATATTATTCCAGAGAAAAAACCAAATCAGACTTAAGCTATAAGACAACATGGCAAACAATCGTACTATTTTGTTTTTAGATACGCTTGGGTATATCCAAATTCTATTTACTTCTATACCAGCTTCAATAGAGGTGTTTTTAATTTCACCTTTGTATTCTGCAAAAATTTTTCCGGTAGGGTAATTTGATAATGGTGTTACTACTTTAACCTTATAATCGTTTTTTAAACCTTCAGCTAAATGACAAATACGGTTAGAAGCCGCTCCAATTTCTGGTGGATAATAGCTCGTTATTATCATTAAATCTTGCATAAATCTATATTAAGTTAAATGTGAGATAAACTGTTTTAATTTTCCCGATTTTGATCGGTTTAGTTTTTCAACACGATTAAATTTCAGTGAAATACCATGTTCTAAATAGCGTTCTATTTCAGAAGTAATAGTAATTATTTCAGCCTTAGATAATGCTTGTTTACTCACATATGTAATTTTAAAAGTACTTATATCGAGTTGTTCTACACTAAACTCAGAAACATTACCATCATTTTTTATAACGCTTTTTGTGATATAATAAAATGTAAGACCAGCTGCTTTTTTACCACTTGGTAATATTATAATATCATTTGTTCGTCCTACGAGTTTTTCTAAAATGGGCTTTTTTATAGTGCTGCCCTTTGATAAAACCCCAATATCACCAATATCATACCTAATAAAGGGATGCGCTTTATTGTACAAAGAGGTAATAACTATTCTTCCTTCTTCACCCAAAGGCAACACCTTATCATTTTCGTCTAAAATTTCAACATATAAGGTTTCACTATTAATTTGCCAACTATTTTCTTTATTCTGAAAAGCAATAAGATCTAACTCAGAAGCGCCATATTCGTTAATTACAGGAATTCCAAACTGTTCTTCCATTAAAGACTTATCATCCTTAAAAAGCATTTCAGAAGTGGTTATACACACTTTTAAACTTGGGCATATAGTTTTAAGAATTATGTCATTTTGTTTTAAGTACTTTGCAAACTGTACCACAGCACTTGCATAGCCATTTATATAATCGAATTTTGAGGTTTTAAAACGGTTTAAAGCAGATTTAAAAGCACGATCACTTAAGTCAAAAACCGAAAACCGAACGCGATTACTAAACCAATCTTTTAAACACTCTTTATAATAGTCTTTTTTGTCTAAAGGAATACCGTAAAACCTAGCTTGTTTGGAGGTGTTAAAATCAATACCATACCAAGAAAACCGATTCATAATTTCAGCCCAAGTTAATGCATGGCACCATTTGTCTTTCGCAAATATAAAAGGGTCACCAGAGCTTCCTGATGTTTTATTTATATAAACATTACCATTTGTAAAACCATCACTAAGCCTTTGCTCTAAAGGAATTTGTAAGTAATGTTTAGTCATCACAGGAACAGATTCCCAATTATTCAAATCAATGATTTCACCAAAAGATTTGTAGAATGAATTATATTCTAAATGATAATTTAAAATCTCTTTTTTTTGATCTCTAACATAAGTTTCAAATTCTGAATCATTTTTAGCCTGAATTTTAGACAAAGCAGCAAGCGCTTTATCAATACTAAAGCCATTTATTTTCAATGAAAAATCAAATAATTTCAAGATATTTTGAGCCGTTAAGGTTTCTGTAAAATAATTGCTTTTTATACTTAAAACCAATTATTTTTGACCAAACAAATTTGAAACATGAATATTTTAGTACTTGGCTCTGGCGGAAGAGAACACACATTTGCATGGAAAATGGCTCAAAGTAGCCGTTGTGGCAATCTTTTTGTTGCACCAGGAAATTCAGGAACTCAAGCTATTGCAACAAATTTAAATATTAGTGTAACTGATTTTGATGCTATAAAAAAGGCTGTCATTCAAAATAATATTGAATTAGTTGTTGTTGGGCCAGAAGACCCTTTAGTACAAGGCATACACGATTTCTTTTTAGAAGACGAAGCGTTAAAAAACATTTCTGTAATCGGACCACAAAAAGCTGCTGCAGAACTAGAAGGAAGCAAAGAGTTTGCAAAAGAATTTATGATGCGTCATAACATACCTACTGCAGCTTATGCGAGTTTCACCAAAGACAATGTAGAAGAAGGTTATACATTCTTAGAAACGCTGAATGCACCTTATGTATTAAAAGCAGATGGTTTAGCAGCAGGAAAAGGGGTGTTAATTCTTAATGATTTAAGTGAAGCCAAAGCTGAACTTAAAAGTATGTTAGTTGATGCTAAATTTGGAGACGCTAGCGCAAAAGTTGTGATTGAAGAATTTTTAGATGGTATTGAGCTAAGTTGTTTTGTACTAACCGACGGTAAAGATTATAAAATATTACCAACAGCAAAAGATTATAAACGCATTGGCGAAGGAGATACTGGCTTAAATACTGGAGGCATGGGAGCCATTTCACCAGTACCATTTGCGACCAAAGCGTTTTTAGATAAGATTGAAAACGAAGTTGTTAAGCCAACAGTTGAGGGTCTAAAGAAGGATAATTTACCGTATGTTGGTTTTATTTTTATTGGCTTAATTAAAGTTGGTGATGAGCCAAAGGTGATTGAGTATAATGTAAGAATGGGTGATCCAGAAACAGAAGTGGTTTTACCTAGACTTAAAACAGATTTGGTTGAAATTTTTCAGGCAATGGCAAATCAGACCTTATCTAAAATTTCTATAGCCATCGATGAACGTGCGGCAACAACAATAATGCTAGTATCTGGAGGTTATCCTGAAGCTTATGAAAAAGGGAAAGTCATCAAAGGTTTAGATTCAGTCAAGGATTCTATTGTATTTCATGCAGGAGCAAAATATCAAGAAGGGCAAGTTGTAACTTTTGGTGGTCGTGTAATGGCTATTACATCTTTCGGAAAAACGTATAAAGAAGCCATAAAAAAATCTTATCAAAGTATAGAAAATCTATCTTTTGATAAGATGTATTATAGAAAGGATATTGGTTTTGACCTATAAATAAGAGTGTGCAGAAACACTTTTATCCTCCTCGTCATTATCATTATATTTTTTTAGCTGAAGCATCCAATATGTAAATGCGACAAAGCCAATTGTTATAAAAATCCATGACATAATATTAGCCGAAAACCAACTCTCTAGTTCTAACGCTCTAAGCGCATCAAAAGGAGCAAATAAACCATTAACAAATAAATCTTGTATTCCGTAAAAGAAATCATTCATAACTTTATAAATTTACACAACAAAAATACAAAAAGACTTAATGATTACAAGCATTTTTAGTAAATCTAAACCCATAAACATTATAATCGTATTGGTTTTTGTTGGTTTACTGTTTGTAATATCTAATTATACAACCGTATTTATCAATTTTAATTCAAGTTTAAGTGGTTTAGCTAAATTAGTAATTGCCTTATTTTCAGTATTTCTTTCAGATTTTATTATCTCCAAAAACAGTCTAACTAAGAAAAATAGTTATGCTATTATGACCTTTGGACTTTTGTTTGCTTTATTTCCAGAGGCCTTAAAATATTCAGATTTATTACTGTCTAACCTGTTTATTCTATTTGCATTAAGACGAATTATAAGCTTACACACAAGAGTTAATGTAAAGAAAAAACTATTTGATGCTGCCTTCTGGATTGCTATGGCTACTTTGTTTTATTTTTTGGCGATACTATTTTTCGCCATTCTTATAGTAGCATTAATATACCACTCTCAAAATGACGTTAAAAACACCATAGTACCTTTGACAGGTGTTATTACAGTAGCTGTACTAATGTTATCTTATAATATTATTTTTTATGATGTCTTTTTCAAAGACTCTAATTTTAATCTTAGCGTAAGTATAGATTATACAGCATATAACAGTACCGAAAGTATAATTAAACTAACCACTATTTTCGTTGCCTTTATATGGATAGTTGTTTACTTTTTTAAAAATTTAGGTGATAAAAATAAAAAGATAAGACCTTCTTATTTTTTAATTGCTTGGTCTGCAATCATAGCTATTTTAATTGCTATTATTTCGCCAGTAAAGAACGGAAGTGAATTCTTATTTTTATTTGCTCCTTTTTCAATAATAATGGCAAATTATATTGAAGTTATAACAGAACGCTGGTTTAAAGAACTCTTTGTATCTATTTTTATCATTATCCCTTTGGTGAGTTTAGTGTTGTAGTTTACTTCCAAAAGCCAAATCGCCAGCATCACCTAATCCAGGAATAATATAGCCCTTATCGTTTAAAGTTTTATCTACTGCGGCTATCCAAAGATGCGTGTTAGAATGAAAAGAATTAGCAATAAAATCGACACCGTCTTGTGCACCAATAACGCTAACTAAATGAACTTCCTTTGGAGTTCCAAAGGGTTTTAAAGCTTCAAATGTAGCAACCATAGATTGACCAGTTGCCAGCATAGGGTCTGCTAAAATTAACGTTTTACCCTCTAAACTCGGACATGCTAAATATTCAACAACTATTTCAAAGCTTTCAGGATTATGCTTGTGGTGTCTGTAGGCTGAAATAAAAGCATTTTCTGCGGTATCAAAATAGTTAAGCAATCCATTATGAAGCGGAACACCAGCTCTAAGAATAGAGCATAGTACAATATCATTTTTAGGTAAAAAGGACTTAGAAACTCCTAAGGGAGTTTCGGTGTTTTGAGCTTCAAATTGCAGAGATTTACTCAATTCATACCCTAAAACCTCACCGATACGTTCAATATTTCGTCTAAAACGCATACTGTCTTTTTGAATGGTTTTATCTCGTATTTCTGCTACAAAGGCGTTTAATATTGAAGGACTTTCAGATAGGTTATGAATTTTCATTGAATGCTATTTTGTTGAACAGCTAAGTTAATAATTCAAACTATATTTGCATATTATAAAATGATTTCAATATGTTTTCAGAAAAAACAAATGCCATATTTCAAGATGTTATTAAGACTTATAAAGTATTAAACACAGTAGATCAGTCTTTTACAAATAAGTTTGATAAAAATGACGATCTAATCGCCCATTTATTATACAGAAAATCTTGGATAGATACAGTGCAATGGGCTTATGAAGATATAATTAGAGATCCAAATATAGACCCAGTTGCAGCTTTAAAGTTAAAGCGAAAGATTGATGCGTCTAATCAAGACAGAACAGATACTGTTGAGTTTATTGACAGCTACTTTTTAGAGAAGTATAATGCCGTAGAGGCTAAGCCTAATGCTAAGATTAACTCTGAAAGTCCGGCTTGGGTGATAGATAGAATGTCAATATTAGCATTAAAAATCTACCACATGCATATAGAAACCGTAAGAGAAGACGCTAGTGATGCTCATAAAGCTGCTTGCCAAACTAAACTCAATGTTCTATTAGAGCAACGTACGGATTTAAGTACTGCTATTAACGATCTTTTAGAAGACATTTCTAAAGGAGATAAATACATGAAGGTGTATAAGCAGATGAAAATGTATAATGATGATGAGCTTAACCCTGTATTGAGAGGCCAAAAATAGTTATGAACTTGTTAGGTTTTATAAAAACCTGATAAGTTTGGTGTAAAATGCAAAAACTAAAACACATACTCGTTATTAGGTTTTCTGCAATGGGAGATGTTGCAATGACAGTGCCTGTTTTAAAGGCATTTACTGAACAATATCCTGAAGTAAAAATAACAGTTCTTACAAGAGCTTTTTTTAAACCCTTCTTTCAAGATTTAAAAAATGTTAATGTGTATGTTACAGATTTAAAAGGCAAGCATAAAGGTGTTTTAGGACTCTATAAATTATCTAAAGAACTTAAATCTTTAAATTTTGATGCCGTTGCAGACTTACACAATGTACTTCGTACTAAAATCCTAAAATTATTTTTCACTGGGAAAAACGTGATTCAACTCGATAAAGGACGAGCAGAAAAGAAGGCTTTAACTTCAGGAAAATTATTCAAGCAAGTAAAAACAACACATCAACGCTATGCAGATGTTTTTGAAGCTCTAGGTTATTCATTAAATTTATTAAACCCAACATTTCCAAAACAAAAAGAGCTATCAACTCATTTAAAAGCTTTCTTAACTAATACTGAATTGAAAACTATTGGTATTGCACCTTTTGCAGCATATAAAAGTAAGATGTATCCTTTAGGACAAATGGAAGCCGTTATTGCTGAGCTTTCAAAAAATTATAATATCGTTTTATTTGGTGGAGGAATTAACGAAATAGACGTTTTAAATCAGTTTGAAATAAAATATAATAACGTTAAATCCGCAGCTGGTAAATTAAACTTGGAAGATGAATTGGTACTTATTTCAAATTTAGACGTCATGCTATCTATGGATTCTGGTAATGCACATTTAGCAGCCATGCTTGGTAAAAAAGTGATTACCATTTGGGGAGTGACACATCCTTTTGCTGGTTTTATACCATTTAATCAACCAAATAGTTATGCTTTGTTAGCTGACAGAGATAAATTTCCGTTAATTCCGACTTCGGTTTATGGTAATAAATTTCCTGAAGGTTATGAGAATGCAGCAGGTTCCATTTTGCCTAAAACTATAATTGAAAAAGTAAATAGTCTTTACTTTAATAGCGAAGTGGTCTAGTACTTTGGTTCTAATTAAACATCATCATAATCTACAACGATAGAATCAGAAGTAGGATGCGCTTGGCATGTTAAAATTAGGCCTTCAGCAACTTCACCATCTGTAAGTATGTTATTCTGTCGCATTGTTGCTTCACCTTCGGTAACCTTAGCAATACAACTACTACAAATTCCGCCTTGGCAAGAATAAGGTGCATCAATATCTTGTTTTAGAGTAGCTTCTAGTATGGTTTTTTCTTGTGACATTGTAAACTCAAACTCTTCGTCATCAACTAAGACTTTAATTTTTGAACTTCCCGAAGGTAAATCTGTGCTTGAATCTGATGTTACTTCAACAGTAGCTGTAAACAATTCAAATGAAATTGCTTTTTCTTTCACACCATTTTCAACTAATACATCTTTTACCGTATGTATCATTTGTTCTGGTCCGCAGAGGTAGAATTTTTCAATTGAAACCCCTTTGTATTTATTTTTCACAATTAAGTTAACTGTGCTTTTTTCTATGCGACCAAATAAAGCGTCTTCTTCTTGACTTTGACTGTAAATAAAATGAGGATGAAACCGATTTCCGTAAGTCTTCTTCAGCTCCAACAAATCACTAACAAACATAGAATCTGCTAATGTTCTGTTGCCATAAACCAGAATAAAATTACTAAAAGGCTCGTCTTCTAAAAGTGTTTTGGCAATACTTAGAATTGGTGTAATACCACTACCTGCTGCAAAAGCTGCTATAGTTCTTGTTTTACCATCGTTAGCTTCAAATACAAAACGACCGTTTGGTTCTGCAACTTCAATAGCATCTCCTGCTTTTAGTTTTTCGTTGGCATAAACAGAAAATGTTCCATTTTCTACAGCTTTTACGGCTACAGTAAGATGTCCACTGTTTTGCGAAGAACAGATTGAATAATCTCTACGCACGTCTTCACCGTTAATAGCAGTTTTTAAAGTAATGTATTGACCTGCTTTAAAACTAAATGTATCTTTTAAGTGTTCAGGAATATCAAAAGTTATGGCTACCGATTTATCAGTTACGTTTTCTATTGACTTTATATTTAGAGAATGAAATTGTGACATTGCAATATTTTTTTGCAAAAATAAGGAATATCAAGATAGACCTGCAAGGTTTTGCGAATCTTGTAGGTCTAAATTTTAAAAATTTTAATTAATTCTAGTGTTAAAACATACATAAGATGATTATGCATAAGTTAATTATGTATAAATTTGTAGTGATATGAGTAATTCAAAATTATATAAAGGGAGTTTAAATACTATTATTTTACAGCTGCTTAATCAGCACGATAAAATGTATGGCTACGAAATCACCCAAAAAGTAAAAGCATTAACTAAAGGCGAACTTAATATTACGGAGGGAGCTTTATACCCAGCGTTACATAAGTTAGAAGCTGAAGGTTTGCTAGATGTTGAGGTAGCCAAAGTAGATAATCGTTTACGTAAATATTATAAACTTACAGAAACCGGAACAAAAGAAACGGTAAATAAGCTTGAAGAATTAGCTGAGTATATTAGAACGATGCAAGCTTTAGTTAATCCTAAATTGGCTTAGGTTAAAACGAAGCGTACAAATTTTTATTCATTGCGATTTTAAAAACGTTGTAGGTATTAAAACAAGAAATGAAACTTAGTAAAGAAGAAATACAATTTATAGATAACTATCTCATAAAAAATGAGGTGAAGTATTGGGATGTGCGTTTAGAGCTTTTAGACCATATTGTTTCTGCTGTAGAGGATAAAATTGTAAATAATGGAATTTCTTTTAATGAAGCTTTGCTCGAAGTTCATAGAGGTTTTGGAAATCAGTTTATAGAATTTGGAGTTGCTAAAAGCGACGTTTTTGAAAAAGGTTTATACCAGAGTAATATTGGGTTTAAGAAGTTTATAAGACAAAAGCAAAAAGAGGTTGGAAGAAAGTATCGAAAAATCACATGGAAACATCTTAAAATAAAGTTTACGAATATTCAGTTTTTGATAGAGTATATCGCTTTTGTTTTGCTTTTTATTTCTATCTATAAGTTTTCACCAAAATCATCTTTTCTGATTGGCCTATTGGTATTAATTCTGCCTAATATTTATTCTGTATATTATTTTTTTAAAGATAAATCCGCCAGAAAGTCCTTGAGTTTTTCAATGGCAACTGGCTCTGCAATGTTTTTATGGTCAATGTACAATCTTTCATTTTATATTTTAAAGGAGAGTTATGAAAGTGTGGCAAATATACCCTACATCATATTCGTTCTTGTTACATGTTTATTTTATCCCTTAGTAAGTGTTAATATTGAAGTTTATCGAAAGGTTTATAAAGAAAATAAGAAAATCTATAACCTTAAGTTTTATAAATGAAACTGACAGAACCCCAAATACAACAGCTTTACACTTTTACTCAAAAACATTATGTAGATTGGTACGATGTACAAACAGAACTTGTAGATCATTTAGCCAACGGCATAGAAACCCAGTTAGAAGAAAACCCAAACTTAACTTTTGAGTCTGCTCTACATTTTGAATTTAAAAAATTTGGAGTTATAGGTTTTTCTGATGTCATCGAAGAAAAAATTAAAGCACTCAACAAGCATTATCAACTCTTAGTATGGCATTATTTTAAAGACTTTTTTAAACTGCCTAAAATTATACTAACACTTTTCTTTGTTTGGGGATATTTTCAAATATTAATTGCTGTACCTAATAGATTGTGGGTTGTAGGTGTTTCGTCCTTTTTGTTATTTGTAATTCCTATTTATAAAATTTACAAACAATCTCAGAGAATAAAACGTATTAAAAAACAAACTAATAAAAAATGGTTGTTTGATAATACATCCTTACAACTAGGCGGAATGATTCAGAGTTTGAATATTGTTATACAAATAGGGTTTTTTAATAGAGACGCTATTTGGAGTAATGCTTTTAGTCTAAGTTTTTCTGTAGCAATTGTTTTATTTTCTTTGGCACTCTATATCGCAATTTACATTGTCTCACCAAAATTAAGAAAAGACATGGCAAAACAACAACCAGACTATAAATTTGCATAACTTGTGTAACAAATCTTATTAAAATGGTACTAATCCAACATACAAACCAACCAAAAGACTATGATAAAGTATTTTATTAATTTAGAGAGGAAACAATATTTCCGCTCGTCCTATTGGCAAAAAAGCATTGTGATTAATATTTTAATGGTGTTTTTTGCGTTGTATTTTGTTGGTATATTTCTTTTTCTTGGAGCTTTTCTTTTTAAAATAGTTGGTAAACTGGTTCCGGACCTAGATCCTTTTGAAGTCGTAAACAACTATCTTTTTTATTGGATTATTGGTGATCTACTAATGCGTTTTTTTCTACAGAAATTACCAGTAATGAGCGTTAAGCCTTTACTAACTCTTCCAATTAAACGCTCTACAGTCGTAAATTACGTGTTGGGTAAATCTGCTTTATCATTCTTTAACTTTTTACCATTATTTGCCATAATACCGTTTAGCATTTCTCTACTACTTAATGGCTATGAGACTTCCATGGTATTAACCTGGATGTGTACAATGATATTAATTGTGCTCATTATAAATTTTACAAACTTTATTATTGAAGCATTTTCAGCAAAAACAGAATTGTCATTTCTTCCTGTTATTGTTATTGTTGGCGCATTATTTGGCTTAGATTATTTCGATATTTTACCTATGAAATCACTTATAGGAGACAGTCTTATAAGTCTAGCTAATAACCCTATTTTAATTATAATACCAATAGCTGTTTTAGGATTGTGTTATGCTTACAACTTTAAAATATTAAGAGAAAAATTGTTCTTAGACAGTTCCCTTAAATCTAAAGTAACTGAAGTAAACGCTTCCGATTTATCTTGGACTAAACGTTTCGGGGATATTGCACCATTTATGCAGCTAGATTTAAAATTAATTTGGCGAAATAAACGCACTAAATCTATGGCTATGTTTATGGTTGTTGGTTTGCTTTACGGATTGTTTTTCTATCCACAATCAATGTATCAAGACAAGGTGTTTTTGTATGCTTTTATTGGAATCTTTTCTACAGGTATTTTTCTTATCAATTTCGGACAATTTATACCAGCATGGGATAGTGGTTATTACAAAATGTTAATGAGTCAAAACATTAAGTATGAGCAATATCTTCGATCTAAATTTATACTTATGATTATGAGTGTGGTTATTCTTTTCGTATTAGGAATTCCTTATGTGTATTTCGGTTGGAAGATATTAATAGTGCATTTCGCAGCTGCTATTTATAATATTGGAGTGAATACGCATGTTATTCTTTATGGTGGTTCATTTAACAGAAAAAAAATAGATTTAGACAAAAAAGCGGCATTTAATTACCAAGGCACTGGTGCTGTGCAATGGATTATCGGTATTCCGCTTATGCTTTTACCAATGGCTCTATTTGCCCTTGTAAATTGGTTAGTTGGTTTTGAAGCTTCAGTAGCGTTATTACTCATTCTTGGAATAACAGGCATTGTACTTCACAAAAAACTAATGAAAATAATAACTAAACGTTACCTAGATTCAAAATATAAAATGATTGACGCATTTAGTCAAGACAACTAATAATACACACAATATATCATGATATATACAAAAGACCT
>NZ_DEXW01000059.1:12731-14131 GCF_002364335.1 Winogradskyella sp. UBA3174 | reverse complement strand
CTGCTACTTCGAGATAAGAATCCAGCACCATAGCATCGAGATCCTTTTTAAGTAGTAGTTTTTTAAGCAGTTCAATCTCTTTTTGAAGTCCTTTAATTCTAGATATTTCGTCTTTGGTTTCCACTTTTACTCTGGTATTCATTAAGTCTTTACGATTGTACTTTTTAATCCACACATTAACTGTTGTAGGTGCAATAGAGTAGAGCTTACAAAGTTCGCTCTTTGTGTGTTTTCCGATTGTAAGTTCGGCTAAAATTTTTAATTTAAAAGGTTCACTGTAACGTCTAATTACTTTGTCATTTCTATACATAATGTTTAAAATTATGTAGCCTTATTTCAGGACGGGTCAGAATGAATGCCAACGTTATTGTGTATGGTTAGTTGCGTGTTTTAAGCAGATAATTTACTAAATAAAACACGAACCAAGAAAGTCCGTTTGGACTTTCGTAAACTGGCTTTTACCAGCAATTAATTTTATACGGTGTTGCCAAATGTAGTTTCCGTCTGAGCGAGCTGTTTCCGTTGCGTTTCTCTTTGTTTTTAATCCTTCCGAGTGAGAATTCCTTTATTCCATTTTTCAAACCCGTTTAGGTTGGAAAGTCCTTATTACGTTTAGGTTTTTTTTTATTAGTTTTTTCTTTTCGTAGAATTATCCAAATTAGAATTGCAAAAGCGAATGTTAATAGAGTAAAATATTTTTCGAAATTAGTTTTGGCAAAAATATTTCCAACGGTATTCAATACAAATAATAAAAAGAAAACCCATAAAGTAATATTCACAATTTTAATTGGAATAAACTCTTTTAAATACTTTCCTTTTATCAATAAGATTAAAAATAAAAAAAGATTGATTATGATAGAAATAGTTTCAAAAGCATACATCTCGGAATCATTTTTTAATCTTCCTCCCCAAGTGATTTCATAAGGAACTATTTTGAGCATAATGCTTAAATGAAAAAGTATTACAGCTACTAATACATAGAGTATTATTTTAATTGCAGTTTTTGGTTTCATTCTTTTCTATCTTATTGTAATGACATTCAACTCCTTTTTTCCGATTCCTTCGAACTCTATTTTTCCATTGGTCATTCCTTTCGGTAAGGTTTTTTTACTATGTTTGGCAACGTGTTGTGTATGGTTAGTTGCGTGTTTTAAGCACGGAAGTTAGTAAATAAATCACAGACAAAAAGTCCGCGAGGACTTTCGTAAGAGGCTGTAAACTAGCAATTGATTATACACGTTGTTACCACACGTATTTATGTATTATTTAAGATGTGCTAAAACCCAGTTTGATATTTCTTTCAATGCTATTGGAGAAAATGTCTGTTCTATTTTACTGTATTCATCAATTTTACCTGTTTTGCTTTCTTGAAAAAAGTGATTTAAACCTTTTAATTTTAG
>NZ_DEXW01000059.1:7092-12526 GCF_002364335.1 Winogradskyella sp. UBA3174 | reverse complement strand
GTATCATTAGTTCCATTTAAGGATAAGACAGGAATACTTAATTTTTCAATTTCATTGGCAGGATTGTAGTTATAAAAATAACGAATCCAAGGGGTGGTTCTCGTTTCAATTAAACCTTTTATAATTTCAGAAACTTTAGCATCATTTCCAACCAAAGGTTTTAGGATTGGCGCAATGGTAGCATTGTAATGTGTGGTAAGTTCACTTTTAATAGCTGATATTTCTTTATCTGATCCTGCAATTTTAATAGCTTTTCTAATGGCTTTTTCATACACATCTTCATCAGGCACAGGGAAAGGTCTCAGAGTTTTCGATTGTATCAGTGATAATTCACTTCCAAGAATCCCCGTAGAAGCAAGCAATACTATAAAAGAAACATCATTGGTTTGGTTTGCAGCTAGTGGAGCAATAATACCACCTTCACTATGACCTATTAGACCGATATTATTTAAATCAATGTCTGCTCTTGATTTTAAGTAATTTACTGCACTAATTACATCTGTAGAAAAATCTTTAGTTGTTGCATTGCTGAAATTCCCTGTAGATTTACCAAAACCACGATCATCATATCGTAATACAGCAATTCCTTTTCGGGTTAAATAATCAGCAAGTATCCAAAAAGGTTTATGATTTGCAACAGTTTCATCTCTATCTTGTGGTCCGCTACCGCTGATTAAAATAACTATAGGGAATTTTCCATTTGTACGAGGTAAAGTCAATGTTCCAGAAAGTGACACATTAGCTTCTTTATTTTTAAAAACGACATCTTCTTCTTTGTATGGGTATGGTTTCACGGGTTCTTGAGGTCTTTTAGTAGTTTTTTCTAATTTGATTTTACCCCTTTTTAAAATCAAAGTAAGCGCATTAAGACCTTCACTAAAAGTTCCTTCAAATTGTTGTATATTTTTATTAAAAATCCCTTCGTATTTTATTCCCAAGTTTGCTCCATCAATAAATAATGCTCCATTTTTAAAAGTTGTTTTTTGAGGTTTTAAACCAGACACTCTTTGGGTTGGAATTTCTATAGTGGTTACATATGTGTTTTCAGTGTTTTGTATGTTAAAAATAAAATTGATTTTTTTGGCTTCTCCTAATTCTGCTGTTCCATACCATTTTCCAGTAATGTCTTGAGAAAAACTCAAAACTGAGTATAAAAGTATGGCGATTGTTATGTGTGTTTTTTTCATTTTTTGATATTTAAATTTGTTAATATTTGAACGTATCTCTCCTATCCGAACAAAATTCAGAACAGAAAACAATACAATAATTATTTATGATTATTTGATTAGAAAAGAATTAGAGTTCTAGTTCCTTCAATATGTTATTTGCTGAAGTTGTTGCCTTCTTGTACTTTTTAAGTACCCATTGCGTAAATATGTATAAGACTCCAATTCCTGAAGGCACTAACCAATTCAGTTTTTCTGTCACTGTAAAAATATCAATACCTTTCATGATTTTACTAAATGCAATAACGGATAATATAAGTACTAAAAAACTAACATAAAAGCTAATTTTTTGTAGTAGCATAAATCTTGTTTCTCCTCTAGCATACTTAGTTAGAGATTCTTTGTACGTGTTTTTTGAAATATTAATAGCTTTCATTTTTTGAATAGATTTTAATGAAAGAATAGGTAATATTAAACAAGAAATAATTGTTATAGCTCCTGAAAGTTGCAGATACCAAACATCCAATAATCCAAAATTACTAATGAGATATATTACCACAGCAAAACAAATTAGTGCAGCTATCGTTTCTGGGATTGAAATGTGACGTAATTTATTTTCATAACGTTCCTGTGTCATATCAATGATTAATTTATCTGTTAATACTTTTTGTTGGTCAACTTTCTGACTCATATCATTCCAAAGGGATTCCATTTCTTCTAGTTCCATTATTTTTTAATTTGAGTTTTTAATTTTTGTTTAATTCTGGCTAAACGTGTGCCAATATTAGTATTTGTAAATCCAGTAATTGTAGCTATTTCATCATAATTTTTGCCTTCCAAATGAAGAAGGATGATTCCTCTTTCAACTATACTGAGTTCTTTTATATGCGCATACAAAAGCGTAATTCGTTCTTCCATTACAGTATCTACTTCATTCATTTGACTTAAAAGAAGGTTGTCTATTGATACTTGAGATCCTCTTCTTTTTTCTTTTTTCAAATTACTGATAGCAGTATTTAATGCAATGCGATACATCCAAGTACTAATTTTAGAATTTCCTTTAAAAGAATTGTAAGATTTCCATAGCTGATACACAATTTCTTGATATAAGTCATTTTGATCTTCGTTATTATTCGAATAAATCCTTGTGACTTTATAAATAATGCCTTCGTTTTCTTTTATATCCTGAATGAACTCCTTTTTTGTATGCATTTTAAGATTAGTTACACTCTATTAGTATATGAAGTATTTAAAAAATCACAAAAAAATGTGTTTTTATTTTATTATTTTTTTAATCTACTAATAATGAGGGGGGGTGAATTCTATGTGTGGCAACGTTTGGTGTATGGTTAGTTGTGTGGTTAAGCACCTAATTTAGTAAATAAATCACAGGTAGAATATTCCGCAGGAATGTTCGTAAGTCGGCAGTGACCTAGCAATTAATTACACACGGTGTTAGGCAATGTTAATCTAGTTGCATTTTCGTTAATCTTTCTGCTAACATTTCAAATTTTCCATTCACAAATAGGTATTGAATATTTATTAAATCTGATAAATTATCATTGGATTGAAGATCAATATTATTAAATTGGTACTCTAGGATTTTGGAATATTCATCATATTTAATAAACATACTTTCCTTAAAATCATAAAGCTGATGTTGCGATATAATTAAACATCCATTTTCATCGAGATAACCATTATTTTCTTTAATTTCTATTTCTATTGTATACAGAGTTATCTTATTTTCTGAAAAGGATATGATGTGCAGTATAATTTCATCGTAGTAATGGTTTCCATTTCCAGAAACGTTTTTTTGTGTGAAAAAATATTTATCTTTTTCTAAATGATATATGCTGTCTATCTCAGACAAAAGTAGAGATTCAATCCTTTCTTTTATTTCGGTTTTTGCTTTGTTGTTTTTTATTTGTAGAGAAATATCACTTTTATTGATAAAATATTCTAAATCTTGCACTTTAATTTTGTTGTTGTTAAAATTTACGTTTTTAGTTTGTAAATCCAATTGAATAAACTTCATTCCTTCGCATTCTACTATTCGAGATGTTTTATTGTGTGCTTGACAAGCATCTATTTTTTTCCAATCAAAAATATAATTTCCAGAAGTAAATTTTGACAAATCGATAAGATAATCATTATCATAAATCATATTCAATATGGTAATCTGCATACTTGATGCATTAATTTTATTCTTAAGTTCAATTCTTAATTTATCTATTCCAACACCAGTTCCTAAAGTTAATTTTAATGTGTCTTTTGAGAAATATTTTTTAGTAAGAAATTTGGTGTTAAATGAAAATTTTTCTGGTTTCTCTATTACTATTAATTCGTAATTAGAGTTGTCGTTTTTGAAACTCAAATCATCGATTATCACTTTTAGTTGAATATCTCCACATAAGCATTGTCCGTATGAATTTAAACTAAATAAAAAAATAGTGCTTATTGTTATATAGAGTGCTTTTCTCATAATGTTGCCTAACGTTTAGTAAAAGAAATGTAGGACAGTTAATAAGCACTTACGTTTCGGTTTATTATCTAGCGAATTTTATTAAAATTTAGTAGCCTTTCGCTTTAGCACAATCGCCCTATGTTTTTTATACTGTGTTGTAGCTAGTGTTTATTTTTCATACTTGTTATTTCTAATTTAAAATAATTTGCAAGTCTTTTTTTTCCATAAGTATTTGCAATATTATCTTTTGCCATTAATGTCAAAAAAAACTCTATTGGTCCATAAGTTTTTGAAGATGTAAAAGTTCTTAATAACCAAATGGTAAATCTTCTTATCCAATCTGGTAAGTGTGTAATTTTAATAGGATTCCCCCAAGCTTTTAATGCCATTTCAGCTAATTCATTTTGGCTTAAAACATCAATTCCTCCAGCAGATTCTTCTTTTACACCTTCTATCATAGTGTCTACACAAACTTTTGCCAAATCTTCTCCATGAATTGGATTTAATTTAAATTTACCATGACCAAATAAATAGACTCTACCGCCTTTTGCCATATTAAGAAAATCTTTCATATCAGAAAAGAAACCATTTGGACGTACAATACAATGATTAATTTTAGAACCTTTCAATTCGTCAACAAATTTTTCCTTAGCTTCAAATATTTTAAGATGTCTAAGTTTATCTCCGTTTATTGCTGAAATATATTGAAATGATTTTACTTCATCTTTTAGAGATTCTTTTAATAAGTTAGAATTTCCCTGATAATCAACATCCATATAAGTCATGCCATCTTTCTGGCGAGTAATACCAATTGTTGTGAAAACCAAATCTATATTTTTGGTTATACCTGTTAGACTTTCTGGGTCAGTTATCTGTCCAATAAAGAAGTCATCAACAGCGTCAAACGTATCTTTTTGATGTTCATTTCTGATTAACACCCTCACCCAAAAACCCCTTTTTTTGAGTTCCTTTACTAAATACTGTCCTAAATATCCAGTCGCTCCTGCTACTAAAACCTTTTGTTTGCTCATCTTTTATTTTATTACAAAGTTAGGTATGAGTTCACAACATCTCCTTGACGTTCGTCAAGAACGACTTTTTTTATAAACACGTTTTTTTATTCTACTTAATGTTTCGGGTGATACTCCTAAAAATGACGCAATGTATTGTTGGGGAACGCGTTGAAATAATTCTCCTTGAGTGTTCAGTAAATCGGTATAGCGTTCTTCTGCAGATTTGGTTACAAATGATGCAATTACCTTTTGACAGGTGATTAATTCATTTTCAGTCGCAATTCTGGCAATTATTTCAAGCTTTGGTGCTTTACCTAATAATTCTTCAGATTTCTTTTTTGTGAAAACAAATATTTCGGTTTGTTCAATTACCTGATAATTTTCAATTGCAGGTATATTATAGGTGTAACTTTCACCCGCACAAATAAACTGACCTTCTGTATAAAAAAAAGCAGTTTTATCATTACCCTCTACATTATAAAAAAGTCTAACGCATCCTTTTTCTACAAAATAGATTTCATTAGATATTTTACCTTCGGTAAAAATTACATCATTCTTCTTATAGGTCCTCTTCTCTATCGCATTTTTAAGTAATAACAATTCACTGTCATTCAATGAGATATAAGTATTTATGCTTTCAACTAATTTATGCATTATTTTTATGTTTTTATAACGCTTTTTTTACATTAGCTACAACGAATCGGCTATGGTTTTGTTGCGAAAACATGGACCTACTTAAAGTTAAGGTACTAAGATAACAAAAGTGAAGGAATTTTCCAGCGGAAAAT
>NZ_DEXW01000059.1:0-6909 GCF_002364335.1 Winogradskyella sp. UBA3174 | reverse complement strand
GAGAATAAGTCCGATGTTATTTAACCAGATAGCGATGCAGATCTCTAAGGCAGAAATTTGGCGGATCAGCAACAAGTCCAAAGTTAATTTTGGTTTTTTGCGAGTCCAGTTTTCTAATTTATCTGACTTAAAAGTCAAAAAAAAATCCGAAAAAATAAACTAGGTGGAAATTTACGGACTGCATTGCATTAGCATTGGTTTAAGGTTGTGCTTTGCACGCTCAGAGAATAAGTCCGACGTTGTATAGAAAACTTGCAACGGCTATCTCTAAGGCTCTAATTTGGCTTATAAGAGAGAAATCCAGCATTGCGAAATACTTTGAGTTCTAACGTAACAAACTTTGGTTTTAAAAAATCGGTAAAATTAAAGATGATAGCGTTGAGATTTGCGTGCGCACTGAATGGTTGCTAACGGTTTTGTATAAGAAACGTAGGCCATGAGATAAGCACTATCGTTTCGGTTTGTAACTTAGTTAATATAAATATTTTGCTTTTATTTTTCAGATAAATATTAAATTTTATATTTAGCGGACTTTATAAATAAAGACAGATCTTGGGAGTTAATAAAAATGCCCTATGTTTTTTTACATTTTTGCAGCCACTGATTTTTTAGTTCTAGATTTTAATAGTTAACAATATTTCTATTACTTAAGTCAAATGGAAGTATTGACTTTAAATTCCTCTTGAATATTATGTAATATTTTTTGATAACTTTTAGCTTCTAAGTTATTTCGGTCTGCAAAATCCGTGTAAGTAAAAAGAGCTCTTTTTAGTTCGTTTTGAATAATAGAATGATTTCCCTGACTTTCTTTTGTTAAAAATAAAAAATAATAGATAACCCTTTGTAACATTTTTTCGCCTTTTTCAATTTCACCCATTGCTTCATGAGTATAAGCAATATTGTTACATGATATGGCAAATATTTGCTTGTATGGAATACTTAAATTAATAGCTTTAAATCTATTATCATACAAAACTTCTGCTCTAAATAAAGATTCTTCATAAACTATAAGCGCTTTTTTGAAATTACCTTCATTAAAAAATTGATTTGCTGAATTTGTTTTTTCTTTCCAACCAGATTCGACATATTGTATGCAAGATTCACTCATGATTTTTTTGTTTAATTTTTAAAATAACTTTTCCCTTTATCATACTAGGCTTAACTAGTCCGATAGATTGACTATTTGTACTCAGAGGGTAAATGCCTTTTACATAGTATCCAGTCTTGTTTTTTTGATAAATTTCTTTAATTAAATATCCATATGTGTCATGTTTAAAGGTAATTACATCTCCTATCTTTAGATTTACCAATCTTGGAGTTATTGATATGATATAATCACCTTCCGAATATGAAGGAGACATGCTATATCCTTTTATTATGGAAAGTTTTAACATTATAATTCTGGATAAATTACGGCCAATGCAGGCGGGTAAGGACAAACAGATTTTTTAGTAGCAATACCTTTTATTTCCCAAAATATCTCTGCAAAACGATTCACTTTTTCAAGTAATTGTAAAGCAGCATCTTTATTTACTTCTTGTCTTGCCTTAGAGCCAAGCAGCATGATACTATGGGTCAATTCATGTAATTCGGGATATTTTGCAAATTGTGGTGCCTTAAAAAAATCACCCCAAATGATGCGTATTTCGTGTTTAACAATAGCGGCATGACGTTCTTTTTCGGCAATATACCTACTTACTTCATTATGCCAATCCACTGAGTGTTTTACAGTACTATGGTCGTTAATTAAATCAGTCATACGAATTATTGTTAAAGATCCTATAATTGCATGACCAGGATCATATATACCACAAGGTATGTCACAATGTGCCTGCACTTCTTTTACATGTGTAATTTTTTTTACAACGTTTAAAATACTATAAAGCATGATTTTTGTTTTTTTTTAATTGTTTTTTAGTGAAAATTATTGAAATTATAATAAAAGTGATCGCCAAAATCGAAGTAATTCCAAAACTTATAGATTCAGTCATGTGAATATGAGATATGGATTTATGACCAGTATGAGCCGTAGCAGCTTCTATTCCTAATAAGGAAAAAGTAAGTGTAAATATTATTTTTTTCATATAGCTAAATATTTGTTTTATAATACAAATATAATAAGTTAGATTAGACTAACAAATATGTTTCATCATATTTATTATATTTACATTTTAATTTATAATATGCCAACACAAGCAAAAGAGAATTATCTTAAAGCTATTTACCTTCTAAGTCGAGAAAGCATTGATGTTTCTATTACAGAGTTGTCAAAAAAGATGTGTGTGAGTAAGCCTACTTCCAATAATATGGTGAAGAAAATGGAAGAGAGAGGTTGGTTATTATATGAAAAATATAAACCTATAAAATTAACCACTAAAGGGGAAAAATTAGGTGCTCTAATTGTTAGGAAACATAGATTAACAGAAATGTTTTTATCTAAAGTAATGGGGTTCGGATGGGAAGAGGTACATGATATTGCAGAACAAGTTGAACATATTAGTTCAATTGTGTTTTTTGATAGGATGGATAAAATATTAGGATTCCCTACTTTAGACCCGCATGGTTCACCTATTCCAAATAGGGAAGGGGAAGTGCTGAAAGTTAATTATTTAAAATTAGGGAGCATTAAAGAAGGACAAAAAGTGAAATTGCGAGGATTAGAAAATAGTTCTAAAGATTTATTACTTTATTTAAACAAGAAAAGAATTAAGCTAGGAACAGTCTTATTAATACGGCATATAGAAACATTTGATAATAGTTTTGAAGTTTTGCTTGAAGATAATTCTACCATCGTTTTAACTTTTGATGTTTGTCAATCTCTTTTGGTTGAAGAAATTTGATTTTTTCGTTGGCTACAACGTTGTTATGTATGATTAGTTGCGTGTTTTAAGCAGTGAATTTAGTAAATAAAACACAAACCAAGAAAGTCCGTTTGGACTTTCGTAAATTGGCTAAAACCAGCAATTAATTATACACGGTGTTGGCAATCTGGCTTTTTTCAGTTCAATACTTTTTCAGAATCTTAATTATTTCCTCTTCGTCCTTTTCTAAATTTTTTGTATCAGTTGTATTTCCAAATAAAATATAACCAACTAAATTCTCTTTGTCAAAATAAACATAAGTCGATTGTCCAGCGTTTTCTCCGCTATGTCCAATCGTTTTAGAATAAACTTCCCAAAAAATTCCTGAATTAAATTTTTCATTTATTTGTTTAGTCAACATTTCTTTATAGCTATCTGAATTTAAAATATTATTCTTTCCAGAATATCCACTAATTATTGAAGACAGATAATTTCCAAAATCCACAACATTGGTTACAAAACTTCCGTCTGGATATCCTATTTCTTTAAATTCGGGTAATGGTATTTCATTTCCATAGAGAATTGATTTATTATTTGATTCGTTAGAATCAAATAACCAGCTAGAATTATTCATTTCCAAAGGTTCTAATATTTGTTTTTGAACAAAGTCATAATACTTTTCTCCTGTAGCTTTTTCAATTATGAACGCAACAATAGATGCATTATTATTGCAGTAATTGTATTCTGTTCCTATATTATCCTTTGAGAAATTATTTTTCTTATACCAAATACCACTTGAATCGTAAATATTTTTAAGAAAATCAATTAATGGAATTTCTTTGTTTTTATCACACTTTCTGCACCAATTATTTGAAAAATATTTTTTAGTTTTTTTTGGAAGTTCACAAAAGTCAGACTTGAAAATCACAGTTTTTGAGTAACTACGAGAATCTCTTAAACTTGAAGAATGTGTAGCCAGATTTCGAATAGTTATTTTACTATTTGGAAAATAAGGATTGATAATTTTAAATGGTAAATAATCATTTATATCATCATCCAAATTGAGTTTTCCCATTTCTTGTGCTTTCATTAAAGCAACTCCTGCCAAAGTTTTAGAAATAGAAGCAATTGGCTGTACTGTATTTTTTGTGTAGAGTTTCTTTTTCTCTTTGTTAGAATAACCAAAACCTTTTGCATATAAAACACTATCTCGATTAACAATGGCGACTGAAAATCCGACAATTGAATTTTTGTCTGATAGTTCGGTAAATTCTTTTGTTAGTGATTCAGTCAGAAATTTTTCATTCGATTGAGCAATCGTGATGTTTGTAAAAAGTAAGAATGTCCAAATTAATAACTTCATTTTCTTGGTCTGTTTAGCTTGTTGCCAACGTGTTTGTGTATGGTTAGTTGCGTCGGCTAGAACTAAATTAGTAAAAGAAAACGAACCAGAGGGAAATCTGCTAAGATTTTCCGAGTACACACAGAACCAGCAATGAACTATACACCTTGTTGGCAGTAGTTTTTATTTGTTTTTTACTTTCTCAAATTTAACAGGTGAATGTTCCTTTATTAATTCGCCATTAACTAAAATTTCTTCAAAATATGCTTTTGCTCCAGTAGCAATATTCATATCTTCTACATTCTGAATATGAAAATGTAAATGTGGCTCTGTAGTATTACCCGAATTTCCACACAAACCTAGCAAATCACCTTGTTGGATTTTTTGCCCTTGTTTCACTTTTATAGAATGTTGTTTAAAATGTGCAAAGAACAAATATTCGTTGTTACTCGTTTTTATAATTACAGTATTCCCAGGTACATAATTAGGGTTTGTTATTCCAGGTTTGTTGTCTTTAACACCATCTACAACCATTACAACTTCGCCGCTTGCAGGAGCAATTAAGTCTTTACCAAAGGCATAATAATCTTCGTTGTTCTTCCCGTCGTTTTTATGGCTTTTTCCAGCTGCATTAGTAATAATCATATCGAATGCATTCTTTTGAGATTTGTAAGCAACATGGTAGTTTTGTTCTTTGGTGTCTCCACCCCAAAAAACCGTCCACTCCTCATTAAAAGGCAAAATTAACTTAGAAATATTCCTTTTAAGTTCGGGTAATTTCTCAGTAACATAGGGTTTTACCATCAAGCCATTAATCTTAGAATTTGCATCAACAGAAATAAACAATGCCACTACAACACGTTCAAAAGTTGTTTTGTAAAGCGCAACATTGGCTTGGGGATATTTCATAAATGTTCTTTCTTTTATATTACCAGCCTCAGTGTGTAATCCGTTTAAAAAAGCAAGTGCTTTATCATGTGGCATAAAGTCTTTCATCTCTTTAGCGAACATGGTAAAAACACCTTCGTAGTCCTTAGCATTATATTTTTTTTGAAATTCGTTAGCTACGGTCTTTGAAATAGTAGTTTCATTTTGTGCTACCGCGATATTTACCAGTAGAAATGTTAGTACAAATAATATATATATTTTCATTGTAGTTGTATTAATTTGAGTTGTTCAGTTGTTGCTGAATAACCTCGATGTTTTTTAAAATTGGCTGTACGTCTCTTTTAGCAGCTATTTTGTGGACCCAAATAACAAGGAGGTAAAAGATTCCTAGGCCGATTATCGTGCCTACTTTTGCGTTAACTGTTAGGGGGAGTAGGCTTTCTGCTATTTGATTGGTCCAATTATAATCAGCAGGATTCCGCAATCCGATAATAAATATAAGGTTTGTAATAAACGAAGGACCAGCATACCAATACCCTGCAGAATCTAATAGTTTTTGTTGGTGCTGCATGAGCTGTTTTTTATGAACTAATTGCTGTTTAAGCGGTAATGATAGATTCTCAGATGTATTTTGTTGATTTGATTTTCTAAATTTATATATCACATATACAAACCACAGAATAGATAAGAAACAAGAAAACTTGGTAATTGGAAACGGAATTTCATACGCAAAAAAGCTAAAAATTAGTATGCCAAATACAGAAGCAGAAATCTCTCTTACATCTCTTTTTCTAATCTTCTTTTGAATGTTTGTTATATTTGTGTCAAACTCTTGTACCAATCGATCAGTTTCAATGCTTATTCGAGCTGTTTTTGAAGAATTCTTCCAAATGTTTTTTAGTTCTTGTTCTAACATGTTAATTCATTTTTGGTGTAATACATTCAAATAATTTCTTTCGTATTCTCTTCATTTTTACGGCAATATGATTTTCTGATAATCCTGTAATCTCTGCAATCTCTTTGTATGATAACTCATCTAAATACAATACAATTATAGAGGTGTCACTTTCATTTAATGTAGCTATACATTCTTTTAAGTACTTATATTTCTCTTCTTCAAAATGATCAATTAATTCTGTAACTGGTGTAAAATGAATGGCATCAAGTCGTTCTGTTTTGTTATTACTTTTCTCAAATTTCATTTTTGAGCGTAAGCAAACATTAATCGCAATTTTATACACCCAAGTATCAATAGAAGACTTTCCTTTAAAATTGGGGAGCGATTTCCATATCTGAAAAATGACTTCCTGAAAAAGGTCCTCTGGTTCTATTGGAGTAGCCGCATAAATTCTACAAATTCTGTAAATTTTATGTTTGTTTTCCTCAAGAATCTGTTCAAAATTACTTCCCAAATTATTTCTCATTTCTTATTAGTACTATCTGTTCTTCGAAACTAGCGAAAAGTAAAGTTCAAAAAAATTTATTTCTGAACAGATTTCTCAAATCTCTTATCGAGTTAAAAAACAAATGTGAATTTTAGCTTACTTAACCTCCTTCTCTTTGATGTCTTTTTTTAATGACTTATTAGATGAAGATATTCGCAGGAATTCAATAAAAAATCCTGAAAGAAGAATATAAGTTATTTCCTTACTTGTATTTACCGAACTCAATGAACAGGCAAGTATTACAGCAGCCCAAACTACGCTGCTTATAATTTGATTTCTTGTTAGCATTCCATTTATTTTTTTTATGTTTTTCATTTTCTTAAAATTTAAATTATTGTCTCTATTATAGTTAGTGACAGCCTTTTTAAAAATATGACAGAAAATTGAAACTTTATTTTGGGGAGTATGCTATATTTAAATTATTGCCAACGTG
>NZ_DEXW01000026.1:53208-70414 GCF_002364335.1 Winogradskyella sp. UBA3174 | reverse complement strand
AACGATTTAGGAGCGGATTCATTAGATACTGTTGAATTAATAATGGAATTTGAAAAAGAATTTGATATTCAAATCCCAGACGATCAAGCTGAGAACATTGCAACAGTTGGTCAAGCTATTTCTTATATAGAAGCAGCAAAATAATAACTCAATTTTTATGGAATTAAAGCGAGTAGTAGTTACCGGTTTAGGTGCACTTACACCAATAGGCAATACCAAAGACGAATATTGGGATGCACTTTTGAGTGGTAAGAGTGGTGCCGCACCTGTGACACATTTTGATCCTGAAAAGTTCAAAACGAAGTTCGCTTGTGAAATAAAAAACTTTGAGGTTACTGACTTTATTGATAGAAAGTTAGCACGCAAAATGGATAAGTTTTCCCAGTATGCAATGGTCGCTTCGGATGAAGCAATTGTAGACTCAAAACTAGATTTAGATGCGATAGACAAATTAAGAGTCGGAGTAATTTGGGGAGCTGGTATTGGTGGTTTAGAAACATTTCAAGAAGAAGTGTTAAACTTTGCCGCTGGTGACGGAACACCTCGTTTTAATCCATTCTTCATTCCAAAAATGATTGCTGATATAGCACCTGGAAACATATCTATAAAATATGGTTTTATGGGTCCAAACTATACAACAGTATCTGCATGTGCATCTTCTGCAAATTCAATGATCGATGCATTAAACACTATTCGTTTAGGCACTTGTGATGTGATTATTACAGGAGGAAGTGAAGCTGCAGTTACTATTGCTGGTATGGGTGGGTTTAATGCTATGCACGCCATGAGTACGCGTAATGATAGTCCAACAACAGCTTCGAGACCATTTGATGCTAACCGAGATGGTTTTGTATTAGGTGAAGGAGCAGGAGCTATTGTACTAGAAGAGTACGAGCATGCGATAGCAAGAGGAGCTAAAATCTACGCAGAAGTTGTCGGTGGAGGTTTATCTTCTGATGCGTATCACATGACAGCGCCACATCCTGATGGAATTGGTGTCGTTGCGGTAATGAAAAATTGTTTAGAAAATGCTGGATTAAAACCTGAAGATGTAGATCATATAAACACACACGGCACATCAACACCATTGGGTGATGTTGCAGAGTTAAAAGCTATATCTCAAGTATTTGGCAGCCATGCTAAAAATATAAATATTAATTCTACAAAATCTATGACAGGTCACTTGTTGGGCGCTGCTGGTGCTATTGAAGCAATTGCTTCAATTATGGCGATGCAGCATGGTATTGTGCCGCCAACAATTAATCATGAAACAGTTGACCCAAATATAGATCCAGAATTAAATTTAACACTCAATAAACCTCAGAAACGAGAAATTAAAGTCGCAATGAGTAATACATTCGGATTTGGCGGTCACAACGCTTGTGTATTATTTAAAAAATTAGATTAAGTCCCGAATGAACTTCATTCGTAACATACTAAATTCCCGCTCTAAAGAAGACGGGAATTTTTTTTTACAACTTATAGATATTCTTGGTTTTAAACCAAAGTCTAATTTACTTTACGTAAAAGCCTTTACACATCGCTCAATGAATATTAGGGATAAAAAAGGCAACCCAATTAATTACGAACGTTTAGAGTTTGTAGGTGATGCGATGTTAAGTTCTGTTATTGCATTTTATTTATTTGAGAAAGTACCACATGGGGATGAAGGCTATCTAACAAAGATGCGTTCTAAAGTGGTGAGTAGAGAGCATCTTAATGAGCTTGGTAAAGATCTAGGTTTAATACTTCTAGTAAAAAGCAGAATACCTAAATCTAACTTTGGTGATAATATACATGGTAATTTATTCGAAGCTTTAGTAGGCGCTATTTACTTAGACAGAGGTTATAAGTTTTGTGAAAAATTTATTTATAATAGAGTTATAAAGCCATACGTAGATATAGAAACTCTAGAAGGTAAGGTTATTAGCTATAAGAGTCTACTTATAGAATGGTGCCAAAAAGAAAAGAATACGTTTAATTACAATGTCTATGAAGATACAGGGAATGATGAATTAAAACATTTTTCGGTAAAGCTAAGTATTAATGATAAGGTAGTATCTAAAGCTAGAGCAACTTCAAAAAAGAAAGCCGAAGAAAAAGCTTCTAAACGTGCTTTTTTCGCTTTTCAAAAGCAAATTACTAAACTTATTTAAGTCTATTAACCTTCTTAGTTGCAAAACTCTTAAAACTATATCGTTTTCGTAAGCTTTATGGGTTAAGATTAACCAAAAGTTAATATAACTAAGCTTTTTATATACTATATTTACCAATCAAGGTTATGACTGTATGGCTTTACACAAACTTTTGGTAGATGATTTTTTTGATGACGCTTACAAGCTTATAGCTCTTCATTGTCGACTAGAAGATTACCGTTTAGCATATTTACTTAATAAGAATTTAGACTTAAATCTAACTCGAAATGAGCATGATTTAGATTTTAAGTACTTAACATCTTCTTACAGTTTTTTTGAATGGAATAATGAAGCTGAGTATGTAACTTGGAATTTAGTTTCTAACGTTTGCAAAAAAGAAGAAGATAGCCTTTACAGTACAGGAACATTATTTACAAATAGTGAGAAAACGCTAAAAACATTTCATCTAATTCCTGAATTAAAACGTGTGGATTTTTTTATAAAAATCTCCAATGAAATTCAGAATGTAAATGAAGATTTAATACTAGATACATTACAGTCCATTCCACAGATTATTACAAGTTATACGGTAAATCCGTTAAAAATAAAATCCAAAGACCATTTAATTTTTTGAGTTGATGTCAAACAAGAAAACAAAAATAGTAGCCACATTAGGCCCAGCAACCAGCACAAAGGCAGTTTTAAAAGCCATGTTAGATGAAGGCTGTAATGTATTTAGAATTAACTTTTCGCATGCGGATTACAAAGACGTAGAGGAACGTATAAAAATGATTAGAGAACTCAATGAAGAGTTTGGATATAACGCTTCTATCTTAGGTGATTTACAAGGTCCTAAATTACGCGTAGGGATGATGAAAGGTGAAGTTATTGTAAATGCAGGGGACGAAATTATTTTTGCAACTGGTGAACGTTTTGAAGGCACTAAAGATCGTGTTTACATGACTTATGATAAATTTCCACAAGATGCTAATCCAGGAGAGCGTATTCTTTTAGATGATGGTAAGTTAATTTTCGAAGTCGTCTCTACGGATAGAAAGACTGAGGTAAAAGCTAAGGTTATACAGGGTGGACCACTAAAATCTAAAAAGGGTGTAAATCTTCCTAATACAAATATTTCTCAACCTGCGTTGACAGAAAAAGATATTGAAGATGCCATATTTGCTATAGGGCAAAAAGTAGATTGGATGGCGTTATCTTTTGTAAGACATGCTGAAGATTTAATGCAGTTAGAAAAATTAATTAGTGAGCACAGCGAACATAAGATTCCGATTATTGCTAAAATTGAAAAGCCAGAAGCGGTCGAAAATATTGATAAGATTGTAGCTTATTGTGATGGTTTAATGGTAGCTCGTGGTGATTTAGGTGTTGAAATCCCAGCAGAGGAAGTTCCATTAATTCAGAAGCAATTAGTACTTAGAGCAAAAAAAGCGAGGATTCCTGTAATTATTGCAACACAGATGATGGAAACAATGATTACAAGCTTAACTCCAACAAGAGCTGAAGTTAATGATGTTGCCAATTCAGTTATGGATGGTGCAGATGCTGTAATGTTATCTGGTGAAACTTCAGTTGGGCAATATCCTGTACAAGTGATTCGTCAGATGGCAAATATTATTCGTAGTGTTGAAGATTCACCATTAATTAAAGTGCCACAAAAACCGCCTCACATTCGTACAAAACGTTACATAACAAAAGCGATATGTTATCATGCCGCTAATATGGCAAACGAAATTAATGCAAAAGCAATTTCGACATTAACTAATAGTGGTTATACAGCGTTTCAGATTTCCGCTTGGAGACCTTCGGCACATATATTGGTATTTACATCTAACAGGCGTATTTTAACACAATTGAGTTTGCTTTGGGGAGTTAAAGCATTCTACTATGACAAGTTTGTAAGTACAGATGAGACTATTGAAGATGTAAATACAATTGCTTGTAAAAAAGGTTATTTAGAAGTTGGGGATATGTTAATTAGTTTAGCAGCAATGCCAATACAAGCTAAAGGTATGGTGAATACATTGCGAGTTACTGAGATTGAGAGTTGTAGTTTCTAGTAGATTTAAAAGGCAAACTTCAACTGTACACTAAAAGATTTTTTTTCTATTTCTGAAGACTTAGGTTTTGCAACTTTGGTATTCAAATTTGATAAAGAAATACCTAAAAGACGCACTGAATTATCTAGTTTGTCTTGGTAGAGAAGATCTTTTGCTGTTTCAAGAATTATGGCTTTTTCACTCACGTAATAAGGTAATGTTTTACTTCTTGTTTGTAATGTAAAGTCGCTGTATTTTATTTTGAGTGTTATTGTTTTTCCTGAAACTTTACTGTTATGTAATCGCTTTGAGACTTCTTCTGCAATATGCTCTAGTTTTTCTAGCATAAAAATTTCGGAAGATAAATTTTTACTAAAAGTACGTTCTGCAGCTAAAGATTTTCTAATACGATTAGGTTTTACTTCGCTATTGTGTATACCTCTTACTACGTCGTAGTAGTAGCGTCCTGATTTTCCGAAGTGTTCATTTAGGTATTCAAAGCTTTTCAACTTTAAATCTTTACCAGTAAAAATCCCTTTTTGATACATTTTATCAGCAGTGACTTTACCTACACCATAAAACTTACGAATATCTAAATCTTCTAAAAACTGAAGCACATCTTCAGGGTTTACAGTTTTTTGTCCATTAGGTTTATTATAATCACTTGCAACTTTAGCTATAAACTTATTAATAGAGATACCTGCAGACGCTGTTAAGCCTACTTCGTCATAAATTTGCTGTCTTATCTTTTGAGCTAGTAAAGTTGCACTAGGTAATCCTATTTTGTTTTCTGTTACATCTAAGTAAGCTTCGTCTAAAGACAAAGGCTCAACTAAATCGGTATAATCATGAAAAACCTTTCTTATTCGGTTTGAAATTTCTTTATAACGATTAAAATCTGTCTTCACAAAGATGAGTTCTGGGCAAAGTTTTATCGCTAAGCGACCAGACATAGCACTTTTTACGCCAAATTTTCGAGCTTCGTAACTTGCTGCACTTACAACTCCACGTGTTCCGCCACCACCAACAGCTATAGCTTTACCTCTAAGCTCAGGATTATCCTTTTGTGCTATGGATGCATAAAATGCATCCATATCTACATGAATTATCTTTCTTATTGGTAAATCGTTAAGCATGCTGTAAATTTAGGCATTAAATGCCTTTTTAGGTTTTTCATGATAGAAATAGAACGTAAATTTTTAGTCACATCAAATGTTTTTAAAACGGAAGCTTTTAACAGCTATACTATAAAGCAAGGATTTTTAAATAGTGATGCAGAAAGAACAGTAAGGGTTAGATTGATAAAAGACATAGGTTATTTAACTATAAAAGGGAAATCTACAAAAAACGGTTTGTCTCGTTTTGAATGGGAAAAAGAGATCCCTAGAATAGAAGCAGAGTTTTTATTAGAACTTTGCGAATTGGGAATTATTGACAAAATTCGTTACGAAGTAAAATCAGGAAACCATATTTTTGAAGTTGACGAGTTTTTTATTGAAAATGAAGGTTTAGTTATAGCAGAAGTTGAGTTAAAATCTGAAAATGAAAATTTTATAAAACCAAATTGGTTAGGTAAAGAGGTAACCGGAGACGTAAAATATTACAACTCGCAATTAAGCAAATTACCATATACACTTTGGAAGTAATACTATTTTAATTTTTTTTTGTAGATAACAAAAAAGGCTCTGAATTTTCAGAGCCTTTTTAATGTTTTATAAATTTTGCTTTTTAAGCCCCTGGTCCACCACTAGTAATGATAAACTCAGAACGTCTATTCGTAGCATGCTCTTCTTTAGTACATTTACCTCCACAATTAACCTTAGGTTCAGTTTCACCTTTACCTGTTGCAGAAATGCGAGACTCGTCAACACCTTTAGATATTACATATTGTGCAGTACTTTTTGCTCTACGTTCTGACAATATTGTATTGTATGAATCTGGACCTCTAAAATCTGTATGAGACGTCGCGTTAATAACCATGTTTGGATATTTAGTCATAATCTGAACAAGTTTATCCAATTCAAAAGCAGCTTGCGCTGTGATATTAGATTTGTCAAAATCAAAGTAGATAGGATCTAACTCAATTTTATCAGCAACGATAATTTTTTCAATAGGATCTAAGCTAATTTGTACGGCAAGCTCTTCTTCATTTGTTCCATCAACTGTAACTTTTTTACTGTCATAGCCATTTATAGTAACTTCTAATTCTGAGTCTGTTTCACACTCTACTATAAATTCAGCTACACCTTCAGCATTACTTGTTTTAGAAACAATTTTATTGCCTTCTGTATCATATAAAGATACAGATGCACCACTTAAAGGAGCTCTAGTTTTATCATCTAATACAGTAGCTGTAATTAAGACATCACATAATGGTTGTAATTTTTTAAAGGCGTAAACATCGTCACTACCTTTGCCACCATCTCTATTAGAAGAGACAAAACCTTCTTCTGCTTCTTCATCTATTGTAAAAGCAAAATCATCTCCGTTACTATTAATAGGAATACCAACATTTCTAATAGGTGCTAGTTTACCGTCAATTTCTTTGGTGTAGAATACATCCATTCCACCTAAGCCTAAATGACCGTTAGATGAAAAATACAAGTTATTATTACTACTTACATACGGAAACATTTCTTGACCTTCGGTATTTACTTTTTGTCCCATATTGGTGGGTTCACCCAGAGATCCGTCTGCATTGATAGGCGCTTTGTAAATATCATATAAACCGAAACCACCAGGCATATCAGAGGCAAAGAAAAGCGTTTTACCATCTGCGCTTACAGCTGGGTTTTTTACAGAATAGTTTTCACTATTTAGTTTTAAGCTCTCAACAGTATCCCAATCGTTGCCTAGTTTTGTTGCTTTAAATAAGTAAAGTTGGCTGTAACGTGTTTTAGACAAAGAATCTTTTTGAAAAACTTTTTCAAAATAACTTTCTCTAGAAAAATACATAGTTTCTCCATTTGGTGTGAATGAGACCAAACCTTCGTGAAATTTAGTATTTATTTTATCATTCATTAAGCTTGCAGCTTGGAATGAACCATCAGAATTTTTAGATATTTCGTAAATATCTAAGAAAGGTTCCTGATTCCAACCATATGTTTTACGGCTGTTATTACGTCCAGATGTGATGTACAGTTTACCATCATTCATAATACCTCCAAAATCTGATTGCTCAGAATTAAAGTCTGTATTTTGCAGATTAAACTTTTTCCCTTGTTCTAAAATTTTAGGAAGATAATTTGGATTGTTTCTAAAAGCTGTAGCTCTATCATCAGACGGACGCATAGAAGCAAACTTATCCATCTGTGCATTAGACTCTTCGTATTTCCCATTAGCCTTTAGCATCTGCGAATACTTGTAAATCATCTCTGGATTAGTAGATGATTCTAAAGCTTTTGCATAGTAACGCTCAGCCTCTACGGTATTAAAAATATTGTAATAGCTTTCTGCTAATTGACCATATACATAAGTATCAGCCTTGCCTTTTTCTACAAGCTTTTTATAGCTTTCAGCTGCTTTTACAAACTCGTATCTAGTAAATTGTTTATCTGCTTTTTTTGTGTCGTTATTTTGAGCAGTTAAGCATAAACTACTCATCAACGTAATTAATAATAATGTTTTTAAGTTTTTCATAATAGTGTTTAGCTTATCAGATTAAAAGTATCTAGGTGAACGAGAAACGCGTTTCGGAAAATTAAGGTCGAATAATAAAAATACCTCATGAGACGCAGGTGCAAAATCTCTAATACCTGATGTTATTGCGTCATACGCATACCCAATTCTTACTCCTGGTGATATAGCAAAATTCACTAAACCCGAGAATGAATCGTCTGATCTGTAAGAGACGCCAACTTCAAATTTTTTGAAAAACCTTGCATTTAAATTAACATCCAATGACGTTGGTGCATTAAATGCAGATTTAACCATAACTGATGGTTTAAGTTCTGTATTGGGTGATAAATCAAACACATAACCACCTGTTAGAAAGTAGTGTTGTGTTTCTGATCCTATCTTATTTCCGTTAGTATCAAGATGTACTGAAGACAGCATATTTGGTACAGACAACGAGACATAGTATTTATTAGTATAGTAAAACACACCTGCACCCATATTAGGTGTTGTGCTATTTATGTCGTTACCAAAGAAAGGATCGGTTTCATCAATTACATCTAAATCTACTAAACCAATATCATGAAATGTAGCACCAACTTTTACACCAAAAGCTAAGCGATGCTCACCACCTAATTTCAGCGTATAGGAAATATCAGCAAAGACATTAGTTTCTTTAACTGGTCCTAAGCGATCAGATATTAAGGATAGTCCCACGCCTAAATTGTTTCCAATTGGTGTGTGACCGAAAAATGTACCTGTTTCTGGATTACCTTCAATTCCTGTCCATTGGTTTCTATAGAGAAGGCCAAAAGATAACCCTTCTCTAGAACCAGCATAGGCTGGGTTGATGATATTCATATTATACATGTACTGAGTGTACTGAGGGTCTTGTTGTCCATGCATCTGTAACGCAAGAAGTAGAACCGCTATAATAGAGATTTTTTTCATTATAATTTAAGTTGATTCAGTTAGTAAGTTTATCTATTTATATATATCCAAGCACTACGTCTTTTTGTTCCGCCTTCGTAAGTCATAGTGTAGAAATAAGTTCCGACAGGTAGTTCTTCGCCATCATTAGTTTGGCCAAACCACTCGTCTGTATAATTATTTTTAGAATATACTAGAGTACCATTTCTATTAAATATTTCTAGTTGAGAAACATCAAAACTACTTAAGTCAAAGTTGTCATTCTGACCAGGTGTTACTCCAGGTGAAATACCTTCTGGGAAGATACAAGCATCTAATTCTTCAACAAATATTGTTATTGTATTAACACAGCCTGTTCCAATAAAACTAATTTCCGCAGAATAATCTCCTTCTACTAAAACAGTATCTAAAGTTAAACCAGTTGCTCCTAAAATTAATGTACCGTCTAATAACCAGCTTACAGTAACATCTGCAGCGGTAAAGTTAGTAGGAACAATGCCTATTTGAATTGGAACTGTAGCATTAGGACAAACAGCATAATCAAATTGAGGATCAAAAGTTGCTAATGGCACAACGTTTACGACTAAGTTAAAGGATGTAGTATCAAAACATCCAGTTGCGTCGTCTTCTACTCTTACAAAAATAGTTTCGCCACTACTTTCATAAGGGCTTATTAAAGCACCAGTATCTGCATCAGCATCTGCTAAGGATGTGTGATATGTTATAGTTATACCAGCATCAGAGTTAACCTCATCATTAATAGATTCTAAATTAAATTCTGTCATCCCATCTACATTTCCATCTGCATCATCACAGACAACAAAGTCCATCGGTTGATTTACATTAGGAATAGGGTTAACAACCAACTCAACGTCAGATATCTGACGACATCCTAAGAAATTATTGGCTGCTGCGTCTGCATCCTCAATTCTAATAATTAGTGTTTCTCCTGATGACGTATATGGTGATGATACAGGATTTATTGCTTGATTAGCTTCTGCAGTATTTGTGTAATATGATACGGTGAAATCTGCTGAAAGACCTAATGATGTAGTTAACGCATTTAAATCGAAATCTTCTGAGCCATCACTTTCAGGACCATCACAAACTGTAATGTTTTGAGCAGCTACAGTCCCAGCATCTTGATAAAGATTTACAATAACAATTTGCGAAAATGCATCATCGCCACACTGATCATCAAATGCTTGAACTTGATAGTTATCTGATTCTGTTACAGTAAGTGTAGCAGATGTTTCTCCAGGAATTTCAAATCCATCTTTAAACCAAACAAAAGAATCAGCAAATGGTGAATTAGTTTCAATAGTTACAGAGGTAAATCCACAAACAGAAACTTCATCTACTTCAGTTGGATCATTACTTTGATCTATCACGACCTCGTTACTAACAAGTTCCGCAGATATCTCTGCACTAATAGTACCATTGTCTGTTCCATCAGAATTCGTTTGTTCTATTGTTATTGTTCCAGGGTTACCATTAAAATTAGTTACCAACAACAAATATATTTCATCTTCCAATGCATTATCAATACTTAAATTTTCTACTGCTGCACCTGAGTAACTACAGTCAACAATATTTCCGAATGGATAAAAACCTGTATCAGGATTGTTAGAGAAAGGACATGTAGGACAATCTTCAAAAACAATACCTATACATGCTTCTTCTACTGAAGTAAAAGGTCCCCAGATTACAAAATCAACATCTAATCCGTTTCCAGCATCATCTTGCTGGTTAATTTCTATTTCAATAGGTCCCGATTCACCAATTTGAATGATATTCCAAACAGGATTAGGTGCAGTACCTAAACATGCTAGTTGATTTGGGTCTGGAATACCAATAATATTTGGTGTAGTCAGTGCACCACCCACAGAACAGAAGTTTTCTGCATTCTCACATATAATGTTAGAAGGTGCTTCTCTAATACATAAATCAAAAGTAGATGTTTCGTCATTATCACTACCACTACTAAATATTCTGATGTAATAAGTGTCACCAACAACTAATGCAGGAGTTACACTTGCATCGTCATTAGAACAATAAAGCTCTGTTAACGTGCCACAAGAACCTTCATATAAAGCGTGATCTATATTAAACGTACCACCCGCTATATTTAAAATTGAAATAATTTGAACTTCATTTAAAGCTGTAAATTCAAACCATACATCATCACCGGTATTACCAGTACAACTTCCGGCAGGAACACCAGATGGTGTTGCAGCTAATATAGTCCCTGGCGTTGTTGCATCACATGCAGGTCCGTCATTTACTACGGCGACTATGGCTCCATCACAATTATCATTGTCTGGTGGACATGCTAATAGTTGTATAGGTTGACTATTTATAATACAGTTAGTATCTTGATCATTACTTACCGTTACCACAACATCTACTAAGAAAGCAAAAGGTCCTATTTGATAAGTACCTACAGTTGTAACAGGTGTTGTATCTCCGTTAATATTATTTGAAATTGTCAATGATGAAGCATCACCTAAAGTTGTAACGTCTACATCGATTAAGAATTGATCACCGTTATCACAATCATCAATTACAGAATATGTTGCTTGTGGATTAATACAAGTAGCACAAGAAACCGTGTAGTTTATACCACCAACTAAGGCTGCACTTCCACTACCACAACTTACAGAACCATCTGAATTAATAAAGAAAGATATTGTATCGCCTGTAGATTGAAAAGTAATTCCACCAATATTACCACCAGCACCGTAATTTTGATCTGCAATTGCAAACCCAGCGAAAGGAGTTCCATCAGAATCTAGCACTACTAGTTCATCAAAGTTATTTTCTACATTACCTGAATTAAAAGTTAAGTTTAAAGGTGTACCATCGTTACTCGTAAATGTGAATATAAATGGATTCGCTGCACCACCATTATCATAACAGTAATCTTGAGTTAACGGTCCACCAGTAGCACAATCTATTGTAAAGTTAGATTGAGGTGTTGTTGTAAACGTAAATGGCCCAGCAAAATTAGATGTTTCAGTTGCACAAATTGCTTGCACGTAAAAATCGTATGTTGTGTTTTGTGTTAACCCTGTTAAGTTAAAAGGATTTGTAGTTACACCATTTAAAATAGTACCTGTACCTTGGGCAAAACCAGTTGGTCCCCATTCTATATTCCAAGATGTAGCTGTACCATTTTCTATCCAGCTTAAATCTGCAGAGTCTTCACCTACATTGATAGCTTCTAAATTTATTGGGAAAGGACATGTTGGCCCTTCTTCAATACATACATCTGCTGTTCCTGAGGATTGATCTCTCCAAATTAAAGCTACATAAGTGTCACCAGGTGTTAGACCACCAATAACACCAGAGTTATCACCAGCATCGAAAGCATTATTAGTACAATCAGAAACCGCTATACCACCACAAGAGTCATATACTTCTAAACCAATATTATCTGCTGCTCCATCAAAATAAATAACAACAGAACCTACAGGCGGTGCAGTAAAACTCATAAAATAACCAAAGTTTCCAAATCCATCACAAGAAGGATTCTCACCATTGGCGTCTACATCTCCACCATTAGCAAAGTTAAATGTCACTGAATTTGTACCATCACATAATGCTTCAACAGTCATAGGAAAAGCGTTTGCACAAGTTTCTCCTGGTGTCGCAGTTATAAAGTTAGATGGTCCAGAAACTGTAGATGATCCTACTGCACAATTAGTGAGTATGTAATAGTCATAAGATGTTCCAGCCGTTAAACCAGTAAGCATTAAGTTTGGAACTGTTAAACCATTTACAGTAGTTCCTGTACCTGGAATAAAACCAGCAGGTCCCCATTCTAAATCCCAAGTTACACCAGTAGCTCCTAAATCTGTCCAAGATAAATCAGCGGATGTTTCTGTTATATTTTCTGCAATTAAAGCAGATGCCGGAATACAATCTGGTGCTTCTGTTACATTAACTGTGAAATCTGCTGTAACACCAAAAGCACCAGTAAAACATGGGTTCGGTGGGTCTTGGCCAAAATCAGCAGAACCCATTCTCATATTATAAATACCAAGAGGAACATTTGGCATTACAAAAGAAGCATCAAAAGTCGTAGGATTAGCATTGGTTGTTTCTCCCTGAAAAACTAACTCGGTTGCATTGTCATATACTAAATCGTTATTAAAATCAATCCATACATTTACATCATACGTAAAACCAGAAGCAAAAATTATTTGAAAGTTTGCGGTAACACCTGCAGCTAAATCTACGGTTGGTGCTGTAAAGTCTTCAAAAACTACGTCTCCAGCCGAAGTGAATATTTCAGAACCTAATTGCGCTTGGTTTATACCATCATTATCGTTAGATGAAGGAATAGATTCACAATAACCTGTTAAGAAGTTAAAAGGCCCTACCCACTCACTTAATCCATTACCCGCACAATCTGCTTGGTAATAAAGAAAATAATTTGACAAAGGGGTTAAGCCAGCTAATGCTGTTGTCGGTGTTGTATTTATAGTCACTGACCCTTCTTCTTCACCATTGCCTGGTGTAAAATTTGCAGCAGCATTCCATTCTAAATTCCAAGTTGTTTCAGAGTCACCTGCAGCCCAATTTAAATCGACTGTAGTTGTTGTGCCGTTAGATGCCGCCATACCAATAGGTACCACACAAGTTGGACTCTCAAAAAGAGTGACTACTATATTTGACCAATTTCCACTAGAACCTCCAAAACTTTGATTAAGAACTAAGTCTATGAAACCATCAGTAGTAGGGTTATAAATTGCTGGTAAATCTCCATCAAAAGTTAATGTTGTTGCAGTAGCATTTGTAGCGCCACCAGTAGTTGGGGGATCTATAAGAATAGAACCAGCGGTGGTTGTAAATGTCAAATCTGCTTCCGTTGACCATGGACCACCTCCACCATCTGTCCAATCTACTGAAAGAGAGAATGAATCATAAGAGCCAGTAGATGATGCAGTAACGCCTGATGCATTGGCTACGTCATTGAGGTTTATTGTAACAGGTGTTCCAGATGCCACATTAGTGGGTCCTGCGATAGGATTAAAAACATACTGAGCGTTGGCTGTTAAAACAAAAGCTAGCATGATAAAAATTAGAGTAATCTTTTTCATTATTAATCGGTTTATTAGTAAATATGAAAATCATTCATAATCATTTGATTACAAATAAGTTGTTTGTTGATTATTAGTTTGTTAGTATAAATTGTACGTATAATATGAGAAGATTGCTTACCTATTCTCACGACCAATATAGAAAAAAAGGCTATTAACAAGATGTTAACATTACGATAATAGACTAAGTACTTTATTTACCGATAAAAGGTTTTTTTTTATTTTAATTAGAAGGCTTCAATTTAATGTAAACAGGAAAGTGGTCACTATAGCCACCTTTGTATTTTTTTCCTACATAAGTTCTAAGAGGTTGCCCTTTATATTTGCCATGGTTTTGTGTTAAAAATTTACTGTTAAATATATTTGCACTATCGAATGATAATTTTGAATTTTTAGGATCAAATAAATTAGTTGAAAACAAAATTTGGTCAAATAAATTCCACTGAAAGTTATAGCTTAAACTTCCTTTATCCCTAGACCAAACCGTTTTAAAAGGATTGTATAACTCACTTTCTTGTTCTATTGTAGAAATACTTTTACAGTTAGGATTGTCGTTAAAATCCCCCATAACTATAACTTTGGCTAGATGATCCTTTTTTTTCAATGTTTTAATAATAGAATTTACCACATTAGCCGCTGCAATCCGTTTAAATTCAGTTTCTTTTGTGCCTTCTCGTCTAGAAGACCAATGATTAACTATAATATTTATGTTTTCATTATTTAGTTTGCCTTGTACTAAAAGAATATCTCTGGTATAATCTTGTTTTCCAGTTTCGCTTTGAAGATAAACTGAAAACACTTCAGAGCTTTCAACTTTAAAAATATCAGGTTTATAGAGTAATGCGACATCAATTCCTCTTTCATCTGGTGATTCGTAATGAATATAACGGTATTCTTCTTTAATTAGGTTTTTATTTTTTATGAGGTCAGATAACACTTTTTTATTTTCTACTTCAGCTAAACCAATAATTATTGGAGCAACTGTAGTGTTTTCTTCTCCGATTTTAGAAATAACATCACCTAATTTTGTTAACTTATTCTGATAGCGTTTTGGAGTCCATCGTTTTCTCGATGTTGCTAAAAAATCATCATCATTAGTAAGTGGATCATTTTCTATGTCAAATAAGTTTTCTGTGTTATAAAACGCAATTGTGTAAGAGGTATAGTCATTATTAATCATGGCAATAAATATATGATTTTAAAATCTTATTCTAAATAACGCATTTGCTTAACTTTGTACTTTGAATAAGATTATGATAGAAAAAAAAGATATTAGTTTAGAGAGGGCTCTTTTAATAGGAGTTATTACTCAAGAACAAGATGAAGAGAAGTCAACAGAATATTTAGATGAGTTAGAATTTTTAACCTACACTGCAGGAGGTGAGGTTGTAAAACGTTACACTCAGAAAATGACAATGCCAAACCCTAAAACTTTTATAGGTACAGGTAAGATGGAAGAAGTAATGCATTTTGTAAAAGATAACGATATTGGTACAGTGATTTTTGATGACGAATTATCCCCTGCACAAGAACGAAATATTAGTAAAATTCTTAACTGTAAAATATTAGACCGCACTAATTTGATATTAGATATTTTTGCACAACGCGCTCAAACCAGTTATGCAAGAACCCAAGTAGAGTTAGCGCAATGTCAATACTTACTACCAAGGTTAAAAGGAATGTGGACTCACCTTGAAAGACAAAAAGGGGGTATTGGAATGCGAGGACCTGGTGAAACAGAAATAGAGACAGACAGACGTATTGTCCGCGATAAAATAGCTTTGCTAAAGGCTAAAATTAAAATAATTGATAAGCAAATGGCTGTACAACGCGGTAATCGCGGAAAAATGGTAAGAGTTGCTTTAGTCGGTTATACCAATGTTGGTAAGTCTACATTAATGAACGTTATTAGTAAAAGTGAGGTATTTGCAGAAAATAAACTGTTTGCAACTGTAGATACTACAGTTAGAAAAGTAGTTATTGGGAATTTACCTTTTTTAGTCAGTGACACTGTTGGTTTTATAAGAAAACTTCCAACACAATTAGTAGAGTCTTTTAAGAGTACACTCGACGAGGTAAGAGAGGCTGATTTACTATTACATGTTGTTGATATTTCTCATTCAAATTTTGAAGAACATATAGATTCTGTGAATCAAATTTTAGATGATATTAGTAGTAAGGATAAGCCAACGATTATGGTGTTTAATAAAATTGATACTTACGAAGCGGAACCTTTTGATGATGATGATTTAATTGCCGAACGGACACAAGCTAATTACTCTATTGAAGAATGGAAAAAAACTTGGATGAATAAGATTGGTGAAAATGCCTTATTTATTTCTGCATTAAAAAAAGAAAATTTAGACGAGTTTAGGAAACGCGTTTATAAGGAAGTAAGAGAGATTCACATTACGCGGTTTCCTTATAATCATTTTTTATATCCAGATGTTGAGGATATTGAATAAGAAAAGAGGTCTAAATTTAATTTAGACCTCTTTTTTTTAGTTTATGTATTGTGTTGGCTTAAAAATTATAACTTAAGCCAAGTGTGTAATACGTTTGTAAATCGTTATCCACATTATTAAAATCTGGTGTATCACCACCGCCAATAGGTTCAAATTGACCCAAAGCATAATTTAGAGCTTCTTGCTTGTTACTTCTTAAACCAAAATCAAAACCTACACCAATCATTTCCCAAAGCGTGTAGCTAAAGGAGTTTGTCCAAGTCCAGTTCGATAAATCGGATGATTCATAACTCTGAAAAACAGATAAATTTGTCTTAAAGTTGATAGCTCCAATTTGTTTCGTATAATCTGCAACAATTTTTGCACCTAAGGAAGATTCAAAAATAATATCGTTATCAGAAAAAACGAAATTATAGTTTAAAGGGTGTATTACAACAAATAAATCTGGAACAGGAGTCCAAGTTACACCAAAACCAACATCTAAATAACCAGGGTCGTTGAAGTTGTCTAATAAGGTCGTTCTGTATTCCATAAATCCAGAAGCAGCCCATTTATCACTCAATTTGTAACCGTATAATGACGAGATATTAAAAACATCTGTAGTTGGTTGAAAACTATCATCGTCGTCAGGGCTGTCTTTGTCATCTAATTTTACCCAATTTAAATTTAATGTTAAAGCACTTCTCCAAAAGTATTTGTCTTCAATTTTGTTGGCAAATGCATTAACTGTAAAACCAATACTACCAGCACTGTTGTTAGGCGTTCCTTGAGAGTACCAATTACTGAACTCAGAAAGGCTCCCACCTACAGTACCGAAGGCACCAAAATGCCAACCTGGAAGGGCGTCAATCTGTCCTTGTAAAGCATCAGCTTCTCCTTGAAACTTGTCTACCTCTGCT
>NZ_DEXW01000026.1:0-53029 GCF_002364335.1 Winogradskyella sp. UBA3174 | reverse complement strand
GATAAAAGTAATTTTTTGTTCATAATGAGTTAGAGTTTAGTAAATTATAGTTGTTATTAAGTTGCAAATATAGGTTTTTCTTAATTTTAGTTAAATTATTTAGTAAATGTTATGGACTATTACTAAGACAAGGGAATTATGAAAAAGACATATTTTTTTAATCAACTATTTTTTCTTAAAGAGAGGAACCGACGAACAAGCTTCACCAAACATAATGGATTTTGTAATTGGTTTTAATCTTTGTGATAGCAACACCAAAGCATTTGCAGGTACAGGTTTGTGAGAACACCCTTTGATAATTACAGGCATGTCTTTATAGATTTTCAGATCTAATTCTGAAATTATTGACGTGTAAATTATCGATTCTAACTGTTCTAAAGAGCCAATAACAGTGAGTTTAGAATAAGATTTTGTTTCTATCGAAATAAGCATGTAAGCCCAGTCTGGCACAATAGCATCTGTTGAGCAATGTAAGGCGATATAACAATCTTGGTATTGCGACCAATCATGCTCAGCTACAGAAACTCTAAAGTCTTTTTCGCGAAGCACCAAACCTTCAAGTAACCAGTTCTTAATATCAAAAAGAACACGCTTTCCATCTGGATAGTAGTCCTCTAAATCTATAACTTTTAGCTTGCTTTTAGCTACTCTATTTATTATTTCTTCTGCCATTTTTATGTTTCTAGAGTTTGGGTGAGCATTGAAAACTGAATTAAAGCATTCCTAATTCTAATTTAGCTTCTTCACTCATTAAGTCTTGCGTCCAAGGTGGATCAAACGTAATTTCCACATTAGCAGTTTTAACTTCGTTAATAGATTTTACTTTTTCCTCTACCTCTAAGGGTAAAGTCTCTGCGACTGGGCAGTTAGGTGTTGTTAACGTCATAAGGATTTTAACCTCGTAGTCTTCGTTAACAAAGACATCGTAAATAAGTCCTAGTTCGTAAATATCTACAGGGATCTCAGGATCAAAAATAGTTTTTAAAACTCTAACAATTTTATCTCCGAGTACATTTGTATCTATAGTTGCTTCGCTCATCTTAATTTAGTTGTGTTTGGTATGCAATAGCATACAGTTTTAGTTGTTTTATCATGCTAACTAAGCCGTTAGCTCTGGTTGGTGACAAGTGTTCTTTTAGGCCTATTTTATCAATAAATTCTGTGTTTGCATCGAGAATAGCTTTAGGGTGTTGATTAGAAAAAGCTCTAATTAATATTGCTATAATACCTTTTGTTATAATGGCATCGCTGTCTGCAGTGAAGTTTATTTTATCTTCTTGTAAATTCGCATGTACCCAAACTTTACTTTGACAACCTTTTATTATATTATCTTCAGTCTTGTATTGTTCTTCAATTATGGGTAGCGATTTACCAAGATCTATCATGTATTGGTAGCGCTCTTCCCAATCTTCGAACATTGCAAACTCTTCTATAATTTCATTTTGAACTTCTTCAATAGTCATATTCAATTTCTTTAATGCAAAATTACAAAATAGCTATTGTTTTAAGACACTTTCCTTAATGGATAACACTTTATTAACTAATTCTTTAATTTTAGTAGGAGGTTCCCCTTCATCAAAAGTTGGTGTTTCAAAGAGAATGTCACCTTCTCTTAAGCTAAGTGTTGCATGAGCAGCACCATCATATAGGCGCTTATCTGTTGGAGCTTTTAGATTTGAAATAGTTTGAGTATCTATTTCTCTAAGAAGCCTTTTTATATCTTGCCAATCTCCTTTTTTAGAATTAAATGTATCTATTTCAATTAAATTACGATCTGTTGAATAAGCGATTTTAGATTCTGAAATATCAATATATTCAAAGGACGTTCTAGAGCTTGTTGTGTAGGTAACACTTTTAGTATTGTAATAATCGCCAGTACTCCTTGTTTGTACAATAGAGGCATTATTTTTAGAATTAGTAGTTGCCTTATCAGTATCTGTAATACTTTGTTTTGAAGAATCACATGATAAAGTAAGTAATGCTATAGCAAATAAGCTTAATAAAAACTTCATTTTTATGTTGTCTGTTAAATAAGTTGCATTTTTAATGCCAAAACTTAAGATAGCATCATTACTGCTTTTTTTAATGCAGTAATAAAAGTATCTATTTCTTCTTTAGTATTATAAAACATAAAAGAAGCTCTAATAGTTCCTGGTATTTTATAAAAATCCATAATAGGTTGTGCGCAATGATGACCTGTACGCACGGCAATGCCCATTTTGTCTAATATAGTACCAATATCGTAAGGATGAATGGAGCTAACATTAAAAGATATGACTGATGTTTTTTCTTTGGCTGTACCATAAATCTTTAAACCTTCAATTTGCTTTAACTGCTCCGTTGCGTATTCTAAAAGCTCGTGCTCATATTTAGCGATAGCATCAAACCCGATACTATTCATATAATCTAAAGCTGCACCGAAAGCAATACCTCCAGAAACGTTAGGTGTACCAGCTTCATACTTATGAGGCAAACCTGCGTAGGTTGTTTTTTCGAAAGTGACTTCAGCAATCATTTCGCCTCCTCCTTGGTATGGTGGTAATTTATTCAACCATTCCTCTTTTCCATAAAGCATACCAACACCTGTTGGGCCACAAATTTTATGCGCAGAGCAAACATAGAAATCAACATCTAAAGCTTGTACATCTGGTTTTAGGTGAGGACAAGATTGTGCGCCATCTACTAAAACGGCAGCTCCGATAGCATGTGCTTTTTCAATCATATATTCGATAGGATTAATAGTTCCTAAAGCATTAGAAATATGATTAACAAAAACAAGTTTTGTTTTATTATTTAGAAGGTCATCAAACTCTGAGAGGATAAGATCACCATCTTCATTCATAGGAATGACTTTTAAAATTGCACCTGTGCGCTCACTTAACATTTGCCAAGGCACAATATTACTATGATGCTCTAAAGCCGAAACTAAAATTTCATCTCCTTTTTTAAGAAGTGAAGAAAACCCACTAGCAACTAGATTAATACTGTCTGTTGTACCAGCAGTGTAAATAATCTCGTAAGGATGCTTGGCATTAAAATGTTTCTGAATTTTAATACGAGCTTGCTCATAAGCATCAGTTGCTTCTTGGCTTAAAGTATGAACACCTCTATGAATATTTGCATTGTAATTACTATAATAATCTACAATAACATCAATGACCTGTTTTGGTGTTTGTGATGTTGCAGCATTATCAAAATAGATGAGTGGTTTTCCGTTTACTGTTCTGTTTAGTATTGGAAAGTCTTTTCTTATTTTTTTTACGTCTAGCATAAGTTCTAATTCCATATACAAAGATACAAAGCATTGTGTTTATAGTGAAATATATAAGAAGGGTTTAATAGTATAGAGCTATAATATTTTTACATTTTATTAGGATACATTTTATATAAATGTATATTTGTAATATGTATAGTAAAGAATTAACAAAAGGAACGTTGCAACCTATCATCTTAACCCTTATAAATAATAACGGTAAAATGTATGGTTATGAGATTACACAGGAAGTAAAAAAAATGACCTCAGGAAAAATTGATATTTCAGAAGGAGCTTTATATCCTATTCTTCATAAACTAGAAGCACAAGGTGTTTTGGAAATCGAAAAAGTATTTATTGGCAAACGTGTTAGAAAATACTATAACGTTACTAAAACCGGAAAACAAAAAGTTATGGAGGTTACCACAGAAATTAATGATTTTATAGATACGTTAAACACAATTTTTAACACTAAACTAACCACATAATGCAATTATCAGAAAAACATATAGATTTTATAGAGAACAGTTTAAAACTTTATGGCGTAAAATCTAAAGCGCTTCAAGAAGATTTAGTTGATCATATTAGCACGTATATTGAAAACCAGGACTCTAACGACTTCAATGAATTATATCAAGAAGCTTTGCAGAAGTTTGGTGGCTATGCTAGTTTTCAAAATTTACAGTTAGAAACGAACAGACAGAAGTTTGCTAAAGAAAGAGTGGTTCTTAATAGACTAAAAATTTCTCTTGGTTTAGCTATGGTTTTGTTATTGGTTCTTGGTATGTTATTTAAAATAATGCACTGGCCTTATGCAAGTGCTTTGTTGACTTTAGCAATTTTAATTTTTGCCTTCTTACTAGTTCCAGTTATTTTTTATGCGGGCTATAAAACATCTATTCATAAATTTTCTTAAATTAAAAACTATGAAAAAATTATTTTACGTTTTAGGCTTTTTAACTTTTTTTATCCTTGGGATTGGTGCTATGTTTGAATTCCTAACTTGGCCATATAGAGGCATTATTGTTTTTATTGGTTTCTTGTTTCTTAATTTCGGATTTATCCCAACCTATTTCTATCAAAAATTTAAGCAATGTGAATCATAAGGTGATGTAGTTTTTTTGAAAAGAATGCGATTACCGATTAGCAATCGTTTTGTTATTAAAAGATAAGACCTCACAGGTTTTTAAAACTTGTGAGGTCTATATTATCTATAAAATGTTTTGGTAATCCTTATACTGACTTAGCAAGATCTTTACGATTTACTACAAATCAAACCCAATATTTACACCTAATTTATTTGCAATAATTTTAGTAATTCTATTTTTAATTTCAGGAATTCTAACTGAGTCTAAAACATTATTACTAAACGCAAACATTAATAAGGCTCTTGCTTCTTTTTCTGGAATACCTCTAGAACGTAAGTAGAACAAAGCGCTGTCATCTAATTGTCCAATAGTACAACCGTGAGAACATTTTACATCATCTGCAAAAATCTCAAGTTGAGGTTTGGTATTAATGCTAGCTTTATCGCTTAATAAAATATTATTGTTTGACTGAAACGCATTAGTCTTTTGTGCTAATTTTTCAACAACAACCTTACCATTAAAAACACCCGTTGAGCTATCAGTAAAAATACCTTTATAATCTTGGTGACTTTCGCAATTAGGTTCTATATGATGCACTAATGTGTTGTGATCTACATGCTGCTTATTACCAATAATGGTAATACCTTTCATTGTAGAATCTATGCGCTCACCATTTTGATAAAAGTTGAGGTTGTTTCTAATCAATTTTCCACCAAAAGAGAAGGTATGCACTTTTGCATGACTTTCCTGTTTCTGATTTACAAAGGTGTTATCAATTAATGAAGCATTTTCGTTATCATTCTGAATCTTGTAATAATCTACAATAGCCCGCTTATTCGCGAATATTTCAGTAACACTATTAGTCAAAACAGGATTATCAGTTAAACTCTGATGACGCTCTATAATTTGAACATGAGAATTCTCATCAACAACAATAAGATTTCTAGGTTGAAGCATTAAAGCCGCTTCATTACCTGTTGAAAAATGTATAATTTGAATCGGTTTTTCAACCAACTTATTCTTTGGCACATGGATGTATGCACCTTCCGCAGAAAATGCAGTGTTTAAAGACGACAAGCCATTTTTGGGAGCGATTTTATTGAAATAGTTTTCAATAATCAATCTGTATTTAGGCTTATTTAAGGCAGATGACATTAAACAAACATCTAAACCATCATGTGTCGTTTGTGATAAATGCGATGAATATTTTCCGTCTATAAAAATTATCTTGTAAGCATCTATCTCATGGATAAAATACTTATTTATATCTTTAAATTCTAATGCATTTTCATGTTTAGGAAACACACTGTAGTCGTGTTTTAAAACTGAATTTAAAGACGTGTATTTCCAGTCTTCTTCTCTCTTGCTTGGAAAGCCTTCATTTTCAAATGTTTTTATAGCTTCAGTACGAATATCGTGTATAGGCGAGTGCACATCTACTGTGTCTTCAAATGCCATAAATGATGATACTAATTTTTCTTTTAAATCCATATTTCTATCATTCCTGCGAAAGCAAGAATCTTTTAATGTTATCTAGTTGTTTTTATTGAATTCCTGGTTTCGCAGAAATAACAAACTAAATTAATTTATTAGGTAATCTGAATATAGTAAGCAACTGTAAACTGAATACTGCAACTAGCGTTAAGCGTTTGCTTCTTCCTTAATCCAATCGTAACCTTTAGCTTCTAACTCATGTGCTAATTCTTTACCACCAGATTTTACGATTTTCCCATTGTGTAAAACATGAACAAAATCTGGTACAATATGATCTAATAAACGCTGGTAGTGTGTAATTACAATGACAGCATTATCTTTAGATTTTAATTTATTTACACCATTGGCTACAATACGAAGTGCATCTATATCTAGTCCAGAATCAGTCTCATCTAATATGGCAAGTTTTGGCTCTAACATTGCCATCTGAAAAATTTCGTTACGTTTCTTTTCTCCACCAGAAAAACCTTCGTTTAAAGATCTTGATAAGAATTTACGATCTATCTCTAATAGTTCAGATTTTTCACGAATCATTTTCAGCATATCTTTAGCTGGCATATCCTCTAAACCTTTTGCTTTACGAGTTTCGTTGATGGCAGTTTTCATAAAGTTAGTGACACTAACTCCAGGAATTTCTATAGGATATTGAAACGATAAGAATATACCTTTGTGTGCGCGTTCTTCTGCAGATAATTCTTCAATATCGTCACCTTCGAGTAAAATAGTACCTTCGGTAACTTCATACTCTTCTTTACCAGCAATTACAGAAGCTAACGTACTTTTACCCGAACCATTAGGGCCCATTATTGCGTGAATTTCTCCTGGTTTTACCTCAAGATTAATTCCTCTTAAAATACCTTTATCGTCTACACTTGCATGTAAATTATTTATTTTTAACATAATCTTAGTTTGCTAATTTTATAACATCTTTTTTACTAGGGTCAGGTGCTTCCACCTTTAATATTTCTTTTATTTCTACCCTATATTGCCACCCTTCTTCGTCTTTGGGTTTTTCAAATTTCCTAACACGTACAGTTATAGGAACCATGTCTGTTGCTTCTTTTTTAAAGGGCCTAACTTGTTTCTCTAAAAGTTGTAAATTATCATCTATTACGACTCCATAGATTTCGTTAGAAGTTTGAAAAACAGCAGCATCTGCATAATATACGTATTCACCTTTCATGGTTACTAAACCATCATTTTGATCGAAAGATTTTGAACGATTATCTTCTAAATCTACTTCAGATTTTGCTTCGTTTTTACAAGCAAAGAAAACCAAAGCTATGATAATAATAAGATTGATTTTTTTCATCTTCAAATAATTATAATTTATAAGCGACATCTCTAGTTTAATCAGAATGACAGAATATTTATCTCTGGTTTAGCCTACACTGCCTTCTAAACTAATTTCCAATAATTTTCGAGCTTCAACAGCAAATTCCATAGGTAATTTATTCAACACATCTTTACTAAATCCATTAACAATAAGTGCAATGGCTTTTTCTGTATCAATACCACGTTGGTTACAGTAAAAAATTTGGTCTTCACCAATTTTACTTGTAGTCGCTTCGTGCTCTATTTTAGCAGTTTTATTTTTTGCCTCAATATAAGGGAAGGTGTGCGCACCACATTCATTACCCATTAGTAAGCTATCACATTGTGAAAAGTTACGAGCGTTATCTGCACGCGAACCAATTTGCACTAATCCTCTATAAGAGTTTTGTGATTTACCAGCTGAAACACCTTTAGAAATAATCGTTGATTTCGTGTTTTTACCTAAGTGAATCATTTTTGTACCCGTATCTGCTTGCTGATAATTATTAGTGACAGCAATAGAATAAAATTCACCAACTGAATTATCACCTTTTAAGATACAACTAGGATATTTCCATGTTACAGCAGAACCGGTTTCAACTTGTGTCCAAGAAATTTTTGCGTTTTTCTCACAAAGGCCTCTTTTCGTTACAAAATTGTAAACACCACCTTTGCCTTCAGCATTTCCTGGATACCAATTTTGAACTGTTGAATATTTTATTTCAGCATCATCCATAGCAATTAACTCAACAACGGCTGCATGTAATTGATTTTCGTCTCTACTAGGTGCTGTACAACCTTCTAAATAACTAACATAACTGCCTTCATCTGCAATAAGTAAGGTGCGTTCAAATTGACCTGTACCTCCTTGGTTGATTCTGAAGTAAGTTGATAATTCCATAGGGCATTTGACACCTTTTGGAATATAACAGAAAGAGCCGTCACTAAATACTGCTGAATTTAAAGCCGCGTAAAAGTTGTCTTTGGTTGGTACGATTGAACCAATATATTTTCTCACAAGTTCTGGATGCTCTTTAATGGCTTCTGAAATACTCATAAAAATAATACCTTTTTCAGATAAGGTCTTTTTAAATGTAGTAGCTACAGAAACAGAATCTACAACAATATCCATTGCGACATTGTTCATTTTCTTCTGTTCATCTACTGAGATACCTAGCTTTTTGTACATCGCTAATAAATCTGGATCTACATCGTCTAATGTTTTATTAGGATCAATAGCTACTGGTGCAGAATAATAGGCTATTGCCTGAAAATCTGGTTTCTTGTAATTAACATTTGCCCACTCTGGCTCAGTCATTTCTTTCCAGACTTTAAAGGCATCCAATCTCCATTCTGTCATCCATTCTGGCTCATTTTTTTTCTTAGAAATAGCACGAACGATATCTTCATTTAATCCAATAGGAAATGTTTCAGATTCAATATCTGTAAAAAAACCATATTCGTATTCTTTGGTTTTTAGTTCTTCCCTTAAATCGTCTTCTGTATATTTAATCATATTTAATTCTCTTTTAAAACTTTTTCCCTTAGGGAAAGTTGGATGGGATTAAAGCGAAAAACTCTCACCACATCCACAAGTACGATTAGCATTCGGATTGTTAAAAACGAAACCTGCTCCGTTTAATCCTCCAGAATATTCTAGTGTGGTACCAATAAGGTATAAGAAGCTCTTTTTGTCAATAATAATTTTTACACCATTATCTTCAAAAACTTTATCTTCTTCGGCTTGTGTGTTATCGAATTTTAAATCATAGGATAGACCAGAACACCCTCCACTTTTTACGCCAACTCTAACGAAGTCGTTTGTTGGGTTAAAGCCATCGTCAGTCATTAACTCGACGACTTTCTTTTTAGCTGTTTCCGAAACTTTTATCATATTCTTATGTAGATTTACTCTAAATAGAGTGCGAAGATACAATATAAGTCTCTTTTGACCATGGGTCCTAACATTATATTAGGATATGTTTATTATAGATTTTAGTTATGGATGTTAAACGAGGTCGAAAGGCTCTCTATTTAAGAAACTTTTGCTTTCTGAAAGCGATGTATAAGACGATACAACTCTTGCATTGTATCTTTAATTTGAGTATTAGAAACCGTAATAGAATCAAAATTCCCATTACGATCTGTAACAACGACCGCATCGCAATGCGAACAAGTGAGCTCTAAAGTATAATCTATATTTGTTTTCGTTCTTATATAATTGTGCCCAAAGACGGAGCAAGGTAATGCTTTATTAAAGGTAGGTTTCATGATTTTAGGTGATTTAGGGGAAATGAATATACCTAAAACCTTTATAAAACAAGTTCAATTACTTAATTTTTCGATGAAATGCATTTATTTAGTAGGTTAATCTTTCGGTTTATTAATTCTGAAATTCAGGATTATTAATGAATGATGGGTCAGAAAGTGTTAATAAAAAAGCTTTGAGATCTGCTTTTTCTTGATCAGATAATTGCACGCCTCCCTCATCTATTTTTTTCATAAGAGGATCTATTGTTGGCGAGTTTTGAAGTCCTTCGCTGTAGTGATTAATAACTTCATCTATTGTGTTAAAACGACCGTCGTGCATAAATGGAGCCGTAAACGCTAAATTTCGCAATGATGGTGAACGAAACTTTCCGTTATCATTCGGATCTCCTGTAATGGCTCCTAAACCTAAGTCGTTGAATGTAGTATCTAACCCATTATTGTGAAAATCATTATTAGTCCATAATGGGTTGTTTGGATTACCGTGGCAGTGAAAACAATCCCCTTTGTCTTCTCTCAAAAATAGATCTAACCCATTTAATTCTTGAGGTGTTAACGTCGCTTGCCCTAAAGAATAGTTGTCGAATTTTGAATTGGCCGAAATTAAGGTACGTTCAAACTGTGCAATGGCTTTTGTGGTTAGTTCTTTTGTTATTGTATTAGTTTTAAATGCTAGTTGAAATAATTCAGGATATTCCGAATGGGATTGTAATCTACTAACTACATCCTCCCAACTACTATGTAATTCTATAGGGTTTTCTATTGGTTCTTCGGCTTGCCGTTCTAAACTTAATGCTTTACCATCCCAATTAAAACGCTCTCCATAGTTCCAAGCTAAATTGAATAAAGGCATAGAATTGCGTGTGCCAAATATACCGTCTATACCATCACTTGTTGGTGTGTTATCTGTAAACGCATTTTGTGGTGAGTGGCAACTGGCACAGGCTTGAGAACCATCTGAGGATAAGATTTTATCAAAAAATAAGCGTTTGCCTAATGCTACGCCTTCAATCGTTTGAGGATTATCATTAGGGATTATAGGCGTAATTATATTTTCTGCAAATATTTGAGGTATGTCTAATCCTAATGCTGTAGGCTCATAACCGGTATCTTCTTTTGAACAATTCAAAAAAAACACGACAAAACATGTATAAACTATCCTCGATTTCATTTTAGTTATTAGTTATATCCCCTAAAGAAAATACGGTTTGACCATTTTCAGACATCATTATTTGAGCTGAAGAATTAGGCATTAAGGTTTGATTTAAGACATTTAAATCCCAAAGATTAGGACTTTTAAACCATTCTGCTAGATTAGCCTTTATTTCAATTTCAATATCATTTGTAACTGTTATGGGTCCTAGGTTTACTGTGAAAAACGTATCTTGGGGGAAAGTAGGATTCATTCCAGGATTATCCACTGCTCTGATGGCATGGTAATTAAAACCTTGTTCGTTAGAATTTGTGTCTAAGTACTTACCATCAAACTGCATGTAATGATAACCTCCACCTAACATATCTGGGACATTAAAAGATTCAGAATTTAAGTCTAAATAGTTTTCTGCATTGTCTTCATTATCAAAGCCAAATGTAAATGAAACATTGACATAATTCCCAATTGGGATTTGATTTGTAGAATAGCTCAAACCATCGTCATTGGTAAGATCAATTAAATTATAGTCGTCTAAAATTAAATTTTCTCCTGCATTGGTTCTAAAGGTGATGTCTGAAATAACATAGCGCAATCGCTCTATACTTAACATTTGGCCATTTTCATTTGTATATTGTATAGTATTAAAGTCAGCGCTTGTTATTACATCAGTATTCCAGTTATGTGTAAATTTTAATGTTGTTGTTGCGCTAGAGCTTAGTGTTCCATCATTGTCATTAGTGCATGACAAAAAGCAAAATATTGTAATTATTATTAGGATGAAATTATTTTTCATTTTATTCAATTTTTATAAGGAGTAAATCGGTAAAGCCTTTATTTTCATATATATCACCATCGTTACTGCTAGTATCACCGACAACTATAATTGAGTTGTTATTTAACTCAGCAATCCCATATGCGAAATCTATATTTGAGCCTCCAATACTAGTTTCCCACAATAAATTTCCTTCGTCACTTACTTTAAGTGCCCAAGCATCGTTTTGACCTTTATTTTCAGACACATCTAAATCGTTACTTCTAGAACTTCCGGCTAATAAGAAGCCATTATCTTGAGTTTTAGTTATGGCTCTAGCAACATCAAAACTAGTACCTCCAATGGTCTTTTCCCAAAGTAAATTACCATCTGGCGAAATTTTAATTAGCCATAAATCTGCAGCTCCATTATTATTAGATACATCATTCGTATTACTCCTTGTTTCTCCAGCAATCATATAATTTCCGTCTCCAGAATCTACGATGGCTTTAGCTTCATCTATTTCATCTCCTCCAAAGGATTTTTCCCAGACTAAATCACCAGTTGCCGAAATTTTTAAAACCCAAAAGTCATAAGAACCTATATTGCTAGAAATATCTGTTTCCACACTATCAGAGCCTCCAGCAATTATAAATCCGTTATCAGTAGTTTGAATGATACCTTCTGGGATATCTGAAAAGTTGCCTCCAAAGAATTTACTCCATTCTATATCTCCATTCATATTTAGTTTAAGCACCCAATAATCTCCGCCTGCGTGTCTATTAGCAGTTCTCGAGGTATTGCCTTCTCCTCCAGACGCTGTGACGTCTAATACTCCTGAAATTAAATAGCCTAAATCATTAGTTTGAATGACCGAAATACCTGAGTCGGCTCCTTGATATCCAAATGATTTTTGCCATAAAATAGCACCAGTAGAATTTAGTTTAGCTAACCAATAATCTTGCATGCCTGAGTTGCCTGAAACATCACCATCATTGCTAATACTTGTACCAAGAATAGCATAGCCTCCATCTTGAGTTTGAATGATATCTTTACCTCTGTCATCACCAGAACCTCCATAGGTTTTATTCCATTCAATAGTATCTTCGGTATTAAATTTTAATACCCAATAGTCAAAACTTTCGTCTTGTGCATTGGTAATATCACCATCTATACTTTGCGAAAAACCTAAAACGGCATAACCTCCATCATTTGTACTAACGACAGATTGTCCGCTGTCATTATTACTTCCTCCATAAGTCTTTACTAGACTAGGAGTAATAATTGGATTTGTATTAGAGCTACTATCATCAGAATTACAACTTAACATGAGTATAGAGGTAATGCATAAAAAGAGGTATTTATATTTAATTCGCATTTAGTTGCTTTTTCTAACGATAAATAGACCTCCTTCAATATCACTTATAACAATATTCCCGCTCTCAAAGTATGGGTAAACGCTCCACACGCCATTAAAATTGTCACTATCACTCAATGGATAGGTGTCAATAAAATGAGTTTCAGTCATTGCATTATTAGGTGCAGCTATGTTGCTAATGTCTAGTATTCTTAGCCCTGCCCTATAGTTGGCTAGATAATATTCATTACCTAATACATAGCCGTTATGATCTATCGCTTCAGTTGGGCCTAAATAGGTGGATGATAATGTTGGGTTATCTAAGTCTGTAAAATCGAAAATTAAAGTTTTTGTATTAAAACCGAAAGTTAGTTCGTCTACTTCATCTCCTAAAATAAAATAAGCTTGATCTTCAGTAAACCAGCCTTGGTGAGCGTAAGCTATTTCAGAATATGTAAAATCACTAATAGGAACAACATTGGTTTTATCGGTTACGTCTAAAACGACAATTTTATCTGTGTTTCCATTACTACCAACATAAATTTGTTGACCAACATAGTCAGTATCTGAGCCATTGTAAGTGACCACTTGGGCATCATGAGAATAACCACCATCTGTATAATCGCCTAAAAATATTGGACTTATAGGGTTTGAAATATCTACAAAAATTGGGCCTCCTCCATTGGTTGATGTACAGCCTACTAAATAAGCAACAGCTTCACTTTCGTTGATAACAATATTATGACAACTTCCTACTCCAGTATAAATTGCATCTGCAGTAAACGTTTCGGGAGCTTCTAGGACATCTCTTAATTTTGTTAGATCAAAGACTTGCATACCATGATCTCCAGCACCATCTGCAACAATAAAAGCGTAATTGTTGTAGACTTTTACATCTCTCCAAATATTGGTTCCAGCGTTTGTATTTAATCTGCCTAAAAATATAGGATCTACGGGGTCGGTAATATTTATAAATGCAGTGCCATTGTTTAGTGTCATTATAGCATATTCGTTATTATTTATAGGATCTGTCCATCCCCAAATATCACTTCCTCTTACATCAGGATTACCGCCTAGAGTTTCATTACTAATAATCGATAAAATATCTATGCCATTACATGGAAAAGGACCAGCCATTCCGTTTTCGCATGGAAAATCCGGTATAATATTTTCAATTGTTCTATTTACATCATCATCAGAACAACCAAAGATAATAGCAATACAATAAACAGAGGCTATTATGAATTTCTTAAGGGGGCTTAATTTCATAACTTTTTTTACAGCAATTTACATTAAATTTTACATACCAAATCGATAGTTAATTTAAATAACGTGGATAAAGTATCAATATTTAATAAAAGCATAATATTTTTGCATTATGATTGAAGATAAAAACCCACAACGCACTCCTTTAAGCGAATTAGGAGAGTTTAAACTTATAGAACATTTAACAGAGCATTTTAAAGTAACTAAAAAGTCTACAGTAAAAAGTATTGGTGACGATGCAGCAGTATTAAATTTCGGTAAAAAGCAGGTTGTTATTTCAACAGACCTATTAGTTGAAGGCGTTCATTTTGACCTAAGTTATGTACCTCTAAAACACCTAGGTTATAAAGCTATAGTTGTTAATTTATCTGATATTTATGCGATGAATGCAACTGCAACACAAGTCACCGTTTCTATTGCAGTATCTAATCGTTTTCCGTTGGAAGCATTAGAAGAATTGTATGCAGGTATAGCTATGGCAGCAAAATTATACGACATTGATGTTGTTGGTGGTGACACTACATCTTCAACCTCTGGATTAATAATCTCAGTCACTGCAATTGGTGAAGTTGAGAAAGGAGGTGAAGTTTTACGATCTGGAGCAAAACCAAATGACTTACTCGTTGTTACAGGCGATATTGGAGGAGCTTATATGGGTTTGCAAATTTTAGAACGCGAAAAAGAAGTTTTTAAAGTGAATCCAAATAGTCAGCCAGATTTATCAATGTATACCTATATTATTGAGCGTCAACTTAAGCCAGAAGCGCGCAAAGATATTGTTGAATTATTAGAAAAAATTGGAGTAAAACCAACCAGCATGATTGATGTTAGCGATGGTCTCTCATCTGAGGTTATTCATTTATGTAAACAAAGTAAAGTGGGTGTAGATATTTTTGAAAATAAAATCCCTTTAGACCCACAAGTAATTTCTACATGCGAGGAATTTAATATAGATAGTACGACTATAGCTCTAAATGGTGGTGAAGATTACGAGTTATTAATGACCATATCTCAAGAAGATTTTCCTAAAATTAAAGGAAACCCTAATTTAACGGTTATAGGTTATATGACTGATGAAGACAGAGGTATGCATTTAGTTACCAGATCAGAAGAAAAAATTCCAATTATTGCAAAAGGTTGGAATGCACTTAAGAGTTAGACATTAATAATCTTTGGCTGCGGTCTAAGCGTTTTTGATGTACACGATTTAATACTGAGTTTATTTCTCTGTATTTTGGTGTAAGAGGAATAAAGTCTCCATTACTATCGATTGTCATTTCAGACTTACATTGTTTGCACTTATATTCTTTAACGTGGTATGTTATATTTTTAGATACTTTATAAGCGTGACCGAATAAAGAGCAATAGATATTTTTCATTTAACGTGTTGTATTAAGTGATTAAATCTTTGAGAGAATTTAAAGATAACAAAACAAGTTATTAACACGTTATTAACAATTAATAAATCGATGAACTGATTGTTTTTTGCTTCAAACGAGACATTCTATTATTGTAAATACGTTCTAAAGCCATATTTATTTCCTGAAACTTAGGAGTAAGCTCAGTTAATTTTCCGTTGCTATTAGTCGTCAATTGTTTTTTACAACATTTGCATGTGTATTCTTTGACATGGTTTGTGACTTTTCTAGATATTTCGTAATTGTGTCCAAAGAAGTCACAGTAAAGTTTAGTAGGTGCCATTGTAGATTAATTTTATGGGGTCATTTTTATTTCGTTGATAAATTTAGAAAAAAACAACAATTAAAACGTTTAAATGGATTATTTTTCGATGAATTGATTTATTGTGTAAGATAATTCTGATTTATTTTCAATATGACTCATGTGCCCTTCTGAAAACTCTTCACATTTGATATCCGTATTTATAATTTGAGATTTTAATTTTTCAATATTAATAATCCAATCCTTAGTTCCCACAATAATTAATTTATGTGAATCTAATCTTTTAAGCACTTCAAAATAATTTGATCTTAGTCTCATGCCTTCAGAAGCAGCAATATAGCCTTGAACTGAAGTTTGTAGTGCAATTAGTAGAGCATCATCAAGTTCATTTTTAAATTTGAGTCTACTTTCAGGAGCAAAAAGGTTAGCGAAAGACATACTAACTAAACTTTTAAAATTAGTTTTAGCCATATCGTTAGCACGTACTCTAAGTGCTTTACGTTGATTATCGTCAGCTTCAAAAGTAGAATTCATTAAACACAAGCTTTTAATTAGTTGTGGTTGATTTTCAGCTAAAGCCAATGCCACATAACCTCCCATAGAGTGTCCAATAATATGTGCTTTCTTAATTTCAAGATGATTTAATACAGCTAAAACAGCATCAGCCATAGCTTCCATTGTATGCACATAACCTATACAACCTGTTTCCCCATGGCCTAACAAATCAATACAAACAACTCGGTGTTTTTTTGACAATTTAGGGACTAAGTCAGACCACATGCCAACCGTTTCAAGAAACCCATGAAGTAGAACGATAGTAGAGCCTTCTCCTGAATTCGTATAATTAATATTTATGTTCTTGTATTCTAACATCATAGCTGCAAAGATAATTTTTGAAAGCAATTCTTGGATGTAATCATCACTAACATTTTAGTATATTTGAATCTATTCAAACTAAATTTTAATCTACATGTTTTTAAAGCGACTATTAATTATTGTACTTACAATAAGTGTAATTTCATTAAACGCACAAATTGAAGAAAAACAACTCGATAAATTAATCCAAGAAACCTTAACAACATTTGATATTCCAGGAATTTCTGTCGGTATTTTTAAAGACGGAAAAGAGGTTTATGCAAAAGGATATGGTGTCCGATCGTTGACCACTAAAAAGGACATGAACGATAATACCTTAGTTGGTGTTGCATCTAATAGTAAAGGGTTTACTTGTTTTGCTTTAGCAATGATGGTTGATGCTGGTAAATTAAATTGGGACGACAAAGTTAGAAAGCACATTCCTGAATTTCAATTGTATGATGCTTGGGTCACTGATAATTTCACCGTTAGAGATTTAGTAACACACAGAAGCGGTATGGGATTAGGTGCTGGTGATTTAATGTTTTTTCCTGACGGGAATGATTTTGATGTTGACGATGTAATTAATAACGTAAAACATTTAGAATCTGAAACTTCTTTTAGAAGCAAATTTGCTTATAATAATAATATGTTTATCATCGCTGGTGAAGTTTTAAAACGCGTCAGTGGATTGTCTTGGGAAGACTTTATTGAAACCAAGATTATGAAACCTGTTGGTATGACAAGTAGCAAAGCCTCTTATAATAGAGTAACCGATAAATCTAATATCATTGATGCACATACTAGAGCAGAAGGTAAAGTAATTCAAATCCCACACGATTGGAGTAGAACTGCTAATGCAGCAGGTGGCATCGTTAGTAATGTGCACGATATGATGACTTGGGCACAATTTTTAATGAATGATGCTGTCACCAAAAGTGGAGAGCGTTTATTGAGCGAACGTCAATTCTATGAGCTTTGGCAACTTCAAACCCCTTTAGGAGTTGGGCCAAATGACAGTTATAATTCTAACTTTAAAGGTTATGGTTTAGGTTGGTTTTTAACCGATGTAAAAGGCGGACACAAACAAGTCTATCATACAGGTGGTTTACTAGGAACTGTAACACAATTTACCATGATTCCAGATTTAGACTTAGCCATTGTGGTACTCACGAATCAAATGAATGGAAATGCGTTTAACACCATTACAAACACCATTAAAGATTCATATTTAGGTTATGAAAATAGAGATTGGTTGAAGAATTATGGAGAAAGAAATGTAGATTATTTAAAATATAATGACAGTATAAAAGCTGAGGTTTATGCTAAAGTTGTGAAGGCTCAAACGAATTTAAACACTCCGAAACCGAATCAAATAGTTGGAACATATACAGACGATTGGTTTGGAGATATCCTCATTTCTCATGATGGCAAAACCTACAGCATAAAATGTGAACGCTCTCCAAGATTATTCGGTGAATTATTGCCGTATAATGCGACCACTTATCTTGTAAAATGGAACGATAGAAGTTACGACGCTGATGTATTTATGCAGTTTACGTTTAATGAAAAAGGAGATGCAGAATTTGCAACCATGAAATATATTGCGCCAATTACTGATTTCAGTTTCGATTTTCATGATTTAGAACTCATTAAAACTAACTAAGTGAACATTCAACGTAAAGAACTTCTAGTCACAAGCTTTGCTCTGTTCTCATTATTTTTTGGAGCAGGAAATTTATTGCTACCTCCTTTATTAGGCTATAATGCTGGTGAAGATTGGATTTGGGTTACGATTGGTTTTATGATTACTGCTGTAGTCATTCCTATTATTGGTATTCTCGCACATGGCAGACTTCAAGGCACTTTATACGACTTTGGTAAGAAAGTTTCACCAATATTCAGTTTTACGTATTGCATTTTAATCTATGTCATTGCAGTTACGATTCCTTCTCCCAGGACGGCCGCTGCAACACATGAAATTGCTATTTATCCTGCCTTTGGTACTAGCCCTTTAGTCACTAGCGCTATTTACTTTGCCTTAGTATTAGTCTTTGTACTCAACCGTTCCAAAATATTGAATGTCATCGGAAAATTTTTAACGCCGTTTATCGTCCTAATGGTTTTAGCTGTAATTTTTATTGGTCTCTTTTATTCTGAATTATATACAGGAACATCACAATATGAGACACCAATCGTAACTGGAATTTTAGAAGGTTATCAAACCTTTGATGCTATTGGCGCAGTTGTCGTAGGAGCTGTAATTATTGTGTCATTGAATTTTAAAAACATGGCAGTTGAGGCCTATGAATCTAAGCGGGCTTTAATCCGAAAATCTGGCTTTATTGCAGGTTTGGGTTTGTTTATTATTTATGCAGGTTTAATTGCAGTTGGTGCATACTACGGTTCGGAAATTAGTATTAATAAAGAATTAAGTAACGATATGCAACGCGCCAATTTATTGAGAGACATTAGTATTAGATCTTTGGGTGAATTTGGAAACACCGTATTGAGTATTCTAATTTCTTTAGCCTGTTTTACAACTGCGGTTGGTATTATTGCAGGTACAGCAGATTATTTTAAAGGCCTATTAAATAATTCACAAACCGTTTATATTACCACTGCCGTTATTGCTTCAGTTTTGGGTGTTGTGGTTGGTCAGTTCGATTTCAATTCTATAATTGTTGTTGCTGTTCCGGTTTTACTCTTTATCTATCCGATTACAATTGTTCTTATTTTGTTGAATGTATTACCTAAAAAACTGGCTACAACTTTAGTCTTTAGAGCTGTGGTTTTAGTTACCTTTTTATTTAGTATTCCAGATGTGATTGGTTTTATAAGTCCGTCGGAAGGTTTAAAATCAGTTGCTGAATTTATTCCGTTTTCACAATACAATTTGGGTTGGGTTTTGCCAGCTTTTCTAGCTTTTGTTATTGCTTCATTTGTTCAACCTAAAAAAACAATTTAGTGAAATGAAGTACATGGGAAGCAAGGCGCGTTTCGCCAAAGATTTACTGCCAATTATATTAAAAAACAGAAAGCAAGGTCAAGCGTATCTCGAACCGTTCGCAGGTGGTATGAATATGATTGATAAAGTCGATGGTATAAGAATCGCCAACGACCAGCACAAAGAACTCATGGCCATGTGGCAAGCGTTGATTTATGAGAATTGGGATCCACCAAAATCGGTAAGTGAAGACGAATATAAAAAGATAAGAACCAACCAAGACCAATACCCAAAGCACTTAGTAAGTTATGTTGGCTTTAATTCCTTTGGAGGCAAGTGGTTTTCGGGTTACAGGCGTGATAAGCAAGGCAAACGCGATTATTGGAGCGAACATTATCGCAACATTACCAAGCAACTTCCAAATTTAGAAGGCATCATCTTGTCTTGTAAATCGTATACGGAATTAGATATACCAAAACAAAGTATCATTTATTGCGATCCTCCATATGCTTCTACAACTAAGTATCGCGATGGTTTTGACCACTACCAATTTTGGGATTGGTGCAGACAACAAAGTAAAGCTGGTCACCAAGTTTTTATAAGCGAATACAATGCACCTGACGATTTTAAATCTGTTTGGGAAAAGCCAGCGAAAACCACCTTTTCTTGGCATGCTGAGAATTTAGCGCCTAAGGTGGCTTTGGAGCGATTATTTGTATTTAAAAGTTAAACCTAATTTTAAAATTGATTGGGAGATACAGAAATTAAGAATTCATAATTTCCTCAACCTCTTCAATTTCAATAGGAATATTACGCATCAAATTAAAAGGCTCACCTTTGTCTTGGATAACCACATCATCTTCCAAACGAATACCAAAACCTTCATCCTGAATATAAATACCAGGTTCAACCGTAAAGACTTGGTTGGCTTGCATTGGCTCGTGTAATAAACCGTAATCGTGTGTGTCTAAACCAATGTGGTGTGATGTGCCGTGCATAAAGTATTTTTTATACGCTGGCCAATCTGGGTTTTCGTTTTGTACATCGGCTTTATCTAAAAGACCTAAACCTAAAAGTTCAGATGTCATTAGTTTACCAACTTCAACATGGTATTGTTCCCAAAGTGTCCCTGGAACGAGTAGTTTTGTTGCATCATTTTTTACACGATTCACCGCATTATAAACCGCCTTTTGTCTATCATTAAATTTTCCAGACACAGGAATCGTTCGCGTCATATCACTTGCGTAATTTGCATATTCAGCACCAGCATCAATAAGAATTAAATCGCCAGCTTTACATTGTTGGTTATTCTCTATATAATGTAAGACGTTGGCATTGTTTCCTGAGCCAATAATTGGTGTATAAGCAAATCCTTTTGAGCGGTTGTTTAGAAATTCATGCATAAATTCTGCTTCGAGATTATATTCCCAAACACCAGGTTTTGTAAATTTAAGAATACGTCTAAATGCTTTTTCGGTAATGTCGCAAGCTTGTTGCATTAAGTCTAATTCTATTGGGTCTTTTACAGAACGCAGACGTTGTAAAATAGGATTGCTCTTTGCTACACTATTTGCAGGGTATTTGTTGGTTAACCATTTGGTAAAACGATCTTCTCGCGTTTCTGTTTCTATATTGGCTCTATAATGTTCGTTGGTGTTAATGTAAAGCGTTTCGGATTGTGTCATTAATTCAAACATCACCTTTTCTAGATCTTGTAACCAATACACCGTTTTTATACCAGAGGTCTCAAAGGCTTTATCTTTTGTTAGTTTTTCACCTTCCCAAACTGCAATATGTTTATTCGTTTCTTTTAAGAATAAAATCTCACGATGTTTTGCTTTTGATGAATCTGGAAATAACACCAAAATACTTTCTTCTTGGTCCACTCCACTTAGATAAAAAATATCGCGATGCTGGGCAAAAGGCAAAGTACTATCTGCACTTACAGGATAAATATCGTTAGAGTTAAATACGGCTAAACTACTTGGCTTCATTTGGGCCATAAAGTTTTTGCGGTTTTTTATAAAAAGGTTGCGGTCTATTAAATCGTATTTCATTTGGTGAAAATTTATTTTTTTAATTCTGTCAAATAGCATGTTTAATTCGTGTTTTTCGGAAAGCATCAAATTTTAGTTTGACAGCATTTCATTAGAAAAATTTATTTTCGGTCTCAGTGAAAGCGGAAATCTTATTAAACAAAGCATGTTCCTCAAAAATACCAATTTGAAAGCCATAAAAAAAGGCAATCGTGTTAAAGACTGCCTTTTTATAAATTTTGAAATAAAAGTTATTTCGCCATAGCTTTTTTTATCATTCCGATAACAACCATAACAATACCACCACCAACACCACCTCCGGCAACACTGCTTAAGATACTTGTAAGGTCCATACCTGTAGATGCTTCAGCTGCTGCTGCTCCACCAAGGCCTAGCATACCAAGAACTTGGCCGCCAAGTCCTCCTCCAACAATACCTGCTACGGAATTCCATAAGGTGCCTAAAGATGATCCCTTCATGAGCTTGCCAGCAACAATTCCACCACCAGCTCCACTAATTAATTGAATAATTAAAGGTAAATACTCTTCCATTTTATTTTGATTTTATTAGTTAATTGGAAACAATGTAATAAATTTATATAATAAAATGTTAAAATACAATGAAATTCATAATATTTAAGCAATAAAACGATCAAGTTGTTGGTTTTTGATTTTGTTAAACTTTAGTTTATGCCTTTGATGATTCTCTTATAATTGATTAATTTCAGGATTCTAAAAATTAACCAACATGTTAAACTTAAGACTCCTTTCGCTTGTATTTTTTCTGAGCTCATTTTTTGCTATTGCGCAACAACCAGCAACCTCTGCTGAAACTGTAAAAAATGCTTTAGCACAAAAAGCAACAATGACACAATCGTCATTAGTTAAAAACGTACCATTTAAAAATATTGGCCCAACTATTATGAGTGGTCGTGTGGTAGATTTGGATGTTAATCCTGAGATGCCTTCTGAGTTTTATGTAGGTTATGCTTCTGGTGGTGTTTGGCATACCACTAATAATGGCACAACATTTACTCCAATTTTAGATAGTTCGGATACGCAAAATGTTGGTGATATTGCAGTGCATTGGCCAACCAGAACTATTTATGTTGGTACAGGTGAAAATAATGCATCACGTTCCTCTTATGCAGGAATTGGAATTTTAAAGTCTACGGACAACGGAAAATCCTGGGCTAACCTTGGACTTATGGACGCACATCATTTTGCGCCAATATTAATTCATCCAGATAATCCAGATATTGTTGTGGTTGGTGCAACAGGTCATTTATATTCTTCTAATGAAGAACGTGGAGTTTATAAAACGACAGATGGAGGTAAAACATGGAAACAGACGTTGTTTGTAGATAACATGAGTGGTATTATTGACCTACAGAACAGTCCGACAAATTACAATATAATGTTTGCAACATCTTGGACTAAAGATCGTAAAGCATGGAATTTTACTGGAAATGGGAATAATTCAGGCATCTATAAAAGTACAGATGCAGGTGAAACTTGGGCTAAAGTATCTACTAAAGAGAGTGGTTTTCCAATAGGTGAAGGAGTTGGTCGTATCGGTATAGCTGTATTTAATGATGATGTAGTTTATGCTGTTCACGATAGTCAATTTAGACGAAAAGATGAAAAGAAAAATAGTAGTAAACCTGGTTTAGTTAAAGATGATTTTAAGACCATGTCTAATGCTGACTTTTTAGCCTTAGATGATAAAAAGCTGAATATATTTTTAAAGACCAGTGGTTTTCAGGAAAAGTATAGAGCTGAGAACGTGAAGCAAATGGTGCGTTCTGGGAATGTTAAACCAATAGATTTAGCCAAGTATTTAGAAGATGCGAATTCAATGTTGTTTGACACACCAGTTGTTGGTGCTGAGGTTTATAAAAGTACAGATGGTGGAAAAACTTGGAAGAAAACACATGACGATTATTTAGATGGTATTTTTTACAGCTATGGTTATTATTTTGGACACATCCATGTGTCACCTACAGATGAAAATGCAATTTATATTTACGGAGTACCTATTGTAAAGTCTAAAGATGCTGGTAAAACTTGGACTTCTATAGGTGCAGAAAATGTGCATGCAGATCATCATGCACTTTGGATAAACCCTAAAAACCCAAACCATTTAATTAACGGAAATGATGGTGGAGTTAATATTACTTATGATGATGGTGAAAACTGGATTAAAAATAACTCACCTTCAGTCGGGCAGTTTTATGCAATAAATGTAGATAATGAAAAGCCATATAATGTATATGGTGGCTTGCAAGATAATGGTGTGTGGAAAGGAGCTAATACGGCTCGCGAAAATAAAAGCTGGCACCAACGTGGTCAGTACCCTTGGAAATCTATAATGGGGGGAGATGGTATGCAAATTCAGATAGATAATCGTAACGCTAATGTGGTTTATACTGGTTATCAATTTGGAAATTACTTTAGATTAAATACAGAAACAGGAGAACAAACTTATATTCAACCAAAACATACGTTAGGCGAAAACCCATACCGATTCAATTGGCAAACCCCTATTTTATTATCTCCACATAACCAAGATATTTTATACTTAGGAGGTAATAAATTGATGCGTTCTATGAACCAAGGAAGCGATTTTGAAGCCATAAGTGGTGATTTAACAAACGGAGGAAAACCAGGAAATGTAGCTTACGGAACTTTAGCTTCTGTAAGTGAAAGCCCATTTCAATTTGGCTTAATCTATACAGGTAGCGATGATGGAGTAGTGAGTGTTACTAAAAATGGAGGAGGAAGTTGGACAAATATCACAAGGGATTTACCAAAAGATTTATGGGTAAGTCGTGTTATTGCATCGCAACATAAAAAGGAACGTGTTTATGTAACGCTGAACGGTTATCGCTGGGATCATTTTAAAGTTTACACTTATATAAGCAATAATTATGGACAAACTTGGAAAGACATTGGTAGTACTATTCCGGTATCACCAGTTAATGTGATTAGAGAAGATTCTGCTTCAGAGAATATTTTATATTTAGGAACTGATAATGGAGCTTATGTTTCTTTTGATATGGGAAGTTCTTGGGAGGTATTTTCAAGCGGAATACCAAATGTTGCTGTTCACGATATTATAATTCAGCCAGAAGAGAAGCACCTTTTATTGGGCACACATGGTCGAAGTATTTACAAAGCAGATATCTCTTCCCTACAAAAAACAAATGCAGATATGATGTCAAAATCTATCACATTTTTTGATGTTAATTCTGTAAGATATTCTAATCGTTGGGGAAGTGCTTTTAGCCAGTGGTCTGATGCTTTTGAGCCAGAAGTTGAGATTCAGTTTTTCAGTAATTCTTCAGGAACTAAAATTGTTAAAATTCTATCTGAAAACGGAACAGAACTAAATAGTATGTTTGTTAATGTTGATAAAGGTTTTAATTATACAGATTATAATTTAGAGCTTACCGAAAAAGGAAAGAAAGCGTTAATGAAAGAAGATAGTAAATTAGAGTTTAGGGAAACTGGAAACAAAAAGTACTATCTACCAAAAGGAGTCTACACCATACAGATTGATAACACAAAAACGAAGTTGGAAATAAAATAATTTGACACTTCTTTCACATTTATTTGGCAAACCTTACCAAACCTTATACTAACTTGGCGTTAAAATTATACGCTACTTATGTTTAATGCGTTAAGGTTTTAGTTATTAATTAAATCATCAATCAATCAATCAATATATGTTAAAGTATACATCTTTAATCTTTTTAGTTATAATCTCATTATCAGTAAATGCACAAAAAAATATAACGGAACAACTCAGTATCTTCCTAGATTGTAATGTTTGTGATAACGAATTTCTAAGACAAAACTTAGGGAATGTACAGTTTGTAAGAGATCAATTTTTAGGAGATGTGCATGTATTTTTTGTAACTCAAAGAAATGGAAGCGGAGGGAGAAGCTTTGAGGTTGATTTTATAGGTAAGAATGAGTTAGAGCCTATAAATTACAAGATTACGTTTTCTACTGATGCTAATATGACTAGAGATGAGGTAAGAAAGAGAACGCTAGAAAATTTAAAACTAGGCTTAGTAAGGTTTTGGATTGCAAAAGGAACTACAGCAGATGTTACGGTTAGTGTGCCTACTCCGGATGATGAAAAAGAAGAAGTAGAAGATGATGATCCTTGGGATTATTGGTTGTTTCAACTTGGGGCTGGTGGGTTTTTTAATGGCCAGGAACAAAGTAGATCAAGCAATGTAAACGTAAATGGATCAGCGCGAAGAGTCACCGAAAAGAATAAATTTTCTTTGCGTGTGCGTTTCAGTGAAAGTCGCAATGTTTTTGAGTTTGAAGGCGAAGAAATTGTTGGGATTAATGATAGAAAATCTCTAAATATAAGTGATATCATAAGCATTACCAACCATTGGTCCTATGGGTTTTTTGGAAGTGTCAGGTCTTCAACATTTAACAATACAGATATGGCGTGGACTTTTAGACCAGCTTTAGAGTATAGCTTTTTTGATTATGTAGATTCTGCAAAAAAGCAATTAACTATTTCTTACAGAAATGGAATTCGGTTTAACGATTATATTGAGCGTACCGTTTTTAACAAAGATGAAGAATATTTATGGGAACATGGCCTTTTAGTTGGTGGTAGGATTAACCAAGAATGGGGTAATTTTAATGCAGAGGTGTCTTACAATCAGTTTTTAACCGACACCAGTTTGTATTCGGTAAATTTTTTCCTAGGTACAAGAATCCGTTTATTTAAAGGCTTTAACTTCAATGTAAGCGGAAGTTATTCGATCACAAGAAATCAAATTAACCTACCTGGTGGCGACTTATCTCTAGAAGAGTTACTATTACAGCAGCAGCAATTACAATCTGGTTTTAATTATTTTGTAAATATTGGCTTTAGTTATTCTTTTGGATCTATTTACAATACTATCGTAAATCCAAGATTTGATTTTTAGATTAAATTCATTCTAAATAAGTAATTACACTAAGGTGCAGTTGGCAATACGCTAATTGCAGTGTATCTTTGTAAGACTAACAATAAGATTAGATCTACAATGAGCGGAATTTTAAATTCTTCGATTGGAAGAAAGTTTGCAATGGCACTTTCGGCACTCTTCCTAATGGTTTTTTTACTACAACATTTTGCAATTAATATACTATCGGTTTTTAGTCCGGATACGTTTAATGATGCATCGCATTTTATGGGCACATTCTGGGCAGTTCAGTATTTATTACAACCTGTACTAATTTTTGGTGTGATTTTTCACTTTTTAATGGGTTTTGTATTAGAGCTAAAAAATAATAAGGCTAGAAGAGTAAGCTATGCAAAAAGTAATGGTGGTGCTAATTCATCTTGGATGAGTAGAAATATGCTATTAACAGGTTTAGTCGTTTTAGCGTTTATGGTACTTCACTTTATAGATTTTTGGATTCCAGAAATAAATATAAAATATATCCAAGGTGATATGTCTGGTTTAATGGATCCTAATGTTGCTGAAAGTGGTTTTAGGTATTACGAAGAATTGGTTCATAAATTTCAAAATCCACTACGTGTTGGAGCTTATGTATTATCATTTGTACTATTGAGTCTTCATTTATTACATGGTTTTAATTCTGCTTTTCAATCTGTAGGAGCAAATAATAAATATACTAAAGGGTTAAAAGGGTTTAGTAAAGTATATGCAATTGGGATTCCTCTAGGATTCGTATTTATTGCATTATTTCATCATTTTAACCATTAATAAAAACAGCTTGTATGGCTTTAGATTCTAAAATACCAAAAGGACCACTTGCAGACAAGTGGACCAATCATAAAAATCACATTAATCTTGTGAACCCAGCAAATAAACGTCTTATTGACGTGATTGTTGTAGGAACAGGGTTAGCAGGAGGTTCTGCTGCAGCAACGTTAGCAGAATTAGGTTATAATGTAAAAGCATTTTGTTTTCAAGATTCGCCAAGACGTGCGCATTCTATTGCGGCACAAGGAGGAATTAATGCAGCAAAAAATTATCAAGGAGATGGTGATTCTACCTACCGTTTATTTTACGACACAGTAAAAGGAGGTGATTATCGCTCAAGAGAATCAAACGTTCACCGTTTAGCAGAGGTGTCTACCAATATTATTGACCAATGTGTTGCACAAGGTGTGCCTTTTGCAAGAGATTATGGTGGATTGTTAGATAACCGTTCGTTTGGTGGTGTATTAGTGTCTCGTACATTTTATGCTAAAGGACAAACAGGTCAACAATTATTATTAGGTGCATATTCTGCAATGAATCGTCAGATTGGTCGTGGAAAAATTAAAATGCACACACGTCACGAAATGTTAGACGTTGTTATTGTAGATGGTAAGGCAAGAGGAATCATTGCGCGTAACTTGGTAACTGGCGAAATTGAAAGGCATTCTGCACATGCTGTTGTATTAGGTACAGGAGGTTATGGTAATGCATTTTATTTATCAACCTACGCAATGGGTTCTAATGTAACTGCAGCTTGGAAAGCTCACAAACGTGGGGCCTATTTTGCAAATCCATGTTATACACAAATTCACCCAACATGTATTCCAGTTTCTGGAGACCATCAATCTAAACTGACATTAATGTCAGAATCATTAAGAAATGATGGACGTATTTGGGTGCCAAAACATAAAAAAGATGTCGAAGCAATTCGTGATGGAAGTTTAAAGCCAACACAATTAGCTGAAGAAGATAGAGATTATTACTTAGAGCGTCGTTATCCTGCTTTCGGTAACCTAGTACCACGTGATGTTGCATCTAGAGCAGCTAAAGAACGTTGTGATGCTGGTTATGGAGTCAATAAAACAGGAGAAGCTGTTTATTTAGATTTTGCGTCAGCATTTATGCGTTATGGAAAAGAGCAAGCACACGTTAAAGGATTAAACGAAGATGATGATGCACTAGTTAGAAAGCTAGGTCAGGAAATCGTTAAAAACAAGTATGGAAACTTATTTCAGATGTACGAGAAAATTGTAGATCAAAATCCATACGAAACACCAATGATGATTTATCCAGCGGTTCATTACACAATGGGCGGTATTTGGGTTGATTATAATTTAATGACTACGGTTCCTGGTTTATATGCCATCGGAGAAGCAAATTTCTCTGACCATGGTGCTAACCGTTTAGGTGCATCGGCATTAATGCAAGGTTTAGCAGATGGCTATTTTGTATTACCATATACTATTGGTGATTATTTAGCGCACGATATTAGAACAGGACCTATTTCTACGGATTCAAAAGAATTTGATGAAGCTGAGAAAAGCGCCACCGAGATTATAGACAAATTAGTTAATAATAACGGTACACATTCTGTAGATTACTTCCATAAGAAATTAGGGAAAATCATGTGGAATAAATGTGGTATGGCTAGGAACGAAAAAGACCTTAAAGAAGCAATTACTGAAATTACTGAATTAAGAGCTGAGTTTTGGAAGGATGTTAAGATTCCTGGTGAAGCTAATGAATATAATGAAGAATTAGCAAAAGCTGGTCGTGTAGCAGATTTCTTAGAATTAGGAGAATTATTTGCTAAAGATGCTTTGGTAAGAGAAGAATCTGCGGGTGGTCACTTTAGAGATGAATATCAAACACCAGAAGGGGAAGCGATGCGTCGTAAGGAATTTCAATTTGTATCTGCTTGGGAATTTAAAGGAGAACCAAAAGATGCTGTACTGCACAAAGAAGACCTAGTGTACGAAAACATAGAAGTGAAAGAGAGAAGTTACAAATAAAAAAAGAGCTATGAATTTAACGTTAAAAATATGGCGTCAAAAAAGCGCTAAAGACAAAGGAAAAATAATTGATTACGCAATTGGTGATGTGTCTCCAGATATGTCATTTCTAGAAATGCTAGATGTTTTAAATCAAGATCTTATCGAAAAAGGAGAAGAACCAGTCGCATTCGATCACGATTGTCGTGAAGGTATATGTGGTTCGTGTTCTATGTTTGTTAATGGTCAGGCACACGGCCCAGATTCTATGGTAACTGTCTGTCAATTACACATGCGAAGCTTTAATGATGGTGATACTATTTATATAGAACCATGGAGAGCAACAGCTTTTCCGGTGATTAAAGATTTAATTGTAGATAGAAGTGCTTTTGATCGTATTCAACAAGCAGGTGGTTTCATATCTGTAAACACATCTGGTAATACGCAAGATGCAAATTCAATACCTATTGAAAAAGAGAATGCAGATAACGCTTTTGATGCTGCAACTTGTATTGGTTGTGGTGCTTGTGTAGCAAGTTGTAAAAACTCTTCAGCGATGCTATTTGTATCTGCTAAAGTGTCTCAATTTGCTTTGTTACCACAAGGACAAGTTGAAGCTACAGACCGTGTTATGAATATGGTAAAGCAAATGGATGATGAAGGTTTTGGTAACTGTACTAATACCGGTGCTTGTGAAGTAGAATGTCCAAAAGGCATTTCTTTAGAAAACATAGCACGTATGAACAGAGAATACTTATCAGCTAGTTTTAAAGGCTAAATTTTTTAATACATATTTAATTAAATCCTAAGTAAATACTTAGGATTTTTTCTTTTCTTTGATTTTCAAAATACCTAACATGAAAAATATAGTAACTTCCTTTGCATGTCTCTTATTTTTTGTATCGCTTAGTTGCGCACAAAATAAGAGCACAAAATTTAATGAAGACCAACTTTTAGAACGATTAAAAACATTGAGTTCAGATAAATTTGAAGGTCGTAGAACTGGAGAAAAAGGAAACGATTCTGCTAGAGCTTACATTATTAAACAATTTAAAAGTTTAAACGTATCTGGTCTTAACGGTAAATACGAATATCCGTTTTCGTTTGAAATTAGAGATAGAAAATTTAATGCTAATAATGTTTTAGTAGAAATTAAAGGCACACAATTTCCTGATAAATATATTGTTATTAGCGCACACCACGATCATTTAGGTGTTTCTGGAGACAAAATTTATAACGGAGCTGATGACGATGCCTCTGGAGTAGCAGCACTTTTTAGTTTTGCTGAATATTTGACTAAAAACCCACCAAAGCATTCTGTCATATTAGCAGCTTTTGATGCCGAAGAATTAGGATTAAGAGGTGCTAAGTATTTTGTTGAAAATTTTGATACTAGTGCTATAATGGTTAATCTAAATATGGATATGATTAGCCGTAGTGCTAAGGATGAATTATATGTTGTTGGAGCACGCTATAATAAGTCGCTTAAAGCTATTGTAGATAATTTTGAAAACCCAACATCGTCAAAACTTTTACAGGGACATGACGGTACTGATGGTAAACAAGACTGGACAATGTCTTCTGACCATGGGCCATTTCATAAAGTAAAAATTCCATTTTTATATTTTGGAAACGAAGACCATTCAGCGTATCATAAACCTACAGATGTTTTTGAAGCTATAACACCAGAATTTTACAAGAATTCTGTAAAAGTTATTCTGTCAGTTTTTGAAACTATTGATACTTCAGTATTATAATATTTAATTTTTTATGGAAGAGCAAAAGTCTTTTTATAAAGCACAATTAGAATTACACAAGACAGAGGCGAGTGGTATTTTTAAGCAAATGGGCTTACTAAGTGTATTGAGAATTTTAGTTTTTTTACTAACGGCTTTTGGCATATATCTTACTTATTTACAATGGCAAGTTTCTTCGTTAATAGGTGTTTTAGGTATTGGTGTTTTTCTGTTTTTATTATCAAAATACACAGATTTAAAACAGAAAAGAGCACTGCATAAAAGACTAGTGGTTATAAATAAAGATGAATTAGATATAGCTTCTGGCGATTTTCACGATAGACCAGGTGGTGGTCAATTTCAAAACCCAAAACACTTTTATAGTTTAGATATCGATCTGTTTGGCAAGGGTTCTTTCTTTCAATTTATCAATCGTACAACCATTAAAGAAGGAACAGAGACGCTAACCAATAATTTATTAGCTAATAATATTTTAGATATTGAAACAAGGCAAGAGGCTATAAAAGAATTAGTTACAATTCCTGAATGGCGGCAATATTATTCAGGCGTAGCTCAAGGTGTAGAGGTAAAACATTCAGCAAAATCTATAATTACTTGGTTAAAAGATTACAAACCATTTTTAAGTAAGATTCACTATTGGTTTACGATTGCTTTTAGTCTAGCCTCAGTACTTATTTTAGTATTAGGAGTTACAGAGGTTATTTCCATTTCATTTACTGGGTATTGGCTTTTATTAGGTTTAGGGATTACAGCTTATTATTTAAAACGTATTAACAACGTAGCACAAAATACAGAAAGAGCTAAGGATACATTTAGACAATACGCATTGTTGTTAGAACTTATAGAAACTGAAGAGTTTAAGTCGGCCTTGTTAAAAGACCAACAGCATAAAATTAAATCCGAAAACCTAAAAGCATCTCAAATATTCTTAAAATTTTCAAAAGCTTTAGATGCTTTAGATAACCGAAATAATTTGATATCTGCAATATTTGGAAATGGACTTTTACTTTGGGATTTAAGACAAACCCATTATATAGAACAATGGATTACTAAATACGCAGATAAGGTAGAAGACTGGTTCGAAGTCGTTACTTTCTTTGATGCCTATAATAGCTTAGGGAACTATGCCTTTAATCATCAAGAGTTTACTTATCCTGAAATTTCGAATGAAGCTACGACTATTCTAGCAGACAATCTGGGCCATCCTTTATTAAAATCCGAAAAACGAGTAGACAGCGATTTAACTCTAGAAGAAGAACAATTCTTTATCGTTACTGGAGCAAATATGGCAGGTAAGAGCACTTTTTTAAGAACTGTTGCACTCCATATTGTAATGGCTAATGTCGGATTGCCAGTTTGTGCAAAAGCGAGTAAATACAAGCCTATTAAATTAATTACAAGTATGCGTACAACAGATTCGCTAACAGATGATAGCTCATACTTCTTTAGTGAGTTAACACGACTAAAATTCGTAGTAGATACTGTTACAAATGACGCATCATATTTTATCATTTTAGACGAAATTTTAAAAGGAACAAACAGCACAGACAAAGCTATTGGCTCACGAAAGTTTGTTGAGAAACTAGTAAAGCTGAATGCAACAGGTATTATTGCTACGCACGACTTAAGCTTAACGGAGATTGAAAAAGAATTAGAAGCAGTAAAAAACTACTACTTCGATGCAGAAATTATTAACGATGAACTTTATTTTGATTACAAATTAAAACAAGGGGTTTGCCAGAATATGAATGCTAGCTTTTTGTTGAAGAAGATGGAGATTGTTTAGTAAATTATTCTACTATGTTAATTAAAATAGGGGAAACACCTTTTAGCCAATAGATTGTACTTCCTGGTACCTGACTCTTATATTAAATATTTGTATTAAGTCATTTGGTTTAAGTAATGTAAATAAGTCATTTGCCCTTATATTCATTTTATCACCAACTATTTCAATTGTTCTATAATGATGCATTTTAATTTTAAATGAAGTTACAATAAAATCGTTATCATGTAAAAAATCATTCACTTTAACATCTATAATTGCGTTAGTTAATTCTTCTTTTAGCTTTAATTCACATTTAGTGTCACAATCAAAATTGTTGATTGTTCTATATGGCTTCCCTATATCTTTAATTCTCAAAGTTTTTATTTGGCTCAAATAATCTCCATTTTTGAGTTTTGACTTAATTTTAATATCAACGGATTTACCAGTTCCAGGAGATAAAACATCATTCCCTAGACTATCTTTCTTTCTTAATCCTGAAGCAGAAGCTTCGAATGACATTACGTTTGGTTTTGAAATATAAATAGGATTAGAAAAACCTCTGTAAACCACATTTATGCTTTTAAGCTCTAGAGTAGCTTCAGTATTTTTCACTGTCATAAGATTCTAGGTAACTAATTCTTTCCTTTAAGGTTTTATTTTCAGCAAGTAATTGTGTTGTTCTTTGAGAAGACTTTCAACTTAGAAATAGGCTAAGAATTATGATAATAAATACAGTCGTTCTTTTTATTATAAGATTGGTTGGTAATTATTAAACAAAAATGTAAAGAATTTATTGTAACTAAAAACCCCTCTCTATTAAATAGAAAGGGGTTTTATAATTTGATAGGAAAACGTTTATTAAGCCTCAAAAGGCTCAATAGAAACGTAAGACTTATTGTCTTTTTTCTTAGTAAATTTTACTAGACCATCAACTTTAGCATGTAAAGTATGATCTTTTCCTTGGTATACGTTTTCAGCTGGGTGATGTGTATTACCACGTTGTCTTATGATGATGTTACCAGCAATAGCAGCTTGTCCACCAAATATCTTAACGCCTAAACGTTTCGATTCTGATTCTCTACCATTCTTCGAACTACCAACTCCTTTTTTATGAGCCATAATCTTAAGGTTTTATTTTGTTATACTTAAGTAGTTTAGCAACTAAGCTTTACCACCATCTAATTCGTCTTGCCATTTTTTAAGCTCATCCCACTTACCATCAGCAGCTAATTGTGCTTGTGCTGGCCAAGTATCTGTAACGTGATTTCCACGAACACTAGAGATGATTTCTGAAATTGCTTCTGATTTTGCTTTTGCTAAATCAGAAAAAGAAGCGATACCAGCTTCTACTAAAGTAGATGCAATTTTTGGTCCGATACCTTCAATTTTTTTTAAATCATCAGCTTTACCAGTTGCTTTAGGAGCGGCAGCTTTCTTTGCAGCTTTCTCAACTTTAGGAGCAGCAGCTTTCGCTTCTACTTTTGGTTCAGCTTTCTTAGTTTCTTTTTTAGGAGCAGCTTTTTTAGCTCCAGAAGTAGTAATACCTTCAATTACGATTTCAGTTAAAGATTGTCTGTGTCCATTTTTAACACGGTAACCTTTACGTCTTTTCTTTTTGAAAACTATTACTTTGTCACCTTTAAGGTGCTTCAAGACTTTTGCACTTACTTGTGCTCCGTCTATAGCTGGGGCGCCTAAAGTTACATTGTTACCATCTCCAATTAAAAGAACGTTATCGAAATTTACTTTCTTACCTTCTTCTGTTGTTAAACGGTTAACAAAAACTCTTTGGTCTTTTTCAACTTTGAATTGATGCCCTGCTATCTCTACAATTGCGTACATAGCGTAAACGTTTTTATTAATTTGTTTATAATATAAATTACTTTCTTCTCAGAAAGCGGATGCAAATATACTCCTAAATTCGTAATATACAAACGTTTCAAACGTTTTCGACTTGTTTTTAATCTAGTTCTTAAATAGGACTAATTAGAACTTCAAGTTTAAAGGTATAATTAAGATACTTTTCACATTTTATTATGTTAAAAAAGGGCAATCATTCCTTATTTTTGTAGGGCTTTATGTAACAAAGTACATTTAGTAAAGACAAACATTAAAACAATTAAAAACTTTAAACACACTTAATAATGAAAAAAAGCTTATTTATTCTAGCACTTTCGTTGCTCGTTGGGTTTCATGCCAACGCGCAAAAAGTAGAATTTGAGGAGTACAAATTAGATAATGGTTTGCACGTCATTTTACACCAAGAAACTGGAGCGCCAGTTGTAACTGTAGGTGTTATGTACCAAGTTGGTGCTAAGGATGAAATTCCGGGTAGATCTGGTTTTGCACACTTTTTTGAGCACCTTTTATTCGAAGGAACAGAAAACATAGAGCGAGGCGAATGGTTTAATATCGTTTCTGCTAATGGTGGAAGAAACAATGCCAACACATCTCAAGACAGAACTTTTTATTATGAAACTTTTCCTTCTAATAAATTAGAAGTTGGTCTTTGGATGGAGAGTGAGCGTATGTTACACCCAAAAATTGAAAAGATTGGTGTGGATACTCAAAACGAAGTCGTAAAAGAAGAAAAGCGTCAGCGTATAGATAATTCACCTTATGGTAAGATCATTTACAGAACAGGTGTAGATAAGCACCTATTTAAGACGCATCCATACGGTCGCTCTGTTATTGGATCTATGGACGATTTAGATGCTGCTGAACTTAATGAGTTTCAAGAATTCAATAATCAATATTACAATCCCAATAACGCAACTTTAGTAGTTGCAGGAGATATTGACTTTGCAACAACTAAAAAAATGATTACTGATTATTTTGGGACAATTGAAAATAAAGCTGAAGCAAATGTTAGGAAGAAAATAGTAGAGCCAGCCATAATAGAAACAAGATATGCGACTGAATACGATTCTAATATTCAAATACCAGCATATATTTTCTCTTATATTACACCAAAATCTGTAGAAAAAGACGCCTATGTTTTAGATTATATTTCTTCGATTTTAACTGGTGGAAATAGCTCAAGAATGTATAAGCGTATGGTAGACCAAGATAAAGTGGCTGTACAAGTTTTGGCTTTTGGCCAAGCTAACCAAGATTACGGAACCTATACAATGGGTGCTTTAATTAAAGGTGAGCCAGACTGGGATAGTCTTAAAGCGACTATGGATGACGAGATTAAAAAGTTACAAACCGTACTAATTTCAGAAAAAGAATATCAGAAATTACAAAACCAGTTTGAAACAAGGTTTGTTAATGCTAACTCTAGTGTAGAGGGTATTGCATCTTCACTTGCTACTTACCAAATGTTACAAGGGGATACAAGTCGTATAAATAAAGAGCTAGATATTTATAGAACTATTACTCGCGAAGATATTATGCGTGTTGCTAACAAATATTTAAATCCTAACCAACGTGTAGAGATTAAATACTTGGCAGGTACAGAACCAACAAACGATAAAAAATAAAATAAGCTTAGTAAACATGAAAAAATATATAATATATTCACTTTTAGCAGTTTTTACGGTATTTACCGCAACTGCTCAAATAGACAGATCTAAAATTCCGGCCTCAGGCCCAACACCAGAAGTTAACCTTGGTGAAGCCAAAGAATTTACATTAAAGAATGGTTTAACGGTATTAGTGGTTACGGATACAAAGCTTCCTGCTGTTAATTGGACTTTAAATTTAAATACTCCTCCTGTTTTTGAAGGAGAGAAAGCTGGTGTTCAGTCATTGACTGGTGCTTTAATGGGAAAGGAAACACAATTATCAACAAAAGATGAATTCAGCGAAAAAGTTGATTTTCTTGGGGCAAGCATTAATGTTAGCCTTAATGGTGGTTTTGGTTTCTGTCTTTCAAAGTACACAGATCAAGTTTTTAGTCTTTTTGCAGAAGCGGCTTTGCAACCAAAATTCACTCAGAAAGAGTTAGATTTTGAACGAGAACAATTAATAGAAGGTATAAAGAATAATGCAAATAGTGCGGCAGCAATCGCAGGTGAAGTGAGAAGTGCTTTATTCTATGGTAAGAATCATGCTGCTGGTGAAATGGTTACAGAAGAAAGCGTAACTAAGGTAACGTTGCAAGATGTTAACGATTTTTATAATGGACGTTTTAAACCATCTAATGGTTATATGGTCTTTACTGGTGATATTACAGAAAAACAAGTTAAAAAATTGTTGAAGTCGTATTTTAAGAGTTGGGAAAAAGGAAGCGTAGCAACTCCAACTTACCCATCTTTTGAAGATGTTGCAACAACTGAAGTTAACTTTGTAGATGTTCCTAATGCAGTGCAGACAGAGTTAGCCGTAATGAGTGTATCTCCTTTAAAAATGAGTGATAAAGATTACCATGCATCTCTAGTAGCAAACTATATTTTAGGCGGTGCATTTGGATCTTATTTAAATATGAATTTAAGAGAAGCTAACGGATATACGTATGGTGCGAGATCATCTTTAGGCACAGGGAGGTATTATAACTCATCTTTTAGAGCAACAACAAAAGTAAGAAACGAAGTAACTGACAGTGCTGTTGTAGAAACTTTAAAAGAAATTAAAAGGATAAGAACAGAGTTTGTTGATGAGGAAGTTTTAGAAAATGCTAAGGCTAAGTTTTTAGGTAGTTTTATTCTAGAGTCAGAAGACAAGGCGGTTTCTGCAAGACGTGCATTGCGTATTAAAACAAATAATTTGCCAGCAGATTTTTACAAAAACTTTATTGCTAATATAGATGCCGTAACCAAAGAAGATGTAAAGCGTGTTGCTAATAAATATTTTGACGATGGTAAAGCACGTATTGTATTAGTAGGTAAAGCATCAGATGTTTTAGAGAATGTTGAAAAAATGGAATGGAATGGCAAAAAGCTACCTGTTAAGTTTTTCGATAAAGAAGCTAATCCAACGGAACGTCCTTCAACTTTCGTAAAGCCCGAAGGAGTATCTGTAACGTCTGTATTAAACAATTATTTACAAGCTGTAGGTGCTAAGGATAAAATGTCTACTTTAAAATCAATCATGACAAAATATGAAGCAACTGCAATGGGTGCTACAGTTGTGAGTGAAGAAAAGCGTATTGATGGTAAAATGGCTCAAAACCTTTATGCCAACGGAAACCAAGTGCAGGCACTTGTTGCTACACAAGAATCAGCATTTGCTAATAAAAACCCATTACCAGAAAACATGGCTAATGATATGAAGATGATGGCTGGTTTATTTATAGAAGCTAATCTTTTAAATTCTGATAAAGTAAAACTTACTGGAATGGAAGAAATAGATGGTAAGAATGCGTATGTATTAGAAGTGCCTGGAGAAGTTGTTTCTCTTGTATTATACTATGATGTAGAATCTGGACTTAAAGTAAAAGAAGTTCAGAATACAACAATGGAAGGACAGACGCAAAGTCAAGATGCTATTTTAAAGGATTATAAAGACTATAATGGAATTAAATTTCCTGAAACAAGAGAAGCGACAATGATGGGACAATCTGTTGTTTTTAAGTTAAAGGAGGTTAAAATTAATGAAGCTGTTACAGATGCAGATTTCGATTAATCATTTTTAGTTTAGACTATATTAAAAACCGAAGCTTTCGCTTCGGTTTTTTTATGATTTACGTTTATGTGATAAGTAAACACCAACCAGTATTAATAAGGCAGCTAAGCCTTGAATAAGACTAAAAGACTCACCATCTAAAATACCCCATAGTAATGCTACAATTGGCATTACATATGTAACAGATGATGCAAATACTGGTGTAGATAGTTGCACTAATTTGTTAAATAATACTTTTGCGAAAGCTGTTCCAAATACAGATAAAATAGTAACATACATTAGTGCATTTGGTAGGTTAGGATTATTAAGTCTCTCATCACTGAAAAAATCAGTAAATAATAATATAATAATGGCAGGTATGAGGATGAATACGTAATTTCCTGCTGCAATAGCTAGTGGTTTTACATCTTGTAAATAGCGTTTAATAATGTTAACATTGATGGCATACATAATTGTAGAAACAATTACAAAGCCAGCATACAAATAGTTTTGATTTGGATTAAGATCCGACCCTTTTAAAATTAAAATAGCAGTACCTATAAAACCTATCATTACTCCTAAAATTTGTCGTTTGGTTGACGCTATTTTAAATACAGCAAAGCCAAGTAATATTGTATTTAAAGGAACAAGAGAATTTAATATGGAAGCCACACTACTGTCAATTTCAGTTTCTGCAATTGCAAAAAAGAATGATGGTAAAAAAGAAGCCAAAAACCCTGAAACCATAAGCCACTTCCACTTAGATTTAGGTATCGTTTTTAACGTATTAAAACCAAATGCCAGCAAAATCACACCCGTTATTATAGTTCGTAATGCACCAAGTTGATATGCTGTTAGTCCTAAAAGCGACTTTTTGATTAAGATAAATGAGCTTCCCCAAATCACAGACAATATTAAAAGATAAATCCACTTAACATTAAGGTTCTTCATACAAAAGCTATCTTTAAGCATCACAAAAATCGTTAATTATTTTGCAAGAAACATTAAGTTTGTTAGATTTATCAAAAAACTTAATAGATCTACTAATTATGAATACCCTTAAGAAAATATTTGTTGTTGCGTTTATAAGCACATTAGTTGTTTCTTGTAAAAACGATGTTGAGCCTGAAGTTAAAACTGTAGAAGTTGAAGTTACAAAAAGAGATGTCGCTCAAACTTTAGATCCAAATGCTACTTATGCAAGAGTAGAATTCGGTATTGAAGGTATGACGTGTTCTATGGGATGTGCTAAGACAATAGAAAAAAAGATGGCTAAGATGGAAGGTGTGAAATCTGCAAAAGTAGATTTTGATAATCGTATAGCTATGGTAGAATATGATGAAGCTAAAGTCTCACCAAAATCATTAATAGAGACAGTGGTTAGTGTTGCAGATATTTATAAGGTAAAAGATATGCATAAAGTTGAAGACTTTGGTAATGCAGCTAAAGCAAAAACTTGTAAGCCAGATTGTAAAATGGCATGTTGCACAGATGATGCTAAAAAAGACAAAAAAGCATGTGCCAAAGATTGCACAAAAGACTGTTGTAATAAAGAAAAATAAGCTGAGTAATTCTCAGCTAAATATAACTAAAGCGCACCCTAATGGGTGGTGTTTTTTATTGTACTTGTAATAAAATAACACCAATTAGAAGACATCCAATTGGGAGAAGCCATAATAAATAGATAGCCATACTTTTAGATTTTATCTTGGCATTAAGTATGTTTCTTTTTCTTCCGTTATAACGCATCCAGTTTTTAAAAATAACAAAAACAGTAATTAAACTAAAGAGCACAAAGAATTTAGTTAAAGACATTGTTGTCATTTTCATTTGACTAGCAAACGCTAAAAAAAAAGAAGCCAAAGCAAGTAGAATTGATACTTCTAAAAAATTTATATAAACTAAAGCAACAGTGAGACTTCGTTTACCTAAAGCCTTCTTATAATAATTAAAAACAGAGATGTAAAAATTATCTAACATAGTTTTTTTTTGATTTCATAAAATAAAAGCCACATTCTTTAAATTAAAGATGTGGCTTTTTAAGTATAGTATTTTAAGTCTTAATTGCCTGAAACTTCTACATTATCTATGTGATATCTAGTTGTAGCGCCTGGATCAGAGCCAGTATATCTAAATCCTATTCTTACTGTACCAGAAACACAAGATAAGTTTACTGGTCCTGCTGCTTGAAATGTACCAAAACCACTAGCAGGGCCATCAGGAATTGTAACATCCTCTAATAGAGACCAGTTTGAGTCTGTGGCTGTATCAACAAAATCTGTAGATATATATACAGACATTACTTCACCGCCATTAAAATTGGTTTGTATATCGAAATTTAAAACATCTTCTGTTGTATTATCTAAATCAATTTCTGGTGAAACGATCCAAGTATCAATATCAGCTTCATCAGTACCAAAAGCATTACCAATTACGTAAGTGTTACCACCAAATCCGCTAACTCCCCATGTATAAGAGCCTCCGCTAACATTAATCAACGACCAACCTGCTGCAGTAAGTTCACCTGCATTATCGTAATTTTGAAAATCATCAGAGAAAATAGTTGTTGCTCCACTTACGACGGTGTCATCACAATCTGTTGGGACATCGCTGATAAGGAATTCTGCTGGATCACAACGATTTTCATTGCTTAGATCCATATCTTCAGGAGTATTTATAACGACATTAAATTCATCACCAAAAAAGTTTTTCTGTAAAACAGCCGTCATAGAACCTCTTCCAGCAGGTAACGTTAATCCACTAAAGTCTGCGAATGTACTAGTAGCAAAAACTGTAGATGAGCCAGATAAACAATCTTCTAAAATACGTTCACCATCAAACTGATCTGAAGGTTCAGACGCAAATGATAATGGGCCACTATCTTCAGTACCTAATGCTTGATTTACATTAAACTGAACATCTTCAAGTTGTATTAAAATATTTGTTTTGTCATTAGTAAAACCAGCTACAGTTAACGGAAGTGGTACCATATCTGCTATTTCAGCAGAGCGTAAAATAAAATCACCTTCTGATGCAGCAGGTATTTTGCCTACACGATCACCATCTTGTGGACCTAGAGTTAAAACTCCATTAGATATACCAGCAACTAAGCCATTAACTTTAACAAAAACTTTGCGGCCAACTTCGTAACGTACAAATAAAGGATTAACATCCACAAGTACTCTTAGTCCAAATGTTGGATTTTCAGGTGCATTTTGAATAATTAATTCTTCAAAATAGTTACCAGCTTCATCAGATGAAACCACATAACCTACGACATATTGATTTGGTCCATCTGTAGGATACGTGTAAAGTACTCCATCTTCATCATAATTTAATTCTCCATTGTCATCTAAACCTTCATCTATTTGTTCTTGGGCTAAAGATCCAGATACAGAGCTAATATTAATTTCGCCACCATCTAGTACAGGTTCTTCAATCGTTAAATTTGGTGTATCAAAATCATCATCTTGTACACAGCTATTAAATACTACTAACCCAACAAGTAATAGTATTAGTTTGTTAATTTTTAAAGTTTTCATGTTGTATTTTTTATTTTGTTCTAACATTGCTTAAAATCTTACATATACGTTAAGGTAATATGTGGTACCAGCGCCAAAGAAATATCTTGATCCAAAAATAGGACCGTTATCTCTAGACTTATCTTCTTGTATTCTTCGGAAATTTGATAATCGCGATTGCTCAAAACCACCTGTTCTGTATTCTTCATTAAACACATTATTTATGGTTGCAAAGAAGCCTACAAAGTAATCGTCAATTCTCCATGACTTTCCTCCAACAATATTAACCAGCATATAATCATCAAATTGTTCTTGCTTTAATAATTCTTTACCAACGACTGGGTCGTAATCATTAAATGTGTTTCCATCAAAATCTGAGGTGAAATTTGCAGATCTCGCTAAATTACTTACATCTACGTACGCATTAGAGAAGAAGTTACTTGTAACTCCAATATTCCAAAAGTTAGGATCTCTATATTCAAAACCTACTTGAAATGCGCGTTCTGGTCCACCAGAGACATGATAGTCTTCTAATTGTGTTGTTCCATCTCCAAAAGTTAATGGGCCATCAAAATCTACACTTGTTAAATATAGGTTTGGATTATTTTGAAATGTATATTGTCCTATAGAAGCAGCTCCCTTAAGTTTAATAGTTGGAGTCACCTGCGCCTCAATACCAAATTCCATACCTACATGCCTACGTTCTACATTTGTTAAGATTTCTTGTACAAATGCATCACCAGAATCAATACCTAAGCCGGCTAAGTCTTCAGTGAAATAAAACCCTATATCACTTCCGTTTTTAAAGCCAGAATAAAACCCTGTAAGTCTTGCTTTTACTTTCGGAGATCTAAAAATATAACTTGCGTCAACAGATTGAATATTCTCACTTTCAAGACCAATGACTGATGCGTTAGTTTGTCTTGCGTTGCTAAAAGCATTTCTTAAGGTGGGCGCTTTAGTAAAGTAACTTGCGTTAACATCTAATAAATGCTTTCCTGTTATTTTATAAGTAAACCCTCCTTTAATACCATAATTGGTAAAATCTAATTTATCACTTTTTCCAAAAGATCCGTTATTACCGCCCCCTTCAAAAAAACCGTTTTCATATAGACCAGTTCTTTGATAATTAGTTTGCGAAACATTAGCACCCACATAAAAGTCTATTTTATTGTATTTAAATTGGACTTGTGTAAATGCGCTTACAACGTCTGCATCCATAATGTAGTTATACTTGTAACGATCACCTTCACCAACTATACGGTTTGGATTACGCAAATCACTTTGCGCTAAATTTGAAGCAACTTCATCATCTATGGCGGTCTCATCTTCATCTGCGAAGAAATCTACATCAAGATATCCTGTACCTCCAAGTAAATCTTCAACACGAGCAAAGTTTTCACTTTTTAAATGTCTATAATTAAGTGATGCGTTTAATCTTATATTTTCTGCCAACTCTGCATCTAAAATAGAATTAAAAGAGAGTTGTTGGTCATTAACAACATCTGCTTGTACTGCATATAATGAGTTACCACCTCGGTTTCTTAGTGTTGCATTACCTTCATAAAGTGCGTTCCAATTCCATTGTCCGTCATTAACAAATGCTTCTTGAGCAACAAATGCTTGTTGATAATCAAATGCTGTTGGGTTTGGATCTTGTAAAAAGAAACTAGGTAAATTTTGATAATACGTTGGGTCCGGGTTACGAGCACCACCTAAAAACACATTTTCATTTCCTACGGTTACTAATCTAGTACCACCATTATCAATCCTAGTATTTGCAATTTCACCAAATTGATATGCCACATTAGTGTTTAATCTTACTTTAGAAGAAATATCCCAAAAGTGATTCAACATTAAGATAGGTTGATCTGTTTTACGCATTCTAGAGTTACGTTGCTCACCGTTTAATTCACCCCAAAACGGATTGTATTGTCTTCCTTTAAGGTCATTTACTTCCTGTGTTAGTGCTGTAGATCGTCCACGTCTATTTTGAGCATAAATACCAGTAAAGTTTAAACTATGTTTTTCATTGATTTGTTTTTCAACCGCAACAAAAAACGAATTAGCATCATATAACGTACCATTTACAAAGCCGCTTTCGCCATAACGACGTGATCCTAAAACAGAATATGACCAGCCATCTTTTAGCATACCAGAGTTATAGCTTGCCATGACTCTTCCTTGATAACTTCTGTTTGCTGAAGCATAAGAAATACGTCCGCCTCTTCTATATTTTGAAGCACGCATTATAATGTTATTAGTACCAGCTAAATCACCAAAGTTGTAATCGTTGGCAGACATACCCATTGAAAATTCTTGGTTTCGTTGCATGTCATTTAAACCTCCCCAGTTAGCCCATTGCGGACGTCCACTGAATTGCTTATTCATTTCTATACCATTAATAAGGACTTTACCATTAGCATTATCTAAACCTCTTGGTCTAAAGAATGTTGCGCTAAAGTCAAAAGCAGCAGCATTTAGAAATACATCTCTCGATGCTTGTAGTAAACCAGAAATATTATCTGTTAAACCGTCGTCTTCACTATTCAAATTATCATCTGAAATTGAAATAATGAACAAATCTTTTTTATCACTACTATCGTAATCTAAAGTCATACCGCTGATATCAACAGTTTTACCTTCATTTACAATAATTGGATAACGTTTGGTAACATACCCTACGATTTCAACTTTCAAAACTTGCTCACCAAGTGGAACGTTTGTGGTAAAACTAAATTCACCTCTCCCATTTGTTTTTGTAGTTTGTCTAGTTTCTTCAATAGTGATAGTTACATCAGGAATTGGATTTCCTGTAGTTCCGTCTAAAACGCTTCCTTTAACAATTGTTTGTTGTGCAAAATTTGTCAAAGAAAAGGCGATTCCGAACAGAAAGAGTAAAAAACTTTTTTTCATGCCTAATATTAAAATTGATTGTTAGTATGCCTTAATAAAACTTATTTAAGGCGTGCAAATGTACATTTTTTATAATAATATCATATTTTTGGCAAGCATTTTGCTTTGGATATAACAATTAGATAATACGAAAGAATAAAACAGCGTTAAAAAAAATATAATTTTTAAAAAAATGTTTTATTTTATTTATTTAAAATAATAAAAAAAATTAAATGAAAATATTAAAATCATGTCTTGTCTTACTTGCATTAGTCTGTATTTCGAATGTTTGGTCACAACAAGAAAAACGTTTTAAAATTCATACAGTAGCATTCTATAATTTAGAAAATTTATTTGACACTATAAATGACCCCTTAAAATATGATGAGGCGAGTCCTATGATGGAGATTAAAGCCAATCGATCAGAAATTTATAAAAAGAAGGTTAAAAACATGGCTCGTGTTGTTGCTAATATCGGTAGTGATAGAGCAAACAATTCTCCAGCTATTATTGGTGTTTGCGAAATTGAAAACAGAAAAGTTTTAGAAGATTTAGTTAATGATCCTTTATTGTTAGCTAAGGATTATGGAATTATTCATTTTGAAGGACCAGATAGGAGAAGTATCGATGTTGCGTTATTATATCAAAAGGCATTATTTAAACCTACAGATTCAAGTTCCCACGAATTATTAATTTATGATAATTTAACTCGAAAAAGAGTCTATACAAGAGATCAACTATTAGTAAGTGGAAAGCTTGATGGTGATCTTATACATATTTTGGTAAACCATTGGCCATCAAGAAGTGGTGGAGAGGCAAGAAGTAGATCTAAGCGAGTTGGAGCTGCAAAGTTAAATAAAAGCATTATTGATTCTATACAATCTGTTGATCCTTATGCTAAGATTTTTACTATGGGTGATTTAAATGATGACCCAACAAACGAAAGTGTTAAAAAAATCTTGAAAGCAGAAAAAGATAAAACGAAAGTGCCTTTAAAAGGTATTTATAACCCTTTCGAAAAAATGTTTACCGAGAAAGGCTATGGAACTACAGCTTATAGAGATGCTTGGAGTTTATTTGATCAGATAATGATGACGAAACCTTTATTAGATGATGATTATTCGTCTTTTAGATTTTGGAAAGCAGGAATTTACAATAAAGCGTATTTAACTAATAAGCGCGGAAGATATGAAGGTTATCCATTTAGGAGTTTTGCTGATGGGGGTTTTACAGATGGCTTCAGTGATCACTTCCCTGTATATGTCTACTTAATTAAAGAAGTAAAAGAGGATTAATTCTGAAAAGAAATTATAAAAAAAAGGTGCAAATTAAATTTGCACCTTTTTTTTAGAACCAAAGATTCCAAGGAATCATATATAAAACTAAAGCTAAAGCAATAGAGTAAAAAACAGCTAGCATCTTAAATTTTGGCTTAGAAACGAGTTTCTTTTTGTGTTTGGAATAGCCAATTGTCACCAATGCTACAGCTATAATCATAGTTGTTGGATGCTCAACCGCTAATTTTCTTAAACTGTCATTTTTCATGACTTCACCAATACTGTTTTCATCAAAATAACCTTTAGTAAAGTAAAGTACAACACCAATCAAAAGTTGAATGTGCATTGTAATAAGTGCAAAAAGGGATATTCTAAAATCTTTTGCATCAAATTCTTTATCGCCAATAAACTTAAATAGTGCATTAAAAGTAGCAGCTACTAAAACTAATAGTACTAAATAAGCCCAGTAAGAATGTATAAATTGAACAGTTTCCATAATTAATTTAGTGTTTTAATAAGCACAAAAGTAAGGATTTGTGTATGAAAGTAATTATTCAGAAATAGTAATTTTATGCTTTATTTCATTTCCTAATTCATCCATAACTGTAATGATGTGGTCTCCAGCAGTTGGTATAACTGCCATATCATGAATATCTTGCGTGCTACCAACAAATGTACTGTCAATATACCAATACAGTTCCAATTCTGGTTTTGAATGTGCGACTTTTAAAACTAAATCATTTGTATTTCCGTCAAAGCTTTTCGGTAAGAATATTGTGCTTTGCTGATTGGGATAAATAAACTCCATTGAGACTTGAGAAGCTTTATCGCAGTCACTTCTATATGGTGGAACAATTTTATAAAAAGGATTTTTGCTTTTAAAATAATAGGCTTGTAAAGGTGGCAGGACAAACCACGGTTTACTGATAATATTTGAAACAGATTCGCAAGACGAATTCACTTGAAAACGTTCCGAAACATCCAAATGCATCAATTTATGAAATGGACAAGGTTCTGTTTTTTGCCCACTAATTTGAACATACTTAAGCTCAGTATCATCACAAATTGATGACGCTCTATAACCACTTTTTTTACAGATATCTACTTCTAGCATTTCGTCATACGGTTTAGTAAACCAGTCGCTTTTAGGCAACATATCGAACACATCAAATAGAATTGGAGCTGCAGTTTGTACACCAACTAAACCTGGTCGTCCTTCTCCATCTGCATTGCCAACCCAAACACCAACAACATAATCTTTTGTAGTACCAATAGCCCAAGCATCTCTAAAACCAAAACTTGTACCTGTTTTCCAAGCTATGTCTTGCGAAGAATCGTAAAATTCCCAGCTTTCATCACTTTCAGGTCGGTTTACTTGTTTCATACTTTCAAAAGTGAGGAAAATAGAAGCCGCGTCAAAAATAGTTTTCTCTGTAGATAGTTTTCCGAAGTCAATATCTGTTTTGAAATTATAAGTAGGTTGACAAAATTCATTACTAAAGTACTGGCTAGAGTTGGTATTAAAATGATTTAAAGTTGAAGCCATGGCAGCGTAACTTTTACATAAATCCCATAGGTTGCTTTCTGCACCTCCAAGTACTAAGGATAAACCATAATGATTGGCGTTGTATTTTAAATCTTTAAGCTGTAATTGTTTGAGATAATTATAGAATCGGTCTAAACCAAAACTCTGAAGCATCCTAACTGCTGGCACATTTAATGAGCGGGACAAAGCTTCATTGGCATGTACTGCACCATCATAAGATTTATTAAAATTTTCTGGCTTATAACTCCCAAATTGCGTTGGTACATCTGTGACTAAAGTATTTGGTAATAAATCACCAGCATCAAGCATAGAAGCATATAGAAAAGGCTTTAAAATACTTCCTGTACTTCTAGGTTTGTCAATAATATCTACACTTTTTTGGTGTGCTTTATCAGTTGGAGAATTTCCGACATAGGTTAAAATTTTTCGTGTATTTACGTCTAGTATTAAAATCGAAATATTATAAATTTCATTTTGTTTTAATACATTATAATGCTGTTTTACAATACCGTTGACCTGCTCTTGCAAAGTAATATTAAGCGTCGTTTTTATGCGCTTCCCTCTGTTTTTTCTAGCTATTTTCTGAAGCAAATGAGGCGCTATTTGCGGAAGCGGATAAGGTTTTTGAGGTAAGCCTTCAGCAATAGACAACTCATAAGTCAGCTTATCTAGTGTGCCATTATCAAAAAGCTTTTTCAATAAACGATTACGTTTTTCTAAAAGGCGTTTTTGATTTTTCCCTGGATAAATTAGACTTGGTGCATTAGGTAATACAGCTAAAGTTGCACTTTCTGCCCAAGATAAATCTGTCGCGTTTCTGTTATAATAACGCCAAGATGCGGCATCAATTCCCACTACATTTCCACCGAATGGCGCATGACTAGAATAAAGCTTTAAGATATCATTTTTAGATAACCTTAATTCTAGTCGTGTTGCTAAAACTATTTCTTTTAGCTTTTCAAAATAAGTTCTAGACTGTCCTTTTCGCGATAAGCGAATGACTTGTTGTGTAATAGTACTGCCACCACGTTTTATATCACCAGAACTTAAATTTTGTTTTAAAGCTTTAAATATCGAAACTGGATTAAAACCAGGATGTTTATAGAAATATTCGTCTTCAAATTGGAGAATACAAGTTTTAAATTTTTCTGGTATAGCATCACTTTCTGGAAATCTCCATTGCCCATCTTTAGCAATTACTGCACCTAGTAATTTATCTGCATGACTTGTAATAACCGTTGCAGTAGGATCTTTAAATAATTGCTGAGGTAAACAGAAATAATAAGTTATAAGTAGAACAGAAATCACTACAGATTTTATTCTATGTCGTTTAAAATATTTAATTAACCTATACATGTACTATACAAAAGTAGCTTTTATGATCTTTTCATCGAAAAGTCAAAATTATTACACAAACTTATCTATATATTTAAACGTGCGAAACACTTTCTTAGATCATAAAGTACTCATAATTTTTTGTATTTCTTTTTTCTCAAAAGGATTGCATGCGCAATTAGGGTTTTGTCAAGGTAATTCTGGTGATCCAATATTTTCCGAAAACTTTGGTACAGGAACACAAGATTCTCAATTACCTCCGGGCACTACTACTTATACGTATGCTAATAATCAAAACCCAAATGATGGTCTTTACACCGTTTCTAGTAATTCAAATTACTTTGATTGGTTTGATATAAATGATCATACTCCAAATGACACAAATGGAAGAATGCTTATCATTAACTCTGATTTTTCGGCTGGTGAATTTTACAGAACAACTATTAATGGTCTTTGCGAAAATACAACTTACGAATTTTCATCATGGCTGATTAATCTGTCGCCAGCAGGAGGGTTTTGTGGAGCAGGAGTTATTCCTATTAATGTGAGATTTGAAATTTGGGATAACACAGATACTAATCTTTTAGCCTCAGGTACAACCGGTAATATTACGAGTACTACTGCACCAGATTGGAATCAGTATGCTCTTGTGTTTCAGTCGCTACCAGCACAGACCTCTGTAATATTAAAAATGCTTAATAATGGGTCTGGCGGATGCGGAAACGATTTAGCAATTGATGATATTGTATTTAAAAGTTGTGGTGATTCTATTGCGGTTGAAGATTCTAATAATAACGATAATGCCTCGCTATGTAGTAGCATATCACCTTATTCTGATACCATTACTGCGATACCAGATAATGCAGTTTTTAATAGTCATTTTTATCAATGGCAAGTAAGTACAGATGGTATTACTTGGGTTGATTTAGTTGGAGAAACTAATGCATCCATTACAGTAACAGGTGTTACTACAACTTCGTTCTACAGAGCTAAAGTCGCCGAGTTTGCTGCTAATTTAAATAATGCAGATTGTATTACATTTTCCGATATTTTTCAAATTATTATAACACAAGCACCAGCACAACCAGTTATAGAATGTTGGCAAATTGCTACTTTTAATGATGTGTCTTGTAGTTGGTCGGTAACAGGTACCCAGCCTATACAACCTGCAATTGAGTGTTGGCAAACTACTACCTTTAATAATACCACATGTATTTGGGAAGTTACAGGTACACAACCGGCTCAACCAGCGATAGAATGTTGGGAAATGGCTAATTTTAATAATACAAGTTGTATTTGGGAAGTTACAGGTACACAACCTGCTCAACCAGCAATAGAATGTTGGCAAACAGCTACTTTTAATAATATAACATGTGTTTGGGATGTTAATGGAACACAACCAGTAGCTCCAACAAATTTAGAATGTTGGCAAACTACGACATTTAATAATGGCACTTGTGCATGGGTATTAGTAGGAACACAACCCGTGCAACCTGCGATTGAGTGTTGGCAAACTACTACGTTTAATAATGCCACATGTATTTGGGATATTACAGGTACACAACCAGCTATGCCAACAGGCTTAGAATGCTGGGAAATTGCAATATTTAATAATACAACTTGTACTTGGGAAGTTTCGGGAACTCAGCCATTGACACCAAACAATTTAGAGTGTTGGCAATCGACAACCTTTAGTATTGTATCTTGCTCGTGGTTGATTACAGGGATACAACCACCAGCACCAAACAATTTAGAATGTTGGGAAATTAGTACGTTTAATAATGCTACATGTGGTTGGGAAATTTCAGGCACACAATCATTAGAACCCACTAATTTAGAATGCTGGGAAACAGCTACATTTAGTGAGGTATCTTGTATATGGGAAATTACAGGTACGCAACCCTTAGATTTTAGAGATGAATTTTTATCGCTTTGCGAAAATGAGACGCTACTTTTACAAGCAACATCATCTATTATAAATCCTTCTTACGATTGGGACTCTGGTGAAATGACATCATCAATTACAATAGATTCTGCAGGAAGCTATGAAGTTGAAATAACAGATGGCTGTTTTACAGAGATTATAACATTTATTATAACTGCTATTGAGAACCCTATTATTGAAAGTGTAGTGTCAGAAGGGAGTACCATAATTATTAATCTTCTTAATGATGGTGATTATTTGTATTCGTTAGATGGGATAGATTTTCAAACGAGTAACATCTTTAGTAATAGACAAAGTGGTTTATATACAATCTATGTGAAGTCTAATGAATGTGATCTTGTAGTGATTCAAGAGCATTTGCATTTCTTTATTCCGAAGTTTATGACTCCTAATGGTGACGGAGATAATGATTTCTTTTCTTTAAATATTTTAGAGTTTTTCATCTCTACTGAAGTTTATATTTTTGACCGCTATGGTAAATTACTATTCTCTGCAATTAATAGAAATGTGAATTGGGATGGTACCTTTAATAACAGCCGTTTACCAACTTCAGATTATTGGTATGTTATTAAAATAGATGGACAAGAGTTTAAAGGGCATTTTACGTTAAAAAATTAGTCTTAAATTAGACTGAAGTAAACTCATATTCACGCTCTACTTTACAAATTCTTACGCTATACCAATTATACCATTGTTGTCTGCCTTTTTGTTGTGCTAACAAATGTTCAGTGTATGCTTTCCAAGTTTTAATCGCATCTAAATTTTCCCAATAACTAACTGTAATACCAACATCATTTTTTACACTATCTATGCTTATATAGCCTTTTTGTTGTTTTGCTAAAGCCTCCATTTGCATAGCCATTTCTGAATAACCATTGCTATTTTCAGAATGTGTTGATGTGAATATAACTGCGTAGTAAGGTTTAAAGATTTTCATGAGTGTTTTTTAAATTTATTAAGTTGAGCGCAGTCGATACCGATCTGAACTTAAGGAATTTAAATGTATGTATTATTAAATATAAAAAGACCTACAGTGTATTTAAAACCTTGCAGGTCTCCAGAATTAAATCTTTTTTAATTTTCAATAACCCATCGGAATCTCAAATTCAATTATTTTTTCAGTGATATTATCTTTAGAATCTGTCATTAGAATTTTTAGAAAAATACGAGAAGTTGAAAGTCCAATAGGATTATCTTTTACATCTTTTATAGTCTCAACATAGTTTAACCAGTCTTCACCACAATACTCAATGACTTCCGTTTTTAAGTCATCAATTGCTGTTTTGATAAACTTCTGCCAATCCTCTTCACTGTAAGATAGTGTCTTAAATTTAGAAGCATTAATACGCATAATAGGTTTCCAATCAGAATTGTAATGTTTCCAATCGGTAAGATCACAATTAGAATCTTCATTCATTAAGGTAATACTATTTTTAAATCGTTGAAAAATACTGACTCTCTCGTAATCTTCATTATTAATAACTAATATTTTACCCTCAGGACTATCGCCTAATTCTACACTTACATTAACAGTGTCTTTTTCAAAAAAAGGATAGATAATAGATTCGTCATTACTTTTTAGATTCTTTACTCTAAGTTGTAATCCTTTATGGTGAACTTCTATACCTTTTGTAAATCTTGCTTTAGATAGATAACCGTTAAAAACATAGCCAGATTTTGAATTTGCTTTTATTTTAACCCAGTTCCCAGCTATTCTTTCACCCTCATCTATAATGATAAGTTCTATGTTAGTTTGCTCTGTAATTTCTATTTCATCTCCATAATGTAATTTCCCTAACCGTTCTGAACTTACATCTGGTTTTTCTCTTAATGTTAATCCATTATCAGCTGTAACAAAAGCTTGCTGCTGAGCAAATATTAGTGCTAAATTGAACATAAATCCGATCGCTAAAATCTGTTTTAAATTTTTCATGTGTTTTGTTTTTTTTGTGTTAAACATTAATTAGCGGTTTTGTTTTGGATTTTATTTAGTTTATTGTTTTGTCACGCTGAATTTATTTCAGTATTTAATTTTTATGTATCCTTATTTCGAGTGAATTTTAAACGCTTTAAAGCTTGAAATTACTGTCGATAAAGAGTTATTTCATTAGTAATGAATATTCTCGAAACAATTTTGATGAAAAAATCAGAATCACTCGAACTGCCGTAGGTGTTGTTTGTTATTTTTCTACTGTGACCCATTCACCTTTATTCCGCACCAAATAGTCATCATTATCAT
>NZ_DEXW01000050.1 GCF_002364335.1 Winogradskyella sp. UBA3174 | reverse complement strand
TGCTTTTCATAGGAACCGATGTTAGGGTGCGTTTTTTCTGTTCAGTTTTTCAATTCCTTTTCTATATTTTTCAGAAATATAAATTTCGGTTGTGTCATTTCCATTGTTCGAGCTACTTCCTGAAATATTTATATGATTTTCTTTCAATATCGATTCTATACTGTCCGAATTTGTTGTTTTAATGATAATATCATTTTTTGGGTTGAATTCTAAAGTTCCGTTGCCTTGATAATATTCAAATTCATTCCTGAAAGTTGTTAAATATTTCTTGTTACTTTCAGATAACCAGTCCAAATCTAAAGTTTTGTTTAGTCTGCTTACCGCTTGATCTTTATTGCCAGCCAAAGTTTCTAACATAGTATAATTAACCAATGACATTAGGTCCATTTCATTTTTAACTTCTGGTTTTTTAGTTAATTCAAAAGCTTTTTTATAGCTATCAATCGCTTTTTCCTTTTGTCCGTTATATTCGTAAAGTCCACCTTTTACTTGATAATAATTTTCAGTTTCTTTCTGTTTTGATGGAATTTCTTCTAATAGCTCGAAAGCCTTGTCTAAACTATCTTGCTCAACATAAACTCCGATAAGTTCATAACGTATAGATGTAGTTGACTGATCGATTTCTATGGCTTGTGAGTAATAGTCTTTTGCTTTTTCTAAATCATTTTCTGCTCTGTATTGCCAAGCTTTTTCATTGAAATCTGCCACACGTTTTTTGTCCGCTTCTGAAATTGATTTCTCGCAGCTAACTACAATAAAAACTAAAAGTATTATGTAAATATTTTTTTTCATTTTTTTGTTTTAAATGCACCCTAACGGTCTTGGTTAAGGCAAGTAGCGTGGAGTAGGGACACGTTTTTGTCAGCTTAGTTGTTTGTTTCTTGGTGTCTAAAATAACACTTTTTACCAGATTGCCCGCTATTTGCGCTTAACCGATGTTACATAGCGTATTTGTATTCTTTAACCTGGAATCTCAAAGTGTCTGTAATTAATTTAGTTTGAACCGCTTCCATCTCACAGTTTTCAGAGATTTTGAAGTTTCTAATTGAATCTAAAACTCTTATTTCAGGAAATTCTCGATTAGAGTTTTCAATTATTTGCAATTGTTTTGTGTGCTTTTCAAATTCTCCTTGACAATTTGTATCAGTTTCTCCATTCATCGTTTCTATCTTATAATCTTTCAAGATTCTTTTTAAAGAATCCTTTTCATTTATAAATAGTGACATACTAACTGTATAATAGGGATTTGGTTTACTATTGTTTGAATATGAAAATATCAATTTATAAGCACTTTTTGCATTATTTATTCTAAATAAACTGGAGTCAATTTCTATTTTATCTAATCGTACAGCATCTGTATACAGATCGTTATTTTTTTGAAATGTTCCTATAATTTCATGATTCTTATTATTTATCAATATGATATTACTATTCAAAATCGCATAACCATCTCCTTTTTCCCAAATAGTCGGAATTACAAACAACGTTTCATTACCAAAATCATGATGAGTAATTAGTTGGTCAAAGCAGTCAGCTTTTTCAATTTCTAACTTATTTAGAACTACGGTCAAAAGATCATTTTTTTCGTTCTGAGCAAAACTTGTCAGATAAGAAGTCAGTATTATTAATAAAAGCAGTCTCTTCATAAAATATGCTATGTAACGGTCTTGGTTAAGGCAAGTAGCAGGAGTAGGGACACGAACTTGTCGGCTTAGTTGTTTTTTACTTGGTGTCTAAAATAACACTTTTCACCAGATTTCCCGCTATTTGCGCTTAACCGATGTTGTGTTTTAGTTTTTCTCCACCAATTTTATAAGGAAGCACTAAATCATTTTTTCAGTCGGCTTTTAACGTCCATTCTTTGATGAAGAATTCTAATTACTTCCATTAAACCATTATCCGTTTTTTTATAAAAAATCAGATGTGATTTAATCTTAGTTACTCGATATCCTTTTCGAATATGGTCGATAGATTTTCCAGTCAAATAATTGTCAGAAGTAAAAATAATCTCGTCAATTATCAATTTATAATATCTGTCGGCTTGCTCAACAGACCATTTTTTTAGTGTAAACAACCATATGTTTTCTAAATCCTCAACAGCCTTTTTGCTTATGAGATAGTTGTTCTTGCTCATAAGTTTTTGCGATGTAATTCTTTCAAATGTTCAGAAGCATTGAAATTGTCAATTAATTCCGAGTTTTCTCCGACTTCAAGAGCTTTAATCAATTCTTGTTCTTTGATTTCTTCTCTTTCTAAAAGTCTAAGAGCAGAGCGAATTACTTCACTTACAGAGTTATATTTTCCTGAACTAATTTCATTATTTATAAAACTCTCAAAATGATTACCTAACGATATGGAGGTGTTTTTTCCCATTTTTAACTTGATTTATTCAAAAGTACCAAAAATTGGTAACTAATACAAATTGAAAAATTAAACACAACGGTCTTGTTTAACGCAAGTGGCGTGGAGTAGGGACACGTTCTTGTCGGCTTTGTTATTTGTTACCTTGTCTCTAAAATAATACTTTTCACCAAAATGCCCGCTATTTGCGTTAAACGATGTTGTACACCGTTAAAACTAGTTCAAATTTTTCTTTGGATAGGATTTTAATTTTTCTTGGATTATTTGATCAATATCAAATTTATAGCTTTCGTCTATTTCAGAAGCAGTGGCAATCATTTTAAAATACTCATCTCCAATTTCAAATTTAATTGGAATAGCATTCATCTTTCCGTAGGTAATATTTGCAAATCCTTTTTTGATATTTTCAAATCGAGATCCGTCAATTGGTATTTCTTTTGTAAAGAAGAATTTTAGATAATAATTTTGATTTATGGAGTCAATATTGACATTTATTTTGAAAAAGTCACATTGATAACCTAGCACTATTTCGTTACTAGAACCTTCTTCTATATTTATTAAAGATTCATCGGTTCTAAATGAGGGATCAAAGACAAATATTGTGTCATTGTTTTTTTTCTTATTGTAGTAAATCCCAGAAGTTGAATCCATTATGTCAAATTCTGTTGCTCCATCAAAATATTCTTGATAGTATTTTCCATTATCATAAAGAAATATTGCTCCAGTACCAAATTCCTCATAGAGCATTTCTTCGGATATGTTTGGATGCTCGATTTCGAAATCTACCTTATAAATTATTTTGCCTTTAAATTCACCTTGAGCATTTACTGCAATGGAAATGATAAATCCTAATATCAATAAGAGTTTGGAAAACTTCATTTTTTTTGTTTTTATGGTGTACAACGGTCTTGGTTAAGGCAAGTAGCGTGGAGTAGGGACACGTTCTTTTCGGCTTTGTTGTTTGCTACTTGATGTCTAAAATAGCACTTTTCACCAGAATGCCCGCTATTTGCGCTTAACCGATGTTGTGCAACGTTTTTTTATTCAATTTCGTTCAGTTTCTCCGTTGGACGAATTTCATTAGTTTCTAAATTATAAATAGCGTAATCGAAGTCATTTTTGTGGTCTTTTTGGTCAAAGGTCAATATCATTTCTTTTCCTTGATTTAACCATCGGAATCGTTTTACTTTTCGGTCAGTCACTTTTTTTAAATTCTTGCCATTTAAGTCCGATAGGTAAACATAATGTTGGTCAGCACTATCTATAATTCCGTCTTCATTTGTGTCTTTTGTCGCTATGTAATAAGCTATGTGCTTAATTTGTTTTAATTCTTCAGGGTTTTCAGTAAATCGGTTTAAAACTGACATTGAAGTTATAGAACCATTTCCAGGTAACAATTTTCCTAATTCAGATTGTTGTTTGTCTAAAAACAGAAAGTTGATTGTATTTTGTCTAACCATATTTGGCGTATGTGCAATCTCAATATCCATTTCTCCGTCTTGACTTCTATATTTTTTCTCAACAGTTACATAGTAAAGTTCGGAGTTTGGAATTTTTATTGGTTCAGAGTTTAATATAGAGAATTCAGAGAGGTTTTCATTTTCAAGCACTAAACCATCACATAAATCAATTGGCTCCTTTTTTTGAAATTATCGTAAGTTATTATTCCTAGTAGATATAGAATAAAAAAGGGAATTAAAATTCCGTTTATGATAATTAATGTTCGTATAAATTTATTGTTCATAGGTTTTGTTCAAAAATGTTGCACAACATCTTGTTTAACGCAAGTGGTGTGGAGTAGGAACACGTTTTTGTCGGCTTTGTTGTTTGTTACTTGGTCTCTAAAATAACACTTTTCCCCAAACTGCCCGCCATTTGCTGTTAAACGATGTTGTGGTGCGTTATTTTCTAGGCAGACATTTTTGGACTGACCTGAATTTGTCCGCCAATCGCTTTTAAAACTTTCATTATTGTAGCGAATTGAGGTTTTGCTCCATCGGATAAAGCTTTGTACAAACTCGGTCTGCTCAATCCAGTTTGTTCTGATATTTTGGTCATTCCAATCGCTTTTGCAATATGACCAATTGCATTAATTACATCTGCATTATCTCCTTCTTCTAAAACAGTATTGAGATATTCAGCGACCATCTCCTTACTGTCTAAATAATCTGCAATGTCAAATTTTGAAGTTCCCATATTTTCTATTTGTTTAGTTTTTTCCAGATTTCTTTCGCTTTTGTAATATCATTTTCTTGAGATGACTTATCTCCACCAATCAATAAAACAATTATTTTACCGTCCTTTTCTTTAAAGTAAACACGATATCCTTTCGCAAAATTCACTCGCATTTCTCTAATTCCGTCGCCTACAGGTTTGCAATCTCCAAAATGTTCGTCAATTTCTAATTTCTGTATTCTAAATAATATTTTTGATTTAGCTTTTAAGTCTTTTAGCTTTCTCAGCCATTTATCGAATTCATTTGTTTTCTCAATAAAGAACATAAATATTGTATCTACTTGGATACAAATTTACATTATTTTTTTGATTGAATAAAATTTAATTAGGTTTTCTGAGCTTGCTGAATAATGCACCACAACGGTCTTGGTTAAGGCAAGTAGCGTGGAGTAGGGACGCGTTCTTGTCGGATTTGTTGTTTGTTACTTGATGCCTAAAATATCACTTTTCACCAGAATACCTGCTATTTGCGCTTAACCGATGTTAGCTCTCGTTATTTATTCATATTGCTTACATTCTTCTATCAAATCATTTTTAAATTCTAATGGACTTTTTATTAATGCATTTATATTTTCATCAGGGAAAACTAAAAATTTATATTCATTAGAGTTAAACTTACTTATCCATTGAATAAACTCATTTAAATCATATTTTTTAATCTTTTTACCGTTTGGTATATGAGATATAATTATCTCTGCAAATTCCTTTTCAGGAAAAACAGGAAAACATTCTTGTCCATTTATATCAGTCATTTGATTTAGTGATCCTAATATTAGATAAATTTGTTCAAAATCAGATACTTTGCGAATTAGGTAATCATATCTTTCTTTGTTATTTAGGCTTAAGATATTTTCAATTTTTTTTGAATTCATTTTATTTTCTTTTCCGATTTTATACGACCTAGTTTGTTTTCAATAAATTTTATGGCATCTTTCGTTTGTCAATTTAACTAAGTTTTTCAATTGAATTTATAAAATTCCAAAATTTAAGAAATCGTTTATTAAAATTTTGTTGAAAAGTTTCAAACAATAATTTCTTTCTTCTTTTCTGAATTTTAATGAGAGCTAACGGTCTTGGTTAACGCAAGTAGCGGGTTTGTATACGTGATAAATTCGGCTAAACTTTTTCTTGCTTAAAGACTAAAATAATACTTTTTACGAAATGCCAGCGTATTTGCGATAACCGATGTTGCCCACAGTTATTTTTCCATTATATTTTTTTTCAGTCGCTGAAATGACTTCCACTCATTTGAGGGATAATCTTCTATTATCAAACTAGAGTCTCTTGAAATCACACTATTTACAAATCCGCTATGAGATGGATATGTCTCTGAATTAATTTTAGTTTTAGTCAATTCTAGAATAGCATTTTCAATCAGCCCAATTTGGTCAACGCTCAATTCGATACTATCAATTTTGCGTTCCAACTTTTTATATTCATACCATTTTTTTGGTTTTTCGTTTTCTTTTGGTGGCATTGGAGGTTCATAAGAGCCCAAATATCTCGAATAATTGGCAAAAACATTTTCCCCATCAGAGTATATTAAAATTATATCAGAGTCACCGCCCCATTCACCATATTTATCATCAGTTTGAGCAAGTTCAATTTGATTCCATCTATCAATATATTCTAACTCACTTTCATTCGTACTTTGTGCCTTTTCCAAATCACTTTGGTTTTCCGATGTCAGTTCATCTTTTTTATTAGCACCATTTGCGAATACAACTCCGATTATAAATGTCAGCAGGATTTTTCTCATAATTGTGGGCAACGGTCTTGGTTAACGCAAGTGGCGGGAGTAGGGACGCAAACTTGTCGGTTTTGTTGTTTGTTACTTGGTCTCTAAAATAGCACTTTTTACCACAATGCCCGCTATTTGCTGTTAAACGATGTTGGCATAAGTACTTTTTAGTAATTCTTTTGTTTTATATACATCCATCTCAGCAAATTAAAGCGTAATCGAAATTCTCATTTGTGAATAAATATTCAATTCGATTATTTCCAGTTTCCGATGAAGTTCGAATTAAATTTCCTGAATTATCACAATTGCTCAAACCATTATCAGCTTTAGTCGAAAAGCTTTAAAAAACTAAAAATTGAATTTACTTTTTTTATGCATAATTTCTTATTATCAATTTTATCCGTTAAAAAGCTAAAGGTGAGTAAAAAAAAATATTGTCAGATTAGCTCTATTATTTCTTTGACTTTCATGATTTTCTTTCATTCTTTTTTCTAGTTAAAACAAAATATATTACATAAAACCAGCTAAAAAAACCATGGATAATTGCTAATAATACTGATTTATTTCTTTCCCAAGAAGTTACTCCAGCGATTACGCTTCCTAGTCCGATTCCATTACTTATTACTGTTCTTTTAGTGTCCGAGTCAATACTATCTTGGCTATAACCCTCATAAATTATAAATAATACTAGAGTAAATGTGATGTAAATTTTCTTCATATTTCGAATGTTGTGTATTTATGCCAACGGTCTTGGTTAAGGCAAGTAGCGTGGGGTAGGGACGCGTCCTTGTCGGCTTTGTTGTTTTTTACTTGGTCTCTAAAATAATTCTTTTCATCAGAATGCCCGCTATTTGCGCTTAACCGATGTTGTGCAACGTTTTTATTTATCTTCACATGTTTGAATATATACAGCACGACCTTTAGAATTTGCACCATATTTTATTCCGTATTCGTCTAAATATTTATTTTCTTTTCTGCTTGAAGTATGCCAACGGATATAGCCATAATCACATTTTCCCATATTTCCATTTTTAAATTCTCTCTCGGCAATTTCATTGATTTTTTTCCAATATTTTTCTCGTGAATGAACAAAAAATATTGTCGGATTAAATTCTTCTGGAAGTTCTGAATCGTAATATTTTTTTATCCTTTTTAGACTTGGATAACCTACAGAATCGCTTATTGCAATTAATCTTTCTGTAAACTTGTCATCTGAAGGATGAATAAATTCTTTCCATATTCTTTTGGCCAAGTCCGATTTGAAGTTTGTCGAAAAAATATAATTTAGTCGGTCTTTTTCATTTTCAAGGCTTTCAATACTGTCGGTCACAGATTTGTCAAAGGTTTTGTAAATTATATATTCTCTTAATGCCTGGTCATATTCGTAGTTGAATTTTAATTCTTCGACAATTGTATCAATTTGTTGTTTAAATCTTTCTTCTTCAATGTCAAGTTTTTCTTGAGAATAACAGAAAGTCATGATCAGTCCAAAACTTAAAATCAGTAAATTTTTTTTCATGTAGGTTTATTTCAGGTTAAAGTTCAATTTTTTGTCAAATGTTGCACAACGGTCTTGTTTAACGCAAGTGGCGTGGAGTAGGGACACGTTCTTGTCTGCTTAATTGTTTTTTACTTGGTCTCTAAAATAACACTTTTCATCAGAATGCCCGATATTTGCTGTTAAACGATGTTGGCTAACGTTTTTTTAAAATTAAAGTAATTTAGAAGATAACAAAGTTTCAAGTTTTGCTTCCAAATCTTTTAAGCTTTTATCTTTCTTGTCTGCACCACGATAGCGGTCAATTATAATTCCATTTTCATCAATCAAAATGTATGCTGGGATGGGCTGCACTCGATATAATACGTTAATAGAGCCATTCTCTCGTATATTGTCCGATCCTACATAAATGTGGTGCCAATTTAATTTTTCATCTTTTATGTTTTCTTTCCAACTGGTTTTATCTTTATCAAATGAAATGCCTATAATTTCCAGTCCTTTTGAATGATACTTATCAAAAATTCTCTTTACTTCGGGAATTTCTTCTTTACAAGGCACACACCAACCTGCTCCAAAATCTAACAATACAGTTTTTCCTTTAAATTGATTTAGACTTAAAACATTGCCATCACTATTTTCTGAAGTAAAATTAGGCGCAATATCTCCTGAATCCACGATAGGTATAAATTTATATGATTTGATTTCCTCATGAATTGCTAAACCATAAAACGAATCTTTTAGAATTGGGTCGAGACCGGCATAAAGCATTTTAAGTGAATCAATGGGCAATTGTCTACTATGAAAATTAATTACCTCTGCACTTACATATGATTGTGGATTATTAATAGCATACTTGAGTTGGATATTTTTAACTTCATCAAATAGTTTTCGAATTTTTATGTTCGACTTTTCTATTTCTTCCCTGTTATCCTCAGTTAACTTTTTCCTTTGAGCTACATTTAAATTAACTTTCTCATAATATGGTTTAATTTCTTTAGCTAACAGCTCATATTCATTTTGGCTTTTAGAACCAGTGATTAAAGCATCGGGGAATTGATCTTCCTGAAGAGTGATTTCCATTTCATTTGGTTCTAAAAAAAATCGTAGTCGATTAGGATCTTCCATATAATCACCCGTTAAATTGCTTGTCAAAGAAACCAATTGTGGATGGATAAGAGAACCTTGTTTAAAAAAAGAATTATTTTTTACTGGTAATGTGTCGGATATGTAAACATCGCTACTGTCTGTATAGCTTAAGACTACATATTCTGTGTTAGGACCATCAACTGTACCTTTTAATACAAATGATTTCTTATCGGATTTTGGTTGATTACAGGAAGTTAAAATGATTAATGCAAGAATAAATGTTATGAAGCCTTTAATATTCATTTCTTAGAATTTTATTGTTAATTATTCAGCGTTTCTAAATGTTTGCCAACGGTCTTGGTTAAGGCAAGTAGCGTGGAGTAGGGACACGTTCTTGTCGGCTTTGTTGGTTCTTACTTGGTGTCTAAAATAGCACTTTTCACCAGAATGCCCGCTATTTGCGCTTAACCGATGTTGGCAATAGTTTTAAATTATCTTCTTTCTATTAGCATTTGCTAAATAACTTAATTTCAACTTATTTTCTGCTTTTTCAACGCTAGCAGTACGATTGGCTTTAACTTTAATTAATGAAAGTAATCCGGATACAACCGTTCCAATAGGTAATGAAAATCCAGAGGTGTAATTATCGAAAATTGCTCCGCTTGCAATTGCTATTCCCAAATCTTTACCATTTAAATTTAATTCCGTAGTTAAGTTATATTTGATAATTGATTTGAATCTTTCTTTTGAAACAGTATCGATTTTATCAATGCTATTTTTAAGTTCATTAATTATTTTTTTTGCTTTTAAATCTTTGTCTGGTGAAGAAAGGATTTCGAGATATAATTCATCAATTTTTGAATGTAACTCAAGTAACTCATCTTTCCGTTTATCTTTAAAATCTAGAATTTCTTGGAAGTTTATATTGTCATTTGGAACAGGTAAACATTTTAGTAGTTCTACCTTGAGAGAATTAAATTCTTTTTTCTGCTTGTCACCAATTGCAATTCCATCTCCAATTTGGTGAATTGTCCAATCAGTAGTTTTATCAGTTGAAATTAATTCATTAGCTACAATGGATTGTGCTATTACGAAGGGATCATACGAACCATTCTGAGTATTTGTAGACCAACTAGAAAATGCGATTCTCGGTCTTTCTAATATTTTAGTTTTTAGTAATTCTTCTTCATTATGTACTCCAACATGAAAAATGTTATTTGTAGGCATTACTATTTTGTCCCAGTAAAGTAAATAGTAATTCAAATCATTTATTGAAATTGATCCAGATATAGAAACGCTCTGAGAATCATTTCTATCCATTATTGCAGGATTTGTAATAATACCTCTATTCATTTTGTATTATGTGTTTTAAAATTGTTGCCAACGCTCTTGGTTACCGCAAGTAGCGCGGAGTAGGGACGCGTTCTTGTCGGCTATGTTATTTGTTAGTTGATGTCTAAAATAGCACTTTTCAACTGAATGCCCGCTATTTGCTGGTAACCGATGTTGGCAACCGGCATTATTGCAGGATTTCATTTAAAGTTTGATTTAATTTTTCTCCTCTTAAATTTCTACCAATGATTTCGCCATTTTCTGAAATTAAAAAATTATCTGGTATTCCACTAATACCATAAATTAAAGAAGCCTTATTTTCTTTTCCATTTAAATCATTAACATGATTCCATATTAAGCCATCATCTTTTATTGCTTTTATCCAATTATCTTTATTATCGTCTAAAGAGACAGCAAATATTTCAAATCCTTTTGGATGAAATTTTTCATAGGTTTTGACAAGGTTGGGATTTTCTTTTCTACAAGGTCCGCACCAAGCTGCCCAAAATTCAAGTAAAACTACTCGACCTTTTAAATTTGATAGTTTTCTTATATTTCCCAAGGTATCTTTCATTTCGAAGTCCACATATTTCTCACCTAATTGGGGATTTTGATTAAGCTCAATGTATTTCGAAATTTTCTTGCCGTATTGGTTATTTTTATTTTCGCTTGAAAAATTTTTATATAATTCTGTAGTTTTTTCTTTGCCCCAAGTCGCTGAATAAACGGAAAGTATATATGAACTATGTATGCTGTTTGGATGGTTTTTCACAAATTCCATCTCCATTTTAAGTCGTTTATCTCTTGGAAGAGAATCGGTTTCTTTGCTTAATTCTTGACTAAGATTTTCTTCGTATGAACCAGTAACTTCTGCGTTACTAAAATCTGATTTGCTTGCGTCAAAGGTCATGATAGTGTCTTCTAGCCATAAATATCTATAATGTGAATAATCTTTTGTCCTAAGGATTACTTGTTTAGGAGATTTAGTCAAATCTGTATGGAAAGCAAACGAATTATTTTCAATAATTGTAGAATCTAAAATTGTATTATCACCATCTAATAATATTACTGTTCCATTCTCGATTTCTTGAGTTTTTCCTTCTAACGAAAATTCTATCTTCTTTTGTTCGTTGCAAGAACCGAGCAATATTATTGAGAGTCCTAAAATCAATTTTTTCATATAAATTTTATTTAATGCTTGTTGCCAACGGTCTTGGTTAAGGCAAGTAGAGTGGACTAGGGACACGTTCTTGTCGGCTTTGTTGTTTTTTAATTGGTCTCTAAAATAGCACTTTTCACCAGAATGCCCGCTATTTGCGCTTAACCGATGTTGTGCAAAGTTTTTTTAATAAATATCATTCTCTTGGTTTTTCTTTAATTCTTTGATAAATTCAATAGGTTCACCGTTTAATAAAAAATTCTTAATTATGTTATTTGTAGAATATACCAATTCTTTACTTTTAGACTGGTGGCCTTGTTTATATATTGATTTACTTGTGGTTCGAATAAATTCATCAGAGGATTTATTATTCTTATAGGCGCCTAATCCAGTTGTTTGGAAGAATACACCATTTCTCGCATATATTTGACTGTAAATTTCTCCTTTAGCAATAACCTTATCAAGTTTGAAACTATTACAGAAAATATTGCTTTGTGGATGTAGAAACGGAAAACTTTGTCGAGTTAAATATGGACCACCGCGATCTATTGAGTAACTAATAATTACGTCAAGATCATAAATTGTATAAGCTCCTCTATTTAATAATGTTGGTGTAATCCAGCCTTCTGAATTTATGCCATAATCAATTAAGGGAAATGAATCCCCTCCTGTAAATGAAGTATGTAAATCTTTTGTTGTTGCAGGATAACCTCCAATGGATTTAAATTTTAAAAATGAAATAGGAAAATAAGCCCTAAAAACATTTTCCAATATCGGATTGGTGATTAATTCATTTTGAATCATTCCTGAATCAAAATAATCTAAGAATAATTTATTTGTTAACCCCTTAAAAGTTGAAGATAAGCCAGAACTTGGTAAAGTTGAATAGAAACCAAAAAAACCATCTGCTTTGTATTTTTCTACACGATCTCTAATATTAATTTCATCATTTATTCCAACTGATTTTCCTGATGGAGCAAAGTGTTTTGCGCTTAGAACCCAAGTTCGTTCAGAGCTTTTTCTTATGCCCTTTAATTTCTCCGAAATTAAAATATCTTTACCGCCATCTTGACCTCTGTCAGGCTGTTCGATTATCAAAAATCCTAAATTTTCTACAAAATCTCTGGCAAATAATTCAAATTGATCTTGATTACCATCTGAAGAATTTGCTGGAGGAATTTCTTTAAAGTCAACAATCATATGTTTTATAAAAATTAAAATGTTTTTATTCCAATTGAATCGAAATCTTGTAAAAAATTATGCACAACGTGCACG
>NZ_DEXW01000076.1 GCF_002364335.1 Winogradskyella sp. UBA3174 | reverse complement strand
GCAAAAGTAATGTTTGCCGATAACCTCAATAGAAAGCTATGTGGTCTCTGCTTTAGCCCATATGTAGAAGGGCAAGATCCTGATGATATGTTGTCTGTGTCTCAAATTCGTCGTCGTATGGATATTATTGCCCCTTACACGCATGCGATACGATCTTTTTCCAGTACAGAAGGAAATGAATTAATCCCTAAGGTGGCACGCGAAAAGGGGCTAAATTCAATTGCTGGTGCATGGATTAGTGATGACAGAGAACGAAATGAGAAAGAAATAAGCGCCTTGATAGAACTTGCGAAGACAGGTGTTGTTGATATTGCCGCTGTTGGTAACGAAGTGCTTTTAAGGGGTGAAGTGTCTGAGGAAGAACTGATTGCTTATATTTATAGAGTTAAAGAAGCGTTAAAAGGTTTAGATATCGCAGTAGGTTATGTCGATACGTACTATGAGTATTTCACAAGACCTAACTTAGTAGAGGCTACCGATATAATTTTAGCTAACTGCTACCCATTTTGGGAAGGTTTTGGCATTGAGAGTTCTTTAGAGCATCTAAGGCAAATGTATGCATTAACAAAATATGTGTCTAAAGGTAAGAAGGTTATTATAGCCGAAACAGGTTGGCCAAGTCAAGGTAGTGCACATGAAGAGGCACATCCATCAAGAATAAACGCAATGAAATATTTTATTCAAACACAAGAATGGGCTAAGAAAGAGGGCGTAGAAATCTTTCACTTCTCGTCTTTTGATGAGTCATGGAAAGTGAGGATTGAAGGAGAACTTGGCGGACGCTGGGGAATTTGGGATAAAGATGAAAAACTTAAGTATAGCTAACATCAATTCAAATAGAAATTAATTCAAATATTAAATATAAAATTATGTCATACAGAAACGAAGATTATCATATTTATAGTGGTTTAGATTTTACAGAACACTCAGGTATAGACTTTAGTAAATATTCAAATGAAGATTTAAAAAAGTTATGGCGAGCAACACTAAATAAAGGAATGCATGGCATTTGTTTTAGTATGTACGAAGATGGCCAAGAGCCTGGAGATACAATTACAGAGGCGCAAGTTGAAAGACGAATTAAAATTTTAAAGCCACATTCAAAATGGGTGCGTTCCTTCTCTTGTATCGAAGGTAATGAGCATGTTGCTAGAATAGCTCACAAGCATGGTATGAAAACTTTAGTTGGCGCTTGGTTAAGCGACAATAAGGAAGATAATGAAAAAGAGATAGAAGGTTTAATACAATTAGCCAAGGAAGGCTGTGTAGATATTGCTGCTGTAGGTAATGAAGTGCTGTACAGAAATGATTTGTCATTAGAAGAATTATTAGGCTATATAAAACGCGTTAAAGAAGCTATCCCAAATGTACCTGTTGGTTATGTAGATGCGTATTATGAGTTTTCAGTACATCCAGAATTAGTTGATATAAGTGATGTAATACTTAGTAATTGCTACCCTTATTGGGAAGGTTGCCACATTGATGGTGCCCTAGGTCATATGCAACAAATGTTTGGACAAGCAACAGATGCAGCACGAGGTAAAAAAGTGATAATTACAGAAACAGGATGGCCAAGTGAAGGAGGTAGTCTTAAAGGTGCATTTTCATCAGAAGAAAATGCAATTAAATATTTTGTAAACGCTCAAGTTTGGGCTACTAAGGCAAATATAGAGATGTTCTATTTCTCATCTTTTGACGAGTCATGGAAAACAGGAGATGAAGGTGATGTTGGAGCTTATTGGGGACTTTGGGACAAAGATGAGAAGCTCAAATTTTAAGAATTTGTTAAGTATTGGTTCTTAAAATAATTTTTATAATTCCATATCTTTATAAAATTAATTTTATTTAAAATGAACGAAACTAAGATCAAATTTATAATCATAGCGATTGTAAGTTCTATCTGTTTTAATTGCAGTGAAGAGCCAACACGAGATCTATATCCTTCGGAATTAGTAGGTGGTTTAGAGTTATTGTCTTCAGAAAAAACGGGAATAGACTTTAGCAATACAATTAAGGAGTCAACCTATTTTAATCATTACTACTATAGCCAAATGTATGTTGGCTCTGGTGTGGCAATAGGTGATATAAATAATGACGGATTAGCAGATGTATTCTTTGGAGGTAACCAAGTTGCAGATAGACTTTATCTTAATAAAGGGAATTTTCAGTTTGAGAATATCACAAAGAAATCAAAAGTAGCAAGAAACTCTGGTTGGACTTGGGGTGTTACAATGGCAGATGTAAATGCTGACGGATACTTAGATATTTATGTAAGTCGTAATGGAAATTCAGCAAAAGCTGAAGACAGAAGAAATCAACTCTACATTAATAATCAAGATTTAACCTTTACTGAGTCAGCTCAATTGTATGGTTTAGCAGATGCTGGGTTTTCTACTCAAGCTGTATTCTTTGACATGGATAATGATGGTGATTTAGATATGTACCAAGTCAATCAGCTAGCCGATAAAAAATTATTACTCGTTAATAAGATTCCTAGAGATCAATTTAAATTCTTTAGAGATAAGTTGTATAGAAATGATAACGGAAGGTACAAAGATGTTTCAGAAGCTATGGGAATTTCAAGGGATGTTGCTTATGGACTAAGTGTCAATGCAACAGACTTTAATAACGACGGTTGGATGGATTTGTATGTTGCTAATGACTATTCAGAACCCGATTTTATGTATTATAATAATGGAGACGGAACGTTTAAAAATGTAATTCACGAAAAATTAAAACACATTACACAACTCAGTATGGGGTCAGATACTGGAGACATTAATAACGACGGTCTTATAGATTTAATTACTACAGACATGACGCCAGAAGATCATTACCGTTCAAAAACAAATATGGCTTCAATGAGTACTGAAGCATTTAATACGCTAGTTGAAGCGGGAGCTCATCGCCAGTATATGTCTAATACCTTACAAATTAATACTGGTTTAGAAAGTTTTTCAGATATAGCAAATATGGCTGGTATTTCTTTTACAGATTGGAGTTGGGCAAGCTTGTTGGTTGATTTAGATAATGACGGATTAAAAGACATTATTATCTCTAACGGAATTAAAAAAGATGTTGATAATAATGATTATAGAATTAAAGTCCAAAATTTAAGTAAAAATGCAACAGCTCAAGATTTATTTCAGCTGAGTAAAGACACTCCTTCACAGCCAATATCTAACTATGCTTTTAGAAATAAAGGGAATTTAGAATTTGAAAAAGTTTCAACAAAATGGGGTTTTAATACACTTAGTTTTTCAAATGGAATGGCTTATGGCGATTTAGACAATGATGGCGATTTAGATGTCATAACCAATAATATTGATGCGTCTGCATTTGTATATGAAAATAAAGCAACAGGTAACTACTTAAAGATAAAAATTGAAGGTTCTGAGAACAATACCTTCGGGATTGGAGCCAAGGCTTTTATATATCATAACGGGAAAATGCAAATGGCAGAAAATACCGTGACTAGAGGTTTCTTGTCTTCTGTAGAGCATAACTTATTTTTTGGATTAGGAAAAGATGTAGAAGTTGAGAAAGTTGAAGTCTTTTGGTCTAATGGTACATCTAACGTCTACGAAAATGTTAGCGCTAATACAACGCTTACTGCAAATTATAGTGACGGAAAGAAAACGATAGAAAACATTAAAAAAACTAATTCATTCTTTACCCAAGTAGATCCTACTGATTTAGGTATTGATTATAGTCACAAAGAGAACGATTTTGATGAGTTTAAAGAAGAAATATTATTACCACATAACATTTCTCAAAACGGACCATTTACAGCTAATGCAGATATTAATGGCGATGGTTTAGAGGATCTTTTTATTGGAGGCGCATTAGGCCAAAGCGGAGTTTTATACTTGCAAAATACAAGTGGTAAGTTTATAAAAAACAAATCACAACCTTGGGATAAAGATAAAGCTTCAGAAGATTTAGGCTGTTTGTTTGTGGATGTGGATGGAGATAATGATTTAGATTTATACGTTGCCAGTGGTGGTAGTGAATATAAAACAGGACATCCTGCATTAAAAGATAGGCTATATACTAATGATGGACGAGGTAATTTTACACACGCGATTTCAGCCTTACCAGATATTAAACAGAGTTCACAATGTGTAAAAGCTTCAGATATAGACGCAGATGGTGATTTAGATTTATTTGTAGGTACGCGTTTAATTTCAAGATCTTATGCTTTTCCTGCTACGAGCTATTTACTTATTAATGAAAATGGTAAATTCAAAAAAATGTCTGATGATATAGCACCAGCCTTAAATAGTATTGGAATGGTTACAGATGCGGTTTTTACAGATATTGATAATGATAATGACGAAGACCTTATGCTGGTTGGGGAGTGGATGGAAATAAAATTACTCATAAATACTAGTGGGATTTTCGAAGATAAGTCAGAAGAATTTAACCTAGAAAATACAAGAGGTATTTGGTGGTCAATTACAGCTAGTGATTTAGATGGAGATGGAGATGAAGATTATGTAATAGGTAACTTAGGTAAAAACAATAAGTTTAAAGCTACTGAAGAACATCCATTTAAAGTCTATGCAAATGATTTTGATAATAATGGAACAAATGATGTGGTTTTTGCTAAGTTTTATAAGAATGATTATGTGCCACTAAGAGGAAGAGAATGTACGAGTCAGCAAATGCCTTATGTGGCCGAAAAATTTAAAGATTATGATAGTTTTGCATCTTCTAAATTAATAGATATTTTACCCGAGGACAAAGTAGACGATGCTGTTGTTTACGAAATTAAGAGCTTCGAAAGTATTATTCTTATTAATAATAATGGAAAATTAATTAAACAATCATTACCTAATGAAGCTCAAATATCTCCTGTTAAATCGTCACTTGTATTCGATATTAATAAGGACGGTTATAAAGATATAGTCACAGTTGGAAATCACTATGGTGTTGAAGTAGAAACAACACGATATGATGCAGGATTTGGAACAGTACTTTTAGGTGATGGTAAAAATAATTTCAAATCCATGTCTGCAATAGAAAGTGGGTTTTATGTGCCTTATGATAGTAGAACTATTCAGTATGTAAATCAAAAGGACACCGCTTTTATCTTCGTTACAAATAACGATACTAAGCCATCAGTTTTTAAAATTAAAATGTAGAACAGGTTATGTATTGCTCCTAATTACGTTCGTTATCTATTTGAGATCCATGTAATAACCTGAATTAAAGAAATTTAAAAAACTATTTGTTATACTGTTAGGTAGTTAAAGTTTGCTTTGTATGGTTTTTGTATAGGTTCATAATGATTTAAAATTGAATAAATATTCGGTAATTGTATCAAAATAATAATAAATAAATAATCGATTATGAAAAAAATTACATTTTTACTTTGTCTTCTAACCGTCTCTTTGGGTTTTGCTCAAGTGAATTTAGAAGATTTTGAGGATGCTACTGTATTTACTCCAGCTAATGCTTTAGGTGCGGCCAATGTTACCGCTGATCCAGTTGATCCTACAAACATGGTTGGTGAAGTAATATCTTCATCTGCAGGAGATCCTTGGCAACAAGCAGATTTAATTATGCAAGACAACCTTATGGATTTCACTACTGACATAACTGTTCAGGTTGATGTTTATTCAACAGAATCTTTTAAAATGTTGGTTAGAGTTGATGATTTAATTTTTGACCCAGCTGCACCTTCAGCTACAGCAGATAATGATTATGTTGGTGGTAGTGGATGGCAAACATTAACGTTTACTTTAAACGAAATGCTTGATGGACAATCTACAGCCAATGGAGAATATAATAGAATTTCTTTTTTTCCAAATTGGGCAGCTAGTGGTGGAAATGCCGCAAATCCAATTTGGAATAACGGAGTTGATTTTACTTTTTTTATAGATAACATAACAGCAGTTGCTGGTCAGGCATTACCAATAGAAACATGTAGTGATGGTATACAAAACCAAGACGAGACTGGTATAGATTGTGGTGGTGTTTGTGCGCCTTGTCCAGCATCACCTGCGGGCCCTGCTCCATTACCAACTTCACCAGACGGAGAAACTTTTAGCGTTTATAATGGTAATCTTCCGGGTGACGTAACTACTTATTCTGCTAATTGGCCATTTGCATACGACTTTGGTGCTGCGCCATCTGAGCTAGATTTAGATGCTGGTGCTGATGTAAATGGTGCTTGGCAATTCGATTTTGCTGCAGGAGGATATGGACAAGGTGAAGGTCCAGTCGATGCAACATCATATAATTTTGTTTCATTTGATTATTGGGCAGCAACACCTTCAGAAGGGACTGCTGGTTTTAGATTAGAAATGTTTAGTAATGCTGGAGGACCTAATCTTGGATTTGTTTATGAAATAGGACCAGGTGCGGGAGATCAAGAAGCTACTGTTATAGAACAATGGACAAAAGTAGTTATCCCTATGACTTACTTTACTGGCTTAGGGTTTTCAGATGCAAATTTTTTCCAATGGAAATTTGATCCTTATACGCAGTCGGTTGATAACAAACTTTTTGTTTATATAGACAACTTTTTACTTACTCAAGGTAATCCTTTATCAGTTAATAATATTGATATCACTGAGTTTAGAGCATTTCCTAACCCAACAAATGGTGACTGGAATATTTCTGGTACTTCAGTTATCAATACTGTAGCTGTTTTTGATATTTTAGGTAAACAAGTTTTTGCTTTAACACCAAACGCAACTGAAGTAACAATAGATGCTTCTGCGTTAAATTCAGGAATTTATTTTGCAAGAATTGATGGTGAAAATGGTTCTAAGACATTAAAACTTATAAAACAATAAGATTAATAGCAACTTATTAGCATTTTAGAAAAGCGTGTTTAAAAATCTTAAACACGCTTTTTTTTATGCACTATTATTTAGTCGCAGATTATGTATATATATATAATAATCTATAGAATAAAACAATGCTAAAAATACACTTGGTATAATAGTATTCTTCGTAATAACGATGTGTTAATCCTTTAAGCAATAAAACTAATATAAAAAAAGCGAACCTAAATTTGATGATTTAATTAATGAAATAAGTCCTTAATTTATTTCAGTATGCCTTAGAATCAGTAGATGTATGTTTTTTGTTGTGTTAAAACTGTTTAATACCTATTATAAATTAAGTAATTTTATTAAAAAAATCATCAATAACTAAATAAAAGAAGAACTATGAGAAAAATTACTTTTTTACTTATGCTTTTGGTAGTCACTACTGGATTTGCACAAACTCTACCATTAGATTTTGAAGACCCTTTAGATGATAATTGGGGTCCGTTTAATGGAGCTACAGCAATGGTCGTAATTGACCCAACAGATGGGACTAATCAGGTTTTAGAATTAACTAGTAATGGTAACGATTTTGATGGTGCGTCTATAAATTTAGGACAGAGCATTGATTTGTCTGATCAGGCTAGCAACAATATTACACTTAGATTTTGGACTCCCGATGCTACACCAAGAACCCATTTACTTAAATTAGAAGGTGGAGGTCAGCCTGCACCTGCAACCCAATTGTATTTTAATACAACAGTCGCTGGATGGCAGACTGTTACACTAAATTTCTCTAATGTAACTGGAAACCCTCCTTTGTCTAATAGTTATACAATTTTAGTATTATTTGTAGATTCTGGTCCAGGTAATACTGCAACAGGGACATATTATATAGATGATATTAATGCGCCAGTTGGTGTTGTTATACCACCAGACCCTATTCCTGCTATACCGGCTCCAATACCAAATGTAGCAGACTCAGAAGTTTATAGTATTTATAACGATTCTAATGGATTTTCAACAACTTTCCCTGTTGCTTATGCATTCGGTGCTTTTTCAAACGAACCAGACTTAGATCCTGGGACTGCTGAAAACCTGGCTGTTAAAATGAATTTTGGTGTACAAGGTTGGGGCCAAGGTGAAGGTGGTCCTGATGATGTTTCTGCTTACGATTTTGTATCATTTTACTATTGGGCAGTTGATGGAATTAATGGTTTTGATTTTTCATTAATTAGTAATGCAGGTGGTATAACTGAACACGTGTATCGCGTAGGTGTTAACGAGGCTATAGTATATGAATCATGGGTATATGTTGAAATACCAATGTCATACTTTACAAATATTGGTTTTGCTGAGACAGCATTATGGCAATGGAAAGTTGGTCCTTTAAATCTTAGTGTTGACAATGCTGGTATTGTATATTTTGATAATATACTTTTCAGTCAAAATGGCTTATCTGTTAATGATTTTGATACAACTGAATTTAGAGTATTCCCTAATCCAACAAATAGTGATTGGACTATTTCTGGCACTTCAGTTATGAATAATGTAGCTGTTTATGATATATTAGGCAAACAAGTTATCGCTTTAACGCCAAACGCAATCGAAGCGACAATAGATGCTTCTGCATTAAATTCTGGAATTTATTTTGCTAGAATTGATGGTGTAAATGGCTCTAAGACAGTAAAACTTATAAAGCAATAAGGTTAATACTAACTTATTAGCATTTAAAAACAAGCGTGTTTAAAAATTTTAAACATGCTTTTTTTATGAACTATTATTTAGTTGCTTATTTTTATAGAATATAATAATCTATATAATAAAACAATGTTAAAAAAAACAATTGGCATTATAGTATTCTTGGTATTAGCCATGTCTTGCTCTCAAGGCAATAAAACCAATATAAAAAAAGGAGAACCTAGATCTAATGATTTAATTAACGAAACAAGTCCTTATTTACTTCAGCACGCCTATAACCCAGTAGACTGGAAAGCATGGAATAACGAATCATTAAAATTAGCTAAAGAACAGAATAAATTAATTGTGATTTCTGTAGGTTATTCAGCTTGTCATTGGTGCCACGTTATGGAAGAAGAGAGTTTTGAGAATGATTCTGTTGCTAAGCTAATGAATGAAAATTTTATTAATATTAAAGTAGATCGCGAAGAACGACCAGATATTGATCAAATATATATGAACGCAGTTCAATTAATGACTGGTAGTGGTGGGTGGCCACTCAACTGTATAACCTTACCTGACGGAAGACCTGTTTTTGGTGGTACTTATTTTACTAAAGAGCAATGGACCAAGATATTAATTGATATGTCTAGTCTGTATGAAAACAATCCGGACAAGGTTGTAGCCTACGCAGAAAAGCTCACAGAAGGTATTAATAGCTCAGGCCTTATAGAAATTAACACAGAAAAATTGCCATTTAAAAAAGAACAAATCAAACGCATAGTTAATGATTTTAAAAAGGTGTTGGATTTTAAGAACGGTGGTCAAAAAAGAGCACCGAAGTTTCCAATGCCCTCTAATTTAAATTTCTTGTTGAGATACAGTTTTCAAAATGATGATAAAGATTTGCAGGAGTTTGTTATTACAAGCTTAACTAAAATGGCAAATGGAGGTATTTATGATCAAATAGGTGGTGGGTTTTCAAGATATTCTGTAGATGAAAGATGGCATGTGCCACATTTTGAAAAAATGTTATATGATAATGCGCAGTTAGTAAGTCTATATTCTAAAGCCTTTCAACTGACCAAGAATGAAAGTTTTAAAACAGTTGTAGAAGAAACATTAGCTTTCGTAGAAGATGAGTTTGAACAAGAGGAAGGAGCATTTTATTCATCTTTAGATGCAGATAGTAAAAATTCACAAGATGAATTAGAAGAGGGTATATATTACGTTTGGACTAAAGATCAGCTTAAAAGTCTTCTCGTTGAAGAATTTAACCTTTTTAAATCTTACTACAATATTAATTCTATAGGAAAATGGGAAAAGGATCACTATATATTATATAAAACAAAGACAGATAAAGCGTTTTCTGATGCAAATTCGATGACTTTAAAAGAACTACAAGCTAAGGTGAAATCATGGAAATCTAAGTTGCACAAAGAAAGAAGTCTGCGAGATCGACCAAGAACTGATGATAAAATACTAACCTCTTGGAATGCATTAATGCTTAAGGCTTATGTAGACGCATATCGTGTATTTGGCGAAGAATCCTATTTAGATAAAGCAATTAAGAATGCTGAGTTTATAAAAGAACATCAAATAAAAGAGGATAATTCACTTTTTCATAATTACAAGGATGGAAAAAGTACAATAGAAGGATTTTCGGAAGATTATGCACATACAATTTCTGCATATTTAGAGCTTTATCAAGCCACATTCAATGAGAAATGGTTGAAAATAGCTAATGATTTATTGGAGTATACAATAGCTCATTTTTTAAATAAAGAGACTAGCATGTTCTTTTTTACATCAGTAAATGCCACTAATTTAATAGCTAGAAAAAGTGAAGTTTTAGATAATGTAATAGCATCCTCTAATTCTGTTTTAGCTGAGAGTTTATTCAAGCTAGGACATTATTATTCAAATAAAACGTATTTAGAGATGTCTAAGCAGATGCTTAGTAATGTAAATGCAGATATAGAAAAATCACCAACAGCTTATTCAAATTGGTTAAAATTATATTTAAATTATTCAAATCCTTATTATGAAGTAGCTATATCTGGTAGTGAGGCTCAGACTAAATTAAAAGAGCTCGATAAGTTTTATATGCCTAATATTTTAATATCTGCTTCTACGAAGGAGAGTAGTTTGCCTTTGTTAGAAAATAAATATATCGAGAATGAAACATATATATACGTTTGTATTAATGGTACCTGTAAATTACCAGTAACGAGTTCATCTAAGGCGAGGGAACAGGTCTTAAAATAGAATATAGCAAAGTATTTAGACCTATTATTTAAAATTGAATCAAAAAAAAACCAGATAATTATTATCTGGTTTTTTTTTAAAACTTAAAAGTAATTATTTACCACTTTTCATTTTATCTGCAGCATCATTAACAGCATCAGATCCGGTTTCTTTAACCTTTTCTACTGCATCGCTACCAGCTTTCTTTGCGCTATCTACTGCATCATTAGCAGCATCTTTTGCATCATTAGCCATGTTTTCAGCTCCATCTTTTACGTTATCTACCGCGTCACTTGCAGCATCAACAGCTCCATCAACTGCATTACTTGTAGCGTCAGCAGCATCTTTAACGCTATCAATTACGTCATCTGCAGCATCTTTAGTAGCTTCAGCTGCATTTTCTACTGCATCTTCAGCGCTCTCCTTAGTTTCTCTACAAGAAGTAAATGATAATCCGAGCACAGCAACAAGTGCTAAGCTTAATACAACTTTTTTCATTTTAATAGTTTTAGTGTTAATTTTTGTTAATTTGTGAAAATACTAATTTTAGTGAAATTTTAACATAATTTCATCATCAAATTATTGTAAGCACGAGCTATATACGAATGTGGTCAAGGATTTGGATGACAGCTCCTCGATTTTCTTCAATGAAACCTTTATTTATAATACCTTGTTTTTCTCTGGTATTATTGTTTTTTATTAGCTTATCGAAACACGTTTCTAGCGAAATACGATCCTTAACGGAAATTACTCCTTCTTTATTAATTAGTGTTTTTGCTTCAGGGAATTTATCGTAATGTTTTCCTATAAGTATAGGTATTCCGAAAACGGCAGGTTCTAATATATTGTGCAATCCGGTTGAGCCAGCTCCACCTCCTACGTATGCTATATCTGCATAACTATAGACTTTACTTAAATAACCGATGGTGTCTAAAATATAAACATCGTATCCGCTTAAATTTTTATTCGTCATTTCAGAATAACAAATAGTTTTTAAGTTAAGTTGAGATTTTAATGAGTTGGTATAACTTGCTTTTATATTGTGAGGAGCGATAATAAATTTAGTGTCGCCATTTGATTTATTTATAAAATCTATGTAAAGTTTGTCATCTTCTGGCCAAGTACTACCAAAGACCACACACAGTTTATCATCTTTAAATTCTTCAATAAAAGAGATAGAATTATCTATTTTTAGTTGATTAGAAACACGATCAAAACGTGTATCTCCAGAAACAGAAACACTTTTGTAATCTATTCTTTCAAGCAGTAATTTTGAATTTTCGTTTTGTGTAAAAATATGATTAAATCCAAATAGTGCTGATTTCATAAAACCACCATACCATTTAAAAAAACTTTGATTTTTTCTGAATACAGCAGATATTAATATATTTTTTAGTTGACGTTTGTTAATTTCTAATAACAAATTAGGCCAAATTTCATACTTTACAAATATGATGTAATTCGGATGTACTAAATTTAGAAATCGTTTAGCATTTACTTTAGTGTCTAACGGAAGGTATACAACAACATCAGCAATTGCTGCATTTTTCCTTACTTCATAACCTGAAGGTGAAAAAAAAGACAATACAACTTTATAGTCTGGGTAATTAGTTTTTAGACCTTCAAAAACGGGTAAACCCTGTTCATATTCACCCAAAGAAGCACAATGAAACCAAAATGTTTTATCATCTTTTTGTATCTCTTTCTCAAGCTTTTTAAATGTTTCTCTTCTTCCAATAACACCTTTTTCTAATTTGAAATTAAAAAGTGCTAGGAGTTTTAGTATAAAACTTGCTAAGTAAATTCCTATTGAATAGAGTAGTTTCAAAAATAAATATTTGTGCTAAAATACATTTCTTTCAATTAAATGCGTTGTTAGAGCAGTTACAATTTCGTATTTTCGCTAAAGCTCTTTGGTGCTAATAATACTCTAAACGTAGTCTTCAGAATGAAAAAAATTCAAATGGTAGACCTTAAAGGTCAATATGCTAAAATTAAAGATATTATAGATCCTTCAATTGAGGAAGTGATGAATAGTGCTGCTTTTATTAACGGCCCTAAAGTACACGAGTTTCAAAAAAATCTTGAAGACTACTTGGGTGTAAAACATGTCATCCCGTGTGCTAATGGTACGGATGCGCTTCAAATAGCAATGATGGGTTTAGGCCTAAAACCAGGTGATGAGGTGATTACTGCAGACTTTACGTTTGCGGCAACAGTTGAGGTTATAGCTTTGTTACAATTAACACCAGTATTAGTAGATGTAGACCCTATAACTTTTAATATAGATGTTGATGCTATAAAAAAGGCAATCACACCAAATACTAAAGCTATTGTTCCTGTTCATCTATTTGGTTTAGCTGCAGAAATGGATGCTATTATGGATTTAGCAAAAGAACATAACTTATACGTTATTGAAGATAACGCACAAGGTATTGGTGCTGATTATACGCATGGTGATGGTTCTAAAACAAAGACTGGTGCTATCAGTCATGTCGCATCTACTTCGTTTTTTCCGTCTAAAAATTTAGGTTGTTATGGTGATGGTGGTGCGATTTTCACTAATGATGATGATTTAGCACATACCATAAGAGGTATCGTAAATCACGGAATGTACGAGCGTTATCACCATGATGTTGTTGGTGTAAATTCGCGTTTAGACTCTATACAAGCAGCAGTTTTAGATGCTAAATTGCCACACTTGGATACTTATAATAATGCCAGACAAAGTGCTGCAAGACAATATAATGAGGCTTTTAAAAATCATCCAAATATTACAACTCCAAGCGGTTTAACCAAATGTGATGGTATCTGTGATACATGCGATTGTCATGTGTTTCATCAATATACTTTGAATTTAGTTAATGTAGACAGAGACGCTTTAGTTGCGCATTTACAAGAGAAGAATGTACCGTGTGGAGTATATTATCCAATTCCATTGCACAGACAAAAAGCTTATAAAGATGAACGCTACAACGAAGATGACTTTAAAGTAACAAATGAGTTAGTAAAATCTGTTATATCGTTACCAATGCATACAGAGCTAGACGATGAACAGATAAAATTTATTACTTCTACAGTTCTAAACTTTATAAATTCTAAGTCTTAAAATGAAAATTTTAGTAACTGGCGGTTTAGGCTTCATAGGTTCCCATACTGTTGTAGAATTACAGCAAGAAGGTTTTGAAGTTGTTATCATTGATAATTTAAGTCATTCTTCTTTAGATGTTTTAGACGGCATTAAAGCTATAACAGATATAAAACCTCAGTTTCAGAAATTAGATTTAAAAATAAAAAAAGATGTTAAAACATTTTTCAAAAAATATAATGATTTAGCTGGAGTTATTCACTTTGCAGCAAAAAAGGCAGTAGGAGAAAGTATAAAAGAACCCTTAATGTATTATGAAAACAATATTAGCACGCTGGTTTATGTGCTACAAGAACTAAGTGAGCTTAATCAACAGAATTTTATTTTCAGCTCATCATGCACTGTTTATGGTCAAGCAGATATATTACCAATAACAGAGAACGAAGCAATAAAAGTAGCTGAATCACCATACGGAAATACAAAGCAAATTGGTGAAGAAATTATTAGAGATACTTGTAAAGTGAATAAAAAATTAAACAGTATTGCTTTACGATATTTTAATCCAATTGGTGCACATCCAACTGCTCAAATAGGCGAGTTGCCAATAGGTGTTCCACAAAATCTAGTGCCATATATTACACAAACTGCGTTAGGAATACGGGAACAATTATCAGTTTTTGGCAACGATTATAAAACACTAGATGGTACTTGTGTCAGAGATTATATACATGTTGTAGATGTGGCGAAAGCACATGTGGTTGCATTAAAACGATTGCTAGATAACAAAAATGACTATGATTTTGAAGTGTTTAATTTAGGTACTGGAAAAGGAAGTTCGGTTTTAGATGTAATTGAATCATTTGAGAAAGTTTCCGGTAAAAAGTTGAAATACCAAATCATGGATAGGAGAGAAGGAGATGTCACATCTATTTATGCTGAAACAACAAAAGCAAACGATGTGCTAGGTTGGAAAGCAGAATTAACACTAGATGATGCTATGGCTTCAGCTTGGAAATGGGAACAAAAAATTAGAAATAAATAATTTGAATATGAAATCTTTGCTTAGAACATTAGTCCTGCTTTTTACAGTGTCATTAACAGCACAAAACACATATTTACATTGTGGTAAATTAATAGATACTAAATCTGGTAAAGTACTTACAGAAAAAACGGTTGTGGTTTTTGATAATAAAATTATTTCAGTTGAAAATGGTTTTGTGAGTCCAAAGAATTCTAAAGATCTAGTTATAGATTTAAAATCCAAGACCGTAATGCCAGGATTGATAGATATGCATGTACATATTGAAAGTGAAACCAATCCAAAATCCTATTTAGAGGATTATACGTTAAATGATGCAGATGTGGCTTTTAATTCAGTTAAATATGCTGAAATTACTTTGATGAGTGGCTTTACAACAGTTAGAGATTTAGGAGGTTCTGGTGTTAATGTGTCACTTAGAAATGCTATAAACGCTGATAAAGTTAATGGACCTAGAATATTTACAGCAGAAAAGGCTTTAGCAACAACAGGCGGACATGCAGATCCAACCAATGGTGCAAAGCGAAGTATTATGGGTAATCCTGGTCCAAAAGAAGGCGTGGTCAATGGAGTAGACGATGCTAAAAAAGCAGTGAGACAACGCTATAAAAATGGTGCTGATTTAATTAAAATAACAGCAACAGGTGGAGTGTTAAGTGTCGCCAAGAGTGGACAAAATCCTCAGTTTACAGTTGAAGAAATTAAAGCTATTTGTGAAACAGCAAAAGATTATGGTTTTCATGTTGCTGCACATGCACACGGAGATGAAGGTATGCAACGAGCAATTATAGGTGGTGTGAAAACTATTGAGCATGGAACTCTAATGAGTGCCGAAACTATGGAGTTGATGAAGAAATATGATGTCTATTTAGTGCCAACTATTAGTGCAGGAAAGTTTGTGTCAGAAAAAGCAAAAATCCCTAATTACTATCCAGATGTTATTGTACCTAAGGCTTTAGATATTGGACCTAAAATTCAAGATATGTTTAGTAGGGCTTATAAGGCCGGAGTTGGTATTGCTTTTGGAACAGATGCAGCTGTATTTTATCATGGGGACAATGGTAAAGAGTTTGGTTTTATGGTAGAAGCAGGAATGCCAGCTATAGAAACTATTCAGAGTGCAACTGTCACAAATGCAATGATTTTAAAAATGGAAAACCAAATTGGTCAAATTAAAGAAGGCTACTTAGCTGATATTATTGCTGTAAATGTTGACCCTACAAAAGATATCTCCACCATGGAGAATGTTACTTTTGTGATGAAGAACGGTGTAATTTATAAGAAATAACTCTTTTTTAGTAAATCTTAAATTGTCAGACTGTTAAGATTAAGTAAGACTTATTAAGAATCTGTTAAGTATAGTAACAGCTGATTTTCAATATGATAATGAAATTTTAGCTTAACAATTATTTAACATACCTAACTTGGTACTGGCTATTAGTCTTCGTTGTTTTGTTCTTAATGATAATTGAGAAACATGAAACTGATAAGTATTAAAAGAGAGACCAAAGTCGAAGGTCGCTTTACAAAAAAGATGGGTGTATTACAAACTAATGTTACCTATATTAAAAAGCAATTTTTAAGTATTCCTTACAAAACACTTCATAAATATCGTGAGACTTATTATGGTGAAGTTAAAGATTGTGATGATTGCCGTTTAGCGCGTTAATCACTAAAGATTTCCTTTAGTATAAGTGATATCTATTTAGAGTCGTGTATTATTTTCCCTTTATTTCTTTGAGAAAACCCACTGAAGAATAGCATAATCATTCCTGTAGTTACAGAAAGATCGGCAACATTAAAAATACCTGTTTTAAATACGCCTCCTAAGTTGATAAAGAAGAAGTCAGTAACTTCGCCATAGACAATACGATCAAATACATTAGCAATTCCGCCACCTATAATGCAGCAAAAGGCGATAAGACTTAAGCGGTCTAATTCTTTTGTTTTTACAATATAATAAATCACATAGACAAGTACTAGGGTTGGAAGAATCAATAGAAATATAAGTTTTAACGTTGGGTTCATATCACTGCCCATACCTAAAAACGCACCTTTATTTTCTACCCAAATGAGCTGAAAATAATCTTGTATAACATCTATTTGCCCTCTGCCACCTTTAATCATAGTTGTTCTAACTATAACTTTAGAGATTTGGTCTATTACAATATTAAAAATAATAAGTACTACTATAAATAAGTTTCTATTCAAAACAATAGTGAGATTAAGCGTTAGTTTTAAAAGTTGCAGAAGCAGTTTCTGCCTCTCTATGAATTTTCCTTACTAAGCCTTGTAAAACTTTACCAGGACCTACTTCTGTGAAATGTGAAGCTCCATCTTCAATCATTTGTTGCACAGATTGTGTCCAACGCACAGGTGCTGTTAATTGCGAAATTAAATTAACTTTTATTTCGTTTTCATCAGTAATAGCAGATGCTGTTACATTCTGATATATGGGACAGTTTGGTTTGCTAAATGTTGTGTTTTCTATTGCAGCTGCCAATTCTTCACGAGCAGGCTCCATTAGTGGAGAGTGAAAAGCTCCACCAACTGGTAATACCAAAGCGCGTCTTGCTCCTGCTTCTTTAAGTGCTTCACAAGCGCTGTTAATAGCATCAACGTCACCAGAGATCACTAATTGCCCAGGGCAATTGTAGTTTGCAGGAACGACAACACCTTTTATTGTCGCGCATATTTTTTCTACGATAGCATCATCTAAACCTAAAACTGCAGCCATAGTACTTTGTTGTAATTCACAAGCTTTTTGCATGGCTTGAGCACGTTGCGATACTAATTTAAGTCCATCTTCAAAGGTTAAAGCACCAGCAGTAACTAAAGCTGAAAATTCTCCGAGTGAATGACCAGCAACCATATCTGGTTTAAAAGTATCTCCTAAAGTTTTAGCTAAGATTACCGAATGTAAAAAGATAGCTGGTTGTGTTACTTTAGTCTCTTTTAGGTCTTCAGCAGTCCCCTCAAACATTATATCTGTAATGTGAAAGCCTAAGATGTGATTTGCTTTTTCAAATAGCTCTTGTGCTAAAGGTGAGTTTTCGTATAAATCTAAACCCATTCCTGAGAATTGAGCTCCTTGACCTGGAAATATATATGCGTTCATTTTTTTTAATTTGAGTTGCAAAAATAGGAATAATATTAAACTTATAAGTTAGAAGTTGCCGCTTCCGCACAACGTTCACCATCCATTGCAGCAGAAACGATTCCGCCAGCATATCCACCACCTTCACCACAAGGATATAAATTTGAGATTTCAGGATGTTCTAAGGTTTCTGTTCTTGGAATATTTACAGGTGATGAGGTACGTGATTCTACACCAATAATATTAGCTTCTTCTGTGTAATAGCCTCTCATTTTATCACCAAACGCTCTAAATCCTTTACGTAGAGAACTACCGATTAGCTTAGGTAATAAAGAATGCATTGGAGATGACTTTAAACCTGGTTGGTACGATGTTTCATTTAGGCTTGTCGATAATTTACCTTCAACAAAGTCAGTTAAGCGCTGTGCTGGAGCAGCTTGACTTCTTCCACCAGCTGTAAAGGCTAAACGCTCTAAGTCTTTTTGATATTCTAGAGCCTTTAACGCTCCGAAGTGTTCGTATTTATATAAATCTTTATCTGCGTTAATCTCAGTTACAATACCAGAATTAGCAAACTTATTATTTCGTTTAGAAGGTGACATCCCATTTACTACAACTTCACCGTTGGCTGTCGCTGCAGGTACTATAAACCCTCCAGGACACATGCAAAATGAATAGACACCTCTATCATTTACTTGTTGTACCAAACTATAAGCTGCTGCTGGTAGCAATTCATCTCGTTGTTCGCCTTTACAGTGGTACTGAATACCATCAATAATGTCTTGAGGATGCTCTACACGAACTCCCATTGCGAAAGATTTTGCTTTTAACGCTATCTTTTTATCATTCAATAAGTAAAATATATCTCTCGCAGAATGACCTGTTGCAAGAATAACTTTTTCTACAGCAAGTTCATTTCCATTTTGAAGTTGAATAGCTTTAATTTTATTATCCTTTAAAGTAAAATCTGAAACTCTAGTTTCAAAATGAACTTCGCCACCAAATTTTATTATATTTTCTCTAATATTTTGAACAACCTTAGGCAGTTTGTTAGTGCCAATATGTGGATGGGCATCTATTAATATTTGCTCTGTCGCACCATGATAAACTAAGTTTTCAAAAATTCGTCTAACATCTCCACGTTTTAAACTACGTGTGTAAAGTTTACCATCACTATAAGTTCCTGCACCTCCTTCACCAAAGCAATAGTTAGAATCTTCATTTACATTATGATCTTGATTTATAGCTTTTAAATCACGACGACGATCTCTCACGTTTTTACCACGCTCTAAGACAATTGGTTTAAAGCCTAGTTCTATGCAACGTAATGCTGCCCACATGCCTGCTGGTCCAAAACCAATGATGTGAATAGGCTTGGCACTAGACACATCTTTATAATCAAACGTATAGTCTGAAGTTTCAGGTACAGGTTCGTTAATATAAACTTCAACTTTATAGTTAAACATGATATTTCGCTTGCGCGCATCAATAGATTTTCTTAGAATTTTAATTCCAGAAATTTCAGAAGGTTTCATCCCCAAATCATAAGCTGCTTTATTAAGCAATCCATCAGGTTTTCCTTCTTGGTGTAAATTAATGCGTAGTTGCAATGCTTTTATCATAATGCAAAATTAGTTATATTTATTAGGAACAAAAGTTTAACCAAAGAAATATAATAATTGAGCGTTATGGAGTTTACATTGATAATACAGATTAAGGCAACAGCAAAACAAATTTATAAATCTTGGTTAAGCACCCAGCGCCATACTAAAATGACTGGTGGAGCTGCTTTCGTTTCTGATAAAGTAGGGGAAACGTTTACAGCCTGGGAAGGTTATATTATAGGGCAGAATATTGAGTTAAAACCATATCATAAGATAGTTCAATCTTGGCGAACTATTGATTTTGAAGATGATGAAGGTGATTCTCAAATTGAAATTTCACTTTCTGAGCAGGAAGAAGAAACGACTTTAACCTTAAAACATACTAATGTACCAGAATCTGGTGAGCATTATAAAAATGGTTGGGAAGAAAGTTATTTTGAGCCTATGAGAGGCTATTTTGAAACTTTAAATGAATAATAATAGTTCTATAATTGATAAAAAAGACGACACCCTATCTAAAATATAGAAAGGGTGTTCTTTTAAATATAATCCGTCATTTCGATTGCATCTGAGTGACGAAGATTTGTATCGAGAAGTCATACATCAGGTTCTCGATACATTTTTTAGCGTATCTCAAATAAAACACTCGAACCGACGTCCTTTTGCTAGTTACTCTTCTAAACTTATACTTTTAATATTATCTGAATACACACGGTCTATTAAAATATGCCTCGGATCAATAGCCGCTTTTACAGGAAGCGAATCTAATTGCATTGTAATTGAGGACTTTTCTTTATTGAACTTTACACGTTTTTGTTGGTATAAACGATCTTCATCATCATCCATAAAGAAACCAACATCTATCCAATCGTTAATCGCTGTTTTAGTTTCGTTTCCTAGGCTGTCAGATTTTATTTTTGAGCTTTCAATCTCCATCGTCACTTCATACTTTCCGTTATCTAAGATTTTGTAATTCGCCTCTTTTAAGCGATTATCGTATAAGGTGATTTCCTTAAACCAATCTGTGATTAGATAATTTAGCGAATCTGGAACTTGAGGTTCTAAATACCTTAAGAAGTCATACGACGTTGGATAAGGTGGCTCTTTATAGCGGTATTCTTCTAAGAAACCTTTCATTGCTAAATTTACTTTATCCTCACCGATGTAATCTTGTAAGGCATATAAAATAACACTGCCTTTTCCATAATGGATATAGCCTTGGTTTTCCACGGTATACAATGGCAACTCTTTAAGACGTTCACCACTGCGCCCTCTTAAGTAGCGATCGTGATCGTACTTTAAAAATTCACGCATTTTCATAGGATTATCGGTCATATTCTTAATCGTCATTAAAGCGGAATATTCAGAAAAACTTTCACTCATCATCACACTACCTTGCATGTTGGCTCCAATAACTTGGTGAGCCCACCATTGGTGTGCCATTTCGTGCGCAATCACAGCGTCTACTATATTATTTCCACTTTCGTCTTCAAGATTAATAATAAAACCGATCGCTTCAGAATAAGGCATGGTTCCAGGGAACGCTTGTGCGAATGACGCATAACGTGGAAATTCTATGATTCGACATTGCTTATGAAAATAAGGTCCAAAGTTTTCTGTATAATAAGTCAAAGAACGTTCTAC
>NZ_DEXW01000021.1 GCF_002364335.1 Winogradskyella sp. UBA3174 | reverse complement strand
TAGCAGATAAAACGACTGTTCCCTTCACTTTAAAAGCAAAAACAGGACGCACAAAATATTTAATTAGATACTTCCTTTTGTCTATGTACTATTTGCTAGGTGAACCTTATAAGAAGAAATCCCAGACTATTCCAAATCGGATGCTAAAGTCTCTATAAGGATTATTAGGTGCTGAAAAATAATTATAACCTGTAAAAGAAGAGTTAAAATGTTCAGCTTTAAGAAATATTCTGGTCTGCCTAATTTTAACATTAATGAAAAAATCTAATCTCGGAAAGCCGCCGATACTAGTTTCATTCTGGGTATAAAATTCAGCTAATAAAGGATCATAACCATTCATTTTATACTCAGTGAAATAATTTAGAGTAACACCAGTTTGTAAAGTCATTGCTTTTTTGAAGAGTTGACTTGTATAATATAAGGTATTCCTAATTATCAAATCTGGCACATTAAGAACGTCTTCATCGCTTAAAATATTTTGATACATTATAGTATTATCTAGAGCAAAATTTCCAACTTTAAATTCTTTTTGGGCTTTAAGTCTTAAATATTGTAATGGCTCACTATACTGCTTAGGCTTAATGATTTTATTATTATCGATTATTGACTCTAAGCTAAAATAGGTGTAGTTATCTATATTAGATATGTCAAAGGCTATATTTAAATATTTATCTGAATTAATTTTAAAATTTAACTGTTGTGTTCTTATATTTTCGAAATCTAGAAAATTATACCAGTTATAGTTAATATAATCACTTTGGTAAAGCAAATAATTATAATTTGGTAATGTTGAACTAACATTTATTCCACCAGTAACACTTAAATCTTTATTTAAAGTATAACTTATCTCACCATTAAGCGAATTTCCCTTAAACGTATCAGAAAGGTTAAGAGCACCGTTACCTTTAATAGTTATCGCTTTTATCTTCTTATAAAACCTAGCTTCAACTGAAAAAAAATCGTTTTTTATTCTGTTAGGAATTATCTGACCCGGAAAAAAAAGAGTAGTGTCGTATCCATAATTGATGTTATTATAATTAATAGCTAAACTTAAGTCTCCTATATACTTATTATTATATCTAACGCCTAGATTAGAATTAAAAGTTTCTAGAGTAACTCTATCATTTATGTCGTTATTTAAAATATCACCAAAAAAATTGATTGATGTAGCGTCTTCATAGAATTGATAATATTTGTCTTCAAAATTTATTGTATTGAAAACTGTAAGACTTGCGGATTCTGTGGAGTCTTGTTTTTTAATAATGTTATAAGAATGGTTTAGGACAAATCTTTTACCAACCAAAATATTTTCAGCGTTTTGTAAAGTAGGGTCAAAAACAGATCTGTCGATAAAATCTTCATTTCCAGAATCAAAATTTTCAATATCTTCATCTGATAGACCACCATTTTCTTGATTTAATAAATTTTGGTTTACAATATGACCTCTAGCCTGATATCGCTTGTTTTTACTTTTATAGTTTGTGGTAAATCTAAAAGTACGACTACTTGTTAAAGTATTCTGATAATTACCAAGTGACCTTAAACCTTTGTAAGCAATAGAAAAATTAAATTGTTTTGATAAATTGAGAGTTAGAAATGCATCTAGCATTTGCCCTTGTTCAAAAGCTGTTTTATATGTTAGACGTGTCCAAGGAGTAGGAACTTCATAATACCTTATATCATCTGACTCTAGATAATTAAAGTGTCGAGCTCTTGCGCCAAATACTGGAATTGTATTATTTTGAAATGAATTAAAGGTTAGAGAATTATATGATTGACCAATATTAGCAAATGGCATTAGACCAAAATTATCTTTCTGCAAGTAGTTAAACTTATAATGTTTATTTATTGACAATGTAGTATCAACAAAAGAAGAGTCATTTTCTCTATTAAATTGCAAGTATAAATTAATAGGAGCCACCTTATTAAACCCATTAGATTTTTTAGCTTTAGAAGAATCTTCACCAAAAGGGTTCGTAACGTTTTTAGCGTTACCCCTATTTAATTTAACTTGAGCTTGCGTAAAGCCAAAATTTAGTAATAAAATTAATAAATAAAGATATTTTTGCATTTAGAGAACTATAAAAGTTAAACAAAGAAAAGTATAAATTATTGTATTATGAATGAATAGTAAATCTTTTGCAACAAAAAAAAACGGAATGTTAGCCTTAATAATACATGTAATCTCGAACATTTTACAAAATACTCGTTTATCTAACTTAAGTATAGTTCTAATGGAGGATTAAGTATTAAATTAATTTAACCACAACAGATACAATTAAATTAATAATTTGAAAAACATTATTGCAAATATAAATTTTAGAGGCAAGAGGAAATTAAATTCTATCCTACTTAATGTGATTATCAAGATCGGAAAAAATATATTAGACTAATCTTATATCGATATGCTGCTAAGAAATATATTATTACAAGGGCTAGTTTGTACTTAACATATAATCAATTAAATTTTAAAACATAAAATACTAATCAAGAAAAACAAGACATAAAAAAAGGCTGTTATAAAATAACAGCCTTTATATATATAAAAATAGTTTTAACTAGTCAATTGTGAAAGTAGCACTACTACTTGCACCAGGAACTACACCATTAACAACTTCAGTTGTTCCAACAGATACAGTATAACCACCATCGGCAATACCATCACCATATGAATCATTCACCACTACTTCATAGTCACCTGAACCTAAACAGAAATCAAATGTTAATACAGCGAAATCATCATCAGGATTCACGTAAGGACCACCAGAAAATAAAACTACAGCTGGTGTAACGCCAATATCAGAAATACTCCATGTCGTTTCATCTGGCCATGTATCTAAAGTCAATTTAAACTGTACTTTGTTTAAAAGACATTCTTGAGATACACTAACCGTAAGAGCACTACCGAAATCAACTCCAACTTCATTATCAAAGTTTAAGATTAATGTTTGTGCAACAAACCCTAAAGTAGCGTCATCAGTTACAGTAACAGACATAGACCCTTCACTAGATCCTGCAGGTATAGTTACTGTAGCAGGTACAGTATAACCAGCAGTAAGCGTAGAAGCGTCGTCAACTAAAACAGAAAACGTTCTATCAGAGCTCTTAGTCTCTGTGGCGTAAACCTTGACATCTACTGAAGAAGATTGATCTTCAGGAACAGCAAACGCAAAGTTACCAGTACTACCAAATGATACATAATTAGAAAGATCATTAAGTGGTTCCTGTTCTTCACAACTATTAAGTACTGCTACCATACATAATAACACAAAGACATTATTAATTATTTTTTTCATGTGAGATAAGTTTTTAGTTAATTAATATTAATTCTGATCATTTATTTCACCGTTATTTTGAATTTCCAATTGTGGAATTTCAAAAGTCATGCGCTCGTCATTGTGTGCAATTGGCTCACCAACGAAAGATAAATGGTTAGATCCTCTTTGAGTAGTAGCCATATTACGCTTCATAGCGAAATAAGATCTTCCTTCACCCCAAAGCTCTAAACGAGTTTGCTTGTATATTTCGTCCTTAAGTGCTTGACCACTTAAAGCGTTAAGATATGAAGGATCTCCAATTCTCTCAGAAACTAACTCCATTAAAGCCATTCTTGCAGGACCATCTTGACCCATATTAGCCATAGCTTCTGCCTTTAATAAAATAAACTCAGCATATCTCATGTAATGGTAATCTGAGAACGTAGTTGTATTTGTACCAAATTCTACTCTAGACTCATCAAATTGCTTATTTAATGGTTGTAAGTAATTTAAACCTGGTGTGTTAAAAAACTGTTGTCTTCTTACATCATCAGCTCTCATACTTTCGTATAAATCTACATCCATAGTTTTAGTATCACCAACTGCTGCATAACTGTATGAGAAAAAGTCAACTTGACCCCACCATGAAACTAAACCAACACCTGTATCACCATTAAGATCAACACCCCATAACCAACTAGGGTTTCCAACGTTATTAAAACCACCTAAAGCTCCAAAAGTACTATTATCTGATGGCATTAATACAGTACCAGATTCAGTTAAAACATCATCACTTAACTGTGCAACCTCATCCCATCTACTTCTTGTAGAAGCAATAACATGTGCTAAAATACCTTTAGCAACAGACTGATTGATTTGAGCTTTACTTGGTCTATTATAACCTTCTAATAACTCAATTGCTCTGTTAAGGCTATTCTCCATACTTTCATAAATTTCTGAAGTAAGCGATTTACCTTGCCCTAATGGGTTAGCAAACGTGTATAAAGGTAGTATAGCTGCACTAGGATCATAGTCGTTAGCAAATAATTGCGTTAACATGAAGTAAGAATGCGCTCTAGAAGCCAATACTTGACCTAAAGCATATCTATTTTCCACATTTTCTGGATCACCATCTTGACCACCAAAGTTATCTAATGCTAAATTAGCATTAAAAATAAGTTGGTAATAGTAAAACCAAGCTTGTCGGTTGTCTGTAAAAGTAAAATCTTGTGTAGCTTGGTATTCAGTTATACTAGACCTGTACCATCCAAAAGAACTATTAGACAATGCCATATCACTACATAACATATCCGTAAATACATCATAAGCCTTTTGACCGAAATCATCATGACCACCTGTGCCACCAGTACCACTGGTAAACATAGTAACATAAAGACCATCTACAGTACCTGCAGCAATGTCTGGGTTTACGGCAACCGCATCAGCTAACTGATCTGCAGTTATAAATGCTGATGGGCCTTCTTCTAAAAATTCATCATTACAACTCTGTAGTGTAAACACTATGGCTGCAATACCAATTAATTTAAATACATTTTTTTTCATATCGCTTTTTTTAAGTTTAAAATTTAAGTCTTAATCCTAAAGTAAGCGTAGATAAGGGTGCGTAACGTGCACGTCCAGAATTACCTGTCTGACTTGTATTAGGATTAAATCCATCTCTCTTAGAAAGTATCATTAAATTATCACCAGAAACATAGATGTTTAATAAATCAATACCTGAATCGCCTAACATTTTTGAAGGTAATGTGTAACCAACTAAAATATTGTTTAAAGCAAGAAAATCTGTTTCAGTAATAAATCTAGTAGACTGAGAAGTAACGTTAGTTATAACACGGTCAGCTAATCTTGGTACTGAAGTGATATCACCTGGCTGTTGCCATCTCTGTCTAACATCAGTATGTCTGTTTGATCCTAAAATACCACCATTATTATCATGCATTAATTCAGCATATTGAAAATCATATCCGTATCCACCAATTTGATAAGTAAACTGTGTAGATATATTGAAATTATGAATAGTTGCGTTTAATCTGAATGCACCTTGTAAATCTGGAATACCAGAACGGTCTACATACTTTTCTGTAGCATCTGAAAACGACTTTGTAGTAGTTCTCTTAACATCAGCATCAGGATTAATATCGTTTAAATAAGGAGTTAATGACTGAATTGCTTCACCAGCATCTAAAACATCATTTGCATTAGCATCATCATAATATTGGTACCAAACTGGGAAACCATCACCTGGATCTACACCAGCATATTCTCTCATATAAAAATCAAAAATAGATCTTCCTTGTTCATAACCGTAGCTTGCAAGGTTAATAAAATCATTAGGATTATTACTATCACTTGGGTCTAAAGGCATTTCTCTAATCTCATTTTCATAAACAGTTCCGTTTACAGTAAGATCTAAGGTGAAATTTTCCTTTTTAAGAAGGTGCGCAGTTAAATCAAATTCAAAACCACTGTTTCTTAAAACACCGTCATTAACAAGTACACTTGCTACACCAGTAGATATTGGATTAGGTCTATTAAAGAATAAGTTTTCTGTATCCTTTACAAAATAATCAAAAGAACCATCTAAGTAATCGCCTAAAGTAAATTCTAAACCTACTTGGTATTGAGTAGCTCTTTCCCAAGTTAATTCAGGGTTAGCAATTAAACGAGGTGTTACAGCAAAACCACCATTTAAGTTAGTAACATCGAATAAGTTAATACCTGAGTAAAAACCAACTCCTTGTTCATCACCAGTAGTACCGTAAGAACCTTTAAGCTTTAAATATGTAAATAAATCACTATCCTCTAACCAACTTTCGTTAGATATTACCCAAGCACCACCTAAAGAGAAAAATGTATCCCATTTGTTGTTAGCGAATCTTGAAGAACCATCTCTACGAACAGAAGCCGTAAAATAATACTTATTGTCATAATCATAATTCAATTGAGAGAAGTAAGAATCTAACGTTCTACCAATCTTATTACCACCTGGAGGGTTTGGAGTGTTGATATAATTATCTAACTCAAGACCGAAAGGTAAGATTGCAGTATTTTTACTTGCAAACATAATTCTCTGCTCAAATTGGTTGCTTTCATGAGCGGCTAAAACCTCTAAAGAGTGGCTGCCAAATTCTTTTTTGTAACGTAATAATTGAAGAAAGTTTAAAGTACGTGAAGTAGCGTCTGTTTGAGATAATGCACCACCATTAGTAGTACCTGTACCATAAAACTGATTTGTCATTGTTTTACCAATGCTACTTGAGTATTGTAAACCAACAGAACTTTCAAAAGATAAGTCTTTTGTAATTTTAGCATTTAAGTTAAAATTACCTACTACTTCGTAACGGTCAGTACCATTATAATCTAAAGTTGCAGCTCCAAAAGGATTCAATTGATCACTTGTTGGACGTGTTACACCTAATGATGAGTTAGAACCATAATCTGGCTCAAAACCACCTAATACTGGGTCAATAACTCTGTTACCATTAGCATCTCTTAAGAACACTGGGTATAAAGGTGGAGTCTTATCTGCAAATTCAAACGTATTTTCAGCACCTCCTAAAGATGAGTTGTTACGTGATTCTGAATATAAATAAGAAATGTTAGCACCAACATTTAACCAATCCTTAATTTGTGAAGACACGTTAATACGTGTATTATATCTTCTAAAAGATGAATTGATTGGCACACCATTATCATCTAAGAAACCAGCTGAAATAAAGTATTTACTTTTTTCATCACCACCACCCATTCTTACGTTTGCTTCGTAACGGTAACCGTCACCAAATAATTCGTCTTGGAATGTTTCTGGGGTATATTTTCTTGACACATTCTGGTTAAATCTACCAGTTGCAGGATTAATCAATTGATTTCCTGGAGAATTCCACATGTTGTAATTTTGATCTATGTAAGCTCCAGCTCCAGTATTACCAAATAACCTGTCTTGAACAAATCCAACCGGATTTGCTGCAGATTGAGCATTTGAAGGTTGAAGTTGTTCTCTACCTAATTTAGCTTCGTATACAAACTCCATATATTCTTCAGGAGATGTTAATACATCATATCTAGGTATAAGTTGAGTGTTAACACCTGTTCTTACATCTACTTCAATATAGCTTTCCGAAGACGTACCAGACTTAGTTGTAATTAAAATTACACCATTAGCACCTCTAGATCCGTAAATAGCGGTTGCAGTTGCATCCTTTAAAATCGTAGTGGTTTTAATGTCACCTGGGTTAATCGAGTTTAATGTTGCTGTTGAAGAAAGTGGAACACCATCTACAACGTAAAGTGGCGCTCTGTTACCGTTAACAGAACCAAAACCTCTAATTCTAATCGTAGATACTGAACCTGGCTGACCTGAAGTGTTAATTACACTTACACCAGCAGCTTCACCAGCTAAAGATTGAGATACGTTAGAGAAATTTTTATTTGCAATATTCTCTGAATCTACAACTGTAGCAGAACCTGCAAAAGATTGTTTTGTAGCAGTACCATAACCAACAACAACAACCTCATCTAGAAGATTACCTTCTTTAAGAGCCACATCATATGTGTTAGCGCTTGTTATTGTTACTTTGGCATCATCCATACCTACATAGGAGATAATTAATACATCACCTACCTTTACATTTTTGATAGTATACTTACCATCAAAATCTGTTTGTTGACCTCTAGCGGTCCCTTCTACAATTACACTAGCACCAGGAAGCGGTAAGCCGTCTGAACCTGTTGTAACTGTACCTGTGACAGTTTTTTCTTGTGCAAAAGAAAATTGCATCACGAACGCCATAAAAAGCGTTAATAACCATGTTAATTTTAATTTCATAAAACAATTATTTGAGTTAGTCTAGTTGCAAACATCTTAATTAAATATTAAATAACCAAGCGTTTTTGCCAAAAAAATGTTAACAAAATTGCGAATTTAACAACAAATGATCTATTTCGTTATTTCCTTGTTTTAAACTTTTCACTCATTATATAGATGCAAAAACTGTAAAAGGGTTGCGTTTTAATTTTAACTTTGTTGAAATTTTAACATTTTGAGCTTAATAAATAGATTTTCATCTTTTGATTTAGAATGTGGTACAGACGAGGCAGGCAGAGGGTGTTTGGCTGGACCTGTTACTGCAGCTGCTGTTATTTTACCACCTTCATTTAAAAATAAAATATTAAATGATTCTAAACAACTTTCAGAAAAAAAACGCAATTTCCTAAAACCAATTATTGAATTTGAAGCAATTTCATTTGCCATAAAGCATATTTCTGAAATTGAAATTGACGAGATAAATATTTTAAATGCGTCAATAAAAGCGATGCATGGAGCAATTGATGAGCTTAAAACCATCCCAAACTATATAATTATCGATGGAAATAAGTTTAAGCCTTACAAAACAATCCCATATAAAACCATAATAAAAGGTGATAGTAAATATTTAAGTATTGCAGCAGCCTCGATTTTAGCCAAAACATATAGAGATGCATATATGGAAAAAATTCATGAAGAATTCCCAATGTATAACTGGAAACAAAATAAAGGTTACCCAACAAAAGAACATAGAGCTGCGATAAAAAAATATGGCGCTACAAAATATCATAGAAAATCATTTAGATTATTGCCAGAGCAATACTTTTTAGATTTATAACTTTTTATATTTGCACATAAAAAAATAGTAATGCGTCGACTTGGTTTTTTATTAATTTCACTTACGCTGTTCACGGCTTGTCAAAAAAATTATAACAAAACGAAACAGCCTTATAATTATTTACCAAACGAAACGGTATCTATTATTAAGATAAATGCGCTTAATGATTTTATAAACAGCATTGAGAACCATGACATACTTTCATCTGTTTATAACGAAGATTTAAAAATTGCATCTCCTATTCTAAAAAACCTCAATTCTAATAAAGAACTCTATATAGGTTTTTGGAAAGAGGCTGAAAAAGATTCTAAATATATTATACTGACTGAAAACAATCCAAAGCTTTTCTTAATTGACTCTATCCCAAATCATATGTCAGAAAGACTAGTCGATTTTAATATTGATAAAACTCAAATAGACTCTACAATTGTTTATCATAAAACATTTGGGAATGTTTTTGCCCTTTCTAATGATCTAGAAATCCTAAAAAATCTCAAAACAGAAAAGAATACAACTTCCGAATTAAAAAAACTTATTGAAACTACAGATAATAAATCGGTAGCTTCAATATTATTCAAATCTAAAAATTCTAATTATTCAAAATTACTTTTTAAAACTATCAAAGGAAAAGACGAACCGTCTAGTTATAGCGTTTTAGATATAAATTATTCAGATAAAAGTCTTTTATATAATGGGGTTATTAAGTCTAAAGATTCCTCGTTAAATTATATTGATGCTTTTAGATACACAATTCCGCAAAAAACGTCTTCACCTAGTTTAGCACCATACTATACTAAAGAACTACTTAGTATAACCTATGATAATTTTTCTGTATTCAATAAAAATCTAAACCAATTAAACGAGCAAACTATTGATAGTACTCAAACATTTCTAAATTTCACTAATGAAATAGCGGTTATTGACAAAGCTTTAATACTGCATACGCTAGATCCGGATTTAGTATTAGAAACAATAAATAACAAAACTAATTATGAAACTTTTAAAGCTATTGAAATCTATAGGTTTGAAACTCCCGACTTCTTTGAATTGAGATTACAACCAATTATAACATTTGAAAATGCAGAGTTCTTCTCAGTTTATGATAATTTTGTTGTCTTTTCAAGTTCTATTGAAAAACTTAAAACCATACTCTCTAGCGCTTTAAATAACAATACTCTAGCTGACTCAGAGGCATTCATTAATATGAATCTAAATCTAAGTGACGAAGCCTCATTATTCATTTTTAAAGATGCAGAACGTTTGTCTGATATTTTAGAAGAAAAAGTTACAAATTACAATGCTAACGCTGTTCAATTTATTTACGAGGATAATTACGCTCACGTTAATGGCGTTATTCAAAAATTTAAAAAAAGAGCAGCTTCAAACTCAGTAACTGAAGCTTTTACAATAACACTTAATGGTGATATAATTATACCACCACAAACTTTAAAAAACCACCTTACAAATGCTCATGATATTGCAATCCAAGATGTAGATAACATGCTTTACCTCATTTCGAGCGCCGGAAACATTCTTTGGAAAAAGCAATTAAAAAATAAAATTATTGGAAAAATTGAACAATTAGATACATATAAAAACGGAAGGTTACAACTTGCGTTTACCACACCTAATCGTTTGTATATTCTAGACCGAAACGGAAAGGATGTATCTCAATTTCCATTAAAATTTAAAGACGCTATCTCCCAACCACTGTCTGTTTTTGATTATGACAAAAGAAAAAATTACAGACTACTTGTAACTCAAGGTGAAAATTTATTAATGTATGATACAAAAGGTAAATCTGTAAGAGGTTTTAAGTATAAGAATAATGGTTCTACAATAACTTCACAACCTAAACATTTTAGAATAAATAGCAAAGACTATATTACATTTTCTACTGGTGAGACTCTTAAAATTTTAAATAGACAAGGTGATAATAGAATTAATGTAAAAGATAAGATTCGTTTCTCTAAAAATGAAGTTTATTTATACCAAAATAAATTCACAACAACGAATACTTTAGGGCAACTTATACAAGTAGACACCAAAGGAAAATTGACTTCAAAAAACCTAAATCTTTCAGATAAACACACAATTGAAACGACCAGTAAAACTTTAGTTTCTATGACTGATAATAAATTATCTATTAAATCGAGATCTATAGATTTAGATTATGGCGAGTATACGGCTCCAAAAATCTTTTATATTAACGACAAAATTTATGTTACAACTACTGATTTGCAGGCTAAAAAAGTTTATCTTTTTGATAGTCAAGCAAAGCCAATTCCAAATTTTCCTGTATTCGGAACTTCTGCTGCTAAGTTAGAGGAATTAGACAAAGATAGAGGTCTTGAGCTTATCTGTCAGAGCGATAGTAAAACAATCACGGTTTACAAACTGCATTAAGTCTTTATTTTGCAAAAGAAGTAGCTAAGAGATCTACCTCTAGAAAAGAAAATTTATTTTAATGTTTGCTTATTTTTAAGCCTTCCGTTTTGTAGTATTGTAGTATCAAAATTTAGATAGCAACAAACTAATGATAAAACGACAAAAAGCATCTATAAAAAGCTGTATAATTCACAAAGTTGGCAACAAGTTTAATGGTACAAAAAATGCATTTTCTAATGACCCTGTAGATTTTGATGAAGCTACTTATAATTTAATGTTACCATACCTTTTAAAGCCTTTTGTAAGCGTAGCTGAAAGCTATAGATTTCATCATCATAGTGATGTCGGACTTAACGAAATCAATACTTACAGCGACCAACTATTTTCAGATGATTCTGATTTTGTTGATCTTTCAAAACACATTGTTACACATCTTTTTGAACAAAGTAATTCAGCACAAATAAAGACTGGTGATGTACTAATCTGTCATTTTGAAAACGTGCAATATGAAGACTATTTCACAGACGCAATTGGCATCTTTAAAATTGAAAATAAAACAGAGTTTTTTCAAACGTATTTAGAACAAAATAGCTATGATATTTTAGTTCAAAAAGGCATCCAAGCAAAGAAAGTAGATAAAGGTTGTTTAATCTTAAATACATCTGATATGGAAGGCAAAATTGTCTTAAGTGTAGACAACAATACTTACGATACACAATATTGGATTAAGAGTTTTTTAAACATTAAATATCCCGACGATAGCAACCAACACACAAAGAATTGTATTGAGCTTTGTAGAGAGTTTTCAAAGGAAGTGTTGCAGCCTAATTATGGTGGGCAAGAACAAAGTAATTTTTTAGCAAAAACAGTCGACTTTTTTAAAGAAAACGAAATTGTAAATATCGAAACGTTTAAAGGAGAAGTTTTTGATGAAGAAAATCATATTCAACTTTTTGAAGATTATAAAAAAATCTACGAAACTGACAATAAAGTACTAATTAGAAACCAATTCGACGTCTCAGAAATTGCCTTAAAAAAACAAAAACAAAAGATTAAAACCGAAATAAAACTCGATACCAACATTCAAATAAAACTTGATGTTGATGCACCTGACGCTTCGGCTGAATATTTAGAACGCGGATATGATGATGAAAAAAAAATGCACTTTTACAAGGTCTTTTTTAATGCTGAATCCTAAAAATAACTAATAAAATAGTCTTTAAAATATGCATCATAGTCTTATTAATTCATCTTGCGTTAGGCTTTTCAATGTCTTATATGGTCAGTAGTTATGAGCCTAATTTTCTATTCAAAATTATTGATGAACTTATTTCTTTTCCAACCAATTTATGGAATCGATTATTTGCTTAGCATCCTATTTACAGAGCCTCAATAAGTTTTTTTGACTTGTAATTCTTTGTAATACTATTGTACAAGCGTTAATTGTTTTTGGAATTTTACGATTATTTAAAAAAGCAAAAAAGTAAACTTAAATTGAAATACTTTTAAACCAAATTAATTATTTATCAAATACATTGTGGGTTAATAATTAAAACTGGTTTAAGTACAATATCTAACTATCTAATCTTAACTGTAGTATATTGCAGTTATAAATTATAATTATGAAATTAAACCTATTGTCTTGCGATACTCAAAGACCAGACAAAAGAGCCATAGCCAAATGTATTGCAGAGATTTCATCTAATGTAAGCGAATCGTTAGCAAACGAACTCACAGACATCCTATTAGAAGGTGATGCTGTAGATATTGAAGTGTCAGATAAAAACTCTGGTTCTGCTCTAAGAGCTCTACGAAAATTGAGTATTGACTACGAAATTATAGAATAAACTCTTTCTTAATATTTTTTTAAGAGAAATTCTTAATGAAGTTTATTTTTAGATTGGGAAATTGATGAATGGTTGATTTATAAAGAAACCTTTAAACGATTTTTATAAAAGGCATTAAGGGAAATCAAAAACTCTACTCTACTTAATAAATTTCGGCTCTATCGAGCCAATAAACTCTAATAACTCTTTAATTTACCTCAAAAAAAAACGACCCTTTCTCAAGAATCGTTTAATAATTAAGTCAAAAAAGTGGAAATTTACATTCCAACTAATTTCATTGCTTTGTTTAATAATTTTGGGTTTTTTGTAATAAACTCAACCGCGGCTGTAGATAAATCTTTATCACCTAAAATTGATTTCATAATTCCCTTATTTGAACCTTTGTTTTTTGTTGCGATACCTGCTAATGATTTAGCAGTTTCTGGATTAGACTTTAAATAGTCTATTGTTTCTTTTTGTAAACCTTCGTCCTTCATCAAAGCTTTTTTTACTTGGTCATCTACGTTTGGCTTTTCTTTAGATACTGATGCTACTGCATCTTTTTTAATACTCTTAACTGGAGGTAATTTTTGTGCTGATATTGTCGCAGTAAAGGCAAAAAGAAATGTAAAAAATAAAAATTTATTCATGATATATTGTTTTTAATTACTTCACAAAAATATAAAATTTACCCTAATTTCACTCTTAGAAATCCTTTTTACTTAAACAGTACCCAGCAATATTCTTAACTGTTAATAAAATGTCTTTGTATTTAATTTGAAAATTGTATTGGATTCATATCATTAAAGTCAAACAAAACGAGCCTCAAACAAATCCGCAAAATGCTTTAAAAGCTTTGTTTTAAGTTCTGCTTCATCAACTGTATCAACACCCAATTCTATATTTAAAGACGTTACAGCTTTGCCTCTAATTCCGCATGGAATTATATTATCAAAATAACCTAAATCTGCATTCACATTAAGAGCAAAACCATGCATTGTCACCCAACGACTTGCCCTAACTCCCATAGCACAAATTTTACGCGCAAATGGTGTTCCAACATCTAGCCACACACCAGTTTCACCAGGGCTGCGTTCTGTTTTTAAACCGTATTCTGCTAAAGTGAGAATTATAATTTCTTCTAAAAGACGAAGGTATTTATGAATATCTGTAAAGAAATTATCTAAGTCTAAAATTGGATACCCTACAATTTGCCCAGGTCCATGATACGTTATATCTCCTCCTCTATTAATTTTGTAAAACGTTGCACCTTTCTCAGTTAATTGTGCTTCAGAAAGTAATAGATTAGTAAGATCTCCGCTTTTACCTAAAGTATAAACGTGAGGGTGCTCTACAAAGAGAAAATGATTATCAGTTTCTAAACCAGCTGCTTCTCTCCTATTCTTTATTTTAGTATCTAAAATGGCTTTAAAAAGCGTTTCTTGGTAATCCCAAGTGGCTTTAAAATCTTTAGATCCTAAATCTTGAAATTTTATCATTTTATTCATTAGGACAAAATTACAACTATTTAAAATAAATTAAGCCACCTGCTCTCTTCTGAATACTATAAAAGGAATGCTATTTTTCGGGATTATTCAAAATAACAAGTGCTGCAATAACACCAGGAACCCAACCACAGAGCCACAATAAAAAAGTAATTACAATAGAACCACAGCCTTTGTCTAAAACCGCTAAAGGAGGGCAAATAATGGAAAGTATAACACGCCAGATACTCATAATTTCGTTTAATGATTTTGATGTACCGATATGTCGTAATTAGGTTTAATTTGTTACACTATTTAACCTCAAGTTGTTTCAAAGTATTTTTAAATTATGTAGTTTCGTTTTATGCGATTTAGAATAATTCTAGTTTTATTGGCTTTCTCAGCAGTATGTCAAGCGCAATACTCTTTTTCTGGTTACATAGATCCAGATGAGTGGCAAAATACAGTCTACCTCTCTGTTGTTGAAGATTATAGGAAAATGTCTGGTGTATATTCTGAGCAAATTATTGCTAAAACTTCTGCAGACGAAACAGGTTTCTTTGAGTTTAAAGGTAACATGCTAGATACAGAAAACCGAATTTATCGCATACACGTAGATAAATGCTCAGAGGTACAGCAAGATTTAAATCATTTTAATGGCCATTGCAGTGATAGCGAAGAGTTACTATTTATAGCAACAAATACAGATACTTTAAAGTTGCCATTTTCCTTTGGTAATCAGGTTTTCTGCACCATAGAATCCAACAACCCTAAGGCTAATGCTTTTGTAAAAATAGATTCGCTTAAAAATGATATGCGCTTTGCTTATGGTGAGTTTAGAAGTGAAGCTAACCGCAAACTAAATAATAAAAAATGGTTTAAGACCTTACAATATTTTGGAGAAGCATTAAAGGAACCTATTGCAGAACTTTATATTTATTCTTACTTATCTGACAGAAGTAGTGATTTACATAATTATTATGTTGAAGATTTAAAAAATAACATCTACTACGACAACCTCAAAGTACGATTAGAGACTAAGTATCCTAATGCTCCATACACACAACAGTACACCAATGAACTAGAATCAGATCGTTATATGTTATCTGCACCACTTGGCAATACTACTTTTAATTGGCGCTTTTATCTTTATGCTATTTTAGCTTTTTCAGGAATTTTGAATGTCATTCTACTTTATAAGTTCTGGAAACATAAACAATCGAAAACTGAAGATTTAAAGGCTAAATTATCAAAGCAAGAACAAGTTGTTTTAGAACATTTACTGCTTAATAAAACTAATAAAGACATCGCAGAATCACTTTTCTTAAGTGTCAGCACTGTGAAATCCCACACAAATAACATTTATAAAAAGTTAAATGTGCAATCTAGAGATAATGTAAAGTCGCTGTTTACTAAATAGTTATAAAATTCAACCTAGGGACTAGTACTCATTTCCAACCTTCAGTTTTCAAAATTCACATCTATAATCTTGATGTTTGTTTCATATTAATTATAAAACATTTTTATCATGAAACGAACATTTAACATTGCCATTCTTTTAGTATTAGCACTAAGTTTTTTTAACGCAGCACCAACCGAATTTGATAAATACGATAGTAAAGTCGCTATTATTAAATTTAAAACTGAAATTATTAATTATGGTACTATAGCCCAAAACTCTGATGGTACCAGAATCTTCACATTTACTAACACTGGTGAAGCACCTTTGCTAATAACAAAGGTAATAACGAGTTGTGGATGCACAGTTCCAAGTTATTCTAAAGCACCGATTCAACCTGGAGCAACAGGCGAATTAGAGATTAAGTACAATACTAAGAAACTAGGAGCTTTTACTAAGACTATAACTGTAACTTCTAACGCGGAAGGTGGTCACAAAATTCTTAAAATTAAAGGGAATATTGTTGCTTCTAAGTAAATTTAGAATTTCATTATTTGTCATTCTGAACTAGTTTCAGAATGACAAATTTCTACACTCTATCAATCCAAATTTCAAAAATAAAATCATCAAAATGAAAACGAGTATTTTAAGCATCATAATTGTATTAACAGTTGTATTTCAAATAAATTCACAATCTATAAATCAAGAAATTTCAAAAGATGAACAGACAGCATACTTGCTAGGTAAAATAGATAAAACGGGTTTAGAAGGTGACAATTATAAATCTTGGTTTTCTAAAAATTATGAAAGCTATAAACCAAATTTATCTATTATCAATGCAATTACTTCAGAATTAAAAAACTATCAAATCACCCTTTTTATGGGAACTTGGTGTGGAGACAGCAAACAAGAAGTTCCTGTTTTATACAAAGTATTAGAAGCTTGTAATTTTCCGATAGATCAATTAACAGTTATTGCAGTAAGCAGACAAGCAAACATGTATAAACAAAGTCCACAGCACGAGGAAGTTGGGCTAAATATTCATCGTGTACCAACGGTGATTTTTTACAAAAACGAAAATGAAGTCAACCGAATTATTGAACACCCAATTACTACTTTTGAAGAAGATATTCAGAATATTATTACTAAAAACGATTATAAATCTAACTATCAAATCGTAACCGCAATTAATTCTATTCTAAAGAAAAAAGGAATTAAAGGTTTACAAAAGAAAAGTAAAAAACTAGTAAAATCCTTTGAAGGAAATGTGAGTAGTATGTTTGAACTAAATACATACGGCCGAATTCTATATGAAACAGATAGAAAAGATGAAGCTATTGAAGTATTTACTTTGAATACAGCCTTATTCCCAAACGAACCAATAACTTATGTGAGTTTAGCCAACACATTAGGTGTTAGTGGACAAAAAGAAAAAGCAGTAAATGTTCTTGAAAAAGCGATTGAGCTTCATCCTGAAAACAAAGATCTTAAAGAAAATCTAGAGGTTATTAAATCAAACTAAAAATGAGTTCTATAATTTTTGTAAATAGTGTAATTTTGCACTTCTAAAATAATAAGAATGCAACTTTCAGAACAAGAATTAGTACGACGCGAAAAGCTGGGGAAATTAAGGGCTTTAGGAATTAACCCTTACCCAGCAGATTTATTTCCAGTAGATCACACTTCTAAACAGATTAAATCTGATTTTGAAGATGGTAAACAGGTCATCATCGCAGGTCGTCTAATGGCTATTAATATTCAGGGAAAAGCATCTTTTGCTCAGTTACAAGATAGCGAAGGGCGTATTCAATTGTATTTTAATAGAGATGAAATTTGTACTGGCGAGGACAAATCTAAGTACAACGACGTCTTTAAAAAATTATTAGATTTAGGAGATTTCATTGGTATAGAAGGCACCCTTTTTACAACCCAAGTTGGTGAGAAGACTGTAATGGTGAAGAACTTTAAAATGCTTAGTAAAGCATTAAAACCATTACCAATACCAAAACAAAAAGACGGTAAAACTTACGATGCATTTACAGATCCAGAACAACGTTACAGACAACGTTATGCAGATTTAGCTGTAAATCCACACGTCAAAGAAGTCTTTGTAAAACGCACAAAACTATTTAATGCTATGCGTCAATTTTTTAATGATGCTGGTTATTTTGAAGTGGAGACACCAATATTACAGCCAATTCCTGGTGGAGCTGCTGCGAGGCCTTTTACAACGCACCACAACAGTTTAGATATTCCGTTGTATATGCGAATTGCAAACGAGTTATATCTAAAACGTTTAATCGTCGGTGGTTTTGATGGTGTTTATGAGTTCTCTAAAAACTTCCGTAACGAAGGGATGGACAGAACGCATAATCCTGAATTTACCGCTATGGAAATCTATGTATCATACAAAGATTACAATTGGATGATGGATTTCTGTGAACAATTATTAGAACATTGTGCTAATGCTGTAAACGGAACATCTGAAGCGACTTTTGGTGAACATAAAATCAACTTTAAAGCACCATACAAGCGTATTACCATGCGTGATTCTATTCTAGAATTCACAGGTTTTGACATTTATAATAAATCTGAAGATGAGATTAGAACTGCTGCAAAAGGCATGCACATCGAAGTTGATGAAACTATGGGCAAAGGCAAGCTAATTGATGAGATTTTTGGTGAGAAATGTGAAGGGAATTATATTCAACCAACATTCATTACCGACTATCCTAAAGAAATGAGTCCACTTTGTAAAGAACACAGAGAAAACCCAGAACTTACTGAACGTTTTGAGCTGATGGTTTGTGGAAAAGAAATAGCTAATGCGTATTCCGAATTAAATGATCCAATAGATCAACGTGAGCGTTTTGAACATCAATTAAAATTGGCTAAAAAAGGTGACGATGAGGCGACAGAATTTATAGACGAGGACTTTTTACGTGCTCTAGAATATGGAATGCCACCAACATCGGGTATGGGAATTGGTATGGATCGTTTAATTATGTTCTTAACTAATAACCAAAGTATACAGGAAGTATTATTCTTCCCTCAGATGCGACCAGAAAGAAAACAAGTTGATTTAAGTGATAACGAAAAAGCTATTTTTGAAGCTTTAAAAGCTGAAAAACGGATGGATTTAAATATTCTTAAATCAAAATCCGGTTTAAGCAATAAAGGCTGGGATAAAGGCCTTAAAGGCTTAGGCAAACATGGACTAACTAAAGTAGAAAAAACGGATGATGGTTTGTTTGTAGAGCTGGTTTAAAAAGTCTTGAACATATATTTTTAAAAAAGGAATTATCGAAAGATAGTTCCTTTTTTTTACGCTAAATTTAACGTAAGTAATTTCTTTAAAGTTTTGAAAATCAATATTTTTATAAAAAATACCGCTATAATGAGACTCCTCTGTTTAGTTATCTTTCTTTTTACCTTTTTATATTATATAACTCTGATAAAACCAATGAGGAACAATTTACAATCGATGGCACATTAAATGGCGTGTATAATGACTATGTCTATTTAAGCTATCCTAAAATTTGTTGATAGCACTTATACCATAAAAGATAGCACTAATGTAATTGATGGTTATTTTTCATTTAAAGGTAAAGTTGATTTTTCTGGACAAGCTTGGATAAACCTTAAACCGAGTTCTGGTGTTTCGTGGTTATATCTAGAAAACAACACCATTACTATTAAAGGTAATTATAAATCTAAAGATGAAGGGGAAGATATATTTAGAAGTTATAGACTCAACCACCATAAAAGGTTCAAAAAGTCAAAAGCTACCGGAAGTACAAAAATAATCCTAATTTTGGTGTAAAAAAACATGAAGAGATAAAACAAATAGCAATAGAAAATCCAAACAATGTGTTAGTGTAAATATATTAGGAGATGCAGCAGCTATGTCTTCTCATCTTACATATCAGCAAGTTGAAAAAATCTATAAAATAATTGATACGACTTATTAAAGCCCTGATGATATAATGTTCATTAAAGTGGGATTAGACAAACTGAGTAAATTTGGCATAAGAAAACCTATTCTAGATTTTTAATTACCTAACATAGCTAACGAAATATTAAGCACAAAAGATTATAGAGGCAAAACACCACTTATAGATTTTTGAGCATATTAGTGCGGACCTTGCAGAGTCAAACACCCTGCTTACAAAGACTTATATAAAAAACATGAAAATGAAAATTTTGATATATTAAGTGTATCCATCGATACTGATAAAGTTGCTTGGGAAAATGCGATTATTAAAGATATTTTAACTTGGTGAAATGTAGTAGATTCTCGTGGATGGAAGGGAAAAGTAGCAAAGGGATATGCTATTGTAGCAATTCCATTTAATGTATTAGTTAATAAAAATGGACTCATAATAGAAGTAAATCCCTCTGTTGAAAAAATCGAAACTATATTAGAAAAAATAACCAACTCGAAGTAGATTAGACGTCTTTATAATGTCTTACATCTGTAAAAACTTGTGGTTTTATTCGTTTTTAGTAAATTCGCAACTGCTATAAAAGAATTAATTAATCCCAAATGCAAAAGTACCTTATACTATTACTAGTGCTTGTCATTTACTCATGTAACAATGACGATACAATAACACCTGCTCCAGTACCTGCAGTTGTCTCGGAGTTTAGATCAAATCTATCTGAGTTAAATTTATTTACTGGGAATCTTAGCGAATTGAATATAACTCCTAATGCGTTTCCTTATAAATTAAATACACCACTATTTAGTGACTATGCAACAAAACAGCGTTTAATAGCATTACCAAAAGACACTAAACTTTCGTATAATGGTGATGGGCTTCCAATATTTCCTGACGGAAGTTTAATTGCTAAGACATTTTATTATAACGTTGACGAGCGTGATTTATCACTAGGAAGACAAATTATTGAAACAAGAATACTTATTAAAACTGATGGTGAATGGGTTACTGGAGACTATAAATGGAATGAAGATCAAACAGATGCCGTTTTAGACTTAGATGGCAGCACATTACCAGTTTCCTGGGTAGATGCAAGTGGAAACACTAATTCTACAGATTATGTAATCCCATCAAACGCCGATTGTTTCACTTGCCATAGCACTTACGATAATTTAACACCAATTGGTCCAAAGTTAAGAAACCTCAATTTTGATCTTGACGGAAGTAATCAATTACAACAACTTATTACTAATCAAAATATTGATGGTTTAGCGAGCAACTCAGAAGTATCTAGTACCGCGAATTGGTTAGACGAATCAGCTTCTTTAGAATCTAGAGCAAGAGCTTATATGGACATTAATTGTGCTTATTGTCATAAGCCTGGAGGTTTTTGCGAAAATGAATCTACACTGAGACTAACTTACGAGACATCTCTAGAAGACTCTCAAATTATTGAAAGAAATGGTAGTATTAGTTTTAGAATAACTACTGACATCCCAGGATTAGGTATGCCATTTATTGGCACTACATTAACACATACCGAAGGGGTAGATTTGATACAAGCATATTTAGACACTCTTTAAACTTAGCGTTAAATAAATATTAAAGTCGGTTTTGTATTTAACAAATTCTTAATAGAATCCGTATTTTCATCAGAACTTTAAAAATCGACTAATTTGAAACATTTATCAATCAAACTACTATTTGTAGTTTCCGCATTTCTAGCCTTTTCGTGCTCTACTGCAAAAAAAGCTGGAAAATCAAAAAAAGGTGATGCTAGCACTATGGCTAAACCACCAAAAAAGAAACCAGGTAAAAACGACATTCAACCTTACAACAAGGTAATTACTAAAGATGCAAAAACCGACGAAGGTTTATTTTCTGTTCACAAAGTAGAAGAAAAGTATTTTTACGAAATCCCTGATACACTTTTTAACAGAGAGATGTTAATGGTAACGCGTATTGCAAAAACTGCAGCAGGACTTGGTTTTGGTGGAGGAAAACTAAGCGAACAAGTTTTACGCTGGGAGAAAAAGGACAAGAAAGTACTTCTTCGTCTGGTGTCTTATTCAGTAGTCGCGTCAGATTCTTTACCTGTAAACGAAGCTGTTAAAAACTCTAATTTTGAACCTGTAATTGCATCATTCCCAATTAAAGCGTTCAGCAAAGATTCTTTAAATACAGTTATTGATGTTACAGACTTATTTGAAAAGGATGTAAAGCCATTTGGATATCCACAACGAAGAAGAAAACAATATAGAATTACGCGTTTAGACGGACAATTATCTTATATAGAAACTATTAAGTCTTATCCAACTAATATTGAGTCTCGTACAGTAAAAACATACTCTGCTGGGAATCCACCATCTAATTCTAACACAGGTGCTATTTCTTTAGAGATTAATAATTCAATGATTTTATTACCTAAAGTACCTATGCAACGTCGTATGTTCGATCAACGCGTTGGATGGTTCACTAGTGGTCAAACAGATTATGGATTAGCAGCTCAAGAAAGTAAACGAGTAACTTACTTAGATCGTTGGAGATTAGAAGTAAGAGACGAGGATATGGAGAAATTCAAAAGAGGAGAGCTTGTAGTCCCAAAAAAACAAATTATTTACTACATAGATAGAGCAACCCCAGACCAATGGAAAAAATATATTAAGCTAGGTATTGAAGATTGGCAAGTCGCTTTTGAAGCTGCTGGTTTCAAAGATGCTATTATAGCTAAAACACCTCCAACTATAGAAGAAGACCCAGAATGGTCTGCAGAAGATGCACGTTACTCTGTTGTTCGTTATTTAGCTTCACCAATCCCTAATGCGAATGGACCTCACGTTAGTGACCCACGATCTGGTGAAATCTTAGAGAGCGATATTAATTGGTACCATAACGTAATGACATTGTTACGCAACTGGTTCTTTGTACAGACTGCAGCTATCAATCCAGATGCTCGTGGCATGGCTTTTAAAGATGAAGTTATGGGGCGTTTAATTCGTTTTGTATCTTCTCACGAAGTTGGGCACACACTAGGATTACCTCATAATATGGGAAGTAGTGTTGCGTATTCAGTTGAAAACTTAAGAAGCCCAGAGTTTACTAAAAAATTCGGAACTGCACCATCAATAATGGATTATGCGCGTTTTAATTACGTCGCACAACCTGGAGATGAAGGTGTTGCTTTAATGCCAAATATTGGTGTTTATGATAAATATTCTATAGAATGGGGTTACAGACCGATTTTAGATGCTAAAATACCAGCAGATGAAAAGAAAACATTAGATAGCTGGATTTTGAAACATGCAGGTGACCCAATGTATAGATTTGGAAGACAACAAGGAAGTGTTATTGATCCAAGTTCTCAAACTGAGGATTTAGGTGATGATGCTGTTTTAGCCTCTGAATATGGTATTGCTAACTTAAAGCGTATTGTACCAAACTTAATTGAGTGGACTGCTGAAGATGGTAAAAACTATGATGATTTAGAAACAATGTACGGTCAGGTACTTGGACAATTTAATAGATATATGGGTCATGTAGCTTCTAATATTGGTGGTGTTTATGAAATATACAAGACATACGACCAAGAAGGTGCCGTTTATACTCATGTAGCTAAAGACCACCAGAAAAAAGCAATGAAGTTTATTCAAGACCAATTATTCACAACACCGTCTTGGATGTTAGATGAAAATATCTTTAATAAAATTGAAAGTTCAGGAAGCGTAGAACGTGTTAGAGGTGTTCAGACAAGAACTTTAAATAACATGTTGGATTTTGGTCGTATGGCTAGAATGCTAGAAAATGAAACTTTAAATGACTCAGAAGCATATGGTCTTTATGATATGATGAAGGACGTCAGAAGAGGTTTATTTAGTGAACTTCGTTCTGGTAAGAAAATAGACATCTACAGACGTAATTTACAACGTGCTTATATTGAGCGTATGGAATTTATAATGACAAATGAGCAAAATATTCCTGCTGCATTTAGACGTTTCTTTAGTGGGACATCAGTAAATGTTAGCCAATCTGATATTAGAGCAGTTGTTAGAGCCGAATTAAAATCATTACGTAGTTCACTAAGATCTGCAAGAGGTGGTGACGCGATGAGTAGAATACATATAGCAGATGCTGTAGAACGTGTTAATAATATTTTAGATCCTAAGAACTAATGTTAATAATAGTACATTAGGAAAAAAAGGCTTCAATTTTTATTGGAGCCTTTTTATTTTAATAAACCTTTTATATTCTCTTTATAGATTTTAAAATTTCTAAGATTATTATGACTACCGCCTTTAACAGTGACAAATTCAAGCTGCTCTATATTTAAATCTAACAGTTTCTTAGCCGAAGAATAAGGCACAACACTATCGTCTGTTCCATGAATAATTGTTATTGGGCAATTAGCTTTCAGTAAATACTCGTGAGTTGGAAAACGATACTTTAGAAGCTTCTTTATTGGAAACATAGGAAAACGATGTTCAGCAACATCTAAAACACTATAATACGGAGTTTCTAATATAAGTTGCTTTGGTTGATTTTTAGATGCTAAAAAAGAGGCTATTCCTGTTCCTAAAGACCTTCCGTATAACGTAATTTGACTATCCGAATATTGCTTTAGCAGATAATTATAACAGTATTGCGCATCTTTATAAAATGCTGCCTCACTTAAGTTACCTAAACTCTTTCCGTAAGTGCGATAATCCATCACCAAAACATCATAATTCATTGCTACAAAATATTCAGTGATTTTTCCCCATCGACTTAAGTCGCCTGCATTGCCATGAAAGTAAAGTATCACTCCTTTAGGATTATCTACTTTAAAATGAAGCGCATTTATGGTTGCATCTTCTTCTGTTTCAAAAAATAACTCTTCAAAAGAATAATTAAATTCATATTGATAATTTTGCTCTAAAGTTGTGGGTAAAAACAATAATTTTTCTTGAAAAAAATAAAGGGCAGATCCAATCATAACATATAAACCAATAAATATTATAAGTAATTTTTTAAGCTTTCTTCTGAGTTTTCTTTGCACTATGAATGACATTAATACTTGTGGTTTCTAAATCGATTATTTTTGGTTGACTATTAAGAATATCATCTAACATATTATGATACGATTCATAATTATTTAAATTCTTATGACCACCACCAATAACGGTGTGTAACTTTGTGAGTTTCGGATTAATTTGAGATAGTTTAATACTCGATTTATAAGGAATCAAGTTATCATTCGTACCATGAATAATATGAATAGGACATTGTACATATTTCATCCATTTATACGTTGGCAGCGGATACTTTAAAAGCAGTGACAAAGGCATAAATGGCGCATATCTAGCAGTTACTTTAGTTAAACTATAATACGGAGCGTCTAAAACCAGCATTTTTGGATTATTCATAGATGCTAGCTTAGTAGCAAAACCTGATCCTAATGAACGGCCATAAAGAATTATTCTATCTTCTGTTGTTAATTCCTTAATCTGATTATAAACAAGTTGCAAGTCGCGCTTTATAGCTTTTTGGGAGCGTTTTCCTGTACTTTTTCCAAAGCCACGATAATCTACCATCAAAACATTATAGCCATGCCGAGTGAAGTCTACAGCAAACTTCCCCCAACCTTTAATACTTTTTGAATTTCCTTTGAGATATAATACGACACCTTTACTTTCTCCCTTTGGGAAAAATCGTAAACCATTTATGATTGCTCCATCTCTAGTTTCTAGATTATACTCTTTGGTTTCTTGATTTTCATAGTCAAACTGAAAATCTTTTGGCAACTTTTCTGGTTTAAAAAGCATGTAATCTTGTAGATAATATAGAGCAATACTTATGCCTATATATATTGCTAAAATAAAAACTACAGTCGAAACCCAGTATGCCATAAAGTGTGGTTAATTATACAATATACAAATTATTGGTCACTTACATTATAGACTACAATTCACTAAAGTAAATGGTCTCTAAAATTCAAATGCTGTTAAACACTTAAAAGTTAAAGAATATGTTAAATAAAAGTATTCAATTAAACCTAATAACTAATTGCATGTCTAAACCAACAGAACATAAAACAATTAAAAGATGAAAAAATTATTAATTATTGCTTTAGCTTTTTTTACATTAAATGGCGTAGCACAAGGAGAAAGAACAGGTAACAAAAATCAAAAAGAAATGAGACAACTTATGAAATATATGTCTCCAGAAGATGTTGCTAATCTTAAGTCTAAGAAATTAACTTTGAAGTTAGACTTAGATATTGACCAACAAAAACAAGTTCACAATCTTATTTTAGAAGAAGCTAGGAGTAAGCAAAAAATGAGAAAGAATCGTGAGACAAAAAAGAGTGAAAATATTAAGCCTACAAAAGATGAATTAGTCGCATTCCAAAATAATAGGCTTGATAAAAAAATTGAACTAAAGCGAAAAATGAAAACAATATTAACAGCAGATCAGTACGCTAAGTTTGAAAAGATGAAGCCTCGAAACAATAAAAAAAGAGCAAACCATGGTAATAAAAGAAATTAGTCTAAAGTCTTTTATGTATAAAAAAGTATCGATTTGTCGATACTTTTTTATTTAATTAAATAAAATTATTACTTTAGGGACCAATTAACTAAATAATCCATGATGAAAAAAGTAATAACACTCTGTTTATTTGTTTTTGCAATGCTCCTAGGTACGGACTCTGCAATAGCTCAAAATAAGATTGAAATTAATACAGAAGCCTCAGAAACTACTGAAACTCTAAGAAAACTATTAAAATTTGACAACTCACAAAGAGATCAAATTTATGATGCTTATAAAGAATTTGGAAAAGCTCAAGCTAGTCTTAAAAACACTAAAACCGTTACAAGTGAAGCTGTAGAAAAGCTTAAAAATAGACTTACAACTAAAGTAGAGTCTATTTTAAACGAACAACAATTTGAAGGTTACAAGGCTTATATAAAAGAGCAAGAATAATCTCAAAATAGAATTACAAAAAAAGTCTCGCTAAACGCGAGACTTTTTTTATTTATAAATCTTTAGCTATGGTCTCTACAGCTGTTATAGTTTCATTTAAATCTTGATACGTTAACGCATCGGTTATAAACCAAGTTTCAAAAGCACTCGGTGCAATATAAATACCATGTTTTAACATACCGTGAAAGAATTTTTTAAAGGTTTCATTATTTCCTTTTGCAGCAGTTTCAAAATCTACAACTTCATCTTTTGTAAAATGAACCGAAATCATAGATCCTATTCTATTTATAGTATGAATGACTCCATTTTTATTCAAAGCATCAGCAATACCAGTATGAAGATACTTGGTCTTCTCTTCTAGTCTATTCATTAAACCTTTGTCAGTATTAATTGCCTTGAGCATAGCTAAACCAGCAGCCATTGCTAAAGGATTACCACTCAATGTTCCTGCCTGATACACTGGTCCCAATGGGGCTAAATAATTCATTATTTCGTTTCTTGCTGCAAAAGCACCAACTGGTAAGCCTCCACCAATAACTTTTCCGAAACATACAATATCTGCATTAACAGCCTTTAATTCCTGCACACCTCCTTTGGCGAGTCTAAAGCCCGTCATCACTTCATCAAAAATCAAAACAATATTATTAGCATCACAGATGGCGCGTAAACCTTCAAGAAAACCATCTAAAGGTGGAATACACCCCATATTACCAGCAACAGGCTCAACTATAATTGCTGCAATTTCATTAGTATTAGCCTCAACGAGTTCCTTTACATTCTCAATATCATTATACCTTGCCAATAAAGTATCTTTTGCCGTACCTTTTGTTACACCAGGACTATTTGGTGTTCCAAAAGTTATAGCTCCACTGCCAGCGGCTATTAGAAATGAATCACTATGTCCATGATAGCAACCAGAAAATTTTATGATTTTATCTTTTTTTGTAAAGCCACGTGCCAATCTAATAGCACTCATACAAGCTTCTGTACCAGAATTTACAAAACGTATTTTATCAATATTTGGCACCATAGAAACTGCTAATTGTGCAATTTCGGTTTCTAAAGCTGTTGGCATTCCGAAAGATGTCCCTGATTTAGCTTTTTCAATTACTGCATCTACAACTGGCGGAAATGCGTGTCCAAGCAACATCGGTCCCCAAGAATTAATATAATCAATAAAACGATTACCATCTTCATCATAGACATAGGCACCTTTTGCAGATTTTGCAAAAATTGGTGTACCACCTACAGCACTAAATGCTCTTACAGGAGAATTAACACCTCCTGGAATAACTTCTTGTGCTTTATTAAATAGAGCACTACTTCTTTGGTATAACATATATTAATTTGGGATCATTATTTGCTGACCTAAATTTAAATCATTAGAGGTCATATTATTTAAATCTTTAATCGCACCTACAGATGTATTAAATCGCTTTGCTAGAGAATATAACGTATCACCTTTTACTATAACATATCTAAGAACACCGCTATTAACAGGTATTATTTCAACAGAATTATTACCTAAAACTTCTTTATCATACTTGTATAACTCATAACGCTCAATAAGACTAATGAGTTTTTGTGGATATTTTCTATCTGTTGCATAACCAGCAGCTTTTAATCCTTTTGCCCAGCCTTTATAATCATCTGGTTTTAATTTAAACAGATTAGCATAACGTTTCCTTCCTGTTAAAAACTCAGAGTGATCATCGTAAGACGACTCAGGTTTTTCATATTTTCTAAAACATTCTTGAGAGCTATCGTCGTCATGGTAAATTTTAGCACCTTTCCATCCATGACATTTAATTCCGAAATGATTATTAGCTTCTACTGCCAATCTTCCTTTACCGACCCCAGATTCTAAGATACCTTGTGCCAAGGTAATACTTGCAGGTATTTTAGATGTTTGCATTTTTGCTCTTGCAATTGGGCTGAACCTATTAATGTAAACGTCAACATTAGAAAGTGGTTTGGTAACTTTAACAACTTCCTTTTCTGTATCTGTTTTTGTTTCTTTCGTATTATCTTTAATCTCAGTATTTTCTTTATTGCGCTCTTTTTTTGTGACGATACCTTTTTTTGGCCCACAACTAAAAGCAAATGCTAGCACAATAATTACTGTATATTTTACTACTGTCTTCATTCTTTTATTAAAGGTAAATTTTTACGTTTTAATTTCAAATTCATTCCTGAAACACCTTGTAATCCTCCTGTATGTATTGCTAAAACCTTACTGTCATTTGGAAAAAACCCATGTTCAATCAAATCAAATAGTCCAAACATCATTTTACCAGTATAAATAGGATCTAACGAAATATTATAAGTAGCCTTAAACATGTTCATAAACGTTATCAATTCAGGCTTTATTTTACCATAACCACCAAAATGATAATCAGTGATTAACTCCCAATTATTCTGAACTGCAAATTTACGAATATCTTGGTTTAAAAAATCACCTTTTAACGCAGGAAAACCTATTACTTTCTGTTTTAATTTCGAAGCATTTATGATACCAGAAATTGTTCCACCAGTACCAACACAAGTACATATATAATCAAATTTCTCGTCTTCAGAATTAATAATTTCCTTGCAGCCTTTAACTGCCAATTCATTTGTGCCACCCTCAGGAAGTAAATAAAAGTCCCCAAATTTATATTCTAGCTTAATAATAAACTCAGTTTCTGATTTTTTTCGATAGTCATCTCGTGTTATAAAAACAAGTTTCATCCCACAAGATTGTGCAAAACGCAATGTAGGGTTGTCATTAATCTTCTCAGTTAATTCTTCACCTCTAATAACACCAATACTACTTAAGCCATTCTCTTTACACGCATAGGCTGTAGCAGCAATATGATTAGAATAAGCACCACCAAAAGTTAAAAGTGTTTGTTTTTTTAAGCGCTTAGCTTCTAAAATATTATACTTTAGTTTACGAAATTTATTACCTGAAATAAAAGGGTGAATTAAATCCTCTCGCTTTATATAAAGCTGAATATTACCTTTATTTTCTAAAGGAACCTGTTGAATTGATGACGTTGTTGGAGTATGCATTGAGTTTTCAAAAATAATGTATAAAATTCCAAATTCTTCGTTTTTTTAAAAAGTCTAAATCCGACTCATTTCTATAAGCCTCTCTTTCGAAAGAAATATTACGATATGCTAAATTCCAGCCTTTATATTGGATTAATTGTACTAAAAACTCAATACTATAAATTACAAAAAATAGGACAATTAGTAATTCTAGTTGCTGTCGCAAATAAATTTTTTCATGATTAATTAAAACCTTATTACTTTTCAAATCTTTATACTTTAAAAACATAAAAGGAAAAATAGTAATCCCAATATAACCTCTAGGCATTATTATGTTTTAAAATTAAAATCACACTTTCTTCAGTTCAAAAATCAAACCAATTTACATTATCTTTGTTTAATATGAAGAAATACGTCCCAATTGAAGAAGGCGATTATTATTTAACACCAGAAGGTTATCGCTGCTTTACAGGACAATACCACCTAAAACGAGGTTATTGTTGCGAAAGTGGATGCAGACATTGTCCTTATGGGTTTAACCAGAGTACTTTAAAAAAAAAGTAATGCGAACAACAACAGTATCATTCAAAGATCAAATATTAGAGGGTATTCCAAATATATTACCACAACCAAAGGCTTATGATTATTCAATAAACCATGCTCCAAAACGTAAAGCGATTCTATCTTCTGATGAGGAAAAATTAGCCCTTAGAAATGCACTACGCTATTTTGATAAAAAGGATCATGTTGTTTTAATGCCAGAATTTAAAAATGAATTAGATACGTATGGTCGTATTTATATGTATCGTCTAAGACCAGACTATAAAATATATGCACGTCCAATTTCAGAATATCCGGCAAAATCTAAACAAGCAGCAGCTATTATGCTGATGATTGAGAATAATTTAGATTATGCCGTTGCACAGCATCCGCATGAACTTATTACCTATGGCGGAAACGGAGGCGTATTTTCTAACTGGGCACAATACCGCCTAACCATGAAGTATTTGGCTGAAATGAATAACGAACAAACTTTAGTTATGTACTCTGGTCATCCTATGGGCTTATTTCCTTCTCATAAAGAAGCACCAAGAGTTGTCGTTACAAATGGTATGATGATTCCTAATTACTCCAAGCCAGACGATTGGGAAAAATTTAATGCTTTAGGTGTTACACAATATGGTCAAATGACAGCTGGTAGCTACATGTATATTGGCCCACAAGGTATTGTGCATGGCACAACCATTACCGTTTTGAACGCTTTTAGAAAAATTGGTAAGTCACCAAAAGGCAATCTTTTTGTAACTTCTGGATTAGGAGGCATGTCTGGCGCTCAACCCAAAGCTGGTAATATTGCAGGTTGCATTACGGTTTGTGCTGAAGTAAATCCGAAAATTACGCAACTAAGACTCGACCAAGGGTGGATAGATGAAAAAATAACAGATTTAAATGCTCTTGTTGCTCGTGTTGAAAAAGCAAAAACTAATAAAGAAACGACCTCCCTTGCCTATTTAGGAAATATCGTTGACGTCTGGGAGAAATTTGATGAAGTAAATATTCATATAGACTTAGGTAGCGACCAAACCTCTTTACACAATCCTTGGGCTGGTGGTTACTACCCTGTTGGCTTATCTTTTGAAGCGGCTAACAAAATGATGGCAAATAAGCCTGAAGAATTTAAAAGTAAAGTAAAAGAAAGCCTAAGAAAACATGCTGAAGCTGTAAATAAACACACTGCTAAAGGCACATATTTCTTTGACTATGGTAATGCATTTTTACTCGAAGCTTCTCGTGCTGGTGCAGATATAATGGCTGATAATGGTATTGATTTTAAATACTCTAGTTACGTTCAAGATATTATGGGACCTATGTGCTTTGATTATGGCTTCGGTCCATTTCGCTGGGTGTGTGCTTCTGGTAAGCCCGAGGATTTAGCTAAAACAGATGAGATAGCTTGTGAGATTCTCGAAGAAATAATAAAACACTCACCGATAGAAACTCAACAACAAATGGCAGATAATATTCAATGGATAAAAGGTGCACAAGACAATAAATTGGTTGTAGGCTCGCAAGCCAGAATATTATATGCAGATGCAGAAGGACGGATGAAAATTGCAGATGCGTTTAATAAAGCTATTGCAGAAGGCGATATAGATACTATAATATTAGGCAGAGATCATCACGACGTATCTGGTACAGATTCTCCATATAGAGAAACTAGCAATATTTATGATGGTTCTCGTTTTACAGCAGACATGGCAATTCAAAATGTTATTGGTGATAGTTTTAGAGGAGCTACTTGGGTAAGTATTCACAATGGTGGTGGAGTTGGCTGGGGCGAAGTGATTAATGGAGGTTTTGGTATGGTTCTTGATGGTAGTAAAGAAGCGTCAACACGACTAAAACAGATGTTATTTTGGGATGTTAATAATGGAGTTTCAAGACGAAGCTGGGCAAGAAACGAAGGTGCTATTTTTGCTATAAAACGCGCCATGGAATCTGAGCCAAATTTAAGAGTAACACTACCAAATCAAGTTGATGACGATTTATTTGAAACAATTTAAAAAAAAGCGATATGAAGAAACTAATTAAACTCACTCCGGTTTTACTATTTGCTATCCTTCTATCATCGTGCAGTTCTATTAGAGTTGCAGCTGATTATGATAGAGAAGTAAGTTTTGACAACTACAAAACCTTCGCGTTTTTTAAGCCAGGGATTGATAAGGCAGAAATTAGCGATCTTGACAAACGAAGAATATTAAGAGCTATTGAAGCAGAATTAATGGCTAAAGGCATGATGAAGTCCGAAAACCCAGATATACTAGTGAGCATATTTACCAAATCGAACCAGCGTGTAGATATATACAATAATGCTTGGGGCGCAGGTGCTTGGGGTTGGGGAGGTTACGGCGGATGGGGCTGGGGAGGCGGAAACCAAGTATCTACTAGAACAGAAGGAATGCTCTTTATAGATTTTATAGACGCTAGAAAAAAAGAATTAATTTGGCAAGGTTCTGGAACTGGTTATTTGGTCACAAGAAATGTGGAAAAAAAAGAAGCTAGGATAAAAGAATTTGTATCTAAAACAATGGAACAGTTTCCACCAGAAATAAAATAAAACAAAACAAATAGGATGAAAAAGCACAGGAAACTAGTGCTTTTTTTGTTTCCAATAATTGATACGGCTTTAAATCTAAATACTATATATTTGCCGACTTTTAAGAAACCATATTATGATACTAGGCCAAGTAACCAGAAAAAACTTTACCCAAAACCCTAAGAATGATATTCTCTCTGGCTTAACAGTAGCTTTAGCTCTAGTACCTGAAGCTGTAGCATTTGCCTTTGTTGCTGGTATAGATCCTTTAGTGGGACTTTATGGAGCGTTTATGATGGGAATAGTAACGGCTCTTTTTGGTGGACGCCCTGGAATGATTTCAGGCGCTACAGGCGCTATGGCTGTAGTTATGGTACATTTAATTCAAAAAGGAAATGAAGTAGGTATTAATCTTGATACCCCTATTGAAAATCTAGGGTTACAATGGCTATTTATTACACTCTTATTTGTTGGTGGTATACAAATTATTTTTGGTGTTTTTAAACTTGGAAAGTTTGTTCGTTTAATACCACATCCAGTAATGATGGGCTTTGTTAATGGATTAGCGATTGTAATTTTCTTATCACAATTAGGTTTATTCCCTAACGCTGTACCTAAAGATATTTCAATATTAAATAATACTTCAGATTGGTTTACTGCTTTATTATCAAATGCAGCTTTCTGGAAAATGATGGGCTTTATAGGTTTAACAATGGGGATTATGTATGGCTTACCAAAGCTTACTAAAAAAGTTCCTGCAGCATTAATAGCTATTGTAGTTGTAGCTTGTATTACAATTTTTGGAGGAATTGAAGTAAACACTGTAGGCTCTTTTATTGTCGAAAACGGTGGAGAAGGACTACAAGGTGATTTACCAAAATTTCAAGATCAGATTTTTGGTTTCTTTGGAACGCTTTCTGGCCATTGGGATTTAATTCTTTCTACAGCATTTATATTGGCTGCAGTTGGCTTAATTGAATCATTAATGACCTTAAATCTTATTGATGAAATGACAGAAACAAGAGGGGATAGTAACAGAGAGTGTATCGCCCAAGGAGGTGCTAACATGTTAAACGGATTCTTTGGAGGTATGGGAGGCTGTGCCATGATTGGTCAATCCATTATTAATGTAGATTCTGGTGGACGCGGGCGTTTATCTGGTGCTGTTGCTGCCATTGCTCTACTCTGCTTTGTATTGTTTGGAGCACCTTTAATAGAGCAAATTCCTATTGCAGCATTAGTAGGTGTAATGTTTATGGTGGTTATCGGAACATTCGCTTGGAGTAGTTTTAGAATTATTAGAAAAATACCATTATCTGATGCTATTGTATTGATAGTAGTTTCTGCAATTACAGTGTGGCAAGATTTAGCAGTAGCCGTTATCGCTGGTGTTATTATTTCTGCTTTAGTCTTTGCATGGAAAAACGCCACCATGATTAGAGCCCGTAAACGCATACAAACAGATGGAACAAAAACTTACGAAATATGGGGTCCTTTATTTTTTGGATCTATTCAGAATTTCAACTCTAAATTCGATGCGAAAAATGATCCTAAAAACGTAGAAATCGATTTTGTTGAATCACGCGTTAGTGATCATTCGGCACTAGAAGCTATCTTTAATTTAGTAAGTAAATATGAGGCTGAAGGAAAATCCATCAAGCTAAAGCATTTAAGCGAAGATTGTAAAGTTTTATTAAGGAAAGCTAATCCTAAATTCGACGAAGTTATTACAGAAGCTGTTGACGACCCTCGTTACCATTTAGCTGCTGACCCTGAAAAATTCACAAAACCTTTATCAGAATATAATGTATAATTATAACTAGCTCTTTATTAAGAGCTAGTTATTAAGTGTTTAACTAATATTGTAGCTTGTTGAAAATAAAATCTAAAAAATAATTGGAATTCAACTAATTATACTACCTTTGCCACTTAATTTAATATTTTATAATATGAGTACTGGTACAGTAAAATTTTTTAATGACTCTAAAGGTTTTGGATTCATAACAGAAGAAGGAAACAACAAAGAGCATTTTGTACACATTTCTGGTTTAGTCGATGAGATTAGAGAAGGAGACAATGTAGAATTCGATTTAGCCGAAGGCAAAAAAGGATTAAACGCAATCAATGTAAAAGTTATATAATTATATATCTTACAATCTTTTTAAAAACAAGGCCTATCTTTTAGATAGGCTTTTTTATGTTCTATAATTACATTACAATATCATTTTTCCATTCATAAGGTTTTGGAATACGAGTATCATCAATAAGCTGCCTTATATCAAATAATACAACAGGGATTATTGCTAAGATAAGAAACAAAAAAATATGTCGTCGTGTCCATTTAATAAAACCTGCGACTGGAAATATGCCTCTAGTATACATGAAATGATATTATATTACGTAAGATACAAAAGACTAGTAATTAAGC
>NZ_DEXW01000008.1 GCF_002364335.1 Winogradskyella sp. UBA3174 | reverse complement strand
GTTACAACTTCGTTTTCATCAACGCCTAATTTATCTACGATGATTGCTTTTACTCTTGATGCAATGTCTGACATAATCTTTTAATTTTAAGTTTTAATTAGATGGCAAAAATAAAAAACTTTCTTTTAAAAATCATCTTTACCGATAAAATGTGCTTATAATTTAGCAAAAAAAGATAGAAGTCTTTCGGTTTTACCCTAATTGTTAATTATTATTCTTTTTTTTGTTTGATTAATAGAACAAATATACCTGTAAATGAAACGTATTGTAATTTTTGCGTCCGGATCTGGAAGTAATGCTGAAAATTTAATTAAGTTTTTTCACAACAGCGATAGAGCGTCTGTTATACAGGTACTAACTAACAACCCTCATGCTAAAGTTTTAAATCGCTGTAAAAATTTGAATGTTAGCGCTTTATCATTTAATAGAATTGCCTTTTCAAAATCTGAAGATGTCTTAAATATACTGATAGCGGCACAACCAGACCTTATTGTTTTAGCTGGTTTTCTATGGAAGTTTCCTGAATTTATTTTAAACCAATTTTCTAAAAAGGTTATAAATGTACACCCTGCATTATTACCAAAATATGGTGGTAAAGGCATGTATGGGATGAATGTTCATAAAGCTGTAGTTGCCAATAAAGAAACTGATACTGGAATAACCATTCATTATGTGAATGAAAATTACGATGAAGGAGCTATTATTTTTCAAGCAAAGTGTAATGTTTTACCTACGGACTCAGCAGAAGATGTGGCTAGAAAGATTCATTTGTTGGAGATTGAGCATTTTCCTAAAGTTGTCAATCAATTATTGAATGAGTAAAAAGAAATATTATACCGTTTGGAAAGGTCATCATATAGGAGTATTTAAATCTTGGAATGACTGTAAAGCACAAATTAAAGATTTTCAAGGTGCACAGTATAAATCATTCACAACATTTGAAGCCGCTAAAAAAGCTCTAAAAGGTAATTACTTTGATTATATAGGTAAAAATAAAACTTTCACAAGTGGCCTTTCTAATATTCAACTCAAAAAGATAGGTTTGCCTAATTATAATTCTATTTCAGTTGATGCAGCCTCGAGTGGAAATCCTGGCATCATGGAATATAGAGGTGTTGATACCAAAACTAAAAAACAACTTTTTATACAAGGGCCATTTGAACAAGGCACTAATAATATTGGAGAGTTTTTAGCATTAGTACATGGCTTGGCATTTTTAAAACAACATAATAGTGAGCGTATTATGTATACAGACTCTAGAACTGCGATGAGTTGGGTACGCAAAAAGATCTGTAACTCTAAACTACAACGTAGTGTAAAAAATAAACCGGTTTATGATTTAGTAGATCGCGCTGTAGAATGGTTAAGAACAAACGACTATTCTACGACTATTGTTAAATGGGAAACCAAGGCTTGGGGTGAAATTCCTGCTGATTTTGGGAGGAAGTAATATCCTTATTTTAAAGACACACTGTTATTTCACAAGGAATATATTTTATGTAAATTTGCACCTTAATTCAAACTTACTTTAATGAGTAAATTAGTGATTGTCGGAACTGTAGCTTTTGATGCTATAGAAACTCCTTTTGGTAAAACTGACAAAATTCTTGGTGGAGCAGCAACCTATATAGGTTTATCAGCTTCAAATTTCAAAGTAGATGCTGCAGCTGTTTCTGTTGTTGGTGGTGATTTTCCTCAGGAATATTTAGACCTTTTAAAAAATAAAAATATTAATATAGAAGGTGTCGAAATCATAAAAGACGGTAAAACTTTCTTTTGGAGTGGGAAATATCACAACGATATGAACTCTCGTGATACTTTAGCTACAGAATTAAATGTCTTGGAACATTTTAACCCAGTTGTTCCAGAAAACTACAAAGATGCAGAAATAGTAATGTTGGGTAATTTACACCCAGGAGTTCAACAAAGTGTACTAAATCAAATGACTAAAAAGCCTAAATTAGCTATTTTAGACACCATGAATTTTTGGATGGATATAGCTCTAGATGACTTGTTGTCTGTAATTAAAAACGTAGATGTCATTACAATAAATGACGAAGAGGCAAGACAATTAACTGGAGAATATTCTTTAGTTGTTGCTGCAAGAAAAATTCATACCATGGGTCCTAAATATGTTGTGATTAAAAAAGGAGAACATGGGGCATTGTTGTTTCATAATGAAAATATTTTTTACGCTCCAGCTTTACCTTTAGAAGAAGTGTTTGACCCAACTGGTGCAGGTGATACTTTTGCAGGGGGTTTCTCAGGCTATTTAGCAAAAACAGGTGACTTTTCTTTTGAGAATATGAAGAAAGCCGTTATATACGGATCTACCTTAGCATCCTTCTGTGTTGAAAAATTTGGCACCGAACGTATGCAAACCTTAACAGATAAAGAAATTTATAAACGCTTAGACCAATTTAAGAGTCTAACGCAATTTGATATAGAACTAACATAAACCAACGCGCTCAAAATTTGAGTGCGTTTTTTTATTCTGAATATATTCAGATTTATTAATACTAATAGCGAATAACTAAAATGAGTGATGCTTTAAAACATGAGTGCGGTATTGCACTTATTAGACTTTTAAAACCATTAGAATACTATAAAGAAAAGTATGGTAGTGCTTTTTATGGTGTAAACAAGATGTATTTAATGATGGAAAAACAGCACAATCGTGGTCAAGACGGAGCTGGTTTTGCAAGTATAAAGTTAGACACTAAACCTGGTGAACGTTACATAAGTAGAGTCCGCTCTATTGCACAACAGCCTATTCAAGATATTTTCGCTCAGATTAATGAACGCATAAATGCCGATTTTCTAAAAAACCCACATTACCAAGATGATGTGGCGCTACAAAAAAGACACATGCCTTATGTTGGTGAGTTATTGCTAGGTCACGTACGTTACGGAACTTTCGGTAAAAATAGTGTTGAGAGTGTACACCCATTCTTAAGACAAAATAACTGGCAACACAGAAATCTTATTGTCGCCGGAAATTTTAATATGACTAACGTTAATGAGCTTTTTGATAATTTAATTGAAATAGGTCAGCACCCAAAGGAAAAAGCAGATACCATTACTGTAATGGAAAAAATTGGTCATTTCTTAGATGATGCTGTTGCCAAAATATATAAAGATTTAAAAAAGGAAGGTTATAACAAAATTGAATGTTCCCCTTTAATCGCAGAGCGTTTAAACGTTGCTAAGATTCTTAAAAGAGCCGCTAAAAATTGGGACGGAGGTTACGCTATGGCTGGCTTATTAGGTCATGGTGATTCGTTTGTGCTTAGAGATCCTTCTGGTATTAGACCTGCTTATTATTATAAAGATGATGAAGTTGTTGTTGTCGCTTCAGAACGCCCTGTAATACAAACCGTTTTTAATGTACCGTTTGAAGCTGTAAAAGAACTAGATCCTGGCCACGCCATTATCACAAAAAAATCTGGAGAAACAAAAATTAAAAAAATATTACAACCATTAGAACGAAAAGCTTGTTCTTTTGAACGCATCTATTTTTCTCGTGGTAGTGATGCCGAAATTTATGCGGAACGAAAAGAACTAGGCCGACTATTAATGCCAAAAGTTCTTGAGGTTATAGATAACGATACAGAAAACACTGTATTCTCATTTATACCAAATACAGCTGAAACCTCTTTCTTTGGAATGATTGATACCGTTGAAGAACATCTCAACCAAAAGAAAACGAAATCAATTCTTGACGGAGGTACAAAGCTTTCGGCCGCAAGAGTTACAGAAATTCTATCTGAAAGACCTCGTATTGAAAAAATAGCAATAAAAGATGTTAAGCTTAGAACCTTTATTACAGAAGATAGTAGCAGAAACGATTTAGTAGCTCACGTCTATGATGTTACTTATGGTGTTATTAAACCAACAGATAACTTGGTTATTATAGACGATAGTATTGTAAGAGGTACAACATTAAAGATGAGTATCATTAAAATGATGGACAGGTTAAAGCCTAAGAAAATTGTTGTGGTTTCCTCTGCTCCTCAAATACGCTACCCAGATTGCTATGGTATAGATATGGCAAATCTCGAAGGTTTAGTCGCTTTTAGAGCTGCATTAGGATTATTAAAAGATAACAATCAATATCATATTGTTGATGAAGTTTATAAAAAATGTTTAAGTCAGGTTAACCTGAAAGACAAAAAAGTAGTTAACTACGTCAAGGAAATCTATAATAACTTTTCTGCTGAACAGATCTCTGATAAGATTGCTGAATTATTAAGCGATGAAGACGTTAATGCCGAAGTAAAGATAATATTTCAACCTGTTGAAAATTTACATAAAGCATGTCCTAAAAATTTAGGCGATTGGTATTTTACTGGTAATTACCCTACGGCAGGTGGCAATAGAGTGGTAAATAAAGCATTTATCAATTTTTATGAAGGAAATAAAGAACGTGCTTACTAAATAACACCTCAAAATAACGTTTTATCCGATAAAATACGTCTAATGTCGAAGAATATTGCGTTTCATCCGATATATAACGATTTTTTAACAAATTAAATTACATTGGTATCACCATAACATAAGTAGGTTAAGTTCATGGTAGATTTGGGGCAAAAAAAGGTGAACTTAGTTCACCTTTTTTTATGTATATAATTTAAAGTATTACTTTAAGTAAGTCTCTAATTTCTTTATTTATATGGCACTTATTAATAACTAAACATAGTACTTTCCACTTTTAGACTAATATATAGGTCGTTTGTCCAAAAAATTGATTAGTTAAATTAATGTACACTTATATTTGATTCACCATAACATAAGTAGGTTAAGTTTATGGTAGATTTGGGGCAAAAAGGATGAACATCTGTTCATCCTTTTTCATGTCCAATATTTTCGAAAAGGAAAGATTTCAAAAAACTTATAACACATATTACAACATAAAAAAAATCCAAGCCTTACGACTTGGATTTTCCTTTTATAGTATCTTATTTTAACTACTTTGCTTCAGCATAACGCCTTTCAACTTCGTTCCAATTAATCACATTAAAAAATGCATTAATATAATCTGGTCTTCTATTTTGGTAATTTAAATAGTAAGCATGCTCCCAAACATCTAAGCCTAAAATTGGAGTTCCTCCGCAAGTTACGCCAGGCATTAATGGATTGTCTTGGTTTGGTGTAGAACAAACTTCAACCTTTCCGCCTTTATGAACACATAGCCAAGCCCAACCAGAACCAAATTGTGTAGCTGCCGCTTTACTAAATGCCTCAATAAATGCGTCTTTAGATCCAAATTCAGCTTCAATAGCGTCTTTTAAATCCCCAGAAAGATAACCTCTGTCTTCTGGATTCATTACATCCCAGAATAAAGAGTGATTGTAAAATCCTCCTCCGTTATTTCTTACTCCACCGTTACTCATATCTAAATTTGCAAGAATATCTTTGATAGATTTACCTTCTAAATCTGTGCCTTCTAATGCTGCATTAAGCTTGGTTGTATATCCATTATGGTGTTTAGAATGATGAATCTCCATTGTACGAGCATCAATGTTCGGTTCTAAAGCATCATAAGCGTATTTTAATTTTGGTAATTCAAAAGCCATAATATTATATTTTTTAAGTATTAATAAATCGATTTTAACAAATTTACAATATTGAAAACAAGAAACTCCAAATAAATTATTAAGATTCCCTATTTTGGTATAAAATTTATCTTTTGCAAAACTCTCCTTTTAAAATTTATAATGCATCTGCAGGTAGCGGAAAAACATTCACGCTAGCAAAATCCTATTTAAAAATTTTAATTCAGTCAGACAATTATTATCAATTTAAGTCCATTTTAGCGCTCACCTTTACCAATAAAGCGGTTCGGGAAATGAAGGAGCGCATTATTGCTATGTTACGACTATTTTCATCTAAAGAGAGCCTAAGTAATCCGCATCCAATGTTTACAGCAATTTGTGATGAATTGTCTATTTCAAAAGAAAAGCTTCATAATAAATCTAAGCACCTGCTAAAACATATTATTCATAATTATGGTGCTTTTGATATTTCTACGATAGATGGTTTTACACACCGGGTTATTAGAACCTTTGCTCACGATTTAAAGCTTCCTGTAAATTTTGAAGTTGAATTAGACCAAGAGCGCCTTTTAAGTGAAGCCGTTGATAGTCTAATTGCTAAAGCTGGTACCGATAAAGAACTCACTAAAATTCTAGTAGATTTTGCAATAGAAAAAGCCGACGATGATAAGAGTTGGGATATTAGTTATGATTTTAACAAAATTTCAAAGCTACTTGTTAACGAAAATGACATTGCCGCAATTAAAACATTAGATAACAAAACATTAGATGATTTTCAGAAATTAAAAACAGAACTTTCTAAAGAGATTGACCAATTAGAAAAGAATATTATAAATATTGCTACTTATGCTCTAACTTTAATTGACGAGTCTGGTTTACAATTTGATGACTTCAACAGAAAATCACTCCCGAAACATTTTGAAAGTTTAAAATTAAAAAAAATAGATTTAAATTTTAATTCCGCTTGGCAAAAGGATTTAATTGAAGGCAATACATTATATCCAAAACGTGTTACAGAGACAATTGCGGCTACCATTGAAAGTATACAGTCTAATTTAGCTGAAGCTTTTAAGGAAACAAAAACTTCAGCTTTTGATTTAAAACTTAAAAAAGGGTTTTACAAAAACATAACACCGCTTTCTGTTTTAAATGCGATTCAGAAAGAAGTGAATACCATAAAAGAAGAGCAGAATAAAATGCTAATTTCAGAATTCAATAGTATTATTAGTAACGAAATTAAAGATCAACCCACACCTTTTATATATGAGCGTTTAGGCGAAAAATTTAAACATTATTTTATTGACGAGTTTCAAGACACCTCTAAAATGCAATGGGAAAACCTTGTGCCATTATTAGATAACGCTCTGTCTTCTGCAAACGGTTCTGCGATGTTGGTTGGTGATGCTAAACAAGCTATTTACAGATGGCGTGGTGGAGAAGCCGAACAATTTATTGAGCTTTACAATAAAACAAAAAAACCTTTTCAGGTTGAAGCTAAAGTACTTACTCTAGACACCAATTATAGAAGTGCCGAAGCAGTCATAGAATTCAATAATTCATTTTTTGAATTCTTAAGTCAACACCATTTTAGTAATTCAGCATATTCGGAACTCTATAAAAACGCTAGTCAAAATTTACACAATATATCTAAAGGCTATGTAAGTCTTAATTTTTTAGATATTCAAAGAGAAGATGATAGTACTGAACTATATGCCAAACAAACTTTAGACACTATAAAGTTATGCCAAACAAATGGCTATAATTTAGATGAAATTTGTATTATTGTTAGAAAACGAAAAGAAGGAGTTGCCATAGCAAAGTACTTAAGTGAACATGGCATAACCATTACTTCTTCCGAAACATTACTCTTAAAAAACTCAGACAAAGTTATTTTCCTTAATTCATTTTTAAAATTACTATTACAACCTACAAATAGTGGTCTAAAAGTTAACGTACTTTCTTTTTTAGCTGAGCAATATAAAATAGAAGATAAACATCTGTTCTTTTCAATACATATAAAGAAAAGTATAAATGATATTTTTGAAAGTCTCAGGTCGTTAAATATTTACACGAATAAAGAAAAGCTACTTCAGTTACCTTTATATGAACTCATTGAAGAACTCATTCGGGTATTTAAACTCAACAATACATCTGATGCTTATCTGCAATTTTATTTAGATTTTGTTTTAGAGTTTTCACAAAAACAAAATATAGATTTATCTGCATTTATTAGATATTTTGAAAAGAAAGAAGACAGCCTCAGCGTGGTTTCGCCTGATGATATGAATGCTGTAAGGATAATGACCATACACAAATCTAAAGGTTTAGAGTTTCCTGTGGTTATATTCCCATTTGCAGATTTAAATATTTACAGAGAATTAGATCCCAAGGTTTGGTTTCCTACAGACAAAGACAATTATAATAATTTTGAAACACTACTTCTTAATTACAATAAGGATTTAGAACATTTTGGAGACGAAGGAAAACATATTTACGATACACACCAATCTCAACTAGAACTAGATAACATCAACTTACTTTACGTAGCATTAACTAGAGCCGTTGAGCAACTCTATATTATTTCTAAAAAAGATATAAGCTCTAAAGGAGAAGTGAGTGATAAAACTTACTCGGGAATGCTTATATCTTATTTACAAAATACTAGTGTTTGGTCTGACAATCTTCTCGTTTATAGTTTTGGCGAATCAAATAAAAAAGATAAACCTTTGAAAAATAAGTCTTTAGAGCCGATTAAATTAATATCTGTACCAAAAGAAGACCATGACCTAAGCATTATAACCAAATCTGGTTTACTTTGGGATACCCAACAAGAAAAAGCAATAGAACGAGGGAATTTAGTACATTTAATTCTGTCTAAAATTAAATCAGTGCAGGATGTCGATTTTGCTTTTGATGATTTATTAATGACTGGAGATATTAGTAATGAGACGATAGGTGACTTAAGGTCTGTCGTCTTAAATGTATTAGAGCACCCTAAACTTAATCTCTATTTTCAAGATAATTTCAAAATTTATAATGAACGTGATATTATTACGAGTTCTGGACAGCTTTTAAGACCAGATCGATTAAATATAAATTCAAATAACGAAGCTATTCTTATAGATTATAAAACAGGTAAAAAGAAATCGTATCATCAATCACAACTCAATGATTACACGACAGTCTTAAATGAAATGAATTATACTGTGATTAAGAAAATTTTAGTTTACATAAATGAATCAATCGATGTTATCGAAGTCTAATTTTTACATACTATCTTTGTTTCATAACTAACACCAAAAGCATGTACGGAAGTATAAAAACACACTTACAACAAGAAATAGAATCTATTAAAGACGCTGGTCTTTATAAAGAGGAACGTATTATAACATCTCCTCAAGGAGCTGAGATTACTTTAAATACAGGGCAAAAAGTATTAAATTTTTGTGCGAACAACTATTTGGGACTTTCATCTCACCCAGATGTTGTGCAAGCCGCAAAAGACACTTTAGATTCTCATGGTTTCGGAATGTCTTCAGTTCGTTTTATATGTGGTACACAAGATATACATAAACAACTTGAGCAAAAAATTGCTGATTTCTACGGTACTGAGGACACTATATTGTATGCTGCTGCATTCGATGCTAATGGTGGTGTATTTGAACCCTTACTTACTAAAGAAGATGCTATAATTTCAGATTCTTTAAATCATGCCTCTATAATAGATGGCGTAAGATTGTGTAAAGCTGCTAGATATCGTTATCAAAATAACGACATGGCAGATCTAGAGCAACAACTTATAGCTGCAAATGAAAATGGCGCACGCTTTAAAATTATAGTAACAGATGGAGTATTCTCTATGGACGGCTTGGTAGCTCCTTTGGATAAAATATGTGATTTAGCTGACAAGTATGATGCTCTAGTAATGATAGATGAGTGTCATGCCACTGGTTTTATAGGAGAAACAGGTATTGGCACACTAGAAGAAAAAGGTGTTTTAGGAAGAATAGATATCATTACAGGTACGCTTGGCAAAGCTATGGGTGGTGCAATGGGAGGTTATACCACAGCAAACAAAGAGGTTATTGAAATACTACGCCAACGCTCTAGACCTTATTTATTCTCAAATTCTTTAGCGCCAGCTATAGTAGGCGCTTCGATTAAGGTATTTGATATGTTAAAAAACGATACCACTTTAAGAGACAAAGTAGATTGGAATACAAAGTATTTCAAAAAAGGTATGAAAGAGGCTGGTTTTGATATTGTGGACGGAGACTCAGCAATAGTCCCTGTAATGCTATATGATGCAAAACTCTCTCAAACTATGGCTAATATGCTCTTAGAAGAAGGTGTTTATGTTATTGGTTTCTTTTACCCAGTCGTACCTAAAGATAAGGCAAGAATCAGGGTGCAGCTATCCGCTGCTCACGATAAAACCCAATTAGATAAAGCTATTTCTGCATTTATTAAGGTAGGTAAAATGCTAGAAATTATTTAAAATCGTTCCAAACACACTATTTTAGGGCGTTGTAACAATATTTTTATATATTTGTCTTTGTTAATAATATTTAACAACTTACTTTTACCAACAATTAACACTTAAAATTAAATTATTTAGAGTATGAAAAATCTTAGCAGATTATTATTTGTAACAGTGCTTTTGGTGAGCTTCAGCACTTCAAATGCGCAAGATAAAAACAACCCATGGGCACTTAGCTTTGGTATAAATGCCGTGGATCTTTACCCAGTCGGTGAAGACGCGCCAAGAGGTGATTATTTTGACGAATTTTTTAACGCAACAGATCACTGGAATGTTTTTCCTTCTGTTTCTAGAATAGGTGTTTCAAGATATCTTAGTGATGGTTTTACATTAAACGTAGGAGGATCGGTAAACAAAATTTCTAAATTAGGTTCAATTGATGTACCTGGTGGAGAGTCTATACAAGTTAATGCAGATGATTTATCTTATTATGCTTTAGATGCTGCTGTAACTTACAGTTTCATGAGTACAATCAAATCTAAAACTATCGATCCGTTTTTAGGAGTTGGTGGTGGTTACACTTGGGTAGACAATATTGGTGCTGGTACATTAAACGGAACGTTAGGTGTAAAATACTGGTTCAATGAAAAGTTAGGCCTTGAAGCACAAACAAGCTACAAGCACTCATTCGAGGATTATTTACCAAAGCACTGGCAACATTCAGTTGGTGTTATATTTAAATTTGGTGGTACAGATACTGATAATGATGGTATATATGACCAAGACGATGCTTGTCCTGAAGAAGCTGGATTAGAAATTTTTAATGGTTGTCCTGATTCTGATAATGATGGTATCCAAGATTCTAAAGATGATTGCCCTAACACTCCTGGTTTAGCAGAATTTAACGGTTGCCCTGATTCAGATGGTGATGGCGTAATGGATAAAGATGATAAATGTGTTAGCGTAGCTGGCCTTAAAGCATTAATGGGATGTCCAGATGCTGATGGTGATGGTGTTGCTGATGGTAATGATACATGTCCTAATGAAGCTGGTCCTGTTGCTAACAATGGATGTCCTTGGGCTGACACTGATGGTGATACTGTTTTAGATAAAGATGATAAATGTCCTAACGAAGCAGGTGAAGTTGCTTTAGACGGTTGTCCAAGACAAGCTCCAAGTAAAGCTGAAATGGATATATTAAATGAATATGCTAAGACCATATTATTTAATACAGGTAAAGCATCTGTTAAAGATGAATCTGAAAATGTACTAATGAACATCACAGCGATATTAAAAGAATATCCAAACTCTAAGTTCCATATTGATGGCCATACAGATAGCGTAGGTGCTAAAACATCTAATCAATTATTATCTGAAAGAAGAGCTAATACAGTTAGAGATTTCTTAATTGCTAACGGTATTGCAGCAGATAGATTAGATACTAGAGGATTTGGAGAAGATAATCCAATTGAAGATAATAAAACTAGAAATGGTAGAAAAAACAACAGACGTGTAGAAGTTGTTCTTATTCCTAAAAATTAATATATAGATTATAATATATTTTCTAAAAAACGCCTCGGTTGTCCGAGGCGTTTTTCTATTTTTATAAAATGGATAGTTTTATAAAAACTGTATTAACAGATCTACAGAAAAAGAATCTAAATCTTGAAGATTTAAATTTTATACTCCCTAGTAAACGTGCAGGTGTATTCTTAAAACATCAACTTGCGCATCTATTAACAGTACCTGTTTTTGTTCCTCAAATTGTAAGTATCGAAGAGTTTGTAGAAGAATTGTCTGGGTTAAAAACCATTACTAACGTAGAACTACTATTTGAGCTATACACTTCTTATAAAAGCTCAACTAATGCTAATGAACTAGAGTCATTCGAATCTTTTTCTAAATGGGCTCAAATACTTTTACAAGACTTTAACGAGATAGATAGATACCTTGTACCACAACAACACATCTTTGATTATTTAAAAGCCATTAAAGAGATTAACCATTGGTCTTTAAATAATAACCAGACAGATTTAATTAAAACGCATTTAAAATTCTGGAATAAACTTAAAACATACTATAAGGATTTTAGAGATAATTTATTAAAATCTAAAAGAGGCTATCAAGGACTTATTTATAGAGAAGCAGCAGAAAATCTAGAAGTATATATAGAACATAATTCAACCAAGAATCATGTTTTCCTAGGGTTCAATGCCTTAAATACTGCAGAATCTCAAATAATACAAGGCCTTTTACAAAACGATATAGCTCACATATACTGGGACATAGACAAAGTATTTATTGAAGATCCAATCCATGATGCTGGTCTATTTACAAGAAAACATCTAAAGGAATGGAACTATTTTCAAAAACAACCATTTAATTGGGTTTCCTCTCATTATACTGAAGATAAAAATATTGAAGTTATTGGAATTCCAAAATTTGTAGGACAAGCAAAACATATTGGTCAACTACTTAAAGAGATTAGTACTACTAACAAAAACCTGTCTAGCGTTGCTGTTATTTTAGGTGAAGAAAATTTGTTAATACCTGTACTAAATTCAATCCCTAGACAAATCAAAGCGCTAAATGTAACTATGGGTCTGCCTTTAAAATTTGTACCATTAGCATCACTGTTTGAGTATTTATTTTCGCTACACAAGAGTAATCCTGATCATCTTTATTACAAAGATATTATAGACATCCTTACACATCCTTCAATATATAATTTATTAAACGATGAAGAAAATGATAATGGCTGTGACAAGATAATTGAGCATATTCAGCAAAATAATTTAGTTTACGTAAAACCAAATGACCTTAAAAAACTGTGTAAATTAGATTCTGAATTAATAAGCTTGCTCTTCGGAAACTGGGAAGATAATCCAGATATAGCTCTAAAAAATTGCTCAAAACTAATTTTTAGTATTAAAACGAATTATGATAATAATAAAACTAATAATAGCTTAGAGTTAGAGTATTTATATCGCTTCAATATATTATTTAATCAGTTGTCTCTGCTAAATAATAGTCACAAGCACCTAAATTCAATAGCTGTATTGCATTCAATATTTATTGAACTTTTAAGTTCAGAAACTTTAGATTTTAAAGGAGAACCATTAGAAGGGTTACAAATTATGGGGATGTTAGAATCTCGTGTTTTAGATTTTGAAACTGTGATTATAAGCTCTGTAAATGAAGGTATACTACCATCAGGGAAAACTAATAACTCATTTATTCCATTTGACGTCAAAATAGAAAATGGTTTACCAACTTACAAAGAAAAAGATGCCGTTTACACCTATCACTTTTACAGACTACTGCAACGTGCAAAAAACGTGTATATACTTTATAACACAGAGGTTGATGCTTTAAAAGGTGGTGAAAAAAGTAGGTTTATTACACAATTAGAAATAGAAGAGATCCATGATATTAAACATAGCATATTGTCTTCTAAAGTACCATTAATAAAACAAAAATTAAAACAAATAACAAAAACCAACTTAGTCTTAGAGAAATTAAAAGCTGTAGCCTTAAGGGGGTTTTCTCCATCTTCTTTAACAAATTATATAAGAAACCCAATTGACTTTTATTATGAAAAAATACTAGATATAAAAACGTTTGAAGACGTTGAAGAAAATATAGCAGCGAATACTTTAGGAACAGTAATTCATGATACATTAGAAGACTTTTATAAACCTTTTGAAGGCCATTTTTTAACCGTTGACATTCTTAAAGATTTCAAAAACCGAATAAAGGAAACTGTAACACGTCACTTTAAAAACCTTTATAAAGACGGTGATTTTACAAAAGGAAAGAACCTCATTATTTATAAAATTGCACAACGTTATATTTTAAATTTTATAATTTCAGAAATTGAAAGTCTTAACAACGGTAACAATATAAAAATAATCGCTATAGAGGTTAAAAACACCATAGACATTAAAATTGAAGAACTAAATTTTCCCATTAAACTAACAGGGAAAGTTGACCGCGTAGATGAATGTAACGGCATTACACGCGTTATTGATTATAAATCTGGTAAAGTTGAACAAAGTAAAGTTGAAATTGCAGATTGGGAAAACCTAATTACAGATTATGACAAGTACAGTAAGTCGTTTCAGATTTTATCTTATGCCTATATGATGCATCAAAATAAACGCTTAGAATTTCCTATTGAAGCAGGAATTATCTCTTTTAAAAACCTAGGTGCAGGATTACTGAAATTTGGTAAAAAACCATCGACGCATAGTAGAACTAAAGATCAGCTTGTAACTGAAGAAACGTTACAGAATTTTGAAATAGAGCTTAAAAAACTTATCGTAGAAATTTGCAACCCACAACTTGATTTTATTGAAAATAAACTCTCATAATGATCATTAAAAAAAACATAGTACTAAATAGAAAAGATAAAAAACCCATCTTAATTGATACATTTTGTTCAGAAAATAAAACCAATCATCCCATTTTAATTTTCTGTCATGGTTACAAAGGTTTTAAAGATTGGGGAGCTTGGAAACTGATGGCGAAATCTATAGCCAGTGAAGGGTTCTGTTTTATTAAATTTAATTTTTCTCATAATGGTGGGACTATTGAAAACCCTATTGACTTTCCGGATTTAGAAGCCTTTGGCAATAATAACTACACCACAGAGCTTGATGATTTAAATGACGTCATTGACTGGGTTGAAAATCATTTTAATAATAGCGCATTTGCAGACATTAATAAAATTTGCTTGGTTGGGCATAGTCGTGGTGGTGGAATAGCAATACTAAAAGCATCAGAAGACAGTAGAATTAAAAAGCTCATCACTTTAGCAAGTGTAAGTGATTTTGGAAGACGTACAGCAACGGTTGGAGACATAGAAGAATGGAGAGATAGTGGCGTAAAATATGTTTTAAACGGCAGAACAAAGCAACAAATGCCACATTACTACCAATTCTACAAAGATTTTAAAACCAATGAAAAACGCCTTAATATAGAATCTGCTGTAAAACGATTAGATATTCCAATGCTTATAATTCATGGCAATAAAGACACCTCAGTATCTATAAATGAGGCAAAAGAACTACATGAGTGGAATCCAATTAGTCAACTTAAAACCGTCGAAAATGCTGATCATGTATTTAACACTAAGCATCCTTGGGCTTATAATAATTTGTCACCAGAACTAGACAACGTCAAAAATTCTATTGTAAATTTTACTTCAATATAAAAAGTGGAGAAGATCGGATTCGAACCGACGACCTCTTGACTGCCAGTCAAGCGCTCTAGCCAACTGAGCTACATCCCCAAAATATGATTCGCTTATTTTAAGCCACTCAACACTAATACAGGCATTGTTGTACTATGAAAATCTTTCTTTAAAATAGTATCGTTTTCCCATAAATTTCTAAAAAAACCTCGCTTTCTGCGAACAACACACAACATATCTGGGTAATTAGCTTTGGCATGTTCTAAAACAGCTTGAAAAGTCGTTGGACTCTCTGCTATAGTTTTATTAGTAATGATTTCTAATAGCTCATCATTAAGTTCAAAGTCTTCTTTAGAATGAAAAGGAGTTTTTACTAATAATATATTTGCTACGGCTTTAAATTGATTCTTAATTGAAGACAGCGGCTTAAGCACACCTTCTTTTTTTATAACAGCAGATTTTAATGCTATTAAAATTTTCACAATAGGTTTATAAACATAGCCTTCAGGAACAATAAGTGCAGGTATTTGCGTGCGTTTAATTATTTTTCCTGATGTCTTACCTAGATAAACTTCATCTTTAATTGAATTTGTACGTGGTTCTAAAATGATTAAATCAACATCTAAAGCATTACATACCTGGTCTAAAGTATTTATTAATTTTCCTTTAAACGTTCTTGTATAAACCTCAACACCTTTTGTGTTTATAGATGACACGTGCTGATCGAGAAACACCTTAGATTCACGTTCAAGAATATGATCTATTTTTATCATTGTTCCTGCTTTGGTATAAACATTATATATTTGAACAACATACAATTTTGCACCAAAAGCTTTTGCAAAGTCTACTGCATATTGTAAGTGAGATTTTGCGTTTTTTGAAGACCCTACAGGTACTAATATAGTTTTCATATCTAAAAATTTGAAACAAAAGTAAACATTATAAATGATTCGTAAAGGTAATAGCAACGATATAGACCCAATAATAGCGATAACGAAAGCTTGCGCAAAAGCAATGGTAGCTACTGGTATTTACCAATGGAATGAACATTACCCAAACAAGACTGCATTTATAAAGGATGTAGAACACAATGAACTCTTCGTCCTAGAAATTAAAGAGGAAGTTAAAGGTTCTATTGTTATCTCAGAACACATGGATAGCGAATATATTCCTATAAACTGGTTAACTAAAAATAACACTAATATTTACATTCATCGTTTAGCTGTTCACCCGCAATTACAAGGAAAAGGCTATGCGCAACAACTCATGGATTTTGCAGAACAATTTGCAATAGAAAACAACTATACCTCTATTCGTTTAGATACCTTTTCTCAGAACAAAAGAAACCAAAAGTTTTACGAACTTCGCGGCTACAAACAACTAGGTGATATTTACTTCCCAAAACAAAGTGAATACCCTTTTCACTGTTATGAATTAGTCCTTTGAGCACTACAATTACATTAAAACAAATTAACAAACTTGCTGTACCAGCATTAATTGCTGGTGTGTCTGAGCCTATTTTATCTTTAACAGATGCAGCCATTATTGGTAATATGGATAATAATGCAACAACATCTATTGCTGCTATTGGTATTGTTACTACATTTTTATCAATGCTTATTTGGGTACTAGGACAAACACGTAGTGCTATCTCATCAATTGTATCACAGTATGTTGGTGCGGACAATCTAGAAGCGGTTAAAAACCTTCCTGGTCAGGCTATATTTTTAATTACATCTTTAAGTTTAGTAATAATTCTAGTAACATTTCCTTTTGCTGAATCTATTTTTAAACTATATAATGCCTCAGGAGATATTTTAACTTATAGCGTAGATTATTATCAAATTCGTGTTTTTGGCTTTCCTTTTACGCTTTTCACAATTGCCATTTTTGGAACATTTAGAGGCTTACAGAACACGTACTACCCTATGTTAATTGCAATTGTTGGAGCATTTGCAAATATTATTCTAGACATAATTCTAGTCTACGGTATACAAGATTTTATTCCTGCAATGCATATAAAAGGCGCAGCTTATGCCAGCGTTATTGCGCAATTAATAATGGCACTACTTTCGGCATATTATATTATTAGAAAAACAGATATTCAAATTATTATTAAGCTTCCTTTTAATCCTGAAATTAAACGTTTTACACTAATGATTCTTAATCTTTTTGTAAGAACATTAGCACTGAATTTTGCCCTTTATTTAGCAACAAGCTCTGCAACAAAATATGGTGAACAGTATATAGCCGCTTATACTATTGCTATTAATCTATGGTTCTTAGGAGCATTTATAATTGATGGTTATGCTAGTGCTGGCAATATCCTATCTGGTAAATTATTAGGTGCAAAAGACTATCGTAATCTTATAGATTTAAGTAACAAATTAATTAAATATGGAATCATAGTTGGCTTAACCATTGCAATTATTGGAGCCTTATTTTATTATCCAATAGGTCGAATTTTCTCTAATGACCAAAACGTATTAGATGAATTTTATAAAGTATTTTGGATTGTTTTAGCTATGCAACCTTTTTGTGCCTTAGCCTTCATCTTTGATGGTGTTTTTAAAGGTTTAGGTGAAATGAAATACCTCCGAAATCTATTGTTGCTAACTACCCTTTTAGTATTTTTCCCTATTATAAAATGGACAGATACTTTGGATATGAAACTTTATGGTGTTTTTATAGCTTTTACGCTTTGGATTATTGCGCGAGGAATACCATTAATTATAAAATTTAGAAAAACATTTAAACCTCTAGCCCAAAACACTTAAATTTGATTAATAAATGAATCTATAATTATAAATGAACCAATTAATTATAATATTACAAGAGGTTGATATTAATAAAAAATTAGCCGAAGCACCAGACGACAGTTACGAAGTGGGTCTTTTTATTGGTGCTTTCTTACCTTTTGTAATTCTAGTTATTATTGCCTTTGTAATTTACAGATATAATAAGAATAGAATAAAAGACGAATAACATGGATATACTTGGTTTTTTAGGTGGAAATGGATTATTTCTAATATTAGGAATTGTTCTGGTCATCGTGTATTTCTATAACCGAAACAAAAGAAGATAATGAGTAACATACGTATTACAAAACAGTTCTCTTTTGAGACAGGTCATGCCCTTTATGGTTATGACGGAAAATGTAAAAATGTGCATGGACATAGCTACCGTTTAGACGTTACTGTAATTGGTACACCTATTTCTGATAATACCAATGTAAAATTTGGAATGGTGATTGATTTTACCGATTTAAAGAAAATTGTAAAAGAAGAAATTGTTGATGTCTTTGACCACGCTACAGTATTTAATAAAAATACACCTCATGTAGAGTTAGCAAAAGAACTCGCAGATAGGGACCACAATGTTTTACTAGTTGACTACCAGCCAACAAGTGAAATGATGGTGATTGATTTTTCAACAAAAATTAAACAACGTTTACCAAAAGGTATAAAACTCCATTCATTAAAACTTCAAGAAACTGCGACGAGTTTTGCAGAATGGTTTGCTTCAGATAATGACTAAAACTAACCACATAACTATTGCTGAAGGCAAAAAAATCTACTTCGCATCAGATAATCATTTGGGAGCGCCAACTATGGAAGCTTCCCGACCTCGTGAGAAAAAATTTGTAGCCTGGTTAGATGAAATAAAACACGATGCAGCAGCAATTTTTTTACTTGGAGATTTATTCGATTTTTGGTTTGAATACAAAACCGTAGTCCCAAAAGGATTTACAAGAACGCTCGGGAAATTGGCGGAAATCAGTGATTCTGGTATTCCAATCCACTACTTTGTTGGAAACCACGATTTATGGATGAATGGTTATTTTGAAGAAGAACTAGGAATTCCTGTATATCACAAACCTCATGAGTTTACATTTAATAAATACTCTTTTTTTATTGGCCATGGAGACGGATTAGGTCCTGGTGACAAAGGTTATAAACGCATGAAAAAGGTTTTTATAAGCCCTTTTTTTAAGTGGTTATTTAAATGGGGACATCCTGATATAGGCATGCGAATTGCACAGTACTTCTCTGTTAAAAACAAAATGATTTCTGGTAATGATGATGCTACATTTTTAGGGGAAGAGAATGAATGGCTAGCCGTTTATAGTAGGAAAAAGCTTGAAGACAAACACCGCGACTTCTTTGTCTTTGGTCACCGGCATTTACCATTAGAAATTAAATTGAATGAAACGTCTATGTATATCAATTTAGGTGATTGGATTCAGTATTATACCTATGGTGTTTTTGATGGTGAAAATTTTGAATTGAAAAGATATTAAATCCCTACTCTTCTGCCTCGTGCGCCTCAATATCTTTTGTTAAGTCTAATTTTCTAAATGTAGGTGAAACCAATGCTGTAGTAACTACGGTTATTAATGTCATCGTTCCTCCAAAAACAACTGCTGTTGCTGTTCCCATTAATTTTGCAGTTACACCGCTTTCAAAAGCACCCAACTCATTTGAGGACCCAACGAACATAGAGTTTACAGAAGACACACGACCTCGCATATGATCTGGTGTTTTTAATTGAAGTATCGTCTGTCTTATCACCATTGAGACTCCGTCAGTCACTCCACTAAAGAATAAAGCAACCACAGAAATCCAGAAAGTAGATGATAATCCAAATACAATAATGCACACCCCAAAACCAAAAATGGCAAAAAGTAATTTCATCCCCGCATTTTTACTAATCGGAATATAGGCCGTTATCAACATGGTTAAAAATGCTCCTACTGAAGGTGCTGCAACTAAAATACCAAAACCTTGAGGGCCAACTTTTAGAATATCCTGCGCAAAAATAGCTAATAAAGCCACGGCACCACCAAATAATACTGAGACCATGTCTAAGGTTAAAGCCCCTAAAACAGCCTTAGTTTTAAATACAAAATTCACACCTTCTTTAAGACTTTTAACCATGGGCTCACCAATATTAGGGTTAAGAATCGGTTTCTTTTCAATTTTAAATAAAACGAGTAGCGAAAACATAACCAGCCCAAAAACGATACATAAAGACCAGTGCACACCAATCCAACTAATAGAAAAGCCTGCAAAACCAACACCTAAGACGCGAGCCATTTGCCACGTAGAACTGTTCCAAGTTGCAGCATTTGGATAAATCTTTTTAGGTACAATTAATGCGACTAACGAAAATATGGTTGGACCAAAAAACGAACGTAAAAAACCACCAAAAAATACCAAGCCATATATCGCATATAGAATAGTAGTCTTGGACCAAGACTCTTCAACAGCGTCAGAGGTGATCCAAAATAACCCAAAACTTATAAGTGAAAATGCCGCAATACAAATCGCCAAGAGATTCCGCTTTTCCCGCTGATCTACTATATGGCCAGCGAATAAAGCCATTCCTAAAGCAGGTATGATTTCCATTAATCCAATAATTCCTAGTGACAAAGGATCTTTAGTTAGAGCATAAACCTGCCATTCTATAACTATAAATTGCATAGACCACCCAAAAATTAATGCAAAGCGCACCAATAAGAAAATATTGAATTCTTTGATTCGTAATGCTGCGTATGGATCGTTTTTTATTTTAGACATCTTTACTCGTGAATAAATCTAGATAGTCTGTAAACATATATAAGCGACCTCTTTCAGCACCTGTTATTTCTTTGATGATTTCTAAATCTTCCAAAGATTTCAATAACTTATAAGCTGACGCTGGTGATTTGTTAATCACCTTAGTTACAGTTGCTGCATTTATAATGGGTTTTGTAAACAAATAATAAATAATTAATTTTGCATCTGAACTTCTACCCTTTAAACTTTTCATCTTTTCATCAATTGACTTTTGCAGTCGTAAAATTGCATCAAAAGTTTTTACTCCTTTCTGTGCTGTTTCAATAATACCTGTTAAGAAAAACTTTAACCATTGCGATAAATCGTTATGGGTTCTTACACGCATTAGATTATCATAATAAAGACTTGTATGTCTTTCAAAAAAATCAGACAAATACAGTATAGGTTGTTTTAAAATACCTTTACTAACTAAGTATAATGTTATTAATAATCGACCAACTCTGCCGTTACCGTCTAAAAAAGGATGTATCGTTTCAAACTGATAATGTATTATCGCAATTTTTAGTAAATCTGGTAAAGGATTCAATTCATCATTTGCAAACTTTTCGATATCAGACATTAAATCATTCACTGAATTGTAATTAGGTGGAACAAAGACTGCATCGTTTATTGAAGCTCCACCTATCCAATTCTGGCTTTTTCTATAATCACCCGGTAATTTATGCTCTCCTCTTACCCCTTGTAATAGTATCTTATGCGTCTGTTTTACTAGTCTTGAAGAAAAAGGTAAACTATGCAGCATATTTACAGCTTCGTTCATCGCTGAGATATAATTTTGTACTTCTTCCCAGTCATTTCTCTTTTCTATGACAACGTCTTCTTTATCCAAAAAAACATCTTCCATATTTGTTTGTGTACCCTCAATCTTAGATGATTGTGTAGCTTCCTTAGCAATATGCATGCTCACGAATAAATCTATATTTACATATTCAGAGTACATATCTAATCGGCCTAAATGCCTATCTGCCTTACTTAATAAAGTAAGTATTTGCATATCAAAAATTTCCCATTCCTTATTAATCGAATTAGGTTCAAAACTTTTATAATGGCCTTGATTTACAAAATGTCCTGATGTAAAGTTTTTCATAATCTTAAAATAAGAATGTTTCTTATTTTACAAAAATAAGAAAAACTAAAATAAGAGTAATTCTTATTTTAGTTTTTTGTTAAATTCTAAAATAACAAATATTTTTATTTTAGTTTTTTGTCAATTTAAACTCAACACGTCTATTTAATTGTCTTCCTTCTTCCGTTTCATTATCAGAAACAGGCTTAGAACTTCCAAACCCAAAAGACTCAACTCTAGACCTATTTAAGCCTTGCGAAATTAGATAATCTGCAACAGCTTTTGCGCGTTGTTCCGATAATTCTTTATTTCTAGAACCTAAGCCAACGTTGTCTGTATGTCCGTAGATTTCAATACTCAAATTTGGGTTTTCTCTGAGATGGACAAACAGTTCTTTAAGCTCTTTCTTTGAAATATCTAACAATTCCGCTTTATCAAAATTGAATAGCACATTCTTAAACGTATAAACTTCGTTCGTCTTAATAACCGAATCGTTTTGTACTTCAATTATATCTTTAGATTTCTCTTTTTCTAGTGACTTTATGGAAACAGCATCGATGTAATAATATGAAAATAAAAATGGACTGCTAGAAAGTACTTTTTGTTTTTTAGTTTTAGGGTTTCTATAAAAATTTCCGATTGAAAAGTAATTTTCATAACCTTCGGCTGTAAATTCAAAAGATATACTCCATCCATGTTTCTTTTTCAGAAAAGTAAATCTCTTTTGAATTAGAAAACATCTTAAACTTACCTTGAGTAGCTTTTGATGGCTTAATCGCTTTTTCACAATTATTAGAACCATGACACGGTTTCAATTTTTCCTCAGTAATTAAAACTTGAATATCTTTTAAGGCGTAAGAAGATTTGTCTGCAAGACTTAGATAAAATTTCATGCGATATGTCCTTCCTGCAACTAATATTTTAGACAGTTGACCTTGTACATACTCTCTGTAATTTTTGTCTGTATAAAAATACATACCTGCATAAGAGGTGCCTGTTTTTGGTTTCTGAAAACCATTATAGTTTTTAATTCCCATGTCGATACTGCAAGAATCAAAAAAATCAGTAGACCCATAATTTGGTGTGGACCAATCCGTTATCGAACGATTAAAATCACCTAAAATCACTATACATTTATATGACGAGTTCTCCTCAAAACTTGGATTGAGAACTAGATTTTGACTATTCAAAAAATGACTTAGGGAAAAGAAGAGAATAAGGATTAATTGTTTCATGTATAATCAACGAAGTGTTCTAATTTTTATTCTTTAATATCCTTCAATTTTAACTGTAAACTCACATTACCGTTCCAATGATTTTCATCAATAGAATATGCCGCGCTAAATAGTTTTTTATTTTTAATGATGTCTATTTTATCACCTAAGCCAAAACCAATACAGACGATTTTGTCATTAAAAGATTGTGTTACTGTAAGTCTTATGTGATTATCGTCTTCACCAACACATTTGCCATAGCCAGTATCTTTTATATTTTGCGTCATAAACGTTGGTGATAAGTTACCTGGTCCAAAGGGTGCAAATTGTTTTAGAATTCGCATTAATTTATCATTGATTTGGCCTAATTCTATTTCTGAATCAATTTTTAACTCACGCATCAATAATTTTGGGTCAATGGTTTCTTTAACTACACTTTCAAATTTTGCTTTAAAGGCTTCGTAGTTTTCAGGTCGCATTGTTAAACCAGCTGCATATTTATGTCCTCCAAATTGTTCGATATATTCAGAACACGCTTCTAAAGCATTATAAACATCAAAGCCCGAAACAGAACGTGCCGAAGCTGCTAATTTGTCTCCACTCTTTGTAAATACCAGTGTTGGTCTGTAATACGTTTCTATTAATCGTGAAGCGACAATACCGATGACGCCTTTATGCCAATCTTCGCGATATACTACAGTTGTAAATCCTTCCTGCTCATTGTTTTCTTCAATTTGAATTAAAGCTTCTTCTGTAATTCGTTTATCGGTTTCACGACGGTCTGTATTAAACTGATCTATATCCACGGCATATTGTGCTGCAAGATTAAAATCAGTTTCTGTTAGAAGTGTTACTGCATGGTTTCCATGTTTCATTCTACCAGCAGCATTAATTCTAGGTGCAATTATAAAAACAACGTCTGTAATGGTGAGTACGTCTTTTTTAACCTCAGCAATAATAGCTTTCATTCCAGGTCTGGGGTTGGTATTAATAACCTGTAATCCGAAATAAGCCAGTGCTCTGTTTTCATCTACTATCGGAACGATGTCAGCTCCAATTGCTGTGGCTACCAAATCAAGATATTCTGTTAAATCTTGAACTGTTTGACCTTGGTTTGACGCTAATGCTGTTATTAATTTAAACCCAACTCCACAACCACACAATTCTTTAAAAGGATAGTTGCAATCGTCTCGTTTTGGATCTAAAATAGCAACTGCATCTGGAAGTTTATCTCCTGGCCTGTGGTGATCACATATAATAAAATCAATAGCTTTTTCATTAGCATAAGCTACTTTATCAATAGCTTTTACACCACAATCTAATGCGATTATTAATGAAAAATCATTGTCGTGCGCAAAGTCAATCCCTTTATAAGAAATACCGTAACCTTCGTCATAACGGTCTGGAATATAAGTGGCAACTGATTCTATTCTTGTTATCAAATAGGAAGACATTAATGCGACAGACGTTGTACCATCTACATCATAATCTCCGTAAACCATTATGTTTTCACCTTGAGCAATCGCTTTTTCTATTCGTGCCACGGCTACATCCATATCTTTCATTAAAAATGGATCGTGAAGATCTTCAAAGCTTGGTCTAAAGAACGTTTTAGCAGCTTCATACGTTTCAATACCTCTATGTAATAATAGTGTTGCAACCGTAGTATCTACTTGAAGTGATTTTTTTAAGTCTTCAATTTTTGAAGCTTTTGGTTTTGGTTTTAGAGTCCAACGCATGATTTTCTGTGAAAATAAATCTCAATTTTTAAAATTATAAATTCCAAAGCTACTTAATAAGAGTTTGGTTAATAATTATCATTTTGTAGCTATATGATAAAAAATGTTTGTTTCAACTTTTGCAAAACGTCTAAACATTTCCATAACACCACAATATTTTTCAACCGATAAATCTACTGCGCGTTCGCATTTTTTCTTACTTAAGTCAGAACCATAAAAGTGATAGTCTACAACAACAGAATGATAATATCTTGGATGTTCGTCTGTTAATTCGCCTGAAACTTCAATTTTAAAATCATCTATTCCATGTTTCATTTTATCTAAGGTAGAAATAACATCTAATGCAGAGCAGCCTGCTAGAGAGGATAACATCAAGGCTTTTGGAGACAGTCCGAAACGCTCGTCCTGACCTTCAATATTTGTATCCATTTTTACCGATTTACCACTAGGATTATCAGATTCAAACGTTAATCCTCCTTGCCAGTGTGTTGTAATTTTATCAGCCATTTTCTTTTAATTTAAAAGTTAGAACTATTATCTTGTACATTCAAAAATACTACTAAAAAAACAACTATGGCATTAGTAACTCCGTTGTCTGCAGACCACGATTTAGAAACAAAAAAATTGGCAGAATTTTTTAATGAAACCCTTGGGTTTTGTCCGAATTCGGTGTTAACTATGCAACGTAGACCTGCTATATCTAAAGCGTTTATTAATTTAAATAAGGCGGTTATGGCTAATGAAGGTCGTGTAACTTCAGCCTTAAAACGTATGATTGCTTGGGTAAGCAGTAACTCAACTGGTTGTCGTTATTGCCAAGCCCATGCAATTAGAGCTGCAGAACGTTATGGTGCAGAACAAGAGCAGTTAGATAATATTTGGGAATACAGAACACATGCTGCCTTTTCTGATGCTGAACGTGCTGCTTTAGATTTTAGTTTAGCAGCTTCTATACTACCCAATGCTGTGAATGCTGATATTAAAAAACGCCTATACGACCATTGGGATGAAGGAGAAATTGTTGAAATGTTGGGTGTTATTTCATTGTTTGGATATCTAAACCGTTGGAATGATTCTATGGGAACAACTATGGAAGAAAGTGCGATTGAAAGTGGTGACCAATACCTTGGGAAACATGGTTTTGAAGTTGGGAAACATGATGGATTGCAGTATTAGTTTTCAGTTTTTAGTTAGTTCGTCTACTAAGTTTGAATTTGTTGAATTCGTTTTTATAATGCGATAGCTATAAAACACGAAAACAACTTGGATTACTATCCAGCGTAGCAAAAATTACAACATGCAAAGAACTAGTCTTCTTGTGTTTTTCTAATCATAAACTCCACAAACCCCTCCCCAGTCGGATCGTCGTAATCAGCATAGTAAACCACATTAGGGACCCCTACATTATCGCCAAATTGCTTTAATATTCTAGCATGAAAACCATGATGGTTTAATATATTTGATTGTGTTGGCATTACAGTTGGACTTTGAGGATTAGACACCCAAAATTCTGGATCATCCTCACTTAACATGGCCAACATATCTATTTTTTGTCTGTAAGATGTAATGTCATCTGAATTAAATTCATAGAGCTCATTAATCCCATAAAAAGACATAAATCTCGCTTTCATACTAGGATCGATCTGAAAATAAGACAACCAACTAAAATCATACTCTAAGAAGATATCTGTTTCGTAACGCAGTAAATCGTAAGAAGCCTGAGTTGCCTTTACGGCTATAGCCTTAACTCTTGTAGATGCTCTCAAAACGGGATCTTCGTTATCTGGATCGGCCATATCATCTGAAAAAGCTAACCATTGCGAAGTACCTGCTCCAGCAGAACTACCGCAAAGAACAATATTATTTGAATCGATATTGAGCACATTACTAATTGTACGAATATATTGAAGACAACGTTTGCTATCGTTCAATGATTTGAGCACTCCTTCTTGATCTCCTTCAAATGCCAATAAGCGGTAATTGATAGAAGCAAAGGCAATATTTTGGCTTAATAATATCCTAATTTCACTAGGCACATCCCAGCTGTCATTCCAAAGAGGCTCATAAGCATTTTCCTTTTCCCCTCCCAAAAAGCCACCTCCATGAATGTAGATAACTAAAGCTGTGGGCTCATCAGAAGTTGGCATAAAAATATCAAAAGTATTTCTTTCATCAGGACCGTAGGCTATATCATTAGCAAATGAAGCATCAATTTCGTTTAATGCAATAGGTGATGGGCTAAATTCAAGAATGATAGTGTTATCATCATTAACTTCAGAATCTTTACTGCAGGATTGCAAAAGACATGCAATAAGCAGTATACAAGCATATTTATACATAATATTTAGCTTTTCTTATTGAGTTATAAAGATACAAAATCTAATTTTTATAAAAGTTTGTAGTACAAGAACGTATCATTTTAAGTTGTTTATTAAAGTTTTAGAGCGCTTTGCTTTTAGATAAATTAGATTGAACCTTTTATAAATACCGAAGGTTTTTTATTGTCATTTTCTTAAAATTAAAGATAACAATGCTACATAATATCTAAAAACAGTAAGTCTAATTTTAAACGAAGAACTACTAATCTATGATTTAACTTTATGAAAAACTACAATTTTTCACAATAGCATAGATAGGATGAGCTAATTTCAAGCATTAGAGCCATGTGACAACAAAATTAAAATAAGATGAATTAATTTCACTGATATGTCAAAGAGTTTATCCGTCATTTTTAGAATAAACCCTAGTCATAGCTTGCATTAAATAACAAGTCTAAAGTATAAATGTTCATATCTTAACAGATACTATATTGTTATTTACTTTAGCTTAAGAATTATTTGAAAATGGAAACTTATTTAATTATTGGTGCTATATCTAGCTTGATAATCGGATTATGTAACGTTTTAAGTTTAGGTAAACTTATCAGGTTAAAGCAACATAAAAAATTATACCCTGAGGCAACTATAAAGGAGATTCAAAGTTTTGAGAAGAACACAAAAAGAGATAATATAATCAATTGGAATAAATAGAACAGATCTTACTTGTGTTTCATGTGGGTTTTCAATAACATTTATTTTATCAAATACCCAATCTTCTTCTGCAACTCCGAAACAATCAACTCCTCAAACCAGGGATTTTTACTTCTCCAAAAACGATTAGTAGGTGATGGATGCGGAATCGGGAAATACTTTGGTAAATACGATTTGTAATCTCCAACCGTTTCCGTTAATGTTCGCTTCGCTTTATCTTTTAAATAATACTTCTGCGCATAAGCGCCAATTAAAATTATCAACTCAACCTTTGGCATTTTATCTAATAATTGCTCGTGCCATTGTGGTGCGCATTCTAGCCTTGGTGGTAAGTCTCCAGTTTTTGCTTTCCCAGGATAACAAAATCCCATAGGTATAATCGCAAAGTTTTCGGTGTTATAGAATTGCTCGTCAGTAACATTGAGCCATTGTCTTAGTTTCTTTCCACTTTGGTCGTCCCATGGAATTCCAGATTCATGGACTTTAGTTCCTGGTGCTTGACCTATAATTACAATTTTAGAATTTATATGTGCAGTTGCAACCGGTCTTGGACCAAGAGGTAAATGTGCTTTACATATTGTGCATTGACTTATATTGTGAAGTAGATCTTCCATATTAAAAAGTTCTCGATACAACAAGCGAAAAAGCTTGACACTCTAACTTACGTAAAACTAATTAAATACTCATTATAGGTTTATTTCTTTCCTGCAACCACAATTACAATCTCACCTTTTGGTGGTTTATTAGTGTAATGTTCAAAGACTTCTTTAGCCGTTCCACGGACAGTTTCCTCGTAAAGTTTTGTTATTTCTCTAGATACTGAGACTTGTCTATCTTCTCCAAAATACTGGCAAAAATGTCCTAAAGTTTTAATTAACTTATGTGGGCTTTCATAAAAAATAATGGTTCTAGTTTCTCCTGCCAATAACAATAATCTTGTTTGACGACCTTTCTTTACAGGTAAAAATCCTTCAAAAACAAACTTATCGTTTGGCAATCCGCTATTAACTAAAGCAGGAACAAAAGCAGTTGCGCCTGGTAAACAATCTACCTCAATATTATGCTCTACGCATGCTCTAACTAATAAAAAACCAGGATCTGAAATAGCTGGAGTACCAGCATCGCTAATGACAGCAATGGTTACGCCAGATTTTAATTTTTCAATGAGATGATTCACCGTTTTGTGCTCGTTATGCATATGGTGACTTTGCATTTGTGTAGTAATTTCAAAATGTTTTAAAAGTTTACCTGAAGTCCTTGTGTCTTCAGCTAAAATTAAATCGACTTCTTTTAAAACTTCTATAGCTCTAAAAGTGATGTCTTTTAAATTCCCTATTGGTGTTGGTACTAGGTAGAGCTTCATAAAATACGTTTCTATTAATCAAATTTACAATCTTTTAAGATACATTAACACAACTATTTTTAATATTGTGCATCTACTGTGTAAACTTAGGAACAACAGGAGATGCCCCTGTTGGTGCTATGGATTTATCCTTTCCAGAAGGAGTAAACACTTGCACATTTGCTGTGTTGGTAACCTCAAATATTGTTGGTTCTTACCTAAACGATACTAATAATTTTACAGATACTTTTAATATCGATACGTCCCAAAACAGTGCAACTCTAGCAGTAATAGAAGACCCAAGTGATGCTAATATTGAAGTTCTAAAAGATGTGTTCCCTCCTGAAGTTTCAATTGGAGAAGAAGTTACAATAACAATAATCAATTTAGGCACAAAAGACAGAGACTCCGCTAATAATGAAGATACGGCAACTGCTATCATAGATAATGGCTTGTGTAAAAGATTATCTACAGAATAGACTCAAAATATACAACAGATATGGAGTTAAAATTTTTGAAGCTAGTAACTATAATAATACTTGGAATGGAAGAGCAAATATGGGAATTCTTAAGCAAGATAAAGTAATGCCATTAGGTACCTATTATTATATCTTAAAAATAAACGGACTCGATTCTATAATTGGGTGGTTATATATAAACTGTTAGACTCTAATATATTTACCTAAAAAATAAGAAGGTAAAATAACAATTAAGCCATATAGTGAAAAACCTAAAATACCATCACCTGCATAATGATGTGCAGCGGTAGCAAAAACTAAGTTGAAGAAGAGGCCTGCATAAGCCCATTCTATAAGCCATTGACTTGGTCTCCAAAGCACGATTACTACACCTATAATTTTTGCAACTGCTAAAGGAATTACGATGTATGTTGGATAACTAAAGTTTTCAAAAAAGCCTTTTACCATTTCAGTATTAGTAAAATACATAAAAGCTGAGTACAAAAAAATACTACATAATACAGCAGTGCTTAGCCAATACATAATTTGCTTTATTCTCATCAATTTAGTTGAATTTGTTTTCTACAATCTCAATAAATCGATCTTCGTATTCTTCTTTACCGTCCCAATTATTATAATCTGGTTTAATCATTTCTAAAATTAATTTTTTTGCTTCTGAAAACGAATGCGTGGTATTAATTTGAGAAATAACACGGTCATAATCTTCACTCTGGCTATCAAATAAGTGCTTAATAAATGCTAATTTATCATTCAGCCCTATCTGCAGACTTTTTCCTTTTAATTTATCATTTAGGGATTTCTTACCTAATTCATCTTCTCTTTTTTGAGCATCTTCTATAGGTTCAAATTCAGGTATCTCTGCAAAATCAGATGATATGTTTTCAAATTCTATGGTGGTTGGAGCTTCCTTAGTAAAAGTCTTTTCTATAAGAGCATCTACTTGCTGAGTCTCCTCAGGCATTTGTGCTACCATATCTTTGATCTTTTCCATTACAGGCTCTATAATACCATCATCTTCATTCTCATCTAAATTGATGTATGTTTTATTTTCAACTTCAATATTATCGCTTACCTTATTATTAAACGCGGTATCTAACATATCAAAAAACGAAGAGTCATTACCTATAGTTGGCATATCATCTTCAAAATTTTCTTGTGCAAACTTTAGGACGGTAAGTTTTTCATATAATACTGAAACCTCGTCATGCATCTTATCCACATCTTCTCTACCTTTCAGTTTTAGAATTCTATGTGCTATACTAACTAATTCTGATTCTAATTTCTTTTTCATTTTGCTTTTGATTTTTGATAAATTTGATTGACCTTTATACAAACGAATTAATACTACGTTTTAGTGCTAAAATTACGAAATGTTTCTTGAAAATACGGTAAATCCTAAAGAACAATTTGGGTGGATAGAAGTGATTTGCGGATCTATGTTCTCTGGTAAAACAGAAGAACTGATACGTAGATTGAAACGCGCAAAATTTGCTAGACAAAAGGTTGAAATTTTTAAACCTTCTGTTGACGTGCGTTATGATGAAGGTATGGTCGTTTCTCATGATGCAAATGAAATTCGTTCTACACCTGTGCCTGCTGCTGCTAACATTCCTATACTAGCTGATGGCTGTGATGTGGTTGGTATTGACGAAGCACAATTCTTTGATGACGAAATAATACGTGTTTGTAACGACTTAGCCAATAAAGGTGTGCGAGTCATTGTTGCTGGTTTAGATATGGATTTTAAAGGTAATCCTTTCGGACCAATGCCATACCTAATGGCAACTGCAGAATATGTTACTAAAGTACATGCTATTTGCACAAAAACAGGTAATCTGGCACAATACAGTTATAGAAAATCAAAAAGCGATGATTTAGTTTTACTTGGAGAAGTAGATGAATATGAGCCACTAAGCAGAGCAGCATATTATAAAAGTATGGTGCGCGACAAAGTAAGACAAATGAAAGTGAATGAAGCTGAAGAAATAGATTCTAAAGAAAAAAAGCCTGATGCCTAAAGCCTTAGAAACTATATTAGAAATTGATTTAGGTGCACTTACTCATAACTTCAATTATCTAAAATCAAAATTACTACCAAAAACAAAATTTTTAGCTGTAGTAAAAGCTTTTGCTTACGGGAGTGATTCAGTAGAAGTTGCTAAACATCTTCAAAGATTAGAAGTCGATTATTTTGCTGTTGCCTACGCAAAAGAAGGTGTTATTCTGAGAGATGCTGGTATTACCACACCTATTTTAGTCTTACACCCACAATCAACAAATTTTAAAATGATTATTGATCGCTGTTTAGAACCTAGTATTTATAGTACTAAGATTTTAACTGAATTTATAAAAATTGCTGAAGAGCAATCGCAGTCGAAATATCCTGTGCATATTAAATTTAATACAGGTCTTAATCGTTTAGGGTTTCAAGAAAATGATGTAGATTATATTGTTTCAAAATTAAAAGCGACTACCTCTATTATAGCAAAATCGGTGTTTTCTCATTTAGCAGCTAGCGAAGATGAAAATGAACTCACGTTTACGACTAAGCAAATTGAAACTTTTAAAACAATTGCTTCAGAATTTGAGAATAAAATTGGTTATAAACCATGGATGCATATCTGTAATACTTCTGGTGTTTTAAATTACCCTAAAGCAACCTTTGACATGGTACGCTGTGGCATTGGACTTTATGGTTTTGGTAATTCTACAAAAGAAGACGCGAACCTTAAACCTATAGCTTGTTTAAAATCTGTAATTTCTCAAATTCATACTATTGAAAAAGATGAAACTGTTGGCTATAATAGGGCCTACAAATCTCAAAAATTTGAAAAAACAGCTACTATACCAATTGGACATGCGGATGGAATAAGTCGTATTTATGGTAATAGAAAAGGATTTGTAATAATTAATGGCAAAAGAGCATCCATCATCGGAAACGTTTGTATGGATATGATAATGGTTAATATAACAGGTATTTCGTGTGAAGAAGGAGACGAAGTTATTGTATTTGATTCTAATCACAAAGCATCTCAATTGGCTGAATCTGCTAATACAATTTCTTATGAAATTCTTACTTCGATATCACAACGTGTAAGTCGCATATTCTTAAAATAACAATCGTGTAATTAAAAATTGTGACTTTTTTAACTACTTTAGTGTCCAACTAACATCAACTAACTATTAAAAACACTAAATTATGTTAAAAGAATTTAAGAATTTTATCATGACCGGAAACGTGATTGATTTTGCCGTTGCGGTAATTATGGCAGGTGCTTTAGGCGCTGTTATTAATGGCTTTGTCTCTAATATTGCTATGCCTTTTATTGGTCATTTTGCTGGCGGAATGAATTTTGAAGATCTTCATTATGCTATGGACGGAACTGAATATGTGTCGCTTGCCGCTGCTAAAGAAGCAGGTGCTGCGGTTATTGCTTACGGTGCATGGATTAATACCATAATTAACTTATTAATTGTTGGTTTAGTAATGTTTATAATTGTACGAGCATATAACAAAACTAAAACTCCACCAGCAGAAGCTGCACCAGCAGGACCATCTGAGGTTGATTTATTAACTGAAATTAGAGATGCTCTAAAAAAATAAAACATGTAGCGACACCGCTACACTATATATTTTATTATTTAAACCGCTTCAAGTTATTGAAGCGGTTCTTTTTTTAATAATTCTTTAAAATATTACTTGTAATTAATACTTACTTTTATCGTCATTATTTTAAATGGAATACAAATGAAAATAGCAGTTGTTGGTGCAACAGGTTTAGTGGGAGGTGTTATGCTTAAAGTCTTAGAGGAACGTAACTTCCAAATAGATGAATTATTATTAGTCGCTTCAGAACGCTCTGTTGGGAAAAAAATAAAATTTAGAGATAAAGATTATACCGTTATTAGTTTGTTTGCCGCTATAGAAAAAAGTCCAAATATTGCTCTGTTCTCTGCAGGAGGTGAAACATCCTTAGAATGGGCGCCAAAGTTTGTTGAGGTTGGTACAACTGTAATTGATAATTCATCTGCTTGGAGAATGGATCATTCAAAAAAGCTTATTGTTCCAGAAATTAATGCTGCTGAATTAACAAAAAATGATAAAATTATTGCAAATCCTAACTGCTCTACAATACAAATGGTAATGGCTCTTGCTCCGCTTCATAAAAAATACAAAATAAAGCGTATCGTTGTATCCACCTACCAATCTGTATCTGGTACAGGTATAAAAGCAGTTGAGCAGATGGAAAATGAAATTGCTGGTGTAGAAGGAGAAATGGCTTATCCTTATCCGATTCATAAAAATGCAATTCCACATTGTGATGTCTTTGAAGAAAACGGATACACTAAAGAAGAAATGAAATTGGTTCGAGAAACTCAAAAAATATTAGATAACAGTGCGATTGCTATTACGGCAACTGCGGTAAGAATCCCTACAGCTGGTGGACATAGCGAAGCCGTAAATGTAGAATTTGAAGAAGATTTTAACCTCAATGAAGTTAGAGAACTACTTAACAATACTGACGGAGTTACGGTACAAGATAATTTAGACGCAAATGTGTACCCAATGCCAATGTATGCTAATGGAAAAGACGATGTATTTGTTGGTAGAATTAGACGAGATGGTTCTCAACCCAACTCACTAAATTTATGGATTGTAAGCGATAATCTTAGAAAAGGAGCTGCAACAAACACAGTACAAATCGCTGAATACTTGGTTAGTAAATCTTTAGTCTAAAGCATTTTATAGACTTTCCAAATAGCAGTAAAATTTTGTATTTCAACTAATTAATTGATTTTTTAGTTGATTTTGTACATATATTGCTCTATTGTTTTATTCAAGTATTTAAGAAATTAAGATTTAAGTACTTATATTTTAATTCAGCATTGTTTTATTTCAAGATACGAACTATGAAAAAAATACTTCTAATTACTATAGTACTCAGTATTTTTGTTTCTTGTAAAAATGAAACAGAAAAATTGAAAACTCTTAACGTTAATTATCCTGAAACAAAAATAGTTGATACCACAGATATCTTTTTTGGCGAAACTGTTGCAGATCCATATCGCTGGTTAGAAGATGACAGGAGTGAGGAAACAGAGTCTTGGGTTAAATCTCAAAACGATGTTACTTTAGATTATTTAGAACATATTCCTTACAGAGCAGAACTAAAAGAGCGCCTTACTAAACTTTGGAATTACGAAAAAATTAGCGCTCCTTATAAAGAAGGTGGTTATACCTATTTTTCTAAAAATGACGGTTTACAAAATCAATCTGTTATATACAGGCACAAAACTGGTACAGATTCTAAAACAGCAGAAATTTTCTTAAACCCGAATACATTTGCAGAAGATGGTACCATTTCATTAGGAGGCATGAGTTTTTCAAAAAATGGTAAAATTTTAGCCTACGCAATTTCTGAAGGTGGAAGTGATTGGCGTAAAATTTTAATAATGAATGCAGAAACAAAAGAAGTTATTGAAGACACTTTAGTAGATATAAAGTTTAGTGGTATGTCTTGGTATAAAAACGAAGGGTTTTATTATTCTAGTTACGATAAACCAAAAGGGAGCGAGCTCTCAGCCAAAACAGACCAACACAAAGTATATTATCATAAATTAGGTACTCAACAATCTCAAGACCAATTAATTTACGGAGGCAGCGCCAAAGAAAAGCATCGCTACATTTATGGCGGAGTTACAGAAGATAACAAATATTTAGTGATTACACCAAGAATATCAACTTCAGGAAATAAACTATACATTAAAGATTTAACGGTTCCTAATTCAACATTAGTTGAAATTTTAGGCCACACTGATTCAGATTCAAATATTATTGAGAATTTAGGTTCAAAACTTTTCATAATGACGAACCTTAATGCACCAAACCAAAAAATAGTTACGGTTGATGCGTCTAATCCTTCGCCAGATAACTGGGTAGATTTTATTCCAGAAACCAAAAATGTACTGAGTCCATCTACTGGTGGAGGTTACTTTTTTGCTAATTATATGGTAGATGCAGTTTCAAAAGTATTACAATATGATTATGACGGTAAATTTATAAGAGAGGTTATATTACCTGGTGTTGGAAGTACTGGTGGTTTTGGTGCAAAAGAAAAAGAATCAGAATTATATTATTCTTTCACCAATTACATAACTCCAGGAAGTATTTATAAATATGATATCGAAAAAGGGATTTCTGAATTGTATAGAAAGCCTAGCATAGATTTCAATTCTGATGATTTTAAGAGTCAGCAAGTATTTTATACATCTAAAGATGGTACTAAAATACCTATGATTATTACACATAAAAAAGGCTTAGAGCTTAATGGTAGAAACCCAACTATTCTATATGGTTACGGTGGTTTTAATATTCCTTTAACACCTGGTTTTAGTATTGCAAATGCCGTTTGGATGGAACAAGGTGGTATTTACGCTGTTGCGAATTTAAGAGGTGGTGGTGAATATGGAAAAGCTTGGCATAAAGCAGGTACAAAAATGCAAAAGCAAAATGTTTTCGATGATTTTATAGCTGCTGGCGAATATCTCATCACAGAAAAATACACGTCGTCAGATTATTTAGCGATTAGAGGTGGCTCTAATGGTGGTTTATTAGTTGGCGCGACTATGACGCAACGACCAGACTTAATGAAGGTCGCATTACCAGCCGTTGGTGTTTTAGATATGTTACGGTACCATACGTTTACTGCCGGAGCAGGTTGGGCTTATGATTACGGAACCGCAGAAGACAGTAAAGAAATGTTTGAATATCTTAAAGGTTATTCCCCAGTGCATAATGTAAAAGAAGGTGTAGAATATCCTGCAACAATGATTACTACCGGAGATCATGATGATAGAGTTGTACCAGCGCATAGTTTTAAGTTCGCTGCACAATTACAGAGTAAGCAAACAGGTAGCAACCCAACTTTAATACGAATAGAAACTGATGCTGGTCATGGTGCCGGAACACCTGTCAGTAAAACCATAGAGCAATATGCTGATATTTTTGGTTTTACATTATACACTATGGGTTTCGATATATTACCAAGTAAAACCAAAGAAAAAGTAAAAGGATAGAATCCCTTTTTTAGCTATTAACCAAATTAAATCTTTTGTCACTTAACCAACTACATAAACAACTTGAAGAAAAGAACATTAAGTTTCTTTTTACAGACTACTATGACACTATCGTTCATAGAAAGGTTCACCCTAATTATGCATTAAGAATATGGGCTAAACTAATGATTAGAGAATTAGGCCTACCTATGTCTATTGATGAGCTTTACTTTATTAGACAAGAATCTATACGTTACCTCGTAGATAAATTAGATAAAATAGATTTTGAAATTCCATATAACGCTTTAAAAGAAGAAATTTGTAAACGTCTTATAAATTCTAATGTTATACAATATGAACAGAAGAATGCCTTTATAAATCTATTCGAAGACGCTGATGTAAGAGCAGAAAGTAGTGTTCAATATATTAACCAAGATGTATTAGACACGTTAAAGTATTTTAAATCTAATGGAGGTAAAGTTTATCTTGTTTCAGATTTTTACGGTTCTAAGTCACTTTTTGAAAAGTTACTAAAACATCATGGTATTATTGATTTATTTGACGGTATCTATAGCTCAGCAGCTTTAGAAAAAAGCAAACATAAAGGCGATATTTATAAGCAACTATTATCTGAGTTATCAATTAACGCTGGTGACGCAATGATGATTGGTGACAATCTTAGAAGTGATTACGCTAATGCTACAAAAAATGGCTTAAACGCTTATCACCTTCCGCACAAAAAATATTTAAAAAAGAATAAACGTAACAACTTTGGTAATGATAAGAAGAAGCTAAAGCATGTTATAAATAATCTTTATAAACTAACCAATAAAAATTCTGCTATACCCTATACTGAATACATTGTTTTTTATCACGTATTTGTTGAGCGTATGTATGAGACATGCAAAAAGGAAAATATAAAAAATTTATATTTCCTTTCTAGAGAAGGTCAATATCTAAAAAAGCTGTTCGACTCTTATCAAGAATTCACACTTATAGATAAAAGTCAGAAAATAAATACACATTATTTAAAAATATCTAGACAAGCCTCATTACAATTTTCTTTACAAGATATTGAAATAGAAAAGTTTGGCTATCTCAGTAAAAAACATAGTAACATATCAATAGATGATTTTTTGGTCACATTTAATTGTCCTGTAAAGTTAAAAAGACAAATTGTTAACGAACTCAATGTTGACAGTAAGACTACAATTAACGGTTTTTTTAAATCAACAGAAATTAAGCAACTTAAAACAAATAAAACTTTTAGAACGTATTACGATTCACACAGAGCATCAAACCATAAAGCCTTTAAAACATATTTAGAATCTTTTAATACCGATATTAAAAATGAAGGGATCGCATTAGTCGATATTGGATGGGGTGGAACCATGCAAGAGTCACTATATAAATTCTTTCAGAAAGAAATTTCTATCACTGGTTATTACCTTGGTTTAGGTGAGATTTACAATATTGAACCAAAAACGAAACGTTATGGTCTTAATTTTTCGGTAATGCCATATACAAATTATAACGATAAAGTTTTAATGGCTAATATGCAGCTTTATGAACAGTTTTCTGCTGCAGATCATGGCAGTGTATTGGGTTATAGTTTAGATGTTAAAGATTTCACTTTAGAGTACCACAAGCCAGAAGAAAAATGGCTCTATGATAACCACATAAAAGATCACCAAAAAGAGATGTTTGATTTACATAAGTCTCTTTTAGTGGATTTAGAATCTATATGTTATGACACTAGCCTTGTGCAAGAATCTATTTCAAAACTAGCGCTAAAAATTGGACTTTTTCAAAACAACAGAAAGCTTAAATTTTTAGAAGCATTAAGCAAAGGATTTTATCAAAATGTAGCTGACAACCAGGTTGGTATATCTTATGAAAGGCCAAAAATAAAGAATCCTATAAAAAGTATTATGCATTTTTTAATGACACCCGAAAAATATTTTAGGTATCTCGTGAAGTTAAAACCAATGTTACATAAAAAAAACAAAGTGATAGCTTTCTTAGCTCCAATGCCTCTAATTTATTTATACTTTCGTTTTAATAAATACGTAAGATTTAGGATTTTAAATCGCTTCTTTCTGCTAAAATATAATACGTTTAAATAAAAGTTAAAAGTACCTGACTTTAGTCATATTAAGGAACTTAAGTGTTTTAATAAAAAAACACTAGTTTTGATAATAAATTGTAATAATTAGTAGGGTTTTTATCTACTTAGTTGTTTAATTAATACAGTGTGTATAATTGTATGAAGAAAAAATACGCAATTAACTTATTTTTACTTTCATTTCTGTTCATGTTTTCATGTGGAACGGATGACTCTATGACTCCGTTAATTATTGAGACAACGCAAGATTCTGTCGTATTATCCCAAGACACAACTATTGAGATTTTCATATTTCAAAATGATTTAAATATTCCAAATAACGGTGGTGTAACCATAACCAACCCGTCTAAAGGTTTGGCTATTATTAGTGACCCTAATAACACCCCTAATAATCCAAATGATGACATTGTCATTTATTCTGCTAACCCAAATGTTACAGGTGAAGATTCTTTTGAATATACCATTTGCGACACTTTAAATAATTGCCAAACAGAAACTGTTGCTCTAACTATTACTTCTACATCAACTGTGTCCTTTAATTTAGAGAATGTACCTTATCAAACACTTGCAGAATACAACTTTTTTCAAGGAGATATAAAAGAATTAAATCCTAATTATGGTGTAGTGCCATATACGTTAAATGCCAAACTCTTTAGTGATTACGCTAAAAAGAAGCGTTTTGTTTGGATGCCAAACAATTCAAAAGCAACTTACATCAATGATGATGTTCCTTTAAATTTCCCAACTGGTGCTGTATTGATTAAGAACTTTTATTACGATAATACGGTACCAAATAACGAAACGCGTATTTTAGAAACACGTTTAATGATTAAAAAAAGTGATGGTTGGATTTTCGCAAACTATGTTTGGAATGAAGAACAAAATGCAACAATTTTAGATTTGAGTGGTAGTTTTGTTGATCTACAGTGGCTAGAAAATGGTGACTTAAATTCTGTGCAATACAGAATACCTGCTGGCCCAGAATGCCATACATGCCATAAAGTGATGGAGGTTTCACAACCTATTGGACCAAAACCAAGAAATTTAAACCTAACCTATGACTATTCTAATGGCCCAGAAAATCAATTAGATAAATTGATTAGTGTCGGGTATTTAGAAAATTCATTGCCAGGTGCAATTGCTCGCATACCAGATTATAATAATACTACAGAGCCACTAGAATTAAGAGTTAGAGCTTATTTAGACATTAACTGTGCGCACTGCCATTCTGAAGAAACACATTGCGCTTATCGTCCATTACGATTTGATTATAACGATACAGAAGACTCAAGTAATATGGGTGTTTGCGTAGATCCAGATACAGATCTTGGAGAGGGGCTTGCACGTATTGTAGAACCTGGAGATGCTCGTAATTCCGTTTTACATTTTAGACTAAACTCATTAGAACAATCTTACAGGATGCCACTTTTAGGAAGAACATTAAGACATGTTGAAGGTGTTAACCTTATTGAAGAGTGGATAGACAACTTAAATACCGACTGCAATTAAATTAAATACTATGAAAAAATTATTACTCCTTACTTTTGCTTTTGCTTTGTTTTGCTTTACCGCTAAAGCACAAGTAATTAATGAACCTGCTAGCTGGCCAAATGAAAATTGGTCGTTATCTGGCTCTTACGATTCAGATTATTTAGATGCAGACCCAACCACAATAGGTGGTTCGTCTTCTTTTTCTTTTAATGATGATGATGCAGGTGGCTCGTCAGTAAATAATATTGCAGCAGAATCACCAGTAATAGATCTTTCTGCTGCACCAGGTGTTAGTGAAACAAATATATTGGTTACTTTCAATTATGTTTATAATATCTATCAAAGTGATCAAACTTTAAGTTTGCAATATTGGGATGCAGATAATAACCAATGGGTAAATTGGGGAAATACAATTCCAGACAACTCTAGTGCTACTGACGATTTTTGTACTAGTACACCTGGTGCATATACTAGTGAAAATTTAAATATTATATCTTTTACACCGAACCAATTACAAAACTTTAAATACCGTATCTTTTACGATGACAATACGTCCTTTGGTTGGGGGTTTTGTATAGATTCTCCAACAATCAGCTCGTCTATTCCTCCTGCTTGCCCAAGTGTATCAAATGTTATAACAAGTAGTGTTACTGCAAATAACGCTCAAGTAAGTTGGGTTATTGGTAGCGATGAAACATCTTGGGAGGTTGCAATACAGTTAGCATCAAGTGGTGTCCCAGCATCTGGATCAACCACAACTAACATGTTTTCTAATTTCACTGGTTTAACACAAGAAACGAATTATATTGTTTATATAAGAGCAAATTGCTTAGTTGAAGGTTTTAGTAATTGGGAAACTGCCAGTTTTACAACAGGTACAGATTTATCTAGTTACCCAGTTACATTTACGGCAAACCCCATTGCAACAACCGGAAGTTATGACATTGCTTTGGTAGATCTTAATGGTGATTTTTTAGACGATATTGTCTCTATTGGTTCAACTAATATAAACGTACATTATCAATTATCTTCAGGTGGTTTTAATGCGACTAACATCACTACAACTTCAGCAGATAATTTACCGACTTGGAGCTTAGCAGCAGGAGATTTTGATAAAAACGGCTATAATGATTTACTCTATGGTTCTGGTAGTGGAGTAACATTTATGCAAGCTAATAGTAGCGGAACTTCATATACAGAAATATCTGGTGGTGAATATGTATTCTCACAACGTTCAAATTTTGTAGATATTAATACAGATGGTAACCTCGATGCATTTGTATGCCACGATGTGCAAGCAAATGTTTATTATATAAATAACGGTTCTGGTAGTTTAAACTTCTACCAAGGTAAAAGTACTGGTGTTGTACCTAACGGTTTAGGCTTAACTCCTGGTGGTGGAAACTATGGAACGGTTTGGATTGATTTTGATAACGATAGAGATATGGATTTATTCATAGCGAAATGTCGTGGTGGTTCTACAACGATAAGCACAAACGAATTATGGAGAAACGATGGCAATGGTGTTTTTACAAATATTGCAGACAGTAACGGATGGTACGATACAAATTATCCTGGTATTGGTCACAACAACTCTTCTAACCTTGGGGACAACGTACAAACATGGTCTTCTGCATGGGCAGATTTTAATAATGATGGGCATATGGATGTCTATGTAGGCGCAAGTAGTACTTCCAATGGAGATTCTAAATTAATGAGAAACAATGGTGATGGTACCTTCACAGATGTAACTGCAGGGTCTGGCGTATTAGATGCACAATTAGGTATTGAAAATGCACCTGCCGACTTTGATAATGATGGCTTCGTAGATATTTTATCTAACGGTGACATTCTATTTAATGATGGTGATTTTACATTTACTAATTATTCAGATAACGTACCGCCTACTGGTGCTATTGGAGATGCTAACAATGACGGTTTCTTAGACGTATTTAGAAGTGGTCAAATACATATTAATAATACTAATGCTAATAATTGGATAAAAATAAATACTGTAGGGACAGTGAGTAATATCAACGGTATTGGTGCTAGAGTTGAAATCACAACAAGTGCAGGTACTCAGATAAGAGACGTAAGAAGTGGTGAAGGTTTTGAATTTATGAGCAGTTTAAATACACACTTTGGTATTGGTACAGAAACGACTATTAATAATATTACTGTTTATTGGCCATCAGGCATAATAGATTTTATACCTAATCCTACAATAAATAGTACAGAAACTATTGTAGAAGGTTCATTCTTAAATATTGAAGACGACACCTTAAATGATATGGTAATTTACCCTAATCCTGTAGATGATATTTTAACGATAGAAACTTCTGCAAATTTAACCAACAGAGTAGCTACCATTTTTGATATCAATGGACGAAAAGTTCATAGTCAAAAATTAGTATCAAATGCCTTGCAAGTTTCTAATTTAACAAGCGGAATCTATTTTTTAAGACTAGAGTCTAAAGGAAAAAGCATGAGGCGAAAGTTTATAAAAAAATAAGTTTCAATACAACTATTAAAAAAACCGTTTGAGAAATCAAGCGGTTTTTTTGTGGTATTTTTGTAAAATGTTACAAGTTAAAAATGTCACATTTGGATATTCTAAAACAACTGTTCTCAATGCAATTGACTTTAATGTTAAAGCAGGTGAAAACCTAGCTATTATTGGTGAAAGTGGCTCAGGGAAAAGCACATTACTCAAACTTATTTACGGTGAATCCGATTTAAAACAAGGGCAAATCTTTTGGAAAGATGAAGAAATTCTTGGTCCAAAATACAATCTGGTAATCGGCTACGACTTCATGAAGTATGTCGCCCAAGAATTTGACCTAATGCCATTTATTACTGTTGAAGAAAACATAGGAAAATATTTGTCTCGCTTTTATCCTGAAGAAAAACAAAAACGCACAGAAGAACTCATAAAAGTTGTAGAACTCGAAGCCTTTGCTAAAACAAAGGTTAAAAACCTTAGTGGCGGACAAAAACAACGCGTAGCCATAGCTAGAGCATTGGCTAAACAACCCGAAATCATATTATTAGATGAACCGTTTAGTCATATTGATAATTTTCAAAAGCAATCATTAAGACGGAGTGTTTTTAATTATCTCAAAGAAAATAATATCGTTTGTATTGTTGCCACACACGACAGAAATGATGTGCTTGGCTTTGCAGACGAAATAATTGTACTTCACAACAAAAAAATTATTGAAAAGAATACACCTCAGCAAATTTATAAAAATCCTAAATCACCTTTAATAGCATCATTTTTTGGCGAATTTAATGTTATTGAACCCTACGGAATAGTTTATGCACATCAGCTTAAAATCGTAAAACAATCCGATTTAAAAGCGATTGTAAAACACACTTATTTTAATGGCAATTCTTGGTTGGTTGAGGCTGAGTATAATTCTGAATCTGTTTTTATTGAGCACAATTCTGAGTTACAAAAAGAAAGGTTAATACACTTCAACATTGATAAATAAACTATTTATCAAACTTCTTCAAAAGCGCAGGCAAATAAAAGATATCCGTAATTAAAGCAATAGCAACAGTTACTGAACAAAGCAACCCGAAGTCTCTAACAGATGGTGTAGCACTCGAAGCTATAATTAAGAAGCCACCAACTAATGCAATGGTTGTAGAAATTAAAGCACCTCCTGTATAACGCATCGCATTATTCATTCGTAATTCGGGTGAACCTGATACGGTTTTACTCAGCCTATATTTATACACTAAATGAATCGTATCATCCATAGCTATTCCCAACATTATAGGTGTAATCATCGCTGTTGTTACATCTAACGGAATATCTAAAAGACTCATGAAAATTGCCAATACGGTTAGTGGTAGAAGGTTTGGGATAAGGACTAAAAGCGTGGTCTTTAGACTTTTTATAAAAACCAAAAGACACAAAAAGGCCACAAAGAATGCCGCAAAAAATGATTTAAACTGTGTCTCTAAAATGAACTTATTTAATTGAGAAAAAACAACCGCAAATCCATTGATTTTAAGATTGAAAGCAGAAGTATCAAAAGAGGCTTCGAAATCGCGTTTTACATCATCAAGAACCTGCTCGAGCTCAGACGTTTTCATTTCCATTAACGTTAATGTGAAACCAGCAGTGGTTAAGTCTTCAGAAAATAATTTAAAGAAACTGTTATCATTAACATCTAATTTGGCTAACGTAGTTTTTATTTTGTCTTGGGATACATTAGATTGAAATAAAACTGGAGTCCGTTTTTCTAAAAACGATTTTATCGTAATTACCGAAACCGGACTAGAAATTAAAGGGTTGTCTTCTAATTTATTTTGAAAAACCTCTAGCTGTTTAATTGCATATTTATTTAATATAACGTCGCCATTAGCAGTAGAAATATTGATCTGTAATCTATTGCTTCCGCCGAGTGCAACTTCAACTGTTCTTAAATCTTGTTTTGCTTTTCCTTCAGCTAAAAGGTTTCTCGAATTGGTATCTACTTTCACTTGAAATATAGAATATGTGCCAAATAAAAGTACCGCTGTAAAACCTATAATAATTGTGTTTTTATAGTGTGATGTAATACCATTGAGCCATTCTATAAATTGCCTTTGAGAATATTTTTTTACACTTAAAACAGGTTTGACGTTTTTAAAATCTAAAGTCATAAAACTAAAGCCTATAATGGTTATAATATAGACTAAAATAAAACTAAGCACCAAACCAATACAGGTAAACACACCCATATTCACAAAGGCTGGTAACGGTGATAAATACAGTGCAAAATAACCTACAAAAGTGGTGAGCGTTGTATAAAAACAAGGTGTAAAACTTTTGCGAACTGCCACTGCTAAAAGTTCAGCTTTAGACAATGATTTATTTATTAGTCCTTCTTTATGGTAGATGTTAATAATATGAACCGCGTCACTAACACTATATACCATCAATATGGTTGGGATAAGCATAGAAATCATATTCAAAGCAAATCCTAAAGATGTTATAAGACCAAACAACAAACTTACTGGTATTGCTACTGATAAGAGTGAAACTATTAAATAACGTTTACTTGGCAGCAAGAACAAAAGCATTAGTGTAATAACAAGCACTGTTAGAATACCAAAGGTTAAACTTTCTTTATAGATACCTTTGCTATAAGCTTCATTTAAAACAGGCGGACCAGTTAAATAATAATCCGAATATTGTTTTTCTATAATTGTCCGTATTTCACCAGCAATAGCTTGGCGCTTTTCTTCTATAGTAGGTGTTGGATTTAATTGGATATAAAAAAACTGATTTTTATAGTCTTTAGTTACCAATTGGAAAGTAATGTTTGGCAATTTTGAAAACAAGCTTTTTAAGCCTTTCTCACTCCGTTTATTAGTATATAAATCATCAAAGTTGATTTTATTATTGGCATAAATAGGATATTTAGCCTTTGCCAAACTGAACGTTGTTTTAACATAAGGCAATGCTTCAATTTGCTTATGTAAATTTTCCAAGGCTTCCATTTCGCTTTCTCCAATAGAGTTATCTACAGGTAACATAGCGATGAAAATTTCATCAGACCCAAAATTTTCTTGAAAATTTATATAAGCCTTATAACTTGGGTCGTCTTCTAAAAACCAAATAGAAAGGGAATTATCTACACGTAATTTCTGAAGTGTTTGATAGCCAGAAAGACCTATTAAAATAGCTAGAATAATAATTATTGCTATTCTGAATTTTATGATAACCTCTATAATATTCTGTAACCGTTTCATACCTGTAAAATCCCATAAGCACCACAATTGCCATGATGGCTTATCGATATGCTAATATTTAATTTTTTAGAATTGTAATACACCTCTGGTATCCCAAATTCTGATTTTATAAGTTTTAAATCTTTTTTTAAAATTATGTAGTGTTCAGCTATTCTTGAAAATAATTTGTTTTTAACTGCTTCGCTTTGATTTTTTGGTGAACTATCATCTAATTTTATAGATTCAGAAATCATATCCTTAACATCTAAACGCGCTTCTGACATAATATATTGAGACGTTGTCTTAGTCTTTAAATAACACCTAAAATCTTTATAAATAACTTCCCCTTCTGAGTCGTTAATCTCACATTCAAATTGTTTTGGATTGTAAAAACGACTTGGGTTTAATTGTGTGTATAATTTATAAGCAGACTCCTTCATGCTCCATAATCTCCAAACCATTAGAAACAAATTATCAGAATTTTTAATTAATTGTTGCTCACGAGGTGTAAAGAGTTTATCTAAAAAACGAGGTCTTTCCCAGTTAGAAGACTGCTTAGCTTCTGAAATGTCAACAATATCATTGCCTATCATTATGCGACTAACTTTGTGTTGATAATTTCCATGGCAGCTTTAACATCAAGCATTTTTTCCATGTCTTCATTTTCTAATCTAATATCAAATTCATCTTCAATATCTAAGATAATATCTACGAGATTAGCTGAATTAATTTTCAAATCTTTTACAAAATCTGTGTTTTCGTTAAGGGTTGCAAATGCGGCTTCATCTTGTACATATGGAGCGACAATAGCTTTTAGTTTAATAATTAATTGGTCGTTAGTCATGGCTTTGCTTTGTTAAGCAAAGTTACGCTATATAACGCTTAAATAAAACACATGCATTAACATCTCCAAAACCAAAACTAGCTTTGGCTATAACGTTAAAGTCGTATTCAATTGCCTGATTTGTAATAGACTCTGAAGTAATTAAATTTTTAATTTCTGGGTGTAAGTCTTCGCAGTTAATATTTGGTGCAACAAATTGATCTTTTAATTGAATAACACTAGCAACACATTCAATAGATCCTGCGGCAGCCAGACAATGACCAATCATAGATTTTGTAGAATTGATATAAGGAAATTCAGTTCCTTTTCTGCCCAAAGCTTTGGTCCAATTTTCAATTTCTAAACTATCTTTAGACGTTGCTGTTAAATGGCCATTAACAACTTCAACTTTATTTGGCTCTATACCTGAATTCTCAAGTGCCTTCTTAATACAGCGTTGCACAGCTTGCGCATTTGGTGCTGTTAACGTACCTCCTTGACGCTGACCACCAGAATTAACTTCACCACCTAAAACCTCAGCATAAATTTTAGATCCACGTTCTAAAGCACTTTCTAAAGATTCTAAAACTAAAGCACCTGCACCACTTCCAGGAACAAATCCTGATGCTGTTGCACTCATTGGTCTTGATCCTTTTTCTGGGTTTTCATTGTGCTTATAAGTCATAACACGCATGGCATCAAAACCTCCCCAAAGATAAGGGCCGTGATCACTGCAACTACCAACGAGCATACGCTTCGCCCTACCTGCTTGTATACGATCAAAACCCATTAATAAAGCCTCTGTACCTGTTGTGCACGCCGAAGAATTTGTGGTGACCTGATTGCCTAAACCTAACATTCCGCCTAGATAAGCACTAATTCCACTTGCCATAGTTTGCACAACAACAGTACTGCCTAAACGTTTTACCTGCTTATCGTCTAGTTTATAAATAGCTTCACGAAATTTCTCAACACCAGACGTTCCTGTACCGAAAATAAGACCTGTGTCATAATCGAGTTCGCTTTCAGCATTCATATCAAAACCAGCATCTTTCCAGGCGTCTATTCCTGCTATGCAACCGTATAAAATACCTGAGCTATTGAAACCTCTGAGTTGTAAATCTGTAAAATATTGCGATTTTAATTCGTCTGAAATATTAGGAATTCCACCGATTTGGCAAGAGAAATTTAGGTCTTTCAGTTCTTGATGAAATGTGATTCCTGATTTGCCTTCTTTTAAAGCTTTAGTGAACTCAGTCACTCCAACTCCGTTTGGTGCAACAACTCCTAATCCCGTTATGACTACTCTTTTTTTCATACTTTAAGCATTCCAGATATAACACCCCTACATACCAACTCTCCTTTTTCATTGAGCATCTTCACTTTACACTTCAATTTATTAAACCTAAAAACTTGTTTTTCTGAAATAACTGTGACCTTTTCATTTGGTAATACAGGTAAATAAAAGTCCATTTGATGTGAAGTTAATGCTATTTGCGGTTTTGTAGCTTCACTAATTTGATCCTTCAATAAATAAATACCGAGACAAACTAAACCAATTTGTGCCATACATTCAGTAAGAATCACTCCTGGTGTTATTGGGTTATCTTTAAAATGACCTTCATAAAAGGTTTCTTCTTTTTTGAATGTGTAATGACCCATAATTTCATTTTCTGAAATACTATCGATACCATCTACAAATAGAAATGGTTGTTGATAGGGCAAAAGTTGTATGATTTGGTTTGTTTTCATTTTAACTTAAATGTTCACCACCATCAACAGGAATAATAGCTCCTGTAATCCAAGCGGCTTCATCTTTACTTAATAAATAAACTGCATTTGCAACGTCTTCTGGAAGCGTTAGGCGTTTATTTGGATTTCGTTTTAAAGTATGTTCTATAATCTTATTACTTCCAGGAATCATTCGCAATGATGAGGTATCTGTAACACCTGCTTGTAAACAATTTGCTTTTATGCCATAAGGTGCAAATTCTAAAGCTATGTTTCTTGTAATTGCTTCTAACGTTACTTTAGCTGCCGAAACTGCTGCGTAATTTTGCCAAGCTTTAGTATTTCCTTCGCTTGTAAAGCTTATTATTCGCGAATCTTTGGCGAATAGATTAGTGTCAAACAAGACTTTTGTCCAATCGTAGAGACTGATCGCCATAGCATTAATCGTTAAAGCAAAATCATCGTTTTTAAGTGTAGGACTATCATCTGAAATCATGGGTTTTAAATTTCCTTTTGCCACACTATGTACCAAAATTCTCACCTTTGCATGCTCCCTAAAAACTGTTTTTAATTCGTTAATTATGAATGCTCGCTTTTCAGGTTTAAAAGCATCTAAATTAAAAGACTTAAACTGAACACCTTCGTTTCTAATAATATCAAAGTCTCGATTAATCTGGTCTTCTTGTACTCTAGAATTTCTGTGCACAATACAAATATTCATACCATGCTTCGCTAATTTTTTTGCTGTAGCTAACCCTAAACCACTGCTACCACCTAAGATGAGTGCCCAATAATTTTTGTCTTTAAATTCTTTACTCATATTACCATTCTAACAAGATTCGTTGTGCAGAAAAACCTGGTCCAAAACTAAGCATAATACCTTTGTCCCCTTTTGGTAAATTACGATCCATAAAACGCTCTAAAACATATAATACTGTCGCACTACTCATATTACCATATAATCGTAATACCTCTTTTGTGTCATCTATGTTCTTCCCCAAATCCCCGAATAAATCTTCTACCGTTTGTACTATTTTCTTTCCACCAGGGTGAAACACCAAATGATCAATGTCTTCTATTGTTAAATCATTTCGCTCTAAAAAAGGATGAATGATTTTTGGGAAATGTTCTGCAATGGTCTGAGGCACCGTTTGATCTAAAACCATTTGCAATCCTGTATTTCTTAATTTAAAGCCCATCATGTGTGTTGCATCAAAGAAATGATACATGGCTTCGTCCTTAATTTCAGGTCCTTTTTCATCTTCGTAAGACGACAAAATAACGCTTGCACAACCATCTCCAAAAATAGCGGCACTCACAATATTTACCATTGAATAATCATTGAGTTGAAATGTTGCTGTTGGCGACTCTACCGCAATAACTACAGCGCGCTTATTCGGGTTGGCCTTTAGAAAGTTTTTAGCATATAATATTCCTGAAACACCCGCAGCACAACCCATTTCTGTAACAGGCAAGCGTACAATGTCTTGTTTCATTTTAAGACTGTTAATAAGATAAGCGTCTAATGACGGAATCATTATGCCAGTGCAACTCACCGTAATGATATAATCTATCTCTGTAGGTTCTAAATTCGCCTTGTCTAATACTTTTATTAAACTTGCTTCTGCTAGCTTAATCGATTCTCTTGTATAGATGTCATTTTTTTCTTCAAAAGACGTATTTAAAAACACCTCTTCTGGATTCATAATAGAATACCGTCTATCAACCGCTGCATTTTCAAAAATCTTTAAGACCTTGCGCTTAAAACGCTCTTCTTGGCCATCTAGCCATAATTCTACGAATGGTAGAATGTCTTTTGTCTCTCTAGTATATTTGGGCAGTTCCTTTGCAACTGCCGTTATTTTTACTGCCATCTAAGTTCTAATTAACCATTGGTAACGGAATGCCCATTTCCAACTGATTTGTGATTTAAAATTTAATTTTTGCGAGATACGTTCTAAATCTTCACGTTTAAAAGCACGAAGAATAGACGTTAACCCGTCTTGTTTTATCATATAGTTCGAAATAACTATACCCAATAATTTAAATAACCCATAAGCTATTTCACTTCGTTGTAAATCATTTACAACGACACCAATGGTTGCTTTATTTGAAAGACTAGATAATAAGGTTATTATTTCATCTTCTTTAAAATGGTGCAGAAACAATGTTGTTAATGCAATATCATAATTGATTTCCTGAAACTCTTCTGAAAAAATATCTTCATTTCTAAAGGACAATTCTGGATAATTTACAGATAATTCATTAGCGTAATCAATAGCATCTTGATTGGCATCGATACCAATTAACTTAAAATTATAGTCTTTTTTTCTTCCAAAATCAGCAACCAATCTTAAAATATCTCCATGACCACAACCTAAGTCTATGATGGTATATCTTTTGTTTTTAGAGTGTCCTTTTAATAACTGATCTATACCGTCTAAAGTGATGCTGTTACCACCAAGCCATTTATTAATACTTCCTAATTTATCTAATGTATCTCGCATTAGTTCTCCCTTCATGGTAAAGTCATCCATGATTTCGGTTTCGTCACTACGATACGTTGTATCTATAAATAAGCTCATTTTACAGTCATAGGTTTACCGTGCGTCATTTTTATTATTTGCGGTATTAAAAAAGGAAACCAACTTAGCAATCTCAATAGTTTTGGCGCTAACCAATCTTGTCTGAATAAATACGCTATGGTGTGACCTACTTTTAGTCTTAAATTAAAAGTTTTTTTCCAGTGTTTTACATATTCGCTTTCTAAAGTTTCTCGCGTTTTAATTTTTCCTTGAAGATAATCAATAATCAAATGCGATGCTAATTGCGCGCTTCTAATTGCCATTCCCATTCCGTTGCCACACAGAGGGTGAATCATGCCTGCTGTATCACCACACATAATAATATGATTTTCTACTGGGTTTTTAGTTTCGAATGAAATCTGACTAATCGTTAATGGTTTTTCAAATTCTGGTTTTGAGTTTTTAAATAGAGCTTTTAAAGCTGAATTATTAAAAAGCACTTCGTTCTGAAACGTATCAATATCTTTATATTTCTTGAAGGCTTCAAAATCGGTAATATAACATAGGTTGATGCAATCATTTTCAACTTTTGAAACCCCACAATAGCCCCCTTTAAAATTATGAAGCGCGACTTTATCTTCTGGAAAGTCTCCTGAAACATGAATCTTAACGCCTAAATAAGGGGCCTTTTTGGTAATAAATTTTCGTTGAAATTTTATATCTAAATTAGAGCGTTTACCAAAAGCTCCAATGACAATTTTTGAATTTAATATTCTATTTAATTTAGTTTCAACATGAAACATATCTCCTTCAAAATTGACATTACTCACCGTATCGCTAAAGACCTCAACACCATTTTTTAATGCTAATTTGTACAATTGAAAGTCCATTTCGTAGCGACTCATTCCGAAACCTCCTAATGGTAAATTTGCAGATATACTTTTGTTATTGTGCGTTGTTAATTCAAAATTAGAAATCATTTTCGCACCAAATTCAAAGGGATTAAAACCCAAAGATTCTAGGTATGGTAGAACTTCATTAGACACATACTCTCCACAAACTTTGTGCTTTGGATAAGTATGCTTCTCTATAAGTAAAACTTTAGATTTTGCTTTCGCCAAATTAATAGCGCTTGTTAATCCTGCCAAGCCACCACCAATAATTATGACGTCAAAATTTAGGATTGTCATCTATAATTTCTGATAATAAATTATATTAATCTTTACAGTGTTACTCATCACAAAACTACTACCACCGACTTTAAAATCTTTGCGATTTATTTCAAAACTAGAAGATGTCTTGTTGCTGCCATCTATGTTTTCGACATTTACATTTATATTAATTGCTTTAGTGATTCCTTTTATTGTGAGATTTGCTTTGACGCTGTATTCCGTTGCAGATATTTTAGTTACAGATTCACTTTTTAATATAATTTGCTTATGCTTTTCTGAATTAAAATAATCTTCTTCGAGTAAATGTTCATCGCGGTTTTCAATACCTGTTTCTATTGAAGAAACCGTAATTGAACCTGAAATACTTTCTAACTGTGAATTGGTCTCATTGAATTTAGTTGTTATTGAGCACGAATTAAAATGACCATCTACATTAATTCCTAAATTCTTAATAACAAAATCAACCTTAGAGGTGTTTTGTGAAAATCCAATTACTACAAAACAGAAAAATAAGAAGAAAAATAAGTAACGTTTCATATGTCAATTTTTACACTGTTAAGTTAAGTTAGAATGTGAAAAAGAGAAAATGATTTAACGTTTTTCTACTGAATTTCTGTGACGGTAAATTTTGTGTCTCTAAATTGAACCGTATCACCAACCTGTTTTGAAAGTAATAATTGTGCTATCGGTGTTAAAGTAGAAATCGCATAGTAATTTACACCCTCTAAGGTCAACTCACCTGCACTGATCGCTATGAAATAATTGCGATTAGAGGTTATTACAAGGCTTCCTAAAGCCACATTGCTGTGTTTTGATTTAACTTCTATTTTATGAAGCGTCTCATTTATTTTTTGAAGTTCGGCCAATTGGTGACCTGCCTTTTCGCGCTCTAGCTGAAGCATCGCTCTCCCAGTTTCATGCTTATCACCAGCACTACTCTTTGTTTCGGATTCTAACGAATTTTGAATATCTAAAATAGTGTGTTGAATTACCTCTAAACGATTGTTTAAAAAGTCTTGGCATTTACCATGTAGTTTTTGCTTTATACTCATTCTAACAAAGATGCCAATTCTTTTCCCACCAAACTACCAATAGCGATACCCATTCCGCCCAAACGCACTCCACAATACACATGATTGCTAAGTTGTTTAACAATGGCTTTCTTTTGTTTACCAACACCCATAATACCAGACCAACTGTGGTCAATTTCAAAATTAGTGTTTGGTAAAATTGTAGTTTTTAAAAGTTCTTCGAGTTTGTTTTGTATAACTTCTGTTTCACCAAATTCAGAAGTTTCTTCGGTTTTAAAATCTAAATTTCGGCCACCTCCAAATAGAATACGATTATTAATATTCCTAAAATAGTAGTAGCCTTCGTCTAAATGAAAAGTCCCTTTAATATGCAAGCCCTTAATTTGTTTTGTAATTAAAACTTGAGCTCTTGCTGGTTTTACGGCTTGTTCTATCAATTTTGAAGCAAATCCATTGGTTGCAATGAGTAGGTTTTTAGTTGAAAATTTCAAATTATCAGTTTCAATTTTTACACTATTTCTATCGTCGTCAAATTGTTTAACTGTACAATTATTCAATATTTTAATACCTGCTTTTTGTGCTTTACTTAATAAAGCCTCCATCATTTTACCAGTATTAATCTGGCCCTCAAATTGATTAAAACTATATTTAGACTTGATGTGCTTAAAATTGAAACTGTTATCTTTTAATGAAAACACATTATCTTTAAAAACAGATTGTAAAAGCTTATTGACAAGGTCTTGGTTCTTAAGGCAGGTCTCATAAAGTTCCTCATTAGATTCTAAGAATAATTCATAACCACCTAAGTTTTGGTAATCAATAGCTTTGTCCCCTAAGGTCTCTCGAAGTAATTTTAATCCATCAACGCGCTTCTTAATAAGCTCAATAACGTCGTCTTCAGAATGCGTCTTTAGGTCGTCTATAATCTCACTTAGACTACCAAAGCATGCAAAACCTGCGTTTTTTGTACTTGCTCCTTGGGGTAACATACCTTTTTCTAAAACTAAAATCTTGGCTTTAGGAAAACGTTGCCTT
>NZ_DEXW01000039.1:131389-132910 GCF_002364335.1 Winogradskyella sp. UBA3174 | reverse complement strand
CGTTTGCGCCGATGGTACTGCTTTACTGTGGAAGAGTAGGTCGCCGCCTTTTTTGTACTAACATTATGTTAGTATTTACAAAACCCTTACTAGTTAATCTAGTAAGGGTTTTTTTTCGTTTTTATTGCTTTAGTTCAGTTTAAAAGCTTTCTTTAGTTAGATGTATTGTGATAAATGAAGTTTTATTATTTTTTCTTGAACATGCTATTTATAATTGTATTTATCCCAATAAATAGAAATGAAATAGCCAAAATACATAGTAGAATTGAAAGTATAAGTAAAGGGATATAAAGTGGTTTGTCTTTATTATCTAATGTTAAATGTAATAAAGTTGGACCAGCAAACATAAGGACAAGACAAATTCCCATTTGCTTTAATCCTTTAGCTAAGATCTCTTTATCTGTTCTATTATTTTCGTCCATGTGAAATACTTTTTCTTACGCTTTTGTGCTTATTAAGTAATTGAATAGCTACTTTTTCAGAGACCATCAACTCATTCATAATCATTTTGACACCTCTAATAACCAACTTATCATTACTTAATTGCATATCAATCATCTTGTTATCTTTTACTTTTCCTAATTGAATCATAACCGTAGTAGTTATTATGTTAAGGACAAGCTTTTGAGCTGTGCCAGCTTTCATTCTTGAACTACCAGTCAAAAATTCAGGACCAACTACAACTTCTATAGGGAATTTAGCTGTTAATGCTAATGGACTTCCTTGATTACAAGTAATACAACCAGTTAATATATTTTGCTTATTAGATTTATCCAAAGCACTTATTACATATGGTGTTGTTCCTGATGCTGCAATGCCTAAAACAAAATCTTTATCTGAAATATTATAATCTGATAAATCTTCCCAACCTTGTGTTGTTGAGTCTTCTGCATTTTCTACGGCTTTTCTTATTGCTATATCTCCACCAGCGATTAAGCCAATTACCAAATCATGGGATACTCCAAAGGTTGGTGGACACTCAGAAGCATCAAGTATACCTAATCTACCACTTGTTCCAGCACCTATATAAAATAATCGACCATCATCCTTTAGTTTAGTAACAATTTGTTCTATTAATGATTCGATTTGCGGTAATGCTTTTTCCACTGCAATAGGAACAGTTTTATCTTCATTGTTAATATTAGTAATAATCTCATTAATTGACATGTTTTCAAGATTATTGTAATGGGAATCTTGTTCAGTGGTCTTAGTAAATATCATGTTTTAAAGATAAGAAATAATTTTAGCAGATACACTGGGTTATTCTTATTAACGGCATTCTCTGAATATTTTGACAGAGTTAAAGGAGATGAAACGACATAAATGGTAACGACCATATACTATTATTCAACCGTATAAATTACTTCATCTACTTCTGAGAGTCGGAAGTAACCGAAAGGAAAATTATCTGGATTTGTGACGTTTATACAATTGCCTCTTACTGTAGCTGGTTGTGTTTCAAAAGGGCCTCCACCATCGTCACTGCCTTGTTGTAGAAGCACAAACATAAATTCGTAAAAC
>NZ_DEXW01000039.1:90007-131184 GCF_002364335.1 Winogradskyella sp. UBA3174 | reverse complement strand
AAGGTATCGTCAAATACATCCAAGTCTGGAACTACAGAAATTTCAGTTATAAATTCAAAGAAATAATAATTGTCTATATTGGCAGGATCTGTATAAAAAGCTTTTAACTCTATATCTTCGCCACTAAACCCACCTTCATTATTTTGCTCAATAAAGTCAATTGGAACTACCGATTTTAAGTTTTCCGTGGCAGAATATGTGTCACCATTATAATTTATAGTTAGTGTGTAGTCTTGATCTATCACAGGAATAAAATTTGTATTTCGATAAATGCCAGTATTGCCATCTTCTATAAAATTAAAAGTGTTATTATTTGTATCGGTAATCTCAATAACTGCATCATTTCCGGGTGGCGTAGATTCGTCAAAAAATGGAGCTGATAAAGATAATTTTATAGATTGTTCGTTTCCTGTCGTATTTTTAAACCAATCTATAGACGCTTCAATAACTAATCTCGGATCTGCTTCATTAAGCTCGATATCTATAACGTCCTCACAAGAGAAGAGAATTGAAAAGATGACGAATATATAAGTTAGTTTTTTCATTCTTTAAAATTTAAAATTATAAGATACTGACGGTACTATACCAAAAATAGCGAGCCTTACAGCTTCGTTCCCGCCCGTCGTTCTATTTTCTGTAAAATTAATATTTGCTGCATTTCTGCGATTATAAATATTGTAAATACCAAATACCCATTCTCCTTTAAAATTTTTAGTACTATCTTGGGTTGGGTTGTAATTAAAAGCAACATCTAAACGATTATAAGACGGCAGTCTGCTGGAGTTTCTAGCCTCATAGCTAGGGATTACCAAACCATTATATTGGTACTGACCGTTCGGAAACGTTACAGCTCGACCCGTTTGAAATAAAAAATTAGAACTAATCGACCATTTTTTGTTTAATTCGTAATTTCCTGTTAATGAAATATCATGTGTTCTATCGAAGGGTGTATTGTACCATTCTCCATTATTAATACCTGTTTCTTGAGCGGTTCTGCCTGGTGTTCTTTGTTCGGATTTCGAAAGTGTATAAGCCAACCATCCTGTAAAGCGTCCTTCATTTTTTCTAAAAAGTACTTCTAAGCCATAAGCACGGCCTTCACCATTTAAAACAACTTGTTCGATGGCATTATTCGCAATTAAATTAGCGCCATCAGTAAAATCTATAAGATTTTGAATGGTCTTATAAAAGCTTTCCACTTCTAGTGAGTATTCGTTGTTTTTAAAGGTTTTAAAATAGCCTATAGCAACTTGATCTAGTAGTTGTGGCTCTATAAATTTACCACTTGGCGACCAGACATCTAAAGGGGTTGGCGAATTGGTATTAGATAATAGATGTAAATATTGGCTCATACGATTATAACTCGCTTTTACAGACGAATTATCATTAAGTTGGTAAGCAACCGACAAACGTGGTTCTAGATTAGCAAAAGATTCTATAACGTCACTTCTGTCGAAAGTCTCGGTACCTATTGGTGCAGCTTTCTCATAAATACCAATAGCTTCGTTAAAAACTACAGGATTATCATCTGCATAGACATTTAGTTCGTCTTGGCCAAGGCGATGGAACGTACTTAGTCTTGCCCCATAACTTACAGACAGTTTATCACTAATTTTATGCTCTGCATCAACATAGATAGCATTTTCGAAAGCATATTTATCAATTAGTTTAAAAGAGTTGATACCCGAGTCCTCTGATATTGGATTAATTTCACCAGGATTAAATTTATAGTATATACTATTTAGACCGTATTCTAGTTTAAAATTGTTACTTATATAATGTTTGAAATCATATTTAATATTAAAATTCCGAATACCAGATTCCCAATCAAATCCAACAAAATTTAATGTCAAACCATAAAAATAGTCGGAATATATTAAGGATAAATTTGAAAATAGTTTATCCGAAAACAAATGATTCCATCTAAAATTAACGACTGAATTCCCATAGGTGTTTTCAAAACTATCTGATATTTCAAACACATCACGACCAAAATATCCTGAAAGAAAAATACTATTATTGTCATTTATGTTATAGCTCAACTTTGTATTGAGGTCATAGAAATAGGCGACATTGTCTAAATCGAATAGTGGTAAAAATAAGTGTGCATAACTACTACGACCAGCTAGTAAAAACGATCCTTTTCCTTTTTTCAAAGGGCCTTCGACAAGTAAGCGACTAGAGATTAAGCCAATACCTCCATTCATTTGAAACTTATTGCTATTTCCTTCTTTTTGATAAATATCTAACACTGAAGAAACACGTCCACCATATTTAGCAGGAATACCTCCTTTATATAGTTTAATATCCTTTATAGCATCTGGATTAAAAACTGAAAAGAAACCAAAAAGATGCGATGAATTAAAGATGGTTGCTTCATCTAAAAGAATAAGATTTTGATCGGCACCACCTCCTCTTACATTAAAACCAGAAGAACCTTCACCAGCATTAGTAACACCTGGTAGCAGTGTTATAGATTTTATAACATCTACTTCACCCAAAACCACAGGCATATTTTTAATAGTTTTTATGGAAAGCGAATTAACGCTCATTTGAGGCTTTTTGATATTTAATCGTTCTACATCATCTGTAATAACCACTTCACCTAAACTTTCAGCAGATTCTAAAAGTTTATAATTTTTGGAAAGATCACTTGTTAATACAATAGTTTCTGTGATTGTTTTAAAACCTAGATAGCTGATGGTAACCTCATAAGTTCCTTCTGGTAAAGTAATAGAGTAGAAACCATATTCATTTGTAATTGTACCTGACTGTATTTGAGGTATTAAAATATTAACACCTATAAGTGTCTCATTACTTTCACTATCTGAGATACTTCCACTGAGCGTGAATTTTTCTTGAGCTAAAAGAAATAAAGGACATAGTAAAAAAAAGAATAAAATTCTTTTAATATGTTTAATCATATTTATGAATGATTTTTTGATTGTTGATTTTCAATAAAGATTTATATGAAATCTTTTTTTATTCAAAATTAAATTAAAAAGAATAAAAAAAAGCTTCCTTACAGAAGCTTTTAACATAAACTTTATTTCTATTGTTTATTAGTTTAAAATTTTATTTAGTAAACTACTCGGGCGCATGGCATTGCTTACTAAAGTTTCACTAGGTAAATAGTAACCTTCAATATTAACAGGTTCACCTTGACAATCTATAAGTTCTTTAATTATAGCTTCTTTATTAGAAGATAGTGTTTTATAAATTTCTGTAAATTCAGATTTTAATTCTTCGTTTTCATTTTGATTCGCTAAAGCTTCAGCCCAATACATTGCAATGTAGAAATGGCTACCTCTATTGTCCAACTCATTAACTTTTCTAGAGGGGCCTTCTTTATTTTCTAATAATTTTTCTGTTGCATTGTCTAATGCTTCTCCTAAGATGCTTGCTCTTTTATTATCATTAACTTCTGCAAAATGATCTAAAGAAACCGCAAGTGCTAAAAATTCACCTAGAGAATCCCAACGTAAGTGGTTTTCATTAAGAAATTGCTGAACATGTTTAGGAGCAGATCCACCTGCTCCTGTTTCAAATAATCCACCACCATTCATTAATGGTACAATTGAAAGCATCTTAGCGCTTGTTCCTAATTCTAGAATGGGGAACAAATCAGTTAAGTAATCTCTTAAAACATTTCCTGTAACTGAGATTGTATCTTCACCATCTTTAACACGCTTAAGTGTAAATTCTGTAGCTGTAATCGGTGATAATATTCTTATATCTAATCCAGAAGTATCATGGTTTAGTAGATATTTATTCACTTTTTTAATTAGCTCAGCATCATGAGCTCTTTTGCTGTCTAACCAAAAAACTGCAGGTGTTTTTGATGCTCTTGCTCTTTTAACAGCCAGTTTTACCCAGTCTTGTATTGGTGCATCTTTAACTTGGCATAGTCTCCAAATATCACCAGCTTCAACTTTGTGAGATGTTAATGAGTTACCATTAGCGTCTATAACTTCAACTTTTCCTTTCGAAGAAATTTCGAAAGTTTTGTCGTGAGATCCATATTCTTCTGCTTTCTGAGCCATTAAACCTACGTTAGGTACTGTGCCCATTGTTGTAGGATCAAATGCTCCATGTTTTTTACAGAAGTCTATTGTTGCGATATAAACACCAGCATAACTGCTATCTGGTATGACTGCTTTTGTGTCTTGTAGCTGTCCTTCAGCATTCCACATTTGACCAGATGTTCTAATCATCGCTGGCATAGATGCATCAATAATAACATCACTTGGTACATGAAGATTTGTAATACCTCTATCTGAATTTACCATAGCTAAATCTGCTCCATGATCTAAAGCAAATCTAATATCGTCTCTTATTTCGTCACGTTTATCTTCTGTTAACTCTCCTAGTTTTTCAAGAAGATTTCCGAAACCGTTATTAACATTTACACCGATTTTATCGAATGTTTTGCTGTGTTTTTTAAATAAATCACTGAAAAACACACGAACCGCATGGCCAAAAATTATTGGATCAGAAACTTTCATCATTGTTGCCTTCATGTGTAAAGAAAACAGCACACTTTTATCCATAGCATCTTCTACTTGCTCTTCTAAAAACGCGATTAATGCTTTTTTATTCATTACTGTTGCATCGATAATTTCACCTTGTAATAAGTCTAAACCTTCTTTTAAAGCCGTTTTATTGCCGCTAGCATCGGTGTGTATAATCTTTATTGTAGTTGCTTCTTGGAGCGTCACTGATTTCTCATTATGAGCAAAATCACCTTTAGACATTGTAGATACATGTGTCTTAGAATCTGCTGACCAAGCTCCCATGCTATGAGGGTTCTTTTTCGCATAATTTTTAACAGCTTTAGGAGCACGCCTATCAGAATTCCCTTCTCTTAATACTGGATTAACTGCGCTACCTTTAATTTTATCATAACGTATTTTTATTTCTTTTTCAGTAGCGTTCGATGGATTACTTGGGTAGTCAGGAATTTTGTAACCTTTAGCTTGTAATTCTTCAATAGCATCAGTTAATTGAGGCATAGAAGCACTAATATTAGGTAGTTTTATGATATTTGCTTCTGGTGATTTAGCAAGTTCACCTAGTTCAGTTAAAGCATCACTTACCCTCTGATCTTCTGTTAAATAATCAGGAAATACAGCTAATAGTCTTGCTGCTAATGATATGTCTTTTGTTTCAATTGAAATTCCAGATGATTTTGTAAATGCTTTTACTATAGGTAAAAATGAACGGGTCGCTAAAGCTGGTGCTTCATCAGTTTTTGTATAAACAATCTTCGCTGTCTTTGTCATGTGTTTTTATAATATTTTTGATTGCGTAATAACTTAATTTTGAGTCTTGCGAATATACAAAATTGATACAGTTTTGTAAGCGCGATAGTGTTAGTAAACTGCTAAAATTTAGAATGATTTGTGTAATCTGAAGTCGGAATTCTTTTTTAGGCCTTATTTAAGTCTAATATTAAAACTATTTAAAAGCCCTTAGCAGTTTTCTTTAGAAAAAACAGTGCCTTTTATCTGGTTTTGAGAAGGATTAATACTGAAATTATAGGCAGTATAAAAATCTGTTTTCTCTAAATTAGTGTTATCGAATAATGAATCTGTTAAATCATAGTTTGAAAAAGATGCTCCTTTAATTTCAACATCTGTGAAGTCTATATTTTGCATTTTACAATTTGTAAATTTCTTCTTGCTAATTTTTATGTTATTAAATGAACTTAGATTTAATATACAATCCGTAAAGCTGAATACTAATAAAAAGTCATTACAATTTTGAAAGAATACACCAACTAACTTAAATTATTCAAAGCTTACATCGTTTAACGTTGAACGCATTACATTATTATTACTAAGATTGCAATTAATAAATCTACATTCTAGAAATGTAATATTTGAGATATCAGAATTTTCAAAATCACATGTTGTTAATGTACAGTCACTATATTCTCCTTATAGTTAAGTGATTTTTAGTGTTGTTTTGGTTTTCGAAATTTTGGTTATCTATTAGTGAGAGATTCGTAGTAAAAGAATACAGATTAACTACAGCTAAAACAAAAAGCCATATCACTACAGTTAAACTGTGCTGACATGGCTTCTCTAGAAACAGTACTAACACGACTTATTTAGTTTTCACTAACTCAGGTTTATGGCTTACACCAACACCTTTTTCAGTTCGAGTGTTTCTGCTTCGGTGAAACGTTTCATATCTTTCTAAATGTATAGACCTGATATTACTAAGTTTCATAAGATTTGTTTTTCTTGATGTTTCTTTTTTTATAATTCACTTACGTGTCTGATACGACCTAAAACATTGCTTTTCCTTTTCATGTCTACTTTCGTTTCCATTACTTTTTCCAAGCTTTCCATTTAAATATTATAACCTATTATGTATGCTATGATATTTAAATTTCATGATTAACTAAGCAACACTTGCCTACACAAGGAGTTCGTTAACCTCAAAAAACAATCTCATTAAATAAAGAACGTTACTCTATTGCAATTTAACATAAATCTAAAATTACTTTTAAAATCAAACTAGGTTTGTTGTTAATTGTTCAACTAATTTATATAACTATTTCATATAAACAAATATTTTAACTAATTATATATCAACAACTTATGAACGACAGTTATTAACAAAAGTTAATAAACTAAAAAGAGCCTTCATATTTGAAGGCTCTTTTTAATATTATGTAATTAGAATTATCTTCTAACTTCTTTAATTCTTGCTTTTTTACCAGTAAGACCTCTAAAGTAGAATATTCTAGCTCTACGCACTTTACCTTTTTTGTTAACTTCTACTTTCTGTAAAGCAGGCAGATTAACAGGGAAGATACGTTCTACACCAACAATTCCAGACATTTTACGGATTGTAAATGTTTCAGAACTTCCTGTTCCTTTGCGTTGTAATACAACACCTCTAAAGAACTGTGTACGAACCTTTTCACCTTCTCTAATCTCATAATATACTGTGATTGTATCACCAGCACCAAATTTCGGAAAGTCTTTACGGCTTACAAATTCGTCTTGTACAAATTTTACTAAAGAATTCATTTTATTTTATTTATAATGGTTATTCTAAATCAACATTCGCGATTCTCGCCAGAGGTTAATCTAAAATCGGATGCAAATATAATTAAAAAGTTAAAAGTAAAAAGCTAAAAATTAAAAGATTTTAATCTTCTAATAAATCTGGTCGTCTTTCTTCCGTCCGTATATAAGCTTGCTCTTCGCGCCACTTTTCAATTTCCGGGAAATTACCGCTAAACAAAACGGGAGGCACTTTATGACCTTTGTATTCTCTAGGCTTTGTGTAAATTGGTGGAGCTAATAGATTGTCTTGAAAAGAATCTGTTAATGCAGAAGTCTCATTTCCTAAAACACCAGGTACTAATCTTATAATAGCATCACATAAAACAGCTGCTCCTAATTCTCCACCAGATAAGACATAGTCGCCAATAGAAATTTCCTTGGTGATAAACATATCTCGTACACGTTCGTCTACACCTTTATAATGACCGCAAAGAATCATTATATTTTCTTTCAAAGAGATTGTATTTGCAATGCCTTGGTTTAAACGTTCACCATCCGGTGTCATATAGATAATCTCATCGTAGTTACGCTCAGATTTTAGTTTTGTAATACATTTATCTATAGGCTCAATCATCATTACCATTCCAGCACCACCACCAAACTGCGTATCATCAATAGCTTTATAGCCACCTGTTGCGTAATCTCTAAGATTATGAAAATGAACTTCTACCAAACCTGCTTCTATAGCACGTTTTAAAATAGAAGCCTCAAAAGGGCTTTTAATAAGTTCGGGTAATACAGTCAGAATATCTATGCGCATTGTTTATCTAAATAGGTCGTAAAGATATGGTTAATTACGAAGTTTTTGTAGGTGTATTTTTAGAAGTTAATGGAGATCCGTTGCTCGAAGTCAGGAGTAAGAGATTAATTGTTTGGTAATTGATTTATCTCTGTTTCCGAGAGCCTCGAGTCACAAAAGCCTCACACCATCAATAAAGCCGTTAAAAGTACTGCTAGTTAAGTTTAATCTGGTTCCAATTAATAGGTATCAATGTAATTTAAGTTTCCATTGATTTCCTCGGATGCTTCAAGTATACCATCGACATAAAGAGATATTATGTTGTCTTTAAAAACACCTGTGATTAAGTACCAAGTATCTCTTTTGTAGCCCTTTTTTCTGGCTTTATATAGCATATCACAAGTGTTAGTATATATGCCAAATACAATGTCATTAGTTTATGATAACCCTAAATAATATGGACTAGCATTTTCACCATTTACTTGAGTGCCTTTTCTTATAATCGGTTGTGTTTTAATTTCGTCCGTTTTTATTAACGCAGAAATGGTGAAATAATTTTGAAAGTTTAAATTTTCAGCATATTGAATATTAATGGTATCGTCTAAACCATCAAAAATATAAGCTTTACTATCTAGAGTTGGTATAGCACCATTTATAATGCCGTTGTTAGCGTTTATTAAATCCATAGCATTTCCGTTGAGTGGATGATAGGTCTTAAAGGTTATTTGTATTAAGCATATCTGAATTGTTATCACCATTTTCGCAACTTAATAAAGACAAAAGTGACATTAAAATTGAAAGTTTTTAAATTATTTTTCTCATAAAATGTAATTAAAAAGGTGAAAACGAGATTTTCAATACAGCTAATTAGATAACTTGAAATTTGAATATTTATAAAGCATTAAACCAGATATTAGAATAGTGCCTATAAAAAAGGACAAACCGACAAATAACAATTCTTTTGCATCATTATTAAAGGTCGGAAATTCATTAAATTCTGAAAACAGCGCTAATAACATAAAACAACACACTAGTATTAATACGATAGGTATTAGTATACCAAGTGTTCTATTCTTTATAACAAGTTGAATTACCAATATAGCGGATAGAATTATAGCTATTGGGTTAAAAATAACACTAGCAGATATCCAATAAAATAGTACAGATACTATAAGTAAGTATTCTGGAAGTTTTAAAAGTATCGTTTTAATCGTATTCATATTAATAAAAGCATTTATAATAGTTAACTATAAAGCATTCAATAAATACATGGATTTCATCGAAACAGAAGAGAGTAGTGGGTAAAGTTGTATAAAGCCAACAGCATCATTTTCTATATAGGCAATGAAAAGAATAGCATCCTTTTTTTGAAACCGTTCTATTAAGAATTTTTCAGCACCTTCTTTATCAGTTTTCTGTCTATAAAAACTTCTGTAGGCATTAAAAAGGGGGACAATATGTTCTAGGTGGTCAATATTTGCTTTAACTATGGTCATAAAAAAATCCGTAATGAAAATTACGGATTTAAATTTATATCTAAAAAGCTTTAGGTTTTATTCTTGTTTAATTCGTCTTGTAACTGACGACGTACTTTTTGCTCTCTTTCTAAAGCACCACGTCTGTGTTCTTCAAATTCAGTTTCAAGTTCATCTAATTTTCGCTTTGCTTCTTTAGTTAAAAAGTTACTGCCTTTAAACTTATAGATAAAGAGTAAAAGGAACGCTAATAATGCAGAAATAACACTCCACATTAAAACATTATAGTTTACTTTACTCATTTGCATGCCTAGTAGAGCCATATTGTTTTTTTCGGAATTTGTCAGACTTAAGTCACTTTTTGTGTTACCCAATTGTGTTTTTAAACTTTCTATTTCTATAGTCTGCTTATCAACTACGTTTTCAGAACTCTTTAATTTAAAATACGTTGTTTTTAGTGAGTCTAAAACGTTTGCCTTCAAGGTTAAAAGCGAAGCGAATTTAACAGCTTCGTACTTTTGTCCGTTAGTTCCTTTAAAATTACCAGATTTTCTAAACACATATTCAAATTGACTATCTATTGTACCGCTTTTTAAAGAAAATTTGTCCTCTTCGTCTTCTTGTGCCTGACTTTGTGCTGTTATAGTTTGAAAACTAAATGAAATAAGTAGTATAAGAGAAATTTTGATTAAGAATTTCATGTGTAATATAATTTTGGTTTGGTTTATCGATTGTCAAGATACTAATTTTATGAGTATTACATCATATAATTAATAAACAAATAGCCTCACTTATTGTGAGGCTATTGTATATACGTTTTAAACTTTATTTTAGATGTTATATTTATTAATAATAAGAGAAACGTCTCACCTTAGCAATATGCTTTGCAAGTCGAATCACTTGGTGACTATAACCATATTCATTATCATACCATATATATAGTATAGCATTTTTACCATCAGCTCTTACAATTGTAGCTTTACTATCGTAGATCGATGGTGCTGAACTACCAACTATATCACTAGACACAAGCTCATCACTCATTTCGTATTTAATTTGTTCAACTAAATCACCTTCTAGAGCATATTTTTTCATGATTGTATTCATGCTTTCTACAGAAGTTTCATTCTCTAGCTCTAAGCTTAATATAGCTAGCGATCCGTTAGGTACAGGAACTCTAATAGCATTAGATGTTAACTTACCTTCTAAAGATGGTAATGCTTTGCTCACGGCTTTCCCAGCACCAGTTTCTGTAATGACCATATTTAAAGCTGCTGCACGTCCTCTCCTATATTTAGAGTGAAAATTATCAACTAAATTTTGATCGTTAGTATAAGCATGTATGGTCTCTAAGTGACCTGTCTTTACTCCAAAAGAATCTTCAACAGCCTTTAAAATAGGAGTAATTGCATTCGTAGTACAAGAAGCAGCAGAAAAAATATTTACTTTATCTGGGTTATGTTCTAAATGATTAACACCATGTACAATATTAGGAATTCCTTTTCCTGGAGCAGTTAATAAAACTTTATGAACTCCTTTAGCTTTTAAGTGTCTACTTAAGGCTTCTTTGTCTCTGAAGGCTCCAGTATTATCAATAACTAAAGCTTTGTTTATTCCGTAACTTGTATAATCAATATCTTCTGGTGCATTAGCAGAAATTATTTTTACAGTTGTACCGTTAATAATTAAAGCACTGTTTTCTGCATCTATACTTACCATCCCAGAAAAATCTCCGTGTACAGAATCATTTCTTAATAATGAAGCACGTTTTTCTAGTACAGTTGCATTTATTTCACCTCGTGTTACAATAGCTCTCAATCGTAGCTGATTACCTTTACCAGTTCGTGTCATTAACTCACGAGCAACTAATCTACCAATCCTACCAAAACCATATAAAACAACATCTTTTGGTTTTATACCTTTGTTGTTTTTTGCACTTCCTAATTTATCAGAAACAAATGCAGTAGCATTATTATACTTTTCATCTTCTAAGTGATACTCATAAGTTAATTTACCAATATCTAATTTTGCAGGCGGAAGATCTAAAGCGCTAATAGCTTGAGCAATTTCAACAGAGTCAAAAATAGAAATTGGTTTCTGAACAAATTCACCTGCATATTCGTGCAAGTTTAAAATTTCACTGACGTTTCTATCCATTAATTGATTTCTAAATATGACAAGCTCAATAGACTTGTCGTACCATAAATCGCTAATGATTTTAATAAATTCAACCGTTGCTCTGCGACGGTCTGCTTGAAACGCTAACTCTTTTTCGTAAGTGTCGTTAAAACCCATTTTTTTTGGTTTAATTGTTTAAAATTTTGCCCAAAAATAACATATTTCAAACGTTTTCGTAGCGCATTTTAACGAAAATAAAAACCCTTCAAAGAATATTGCTTTCAAGGGGTGTTTTTGTTTGTTTATTATGTGTTTTATCTAAAATTATAAACCGCTTTTTCGAGATTTTTATTTATAATTTCAATTTGAAGTGGTTCATTAAATTTTCTTGTTTTCATGGCATTTTGCACATCGTCTATAGAATATAATTTCTTACCATTTATACTGGTAATAATATTTCCTTCTTCAACACCACTACTCAACCAGTAGTCTTGATAATCAACTTCGCTTAAATTTGAAATTTTCACACCATAACCAGTATTGTGTTTTTTTAGTTCTTTTTTAGAGGCATTTTTAACAAAACCAATTGTTGGTAATTTTATAATACTTGGTTTTAATAATGTTACTGGTAAAATTTCTTCATCATCACCTCTTAATATCGTTATATTAACAGTGTCATCTGGACTCTTTGTTTTTAAATAGCCTGTTAAGTCAGAAAATTTATTAATCGCAACGTTATCTATTTTTTTAATAATATCACCAGATTTAATCCCTGCCCTTTCTGCACCTGTACCTTCCGTTACTTCACTTACATAAAACCCTTCTGTAACGTCAGTTCCAAGTTTTTCTGCAGCTTCACTATCTAATGCGCCACCAACGACTCCAAGGATGCCGTTTTGCACATTGCCATATTCCATAATATCGTTAACTATTTTTCTGGCAATATTACTTGGTACTGCAAATGAATAGCCTATATAAGAGCCAGTTTGAGACGATATAGCGGTATTAATACCAATTAAATCACCATTAGTATTTACAAGTGCACCACCTGAATTTCCTGGGTTTACTGCAGCATCAGTCTGTATAAATGATTGCGTATTTCTCCCGCTCAAATCTCTAGATTTAGCACTAATAATTCCTGCAGTAACTGTAGAGTTTAAATTAAAAGGATTACCAACTGCGAGGACCCATTCTCCTATTTTAGCAATATCCGAATCTCCAAAAGCCATAAATGGTAAATCTTCATCAGTTTCAATTTTCAATAAAGCAATATCAGTAGATTCATCTGTACCAATAAGTTCAGCTGTGTAAGATTTATTGTCGTTTAATGTTATACTAATATCATCAGCATTTTTTATAACATGGTTATTGGTAACAATAAAACCAGTTGGTGAAATAATAACTCCACTACCTGTACCAACTTGGGCACGCTGAGAATTTCGGCCATAAAATAAGTCTTGAAAAGACATCGGTACATTAACTATAGATGTGTTTTTTACATGTACTACAGCGTCTAACGATTTTTCAGCTGCTTCAACAAAGTTCGGAGCTATTATAGACGTATTATTTAGAACCTTATTATTTGTAGGCACATAAATTGGTAAGTCAGAAACTTGTACAACTGTTGCTTTATTTTGGATGTCAGTTTCAATAAAAAGTTTATAACCACCTAAGGTTAATAAACCACCCAACACCGAAACGAATACTAATGTTATAATCTTCTTCATAATTTTTTTCAGTTTTAAGTTTAATTATAATAACGATTAAATTTAGATATTTATTGAATCGTAATTGTCATTTTAACGACTATTTAACGTCAACTTTAACTGTGTTTTAACAACACAACATACACGCTATTATTCTTATATTTGCGAGTAATTATGATAATGACATTTTATAAATATCAAGGTACAGGCAATGATTTTATTATTGCAGATAATCGTTTGCAATTAATAAACAAAAACGATACCAAACGTATCGCAGAGCTTTGTGATAGACGTTTTGGTATTGGAGCTGACGGATTTATTCTATTAGAAAATGATGATACTTCAGATTTTAAAATGGTCTATTACAATGCAGATGGTAAGGAAAGTAGTATGTGCGGTAATGGTGGACGTTGTATTACAGCTTTTGCTAAATTTCTAGGTATTGTAGTTGATGAGGCTGAGTTTTTAGCAACAGATGGTCTGCATAAAGCGAAAACTAAAGGGGGTATCATTCATCTTCAAATGCAAGATGTTTCTGAAATTCAGACTTTTGAAAATCATCAGTTTTTAGATACAGGTTCACCGCACCATGTAGAAATGGCTTCTGACTTAGAAAATTTTGAAGTAAAATCTGAAGGCGCACAAATTAGATATGGCCAACCTTATAATAAGGCTGGTACAAACGTAAATTTCGTCGAACAAATTTTAGAAGATAGGTTTGCTGTAAGAACTTATGAGCGTGGAGTAGAGGACGAGACTTTGTCTTGTGGCACAGGTGTTACTGCGGTTGCTTTAGCAATGCACAACAGTGGTATAACTAAAAATGAAGAAGTAACATTAGAAACTCTTGGTGGAAGCTTGAAAATTACGTTTAATAAAATTGAAAAGGGTTACACCAATATTTGGCTTATCGGACCAGCGGAACAGGTTTTTAAAGGAAAAATAGAATGGTAACTTTACAGGGTAAACATATTTATTTAAGAGCTTTAGAGCCTGAAGACTTAGATTTTATTTATGATATCGAAAACGACACGTCGTTATGGGAATTGAGTGACACACAAACGCCGTATTCGAGATTTTTAATAAAACAATATCTTGATAATGCTCAGCAAGATATATTTGAAGCCAAACAACTTAGACTTGCTATTTGTGATACTAAAGACAATACAATTGGTTTGATAGATGTTTTCGATTTTAATATTAAAAACAAACGCGCAGGTATAGGTATTTTAATTAAAGACCAATCAGATAGATATAAAGGTTATGGTAAAGAAGCACTATCACTTTTAGTTACCTATTGTTTTACAACGTTGCACTTACATCAAGTTTACGCTAATATTTCAGAAACTAACTTAGCGAGTTTAAAACTATTTGAGGGTAATGGATTCGTTAAAATAGGATTAAAGAAGAATTGGGTTTTTGATGGGAGTCAATTTCAAAATGAATTTATATTACAACGTATTAATAATTAATTTATGTACATAAAAAAGATTCTTTGGGCAATAGCAATAATAGGTCTCATTATATTTGGACTAGTTGCATACTACATATATAGTGCAATGTTTCAGCCTAACACAAAATTTAGCACAGAAGCCGAATATATTTATGTACCAACTGATGCTACATATTCTCAAGTTAGAAATCAGTTACTACCTTTATTAGACGATATAAATACTTTTGATGCTTTAGCGAGGCAAAAAAAATATACTTCATACATAAAAGCTGGGCGTTTTGCAATCTCTGAAGGAATGAATAATAATGAGATTATTAATTCTATAAGAAGTAAAAATCTACCATTTAAAATAGCTTTTAATAACCAAAATAGTTTACAAGATTTAGCAGGTAGAATAAGCAAGCAGATTGAAGTCGATAGTTTAGAGTTATATAAAGCAATGACTGATGATGACTTTTTGAATGAAAACGGATTCTCAAAAGCAACTTCACTTGGTATGTATTTGCCAAATAGTTATGAGTTTTTCTGGAACACTTCAGCTAAAGATTTTAGAGGTAAGATGCTTAAAGAATACAATCGTTTTTGGACAGAAGCGAGGAAAGAACAAGCAAAAAAACTTAATTTGTCACAGAATGACATAATGACATTAGCATCAATTGTCTATGAGGAATCTAAGCAAGCCGATGAGCAACCAAGAGTTGCAGGTGTTTATTTAAATAGGTTGCGAATTGGCATGCCGTTACAAGCAGATCCGACTTTAAAATTTGCAGCGTACCAATTGCCACAATATAAAAATACAGTTATTAGACGTGTATTAAATATTCATAAAGACATAAAGTCGCCGTACAATACATATAAAAATGCAGGTTTACCACCTGGTCTTATTGCTATGCCAGATATCTCTGCTATTAAAGCTGTTTTGAGTCCAGAAAAGCACAGTTACCTTTATTTTGCAGCAGATTCTAAGCGCATAGGTTATCATAAGTTTGCTAAAAGTTTAGCACAACATAATAATAATGCACGCGAGTACCAACGCTATTTATCGTCTCAAGGCATTAATAAATAAGACGTGAAGCTTTTACATTACAATAGTATTATTTTTCTTCTTTTACTAAGTAGTGCGCTCTTTTCTCAATCTCATTTAAGTCAGTTTTTAAAACCAAGTGATTCTTTAAATAAACAAAGAAGAAACACAGTTGTAATATCTGAAGCTTCATTGGCAACACTAACGTTAGTTGGTTTAAACCAATTATGGTATACAGATTATCCGAGATCTTCATTTAAAACTATAAATGATAGTAATGAATGGTTGCAAATGGATAAGTTAGGGCATGTGTTTTCCTCATACCAATTAGGCAGGGTTGGAGCAAATACCTTAAACTGGGCAGGAGTTAGTAAAAAAAACCAACTATTATACGGTTCTACATTAGGGTTGGGCTTTTTAACTGCCATAGAGGTGATGGATGGTTTTTCTGAAGAATGGGGATTTTCATGGTCAGATATGGCTGCAAATATTGCTGGTACAGGATTGTATGTTGGGCAAGAATTATTATGGAAAGAACAGAGGGTTCTGTTAAAGTATTCATTTCATAGAACTCGTTTTGCAGAGCAACGTCCAGATATATTAGGAAGCGGAATATTTGAAGAGTTTCTAAAAGACTATAATGGACAAACTTATTGGTTGAGTGCTAATATTAATTCATTCTTAAAAACAGATGGTATTCCAAATTGGTTAAATCTTGCATTTGGTTATGGAGCAGATGGTATGCTAACAGGTGACCCTAATGATCTATTATTTTTAAATCAGAATAGAACACGCCAATATTACCTCAGTTTGGATATTGATTTAAGCCAAATTAAGACAAACTCTCACATTCTTAAAACCATTTTTGACGTTTTAAACGTTATTAAGATACCTTTTCCTACGCTAGAGCTAAATAGCAATGGTCGGGTAAAGATGCATTATATCTACTTTTAAGTTAATTTTTTAACACTTAATCGATTGGTTTTCAATAGTTGTGAAAAAGGCTTATATTTGCACGCGAATTTAGTAAGGTACTTTGGGGAAAGTATTTTACGCTAAAAATTAGCTAATATGAATAAGCATAGTTTTAAAAATTTCTTAATACCCTTTACAATTTGTGTACTAGTGGCTTTGGCTTTGTATCCAGATTCTCAGTTAAATCCCGATCAGTATTCTACAGAGGGATTAGAATTAAATTATCATACGTCAGGAGATATAGCAATGACTTCTCAAGAGGAGGTTATTCAGTACAATATGTTTACACCTCACTTAGGTAAGTCTTTCGAAGGCTTTAAAGAAGCTTTGGCTTTTAAAGAGTCTAGAGGTGATTATTTTACAGTGAACACATTGGGTTATTTAGGGAAGTATCAATTTGGTACTGAAACTCTAAAACTTATCGGTATATATCATCCAAATAAATTTTTATATAATCCAGAATTGCAAGAAAAAGCATTTGTTGCTAACGCAGAACGTAATAAATGGGTTTTAAGAAAAGATATAAAACGATTTGAAGGCAAATTAATAGGTGGTGTTAAAGTATCCGAATCTGGTATACTAGCTGCAGCACACTTAGCAGGACCAGGTAGTGTTAAGAAGTTTTTACGTAGTTATGGAGGTCAAAATTTCTCAGACGCTTATGGATCTTCTGTTAAGTATTATATGAAAAAGTTTTCTGGTTATGATACATCATTTATTACACCAGATAAGAAAGCAAGAGTTACATTATAAAGATTTAATCTTTCTGAATTATAAAAATAGAAGGCCTTTTATGAAGGTCTTCTTTGTTTTTAAGCCAATCTTGAGCTGGCTTCGTTTTTATAAACTCTGTAGGCAAAGTTAGGTCGCAAGCTACACATAGACGCGTATTAGGTTGAAGAGTACTTGCCAAATCTTCAAGCATCTTCATATTTCTGTAAGGTGTCTCTATAAAAATTTGCGCTTGATGGTTTTCAAACGACAAACGCTCTAAAGCTTTAAGTTTAGATTTTCGCTCACTTTTATCTATTGGTAAATACCCATTAAATGTGAAACCTTGACCATTCATGCCAGATGCCATTAATGCTAGTAAAATTGAAGAAGGTCCAACAAGAGGAATCACTCTAATATCCATTTGATGAGCCAGACTTACAATATCAGATCCAGGATCTGCAATGGCAGGACAACCTGCTTCTGACAACAAACCAATAGAAGTGCCCTCTTGGCAAGCGTTAAGAAATGTGTTTTTTTCTGCTTCGGAGGTGTATTTATTTAAAACTTGAAGATTTAATGATGGCTGAGACTTATTAGGTGATACACGTTTAATAAATCGTCGTGCTGTTTTTTCGTTCTCAACAATATAATCGTCTATATTTTCAATTATCTTTTTAATAGAAATTGGTAAAACCTCGAGTGGTGGATTATCCCCTAATCGTGTAGGTATTAAATAGAGTTTCCCTTTGGAATTCATTAATTTATAATAAGTTTCTGAGTACTACTTTCTCCGTCTATACGTTTCATTTTTAACATGTAAACACCTTTTGATAAGTCTGAAACTTTTACATTCTGAACGGTTTGGCCATTTCTAGAAATCGTTTTTACAGCTTTTCCTTGAAGATTATATATAATAATAGTTTCAATTGAAGTATTTGACTTAGAAAAATCAAGATGTAACTCATCGTTTGCTGGGTTAGGAAAAATAGATACGACATTAAGTTCATTTTCAGTTATACTTAAAGTGCTGTCATTTATTTTGAAAATATTCCCTGAAAGACTAGAGACGTATAATTCGCCATTAATATCTTCACCAAATGCTACCCAAGATCCTGAAAAGTTTTCAGATGTTTCATTCCAACTGCCATTTTCAAATTTTAAATAGCTAATGTTTTGTGTACAAAGGTCTGCATACAAATAGGCACCTTCTAGATTGGGATATGCTGTCCCTCTATATCTATAGCCACCAGTTATAGAGCATCCTCCTCCTGAATGGTTGTATTCAAAAACAGGAAAAACTAGCGTATTTTGAGCCGGACATTCAGCAGTGCTAAATTGCGCTCCTTCAATATTACCTTCATAACATCTCCAACCATAATTTAAACCTCCAGGATCTTCTGTTGATAATGTAAGATTAATTTCTTCTCTTGCGCTCTGGCCAACGTCTGCAATCCATAAATCATTAGTAGAACGATCAAAAGAAAATTTCCATGCATTTCGTAGACCATAAGCCCATATTTCGTCATTTGCACTTGCGTTACCTATAAACGGATTGTCAGCAGGAATTGCATAAGGAGCCGCAGATGTTGAATTGTTGACATCAATCCTTAATAATTTGCCTAACATGCTAGTAAGATTCTGAGATCTGTTCTGTGGATCGTTACCAGAACCACCATCACCTGACGAAATGTATAGATAGCCATCCGATCCAAAAGCTAATTCGCCACCATTGTGGTTTGAAAATGGTTGGCTATAATCTAAAATGATGAGTTCTGAATTTGCATCAGCTAAGGAGGGGTTTGTTCCATTTCTAGAAAATCTTGAAATAACGGTATTTCCTGAATTATTAATATAATTAACAAAAAAGTGACCATTAGTAGCGTAGTCTGGGTGAAAGGCTAAGCCTAATAAGCCTTGTTCGTTGCCTGTGCTTCTAACGCGACTATCTATATCTAAAAAAGGTGGACTTTCTATTGTACCGTTTGCATTTATTATTTTAATGAGCCCGTCTTGTTCAGCAACAAAAAGTCTATCGTCGCCAGCATGTTTAATATTAACGGGTCTATCTAAGTTGTTGGCAAATAATTCTAATTCTAAGTCTTGAGCATAAAATAAAGACATAAACAATAGGCAAATAGGTAGTGTGATAGATTTCATAATCCGAGCATTTATTTATGGCTAAGTTACAAAAAATGATAATAATTATAAGATTTACTATATAATAGTAAATCTTATAAAGCTTTAGCAATCGTATTGCAGGTATCGTTTATTGTATTAAAGACGTTTACAAAATCGTCTACATCTCCATAGTAAGGATCTAAAACATTTTTATTAGATACCTTTTGGTTTTCTTCAAGGAATAATTTCACTTTTTTGATATCGTCTTTAGATCTTGCTAGAGCTATAATATTGGTGTAATTAGATTGATCCATAGCATATATAATGTCAAACGTATCAAAATCAGAAATTTTAAATTGTTTCGCTCTTTGCATACTTATATCTATGCCGTTAGATTTAGCAACTGATATAGAGCGGGAGTCTGGTTTATTACCAATATGATAAGCTGCAGTGCCAGCAGAATCTATATAAAAGTGTTCTGTATTGAGTTTTGACTCTAATATACCATGAGCTAGAGGTGAACGGCAGATATTACCGAGACACACCATTAAAATACTAGTCATAATTAGTTGTAATTAAAGCGCTAATTTTTTAGAAAGATCTTCAACATATTTTCTAAACTGCTTGTCAGTAGAAGATAGGTTGTTTACCGTTTTACATGCGTGTAATACCGTAGCATGGTCACGTTGACCTATTTGAGAACCAATACTTGCAAGAGACGCTTTAGTATATTTCTTAGCAAAGAACATAGCTAGTTGCCTTGCTTGTACAATATGCCTTTTTCTTGTCTTAGATTGAAGCGTGCCTACATCCATCTGAAAATAGTCTGAAACTACTTTTTGAATGTAATCTATAGAAACCTCACGTTTTGTATTCTTAACAAACTTATCTACAATATCTTTAGCTAAGCCTAAAGTTATTTCTTTTTTATTAAAAGAGGATTGTGCTATTAAAGATATAATGGCACCTTCTAGCTCTCTAACATTAGACTTAATATGCTTTGCAACATATTCTATAATGTCTTCTGGCATCTCAACACCATCTCTGTAAAGTTTATTCTTAAGTATAGAAACCCTAGTTTCAAAATCTGGTGTTTGTAATTCTGCAGATAATCCCCATTTAAAACGCGATAATAAGCGTTGCTCAATATCTTGCATATCAACTGGTGCTTTATCACTCGTTAATATAACTTGTTTTCCATTTTGATGTAAATGATTAAAAATATGGAAGAATACATCTTGTGTTCCTGATTTGCCAGATAAAAATTGAACATCGTCTATAATTAGAACATCTATAATTTGATAGAAATGTATAAAATCATTTCTATTATTTTTTTTAACTGAATCTATATATTGTTGTGTGAATTTTTCAGCCGAAATATATAAAACGGTTTTTTCCGGATATTTGTCTTTTATGTCAACACCAATGGCATGTGCTAAATGTGTTTTTCCTAAGCCAACACCACCAAAAATTAAAAGTGGATTAAATGAGGTGCCTCCAGGCTTGTTAGCTACTGCAATACCTGCATTTCTTGCTAATCTGTTTGAATCTCCTTCTAAGAAGTTCTCAAAACTATAACTTGGGTTAAGCTGAGACTCAATCTTTACATTTCTAATACCAGGAATTATGAAAGGATTCCTTAATTCAGGACTTTTATTATTAAAAGGAACGTCGACGTCTTGAGATTTTAATGCTGATCTATTTGCACTTGGAATTTTCTCTGTAAATGGTTGTTTATTACCATAAGTGTTTTCCATTCTAATAACATAGACTAACTTAGCGTCTTCGCCTAATTCTTTAGTAAGTGAAACCTTAAGGATTTTAACATAGTGCTCTTCTAACCATTCATAGAAAAATTTACTAGGCACTTGTATGCTCAAAGCATTAGAAGAAAGTTTAACAGCTACTATTGGTTCAAACCAAGTTTTGTAAGCTTGTGGTTGTATATTGTCTTTTATAAATGCAAGACAATTAACCCAAACAGATTGCGCTGTTACCTCCATACTTTAAGTTAATTTTAATTGGTTAGTTAGATAGCTAAATAAAAATAAGAAAGGATTTTCCTATTCGTTTTTCAACATGGCAAATATGTGAACAAAATTCTTAATAAAAAAATCTATTAATGTAGAATTTATAGAATTTTTTTCTCATGTTTAATCCCACTTTAAAATTACGCATTTTTATTAAACTAACTTTAAATATATGAAATTTAACGAAACTAAAATAAGGGTACGATATGGAGAGACCGATCAAATGGGTGTTGTCTACCATGCTAATTATGCAATTTATTTTGAAGTAGGTAGGACAGAATGGCTAAGAGAGTACGGTCTAAGTTACAGTGGTATGGAAGCAGATGGTATTATGTTGCCGGTGATTTCATTAGCTATAAATTACAAAAGTTCAGCACGTTATGATGATGTGCTTAAAGTAAAAACAATACTCAAAAAAATGCCAACAGCATCTATAGAGTTCGAATATGAACTATTTACAGAATCTGATGTCTTACTCGCAACAGGTAATACAATTCTCGCATTTATAGACACCGAAAGAAATAGGCCTACACGATGTCCTAAATATCTTTTAGATAAACTGCAAGATTATTCGTTATAATTCATTTATTTCTACACCAAAGAAATCATTAAAAAGTTTTAATATTTTAGAACTGTTGCTTTTTCTGACAGATATTTCTAACAAACAATTAAGTTCTAAGGTTTGATTTGTTATTTCTACCTGATTTTCTTTGAGTAATCGCATTACTTTACTCATGTTTTTATATTCAAATTTCAGTAAAAAAGATGTGTTAATTGTTTTTTCTATGATAAGAGAAGCTTCTAATGCTAATTGCGCACCAGTTCTATAAGCATTTATAAGTCCACCAACTCCTAATTTCACACCTCCATAGTAGCGAATAACAACTATTAATATATTGGTGACTTTAAAAGATTGAATTTGACCATAGATTGGCATTCCAGCAGAATTGTTGGGTTCGCCATCGTCATTAGCTCTATATTTAGTCTTATTAATGCCTATTTGGTATGCGTAGCAACAATGTCGCGCAGAATAATGCTCTTTTTTTAAAGCGGCTATGTTTTCTTTAACCTGTTCTTCGTTGGTTACTGGGAATGTGTACCCATAGAATTTACTATTCTTGTCTTTGAAAAGTTCGCCAATAGCAGGTTTAGAAATTGTTTTATATGTATCCGTTATTTCCATTACGTAAGTGTCACTAGGATAATTGAAATAATAGCTATAAGAATACCAATCCAGTTGTTTCTCGAAATCTGTTCTTTAAAGAATAGTAAACCTATTAATGTAGATATAGCTACAATTGCCACATTATTGATCGTAAATAATGAAGAACTTTCAATCCCATCAACCCTAAGTGCTTTCAAAAGAAAATAGATAGAGCAATAATTAACAATACCTAGAGTAAAACCTAAAGGAATACTTTTAACTTTAAAACGACTTTTTTGTTTAATTGATTTAAAGCCTATGATGCTAAAGCCAATAATCCCTGCTATGGCAAAGATCGTTGCAGAAAATAGTGGAATGTCGTCATCTGGTGCAAAATGGTTTATGGATGTGTCTATAATACCAGATCCAAAAAACAATATAATAGGAAGGTAAATTGATTTAGTTAAAACAGTATCCTCTTTTGGCTTTATTGAAGTTAAATACACAGCGATAAGCGCTAGAAGTATGCCAATGATTTTTTGAAAACCGATACTTTCGTTGTAGATATAAATACCAAATATAACAGGAATAATAACACTCATTTTACTAGCTACAGAAGCCACTGAAAGACCATTTTTTTGCGCTGTTAGTGCCATAACATTAAATATGGCAATAAACAAAAAACCTAATCCAATAGCTGCAGGGAACCATTTAGCTCCAAAAACTTCAGAAATATTAATATCTTTATCATATAAAATTACTCCACAGGTACATGCTGTAACATAGTTGACAACAATAGCTTGTAGTGTGTTTATATTGTATCTATCAAAGAGTTTAAATAGTACAAAGATTAAAGTAGAAGATGCTATACTGAGCAGTAAGTAAATCAAAAGAGTTCTTTTTTAATTTTAAATAGATTAATAACATCTTCTTTAGTTTCGTCTATATTCCAAACGTTGAAGCCTAATTGTCCTGCGGTTTCTGTATTCTCCTTAGTGTCATCTATAAACAAACATTCCTTAGGGTCTATATCATTTTCGTTTAGGATAAACTCAAAAATAGTTGCATTAGGTTTTCTTAAGTGCGTTTTTTGAGATAAGTAAAAGACATCAAAACAGTTTTTAAATTCGTTGTAAAATGAAACATTCTCTTTTATAAAATCAATATGCATATCATTAGTGTTGCTTAGCAGAATTAGTTTGAATTCTTTTTTTTTAGCAAGGTCTTTAATGAAGTCTAATCGGTATTTAGGAAAGTCTCTAATAATGAAGTTCCAAGCATTAATAATAGTAGTTTTATTTAAATGTGGAAACTTAGATTTATAAAATTGAATAAATTCGGAAGTTGAAATTTCACCAATTTCATATTTAATATTAGTAGCAATCATAGCATCATCAAACGTCTCTAAATCAAAAAGGTCTAAGGCATTTTTCATAGCACCTTGTTTGTCTAAATTGATGAAGACATCTCCAAAATCGAAAATGAGTGTTTTAATCTTTTGCATAAATCTTTAATAAATCATTTTGAAGTTTAGATTCAGATATGAGCATTCCTTTTAATTCTGGTGCTTTTATTCCGTCGTTAAATTCACTATTTCCAATAAAAACTCTAGCTTCATTCCAAAGCCCTTCACTTATAAAAGTTTGAAGTGTTTGTGCTCCTCCTTCTATAATTATAGAATTTATGTTTCTATTGTATAACAAATCACAAATTTGTAATGCTATCGGTTGTTCATAGTCAATATTAGTGTTTGTAATCCTAATCGTTTCAGCTTTATTATTAAAGGCATTAAGTTCTGTAGTTAGCTTTGATGTTCTGTCTAAAACAATTCTTATAGGATTCGATCCTGTCCAATCTCTAACGGTTAAACTTGGGTTGTCTTCTATAGCTGTATTAGTTCCTACTAAAATGGCTTGTTCTTCTGTGCGCCATTTATGTACTAGTTGTCTAGAATAGGTATTTGTAATCCAAACAGGTTCTTGTTTGTTTTTAGATTTCGGAGCAATAAAACCATCGCTAGTTTCAGCCCATTTCAATATGACATAAGGACGCTTTTTATTATGAAACGTAAAAAAACGTTTATGATGTGTTTTGCATTCATTCTCTAAAACACCAACAGTAACTTTGCAGCCTGAAGCTTTGAGCTTTGCAATCCCTTTGCCAGCAATTTCAGGATTGTCGTCAACACAACCGATGACTACTTTAGGAATTTTATGTTTAACAATAAGATCGCTGCATGGTGGAGTTTTACCAAAATGACTACAGGGTTCTAGTGTAACGTATAACGTGCATTTTGCTAATACTGCTTTATTTGTAACTGAGTTAATAGCATTAACCTCTGCGTGATTACCTCCATAAGGACTAGTAAACCCCTCACTAATAATTTTATCATCAAAAACTACAACCGCTCCTACCATAGGGTTTGGTCGTGTTGTACCTAATCCGTTTTTGGCAATTTGCAAACAGCGTTTTATATAGATCTCGTGTTTTTGCAATCTAAAATTTAATTTTTACTTCTTGAGTTTCATCTACAGTATATGTTGAAGAGTAGCCTAAAACTTTATATTTAATATCACCTTTGTATTGCACTTTTAATCTCTGAGAAATTAAACCACTTAACAAACCACCGAGACTTTTCTTGTCGATAAGACTCTCAGTTGCTACAGCTACGGTTAGTGGAATAGTAAAATTCTTTTTTCTAGGCACATCGAATTCATCGGAAACAATAGTAGCGACTTCTGTGTCGTTGATGTAAACTTTAATGTCGTCTGTTTTTAAAGTGCCACCAACATCATTTTTATTCAGAAATAAGGCATCTGCACTCAGGGTTATATTTTTAGAGTTAGAGTCGATAACTTTGATATTATCAAGTCTAACAAACTCTGGTTGCTCGGTTATAGAACAGTTGAAAACTAGTGTAAAAGTCAGCAAAAACATTAAGAGTCTTTTAAACATAAAAGTGTTTTTATATGTATCTTCAAACCGAAAATAATTCAGTATTAAAATTATAAATTAAGTGCGTAAAGATACTATTGTTATTCGAGAAATTGAACGCGAAGATAATCCTAAAATAGCAAAAGCCATTCGTTCTGTTTTAATAGAAATGGGAGTGCCTAAGGTTGGTACCGCTTATGAGGATGAAGCTTTAGATTGTATGACAGAAACTTACGACTCACATCTTAAGGCCTATTTTGTTGTTGAAGATGGAGGTGAAATTATAGGAGGCGCAGGAATTTCACCTTTAGATAATTACGAAGGTAATGTGTGCGAATTACAGAAAATGTATTTTATGTCTGAAGCAAGAGGTAGAGGTATAGGAAGTAAAATGATGGCTAGATGTATCGATTTTGCGAAGCAGTCTGGTTTCGATCACTGTTATTTAGAAACGATGCCTTATATGGATGACGCCAGGAAGTTATATAGAAAAGTAGGATTTAAATCTATTGATAAGCCTATGGGAAATACAGGTCATTATTCGTGTACTGTTTGGATGCTTAAAGATTTATAAGGTGTTATTAAAAGACTTAAAAGAAATATATCATAAACAATTAGATGTTATTTACGGAAAAGAAGAAGTCGGTAGTTTCTTTTTTCTCTGCATTGAACATTATCTCAATTTGCCTCGTTTTCAACTGGCATTACAGCCACAATTTACTATTGTTAAATCTGAGACTGATATGTTTTTTAAAGTGCTAGAGGATTTAAAGCAGCAAAAACCAATACAATATATATTAGGTGAAACAGAATTTTTCGGATTACCGTTTAAAGTGAATAAACATGTTCTTGTACCAAGGCCAGAAACTGAAGAACTCGTAACACTCATTCTTCAAAATATTAATAAACAAAAAAACTCTAAAGCGATTAAGGTTCTTGACATTGGTACAGGTTCTGGTTGTATAGCTATCTCTCTTGCAAAAAAATCACCAAATACTTCAGTATTTGCCTTAGATGTTAGTAAAGAGGCCATAGAAATCGCCAAACAAAACGCTAAACTCAATAACGTTGAAATTACTTTTATTGAGGCAGACATATTAAGCGAAACAACTTGGGATTTGGAATTTAAAGATTTAGAATTTGACATTATAGTGTCAAATCCACCTTATGTAAGAGATTTAGAAAAAGAAGAAATAAATCCAAATGTTTTAAACAACGAACCGCATTTAGCTTTGTTTGTAAAAGATGAAAACCCGCTATTGTTTTATAGAGCCATTACTAGTTTTGCTAAAAATAATTTGAAACAAAATGGTCAACTTTATTTTGAAATTAACCAGTATCTTGGTGAAGAAACAAAACAAGTTTTAATAGACGCTAATTTTATGGACATAGAATTGTTGAAGGATTTAAACGGTAATGACAGAATGTTAAAGGGAATTAAAAAATAGTATGAAAAGTATATCTGTATTTTGTGGCAGTAGTGAAGGTAATGATCCAATTATAATAGAAGAATCTTATCGTTTAGGTCAGATTTTTGTAGAGCGAAGCATTACTCTAGTCTATGGTGGTTCTAAAATAGGTATTATGGGAAAAGTTGCTCAAGCCGTTATTGATGGAAAAGGTGAAACTATAGGAGTAATTCCAAACTTTTTAAAAACTAAAGAAATTGTAAACACAGAATTAACTGAACTTATTGTAACAGAAAACATGCACGATCGCAAAGTGATTATGTACGATAAAAGTGATGGTTTTATAATTATACCAGGTGGTTTTGGTACTATGGATGAGTTTTTTGAAATCACAACTTGGGGACAACTAGGTTTACATACTAAACCCATAGGGGTTTTAAATACTAATGGTTATTATGACCCCTTAGTTGCGCAATGTAAAATGATGGTAGAACGCGGCTTTCTAAAACAAGAAAATCTAGATGCTGTTGTTGTAGATAACACTATTGAAGGCTTACTAGACAAAATGAATAATTATATACCATTACTAGCACCAAAATGGTTGAATAAAGAAGGTCTATAAATAATGAACACACAACAAAAAATAGATGCCCTAAGGGACGAACTTCGTCGACACAACTACAATTACTATATTCTAGACAATGCTAGTATTAGTGATTACGACTTCGATATAAAACTAAAAGAACTTCTAGCTCTAGAAGAAGCACATCCTGAGTTTTTTGATGCAAATTCTCCAACTTTACGTGTTGGTGGTGCCATTACTAAAAATTTTCAAACTGTGGTTCATGACCATAGGATGTATTCCTTAGATAACTCGTACTCTAAAGAAGACTTAATGGATTGGGAAACCAGAATAAAAAAAATGGTAGATGGAGATGTTCAGTATACTTGTGAGCTTAAATACGATGGAGCGTCGATTAGCCTCACTTACGAAAACGGACAACTTTTAAAAGCAGTCACACGAGGAGACGGTATGCAGGGCGATAATGTTACTGCAAATATAAAAACCATTAAGACTGTTCCTTTACAGTTACAAGGGGATTATCCAGAAAAATTTGATATAAGAGGAGAGATTGTTTTGCCTTTTAAGGGTTTCATTAAAATGAATGAAGAGCGGCTAGAAGCAGGTGAGGAGGCTTATAGAAACCCAAGAAATACAGCGTCAGGAAGTTTAAAACTACAAGATAGTTCGGAAGTAGCGAAACGTCCTTTAGAATGTTTGCTATATAATATTACAGGAACAAATCTTGGTATTACAACACAATTTGAAAGTTTAAAAAAAGCACGTCAAATGGGGTTTAAAGTGCCTGGTGCTGCAAAATTAGCAAACTCAATAGATGAGGTTCTCGAGTTTATTAATCATTGGAATATAGAAAGGCACAACTTACCTTATGAAACCGATGGAGTCGTTGTAAAAGTTAACAACCTTTACCAACAAGATGAATTAGGGTTTACAGCAAAAGCACCACGTTGGGCTATGGCCTATAAGTTTAAAGCAGAGCAAGTGTCTACGAGACTGAATGAAATCACCTACCAAGTTGGTCGTACTGGAGCAATTACACCTGTTGCCAATTTAGAACCTGTACAATTGGCAGGTACTACTGTGAAACGTGCGTCTTTACATAATGCAGATCAGATTAAGAAATTAGATATTAGAGAAGGTGATGAGGTCTTTGTTGAAAAGGGTGGAGAGATTATTCCGAAGATTATAGCTGTAGATTTTGCTAAACGATTAGAAAATTCGAAGCCTACGGATTATATTACAAACTGTCCAGAATGTGACACTCAGTTAGAGCGTATAGAAGGAGAGGCTAAACATTATTGTCCTAATTATAAAGGTTGTCCTCCTCAAGTTATTGGTAGAATTCAACATTATATATCTAGAAAAGCGATGGATATAGAAGGTTTAGGTGGCGAGACTGTTGCACTTTTAGTAAAAGGAGGCTTGATAACAAATTATTCAGATTTATATGAATTAACTACTGAGCAGGTTATTCCTTTAGAACGCATGGCAGAAAAGAGTGCAGAGAATTTAATTAATGGAGTAGAAGCATCAAAACAAATTCCTTTTGAGCGTGTTTTATTTGGTTTAGGTATTCGTTATGTTGGTGAAACTGTAGCTAAGAAGCTAGCTAAACATTTCAAGTCTATAGATGCTTTAATGTTCGCTTCAATTTTAGATTTGGTGACTGTAGATGAAATAGGTGAGCGAATTGCTGAAAGTGTTGTGGAGTTTTTCTCGTCCGAAGATAATAGACAAAGTATAGAGCGTTTAAAATCTTTTAATGTTCAATTAGAAGTATCTGCAGATAAATTAGCGAACCAAACAGAAAAGCTAAAAGGGCAAATTTTTGTAGTTTCTGGTGTGTTTGAAAGTGTATCTAGAGTTGAACTTAAAAAACTCATAGAAGATAATGGGGGAAAAGTGTCTTCTTCAATCTCATCTAAGACTAGTTTTTTGGTTGCTGGGGATAAAATGGGGCCGAGCAAACTAAAAAAAGCAGAAAATTTAAATATTCCCATCCTTTCGGAACAAGCGTTTTTAAACGAATTGAAATAAATTCTTACAATAAAAAGCTATTTTTACCGATAAAATGTAATTTTTTATCGTTTAATTGTAATTTTTCGCTATATTTGTTTTTCTAAAGGGATTAATCAATGTTATTAAATAAAATCTTAAAAGTAGTATTATTGCTTTTGGGTGGGATTTTCATTACACTTCGAGGTTTTGATTTTGAAGTTGAAGGAGCTGCTGTGAGTGCATTAATGCTTGTGCTACTTACAATTGTATATTGTAAGTGGACGGAAAATAAAGTCAAATATTTCTTTTGGTTCTTAGTAACTTTTACTTTGGGTCATGTACTGAGTTATTCAACTTGGTTTTTGCCAGAGATACAAGAGGGCCAAATAGATTATTACTACTATGTAGCAAATATATTATTTATAATATCTTATTTGTTTCTTATAACTAGGATGGTCTCAGAATTAAAATTTAAAGACATATTTTCTGAATTAGCTATACCTATTATCGTTCTGGTTGTACTAGACGTGTTTTGCGTTATATTAGTGACTGATACCGTAGAAAAAGCCTTTTCAATTTATGAATATGCCTTAGAGTTCACCTATAATGCAGTTATAATGGCTCTATTGTCCGTAGCCTTAATTAATTACATGTATAGAAACGATAACAAATCAATGTTAATGCTTTTAGGGTCTATCTGTATTGTGTTTTCTGAAATCATTCAATTGGCTTATTATTATATTTTAGATGATAGTAATTTAGTATTTATTTTTTCATTCTTTTTAGTAGTGGCATTTGTGCTTTTCTATTTGCAATCACAATTGACTTTCACTGGTCCTGAGCCAGCATTTACTGATGAGCAATTAGAAGAAATCTAATCTTTTATATTCATAAGCGGTATATGTTTTCTTTGCGAGTATATAATAATTGCACTTAGTATAAATGTTGCAATAGCCGTATAAAACAAAACACCATCATCTCCTCTTACTTCTATACCTAATTGCGTTAAATGCATCATTATAGCACCACTCATTAAACCAAGGGCTAAACCAGCTCCTATCCAAATTGTTTTAGGTATTAATAAAAGTATACCAGCCATAAGTTCTAGGATGCCAAGACCAATTCTGCCAAATGGCTCTAAGCCAATAGTTTCAAAAATATAAACACTGTCTTCGTGACCTGTAAATTTAAATCGTAAAGTTTGAATTAATATAACAGCTACAGCTATTCTGAGTACTAAAATGATTTTATTCGATTTCATAAGTATTAAGATTGTTTAGTTATGGATTAAGACGTCTATACTAAACTAACTTAAATAATATCTTAAATAATTATTGTAGCACCTTCTGATTTGGTTTCTTTATCAGATTCAAAATAAAAGTCAACTTTTCCTAAGTACAAGCCATAAGCACCGACTTGATTTACAAGCACATTTTTTCCTATACTGTTTTTTTCAATAGTCGGTTTTGGTAAAAACGTATGGGTATGTCCGCCAATTATTAGATCTATATCTTTTGTAGCTTTTGCTAGACTTAAATCACATACACGATCAGGACTATTTTTATAGTAATATCCAATATGGGATAAGCAAATTACTAAATCACAATTTTGCTCTTCTTTTAAGATTCTAGACATGTCTTGAGCAATTTCAATCGGATAATTATAAACAGTTTCTTTATACATGTTTTTGTCAACTAATCCGTCCAGTTGAACACCTAGGCCAAATACGCCTATTTTAATCCCATTCTTTACAAAGATTTTATACGGTTTTACATGCGTGTCCATAACTGTATTAGAAAAATCGTAATTAGCAGAAACAAAGTCAAAATTTGCATGTGGTAGTTGTTTATAAAGACCATTTATGCCATTATCAAAATCATGATTACCAATGGTGGCTAAATCATATTTTAACATGCTCATTAATTTAAACTCTAGTTCACCTCCGTAGTAGTTAAAATAAGGTGTTCCTTGAAAAATATCACCAGCATCTAGTAATAACGTATTCGGGTTTTCTTTTCTAATAGATTCAACTAAAGTTGCACGTCTAGCGACACCACCTTTATTGGCGTTTCTAGCGTCCTCTGGTCCAAACGGATCAATATGACTATGAACATCGTTAGTATGTAAAATGGTGATTTTTTTTGTTTTAGATGTATTAAAAGATTGCAAACCTAACCCGCTAACACCAACTAATGCAGTGGCTGCAGTAGATTGTTGTATAAATTGTCTTCTTTTCATGGCTTAGTTATTAAGTTTAATAAAACGATTATCAATTTGAGGTTTTAAAGTATCTGTCTTTTTAAAATAATCTATTAAGACATTTCTTATTTTATAATCTAGCACATAAAGACTATCATTTGGGTGAAAAAAGTCCATTCTGTCTCCTCCATTATATAGATAGTCATTGGTAGCTACATAATAGGTTTTGTTTGTTTCTATTTTTTTATCACTTATTGTTGCTGATTTAACAGCATTGTCATCAGTGAGCGTTAATTGAAACTGTTTAGAAACTGGGTGGGCGCGTTTTGCAGCAGCTAAATATTGAGTCAATTCTTGTACTTGTTTGCCTTTTAATGCGACTACGACTACAGAATTATCAAAAGGCATAACTTCGTATGCAGTTCTTGAAGTGATATTCCCTTTAGATATTATAGACCTAATGCCTCCATGATTAAGAAGGACAAAATCAATATTTTCTCCAGTTCGTTTATTAAAAACAGTATTGCTTTCGCTGTAAACCGCATCAGCCATTAAATTACCTATAGCAGTGTTTAATTCTCCATCACTTTTAGAATACGTCTCTGGTGCAAAAGAAATAATACTGTCTAGATTTTTATTAACCTGTTCTCGGTAGGGTTTAATAAAATCTTCAATTTCTTGATTTTCTAAAAGACTCTCATCGATATCAATTCTTTTTCCTTCTATCTTTGTAATATTAGAATTCTCATTACAAGACACAATAAGAAGGATGAAACAGAGTTTAAAAATATGTTTAATAGTCATTGAATAACTTATATTTTGTTAACTAATAATTTAGGAGTGCTTTTGTTAAATTTGTACAAAGTCTAAAGGTAAATGATTTTAAAAGTATTCAAAGAAAAATCAAATCAAAAGTATGTAAACAAATTGTTGGCGGCACGCAAAGCAGCAGTTAGCAATGATAAGGTTAAGACCATAGCTGTTTTACTGAATGTTGATGAATTTGATAATTTTGATGAGTTTAGAAGTTATTTTAAAGATTTAAAGCTCTCATCACCTAAACATAAAATCATTGCTTTTACTACTGATGATAAGTTTGCTGATAGTAAATGGGAAATTTATATAAGTCCAAAAGATTTTGGTTGGAAAGGCAAGATAAATAATGTAGATCTAAAAGCTTTTTTAGAAGAAGATTATGATGTTTTAATAAGCTATTACAAAAAGGAATCATTACACTTAAATTTAATAACAGCATCATCTAAAGCTAATTTAAAAGTTGGTTTATCTAGAGTTGACGAGCGTTTATATGATTTAATAATTGATATAAAGCCAAGTAACATTGGAGTATTTAAAAAAGAATTCAAAAAATATTTAAACATCCTAAATAAATTATAATGGCCAAATTTATAGGTACAGGTGTGGCATTAATTACACCTTTTAAAGCTGATTTAAGCATTGATTTTGATGCATTAGAGAGATTAGTTGAACATAATATTACAAATGGCACGGAGTATTTGGTAATAAGTGGCACTACAGGTGAGAGTGTTACAGTTACTATGGATGAGAAAAAGGAATTAGTCAAATTTATAGCTCGTGTAAATAAGGGAAGACTACCTTTAGTTCTTGGTATTGGCGGTAATAATACAAAAGCTGTTATAGACGAGTTAACAACGTCGGATATATCATTAATAGACGCTATACTATCTGTGTCGCCATATTATAGCAAGCCCACTCAAGAAGGTGTTTATCAGCATTTTAAAGCCGTTTCAAAAGTATCGAGTAAGCCAATTATACTTTATAATGTCCCAGGAAGAACGGGTTCGAATATACTTCCAGAAACTATTGTGAGATTAGCCAAAGATTTTGATAATATAATTGCAGTTAAAGAAGCAGCTGGTATAATGAGTCAATATTTAGAGTTACTCAGAACAAAACCTAAAAATTTTCATATTATTTCTGGTGATGATGATTTAGCCTTAAGTGTCGCTTTGGCTGGAGGTTCTGGTGTTATCTCCGTAATAGGGCAGGCGCTTACAAAAGATTTTACAGATATGATAAGATTAGGTATAGCAAAAGAAGCGGATAAAGCTTATGCTATTCAGTTTCAATTAATGCCGATTATAGGTATGATATTCTCTGAAAATAATCCAGCAGGTATAAAGGCTGTTTTAGATTTATTGAATATATCTAAGTCTCACGTAAGATTACCTTTAGTAGAAGCAACAGATAAACTCAAGAAAACTTTAAAAGAAGCGTTAAGTAGCTTAGGTAAAAGTTAAACTTAATTTAAATTTTTAAATGCAATAAAAACTAGGCATACTTTAGCATATAATTTTTGTTTTTAAAATCCGTTAATAATGCATACTTTTGCATTCTGTTTAAAATTTATGAAGAAAGGACTTTACATACTATTAATAAGCATTATAATGATATCGTGCAGCGATTTTCAAAAGACGTTAAAGGCTGAAGATACTGCTGAGAAGTTTAAACTGGGTTTAGAATTATTTGAAGCTGGTAAATGGAATAAGGCACACCGCCTGTTCACTCAAATCCTTTCTAATTATAGAGGGAAGCCACAAGCAGAAAAATTAACATTTATGCATGCCATGTGTTCCTATAAAATGGAAGATTATTACATTGCAAGTTATCATTTTAATAGATTTGTTGGTAGTTACCAAAACAGCGAAAAATTACAAGAAGCTGCATTTTTAGAGGCTAAAGGGTATTATTTTTTATCTCCTATTTATTCTAAAGAACAAAAAGAAACCATAGAAGCAATTGAAAAATTACAACTATTTGTTAATGCCTATCCCAATTCTGAATTTTTATCAGAAGCTAATACTTTGGTTAAAGAATTAGATTATAAATTAGAAAAAAAGGCTTTTGAGATTGCTAAACAATACGACATTATAAAAGATTACAAAGCTTCTGTAAATTCATTTAATAACTTTTTGTTTAACTTTCCAGGTACAGTGCTCAGAGAAGACGCTTTGTATTATAGATTAGATGCAGAATATAATCTTGCAATGAAAAGTATTATTGAGTTACAACAAGAAAGAATTAATACTTCAATTAATTATTACAATACATTTAAGAAATCTTTTCCAGATTCCGAGTATATGGAAGAAGCAACTAGGAAAATTGAAGAAATAAAAGAATTAAAAAACACTTTTAATATTAAAAGTTAATTATGACAAAAATGGATTTAAAAAAGACTGATGCTCCTGTAAGTTCTATTACTTACAATAGAAACGAAATTGATGCTCCTACAGATAATATCTATGAAGCTATTTCTGTTATAGCAAAACGTGCTGAACAAATTAATACAGATATTAGACGTGAGTTAATTGACAAGCTTGAAGAGTTTGCAACTTACAATGATAGTTTAGAAGAGATTTTTGAAAACAAAGAACAAATTGAAGTTTCTAAGTTTTACGAAAAGTTGCCAAAGCCACATGCTTTAGCAGTTAAAGAATGGTTGGATGATAAAATCTACCATAGAAATACTGAGGACACTCAACAATAAATAAGCCTTAGATGTCTATTCTAAAGGACAAAAATATTTTATTAGGCATTACTGCTGGTATTGCCGCATATAAATCGGCCAGTCTAGTCCGATTATTCATAAAAGCAGGCGCTAACGTAAAAGTCGTTATGACGCCTGCTTCTAAAGAATTCATAACTCCACTCACACTTTCTACATTATCTAAAAACCCTGTATATTCTGCTTTTGTAGATGAGGCAGATGATAACCAAGTTTGGAACAACCATGTTGAATTAGGCCTATGGGCTAATCTGTTTGTTATAGCACCGGCTACTGCAAATACAATGGCAAAGATGGCTAATGGTGTCTGTGACAACATTCTTTTAGCGACATATCTTTCTGCTAAATGCGATGTGTATTTTGCGCCAGCAATGGATTTGGATATGTATAAGCATGAATCTACTAAAGCTTCATTCGAAAAACTCAACGCATTTGGTAATAAACTAATTCCGGCAGGAACGGGTGAATTAGCAAGTGGTCTAGTTGGTGAAGGACGTATGGCAGAACCCGAAGACATTGTAGATTTTATTGAGAAAGATATATTAAATCAATTACCACTAAATGGGAAACGTATTTTAATAACAGCAGGTCCAACTTACGAGGCTTTAGATCCAGTACGTTTTATAGGGAATCATTCTAGTGGAAAAATGGGTTTTGAGATTGCAAATGCTGCTGCTAATCTAGGAGCTGAAGTAATTTTAGTAACAGGGCCTACGCATCAGAAATTAAGGCATAGTATGGTTGCTATTAAACCTGTTGTAAGTGCAGATGATATGTATAATGAAGTGCATAAGCACTATGGAACTACTGATATTGCTATTTTATGTGCAGCTGTTGCAGATTACAGACCAAAAAATATTGCCAATCAGAAAATAAAAAAGAAAGATTCTACGTTTAGTTTAGAGTTAGAGAAAACTAAAGATATTTTAAAATCTTTAGGTGAAATTAAATCTACTCAGTTCTTAGTCGGGTTTGCATTAGAGACTAACAATGAGTTAGAGCACGCTAAAGGGAAACTTAAGGCTAAAAATTTAGACTTAATAGTTCTAAATTCTTTGCAAGATAAAGGTGCAGGTTTTGGTGGGTCCACAAATAAAGTTACATTTATAACGCATTCTAACGCTATTATAGAACATAAGCTTAAATCTAAAGCAGAAGTTGCAAAAGATTTAATGCAACAAATAATTAAACAACTACATGCGTAAACTCATAGTTTTACTTGTCCTATTTATAACATCAATTTCTTTTTCGCAAGAATTAAATTGTACAGTTACAGTAGTAGCGCAACAAACAGGTAATGACAATAATGTTGTCTTTAAAACTTTAGAAAAGCAATTAACGGAATTCATTAATAATACAAAATGGACTAACAAAACCTTTAGTCAGCAAGAACGCATCATTTCTAATATGGTTATTAACGTAACTAATTACGATAATGATAATTTTTCAGCAACCATACAAGTAGCATCTTCTAGGCCAGTTTTTAATTCTACCTATAGCTCACCGACGTATTTTTTTAATGATAAAAATTTCAACTTTAAATATTTAGAATTTCAAAACTTAGTATACAACGAAATTCAGTTTGAGTCTAACCTTATTTCTGTTTTAAGTTTTCATGTATATATGATATTGGGTATGGATGCAGATAGTTTTACCTTAAATGGTGGTTTAGATTATTTTAAGCAAGCACAAACTATTTCTAATTACTCACAACAACTAAGTGGTCAAGGATGGAAATTAGAAGACGGCTTACAATCGCGCTTTGCATTTATTGATAACCTTTTATCTCCTACATTTAAAGAAGTGAGAGCTACAATGTACAATTACCATAGAGATGGATTAGATATTATGAATGAAGACCCTAAAAAAGGGAAAGCACAAATAATATCAGCTATAACAGCACTTCAAAAAGTACATAGCAGACGGCCTAATTCTTTTGTAATGCGTGTCTTTTTTGATACCAAAGCAAATGAAGTCATGGATATTCTTTCTGGTGGTCCAAGCGTTAATATAACAGAGGCTGTAGATGCCTTAAATAGAATTGCTCCGATGCATTCTCAAAAATGGAGAAATATTAAGTTTTAATTTTTTCAGTAACACTTCATATATAAAACTATAATCGTTTAATTTTGTAGTATAAACTAACTAAATTTTGCTCACCACATTATACATAAATAATTACGCGCTTATAGACGAGTTAAACGTAAAGTTTAATAATGGCTTAACTATAATTACAGGAGAGACAGGTGCTGGTAAATCTATACTCCTCGGTGGTTTATCTTTAGTTTTAGGTAAACGTGCAGACATAAGTCAGGTTAAAAATACAGACAAAAAATGTATTATTGAGGCTGGTTTTGATATTTCTAACTACAATTTAAAAGATTTATTTAAGCGGTTAGATTTAGATTACGATGTGCAAACCATAATTAGAAGAGAAATTCTTCCATCAGGTAAGTCTAGAGCTTTTATAAACGATACACCTGTAACATTAGAGAATCTTTCGGGTTTAAGTAATCATTTAATAGATATTCATTCTCAGCACCAAACATTGCAACTAACACAAGATAATTATCAGTTTCAGGTTATAGACGCTTTGGCTGATAATACATTGAATTTAAATAACTTCACTAAGCAGCTTATCATTTACAAGTCGCTTCAAAAATCTATTGAAGAATTGAAAAATTCTAAAGCCGAAATGGTTAAGGAATACGACTACAACCTGTTTTTATTAAACGAATTATCTGAAATCAATTTTGATAAAATTAATATCGAAAACTTAGAAACGCAATACGAAGAATTAAGTAATGTCGAAGTTATAGGTGAGAAGCTTGGAAGTGTAAAGGCTATTTTAAATTCTGAAAATTTAGGTGTCGCAGATCAAATAAATGCTATTAAACAAGAACTGTCTAAAATTTCAGGTTTTGGAAAAGCTTATGAAGCTTTAAGAGAACGCATCACGAGCGTAAGTATAGAATTAGAGGATATCTTAGTTGAGTTAGATAATCTCGAAGATAATTTAATAACAGAACCAGCAGAGTTAGAGAAGATAAGTAATACACTCCAAATAGTGAATAGTTTGTTGCAAAAACACGCAGTAGCAGATGTTAATGAATTAATTGAAATTAAAACAAGCTTGCAATCTAAAATTGACAATACAGAAAATTTAGACGTATCTATAGATAAACAAGAGAAAGCAATACTAAAACAAACAGACGTCCTAAACGATTTAGCGAATAAAATTTATAAAAAACGAAAGACTGTTATTCCAAAATTTATATCAAAATTAGAAGCTATGTTAAGTGATTTGGGAATGCCAAATGCTAAATTTAAGATAGAATTAGAGCGCACAGATCATTTTGTATTTAATGGAAAAGACACCTTGCAATTTTTATTTACAGCAAACAAAGGCACTAGTTTTAACGAATTAAAAAAAGCAGCTTCAGGTGGAGAGTTATCTCGAATAATGTTGGCTATAAAATCAATACTAGCAGAATACATTCAACTACCTTCTATAATGTTCGATGAGATTGACACTGGTGTTTCTGGTGAGATTTCAAACAAAATGGGAGATATAATGAAGCAAATGAGTTCTAAAATGCAAGTCTTTAGTATTACGCATTTGCCACAAATAGCCGCTAAAGGGGATTCTCATTTTAAAGTTTTTAAGACCGATGTAGATGAGGTTACACATACCAATCTTAAAAAATTAGATAACGATGAACGTGTGGTAGAAATTGCACAAATGCTAGGTGGACTTAGTATAACAGAATCTGCAATGGCGCACGCCAAGCAATTATTGAATTAATAGTATATTTACAACTACAAACTGACTAAACAATTATAGATATTATGTACAACTTACTTAAAGGAAAAAAAGGAATCATATTCGGAGCTTTAGACGAAAACTCTATTGCATGGAAAACTGCAATGCGTGTACACGAAGAAGGTGGTACGTTTGTATTAACAAATGCACCTGTTGCCATGAGAATGGGACAAATAAATGAGTTAGCAGAAAAGACTGGTTCTCAAATTATTCCTGCAGATGCAACCTCAGTAGAAGATTTACAAAACCTGGTAGAGCAATCTATGGAAATCTTAGGAGGTAAATTAGATTTTGTTTTACATTCTATAGGGATGTCTATAAATGTTAGAAAAGGAAAACATTATACAGACCAAAATTATGCTTGGACACAAAAGGGAACAGACGTTTCTGCACTATCTTTTCACAAAACAATGCAAACACTATATAAAGCAGATGCTATGAACGAATGGGGAAGTATTGTAGCGCTAACATATATGGCTGCACAACGCGTGTTTCCAGATTATAATGACATGGCAGACAATAAGGCCTATCTAGAAAGTATTGCACGTAGTTTTGGGTATTTCTTTGGCAGAGATAAAAAAGTAAGAGTAAATACAATTTCGCAATCACCAACACCAACAACAGCAGGTAGTGGAGTAAAAGGTTTTGATGGTTTTATTGCTTACGCAGAGAAAATGTCACCACTTGGTAACGCAACAGCACTAGACTGTGCTAATTACACCGTATCCTTATTTAGCGATTTAACCAAACGTGTTACGCTCCAAAATCTTTATAACGATGGTGGTTTTAGTAATATGGGAGTTAGTGATGCTGTGATGGATACGTTTGTAGATAATCAATAGTAATACACATATAATGGGTTTAAAGAAGTGTTTTTTAATTGCGATGCTTTTATCATTAATTGGTTGTGACAATAGTAAATCGACTAAAGATAAAAATTCAACTATACGTGTTAAGGTAGCTGATGAGAAGAAGCCTCTTTTTACGATGTTAAGTCCAGAAGAAACAGGTATCGCTTTTATTAATAAAAACATAGAAAATGACAGATATAATTTCTATAAGTATGAATATTTCTACAATGGAGGCGGTGTAGCAGTAGCTGATTTTAATAATGACGGCTTACAAGATGTTTATTTTACTGCAAACATGGGATTAAACAAATTGTATTTAAATAAAGGAAACTTACAATTTGAAGATATAACTAAAACAGCTAACATAAATTCTAAAGAACGCGATTGGTGTACAGGAGTAACTATAGTAGATATTAATAATGATGGCTGGCAAGACATATTAGTTTCTAGATCTGGTTGGTTTAAAGGTGAAGAAAAAAAATTACTTAGAAATTTGCTATTTGTTAATAATGGTGATTTAACCTTTACAGAGAGAGGTTTAGAGTATGGTTTTGAAGATTTATCACCAACAACACAAATTACTTTTTTCGATGCAGATAACGATGGCGACCTTGATGCTTACCAAATAAATCATCCAACAATTTTTAAAACTTTTAATCAATATTCTGATGGAAAAATTAAAAAAATAAATTCACCAGAGCATGACTATAGCGACATATTTTATATAAATAATAACGGAAAATATATAGATAAAACTAAATCTTATGGATTGGAAAATTCTGGACATGGTTTAGGTGTAATCACATCAGATTTTAATAACGATGGTTGGCAAGACTTTTATGTTTCTAATGATTATCTAGAACCAGATTATATATATATGAACCAAAAAAACGGAACTTTTAAAAACGAGATGTTATCTGCATTTAAGCACATATCAAAGTTTAGTATGGGAGTTGATGTTGCAGATATTAATAATGATGGTTTTCAAGATATTTTTAATGTAGAAATGTTAGCAAAAGACAACTTTTCTAAAAAGGCAAGCATGGCACCAATGGATGTTAAATCGTATTGGACTTTCGTCGAAGAAGGATATCATTATCAAGATATGCATAATAGTTTACAATTAAATAATGGTAATGGTACTTTTAGTGAAATTGCATGGTTAGCCAATGTTGCTGAAACAGATTGGTCATGGTGTCCTCTTTTTGCAGATTTTGATAATGACGGATATAAAGATTTATTTATATCTAATGGTTAT
>NZ_DEXW01000039.1:16643-89857 GCF_002364335.1 Winogradskyella sp. UBA3174 | reverse complement strand
TGGTTATAAGAGAGATATACTATCTAAAGATTTTTCAAAAAAATTAGAAAAGCAAATGGAAAAAGAGGGAGCTAAAAAATTCACCGAATTTTCACATCTTATTCCTACTAAAAAAATAGCAAACTATATTTTTCAAAATAATAAAGATTTAACTTTCACAGATAAGACAAGAGATTGGGGAATTAATCATGAAATGAACTCTAATGGTGCCGCTTACGCAGATCTAGATAATGATGGGGATCTAGACATAATAATTAACAATATAGATGATCAGGCATCTGTTTTTAGAAACAACAGTAATGGTGATTCAAACTTTTTAGATATTGTTTTAAAAAATAATAAAAAAGTACCTAGTGGAGCGAAAATTGAAATATTAGATAAAGATAATTATCAGGTATCCGAGCTTAAAAACGCAAAAGGGTATCAATCTATTTCAGAACGTAAAATCCATTTTGGATTAGGAGATAAAATCAAAGTCGATTCACTTCTTATTACATGGCCAAACGGAAAACAAACGCTTGTAGAGAATATTCAAATTAATATGAAGCATACTATAGATTTAGCTTCAGCAAATTTTAATTATATAAAAAAACAAGATAAACCAAATCAATATTTTCAAGATATAACTAATGCCATAAATATTAATTACGTACACAAAGAAAATGACTATAATGATTATGAGAAAGAAGTTCTTTTACCACATAAACTTTCTCAGGAAGGACCATTTTTCGATGTTGCAGATATTAATAACGATGGATTAGATGATTTTTTTATAGGGAGTGGAGTCGGTTATGCAGGAGAATTATTTATTCAAAAAAAGGGAGGAGAGTTTGTTTCGGTTAATAAAAGTGTATTTGCTAAAGATAAATTATGTGAAGATTTAGGAGTATTATTTTTCGATTATGATAAAGATGGAGATAAAGACCTTTATGTGGTTAGTGGAAGTAATGAGTATGAGCTAGATTCGCCATACTTACAAGATAGAGTCTACGAAAACGATGGAAAGGGTAACTTTCTTAAAACAACAAACGTTTTACCTGTAATGCAAGCAAGTGGCTCTTGTGTTAAAGCAGCAGATTATGATAAGGATGGAGATTTAGATCTATTTGTTGGAGGGTTTCTTATTCCAAATCAATACCCAAAACCAGGAAAAAGTTTTTTATTAGAGAATAGAGATGGAAAATTTATTGATGTAACTAAAGAAAAAGCAAAGGGACTTCAAAATATTGGTATGGTTAAAGCTGCAGAATTTGTAGATATTAATGCAGACAATAATTTAGATTTAGTAGTTACTGGGCAATGGATGCCAATAGAAATATATATTAATGATGGGACTCACTTTATTAATGAAACAGAAAGTTATGGTTTGGCAAACCAAGTAGGTTGGTGGAACTCATTATTAACTATAGACATAAATAAGGACGGCTATAAAGATATTGTAGCAGGAAATTTAGGGACAAACACAAAACATAAAGCCTCAGAAAAAGAACCCTTTAAAATTTATGCAAAAGATTTTGATAATAGCGGTACTAACGATGTGGTTTTAGGTTATTACAATGATGGAAAATTATATCCAGTAAGAGGAAAACAATGCAGTGCCCAGCAACTTCCTGAAATAGACGAAAAAGTTACATCTTATAATGAGTTTGGACTCTTAAAACTTGAAGAAATCTATGGTAAACAAAACTTAGAAAACGCCACAAGTTATGATGCGACCAATTTTAAATCAACGACTTTTATTAACTTAAAAGGGAAAAGTTTTGATATAGAATTCTTGCCAAACCAAGCACAATTAGCGCCAACTAACGGTATATTAAGTTTGAATATTAATAAAGACGATATACCAGACCTTTTATTAGTTGGCAACCACTATCCAGTAGAAGTAGAAACTGGACGTTACGATGCACATGTAGGCAATGTTTTAATTAATAACAACGATACTATGGACGTTGAAATTGTACCAGCTTTAAAATCTGGTTTTTTTGTCAATAAAGACTGTAGAGATATTGGTGAAATAAAAGTTAACGGTAAGTCTTGTATCATGGTGTCTTCGAACAGAGACGTTCTTAAGTTTTATTCTGTAGAATAATTTTAATATGTATTTAGTTTGTTAATAGCGAATCCGTTTACCGTCGATTTTTGTATATAAACGATTTGTACAATTCACATGATTGTGTTATCTATAATTAACATATTTTTAAGGAATTACTAACTTAAATATACATTATGAAAAAAAATTTACTCTTCACAATTTTAGCGTTTTGTTGCATAACCTTTGGTTTTTCTCAGGCAGATTGCGCAAGTGCATTAGCATTAACACCTGGTACACCACAAGCTGGTGATTCTACAGGTCAACCTGGATCTTTTGATGGTGGTGGAGCAGCACCAGCCAATCCTTGTAATGGCAATTACAATGATGATGAATATTGGTTTGAGTACACTGCTACTGAGACAGGTGAGACTTTACAGCTAGACATGACTGATATCACTCAAACTTGGGCAGGTATTTTTGTGTTAGATAATTGCCCAGATACAGCTCCAAATTGTGTTGTTTCAGCAGAAAATACTGGTGCCACAGCTGATCTGTCAGTTACAACTCCAGAGCTCGTTGCAGGGACAAGTTATAAAATAGTTATTTCAAATTGGGGAACACCAAACAATACTGCGTTTACGTTAACTTCTACTGTAATTCCAGCATTAACGTGTACTTCAGCAGTAGTGGATAGTGAAACTGTTGTTGATGATTGTGCTAACTCGCTATTTACTATAGATGTTGTTGTCTCAGGTGTAGGCGACGGAACAGTTATTAACGATGGAACAAGTACATATCCAATTGTTGCAGGAACATTAACAGTAGGACCTTATACCATTGGTGATGTAATTACTTTAACTGCTGAGCATTCGGATTCTGCTTGTGACTTTGCTATAGGAACTTATAGTTCGGGATGTCCACCTCCAAATGATGAGTGTGCAGGTGCAATAGCTATTGCATGTGCTGGTACTTATGTAGGAGATACAACTGCAGCTTCTCCAGAAGCAGTAGATCCAGGAACTTGTGGTACAACAGCAGGAACAGCAGGAGCAGTATGGTTTACATTTACGGGTGCCAATTCTAATGATGCAGGCGCAGCAATAGGTACAGTAGGGGATGATGTTACTTTAGATTTAACAGGATCAGCGTTTGATACAAAAATTAGAGTGTTTGAAGGTTCTTGTGCAGCTCTTGTTTGTGTAGATGGAGATGATGACGGAGGAGCAGGAACAACATCTTTACTTACTTTACCAGGTACTTTAGTTGGAACAGAATACTATGTATTAGTTCATGGATTCAATGCAAATGTAGGAGCATACACTTTAGCTGTAAGTTGTGTACCACCACCATTTTGTACTGGAACAGTAATAGATAGTTCAACAATAGTTGAGACCTGTGATCCAGATGGAACAGGAACTTTTGTAGTTGAGCATGTTGTTTCAGTTGCAGGAGATGCAGGAACAGTTTTAGATGATGGAGTAAATGCAGCAGTAGCTGTAACTGTAGGTACAGTAACAACAGGACCATATAATAGTGGAGATTCAGTAACAGTAGAACTTACGGGGCCAGACGCAGCTTGTGATTTCACAGTCGGCACATTTACGTTTACATGTCCACCACCACCACCTGCAAACGACGATTGTGCAAGTGCAGTGGCATTAACACCAGGCGCTCTTTATACTGATAATCCTTCTGATGGTACATTAGTTGGTGCTACTGATTCTGGTTTCACAAACTCTTGTGGTGGTGCATGGACAAATGATGTTTGGTATACTGTAGTAGTTCCTGCTTCAGGCGATCTTACTATAGAAACTGGTGCAGATGTTGCAACTGGCACAACTGGTAATGATACTGCTATGGAAGTTTATACAAGTGATACTGATTGTACAGGCGTATTTACATCTGTAGAATGTGACGATGATGATGCTGCAACTGGAGCATACTCTTTTATGGAGCTAACAGGTTTAACTGCTGGTGAGACTTTATACATAAGAGTATGGGGATTTGGTGATGATGAATTTGAGCCTTTTTCAATCTCTGCATTCAGTGCTTCATTAAGTGTTGATACTTTAGAAAACCAAGCTGCATTTACATATTTCCCTAACCCAGTTAAAAATACATTAACATTAAATGCTCAAAATAGCATTGAGAATGTTACTATGTACAATATGCTAGGTCAAGAAGTATTAAGAGCGACTCCTAATACTGTAGATAGTGAATTAGATATGTCTAATTTACAAACAGGTACTTATTTTGTTAAAGTAACTATAGCAAACGTTACTAAAACAATCAGAGTTATTAAGCAGTAAGCTTACAACTTATATAATTAGTAAAAGCCACCCATTGGGTGGCTTTTTCTTTTTTGGTTTAATTACATTTGTAATTATGAAGGATTTACAATTTTCATTTATTATTCCCGTTTTTAATAGACCTAATGAGATTAAAGAGCTTCTAGAGAGTTTTATTAATTTAGAGGGTAATACTGATTATGAAATTGTAATTGCAGAAGATGGCTCTACAGAGACTTCAGAAGCTGTAATTAATACGTTTAAAGATCAACTTCAAATATCTTATTATTTTAAATCTAATTCAGGACCTGGTGATTCTAGAAATTACGGCATGCAAAAAGCAAAAGGCAACTACTTTATTATATTAGACTCGGATGTTATTTTGCCTTCAAATTATTTAAAAGAAGTCATTATGTTTTTGAGTAACTCCTACTACGATTGCTTTGGTGGTCCAGATGCTGCGCATAGCTCATTTACAGATCTTCAAAAGGCTATTAACTTTGCAATGACCTCTTTTATTACAACAGGTGGCATAAGGGGAGGAAAACAGCAGGTTAATGATTTTCAGCCTAGAAGTTTTAATATGGGTATGTCTAAGGATGCTTTTTTAGCGTCTGGTGGTTTTGGTAAGATTCACCCAGGTGAAGATCCAGATTTATCTTTAAGACTTCATAAATTAGGTTTCAAAACAACATTAATAGAAACAGCTTTTGTATATCATAAACGTCGTATATCGTGGTCTAAGTTTTATAAACAAGTCCACAAATTTGGTATGGTAAGACCAATTCTTAACCAGTGGCATCCTAAATCTAAGAGTTTAGTGTACTGGTTTCCTACATTATTTAGCTTTGGTTTTATTGTTTCTGTGATTTTATTGTTTCTAAATATTCCACAAGCAATTTTTATATACCTTGTGTATTTTACAATTGCATTTGTTGTAGCATTATTATCTAACAAGAATATAACAGTTGCGATACAAGCTATGTTGGCAATTTTAATTCAGTTTTTTGGCTACGGCTTCGGGTTTATAAAATCAACGTTTAATTTAATTGTATTACGTAAAAATCCAGAAGACGCATTTCCTCATTTATTTTTTAAGTAAGATGAATTCTAAGAAAAGAGTAAACATAACAGATTATTTAAAAAGGAAGAATGTAAAACGTTTTAGCCTCTTTTTTATAATTGCTTTTGTTTTTTTAATTTTCTCTAAACTTTCTAACGACTATAAGCAAACAATAAAACTTAAATTAAACTTAGTCAACGTAGAAGATGAGATTATTCTTCAAAATGATTCCTTAAATACGATAAACGCTTTTATAGAGGCTAAAGGTTTTGCTTTTGTGCCTTTACTTTTTAAAAACTACAAGGATATTATCTTAGATGCAAAGACTGATCTAGTATCTAAACAAGGTTATTTTATTTTTGATGTACAAAAGAATAAATTCTTAATCGAGAATCAACTAGGCGAATCGTACAAGCTACTTTCGGTTAAACCAGATTCAATACTTTTAAAGTATTCAAAAAGAGCGTCCAAATTAATTCCAATAGTTTTAAAGAGCGATATAAATTTTGCTATAGGTTATGATGTAAAAGGGGATTATAAGTTAGATGTAGATAGTTTAAAAGTTGTAGGCTCAGCTAAGGAAGTAAATAAACTTATGTCAATGACAACTGAGCTCTTAAGTCTTAAAGGTATAAATGCTAATATAAATGAACAGGTTAATATAGATGTTTCTCAGTATAGCGGAATAGAGGTATTCCCTAAATCTGTTAATGTTAGCGCTATAGTAACACGTTTTACAGAAGGAAAAGTTAATGTACCTGTAACGATAATTAATAAACCAAAAACCATAGAAATTAATCACTTCCCTAAAACGGTTACACTATCATTTTATGCTGCTTTAGAAGCATATAGCTCAATAAAGGCTAATGATTTTATAGTAGAATGTGATTATTTAGATATCAGTGAAAACCAAACATATTTAGTGCCTAAAATAATTAAAAAACCAGATGTAGTTAAGCGTATAAATATGAAGCAAAAACGAATTGATTTTATAAAACTATAAGATGAAAATTGTTGGATTAACAGGTGGTATAGGCAGTGGTAAGACGACTATTGCGAATTACTTTAAATCTTTGGGTGTGCCAATTTATATTGCAGATAAAGAAGCAAAAGCATTAATGAACCGCTCTAAAGTCATTAAAAGAAAATTGAAAGAGCTATTTGGTGACGCTGCATATATTGAGGGTGAATTAAATAGACCGTTTTTAGCGTCACAAATTTTTGCAGATAAAGATTTACTTCAAAAAATGAATGCAATAGTACACCCTAAAGTAGCATCGCACTTTAGACGTTGGTTAAAAAAGCAAAAGGCGTCATATATTATAAAAGAGGTCGCAATTATATTTGAAAACAACTTAGAATCTCAATACGATTTTATTATTACTGTGGTTGCAGATGAAGCGATAAGAGTAGCGCGAGTATTAAAAAGAGATGATACGTCTAAAGATAAAATTAAGTCCATTATAAATAATCAATTACCAGATTCTGAAAAAATAAAAAAATCAGACTTCGTTATTATTAATGAGAATTTAGAATCAGCTAAGGTGAAAGTATTGGAAATTCACAATAAACTTACAGCAGTATTACAATAAAAGATATAACGCTCTTGTGTTAATGTAAGGTTAAACATAATTTGTCTAAATGTTAAAATGTTAAATTTGAATAATGGGTAAGAAGATATTCGTCTTATTAGTGGTATTAATGAGTTTATCGCTTGTAGGTATCATCTTTGTTCAGTCATTTTTTATTAATAATAGTTTAAAAAATAAGGAAGAAACTTTTACTTTAAGTGTAACAAGAGCTTTGAGTTTTGTGTCTAGAGATATAGAAGATCTTGAACTCAAAAAGTATATTAGTTTAATAAGACCTTTATTAGCACAACAAAAAGAGCCAGATACAACGATTATTAAAAAGCTCTATATTACTGCTGAAGATGATATTACTGATGAAACGATAGTACACCGAAATACAAGTGTAGAAGAGAGGTTTAAAGTACCATCATTGTTCTTTGAAATTGATGCAGACAGTATAAATGTTAGTAAACGTACTAAAGAACGTGTTACTGAAATTTATACTAATTCTCAAATAGATGGTGATCGGTCTATTAAACCAAAGCAGCGTTTAGTTGAGATTTCTTCAATGTCTAAAATAGATAAACAGACTTACGAAGAATCATTTAAAGACTTGTTAAAAAGAGTACCTATTTATAAAAGAGTTACAAAACAACAGGTAGAAACTTTATTAGAAAGAGAGCTAAAAGGAGAAGGTATAGATTTAGATTTTGAGTTTTCTATATATGATACTGATTTAGCAACCACAGTACAAACTGTGAATTTTCAAAAAAACCCAGAAAGTACAACAGGTGTTCTTGTTTTTTTGGATAACAATAACGAAAGTAGCTATAGTTTATATGTAGATTTTCCGAATAGAAAAAAATACTTGTTATCCTCAATATTATGGATGGTCGTACTTTCTATCGTTTTTACTGGCATTATTATTGTTGCTTATTCTAGTGCTATTTATCAGCTAATTAAGCAACGTCAAATATCTCAGATAAAAACTGATTTTATTAATAATATGACGCACGAGTTTAAGACGCCTATAGCAACCATAAACTTGGCCTTAGATTCTATTAAGAATCCAAAGATAATTGGTGATCAAGAAAAGGTAATGCGGTATTTAAGAATGATTAAAGAGGAAAATAAACGGATGCATGCTCAGGTAGAGAACGTATTACGTATCTCTAAATTAGAAAAAAATGAGCTCAATATAAGTAAGGAAAGCTTAGAGTTACACGACATAATAGAAGATGCAATGACTCATGTAGAGTTAATTGTAGAAGATAGACAAGGTGAATTAAAGTGCCATTTAGATGCTGATAAATCATCAATTTTAGCTAACGAAACACATTTTACAAATGTGATTGTTAATGTTTTAGATAATGCGATTAAGTATTCGGATGATAAACCAAAGATTGATATTTATACAGAAAACGTTGGTAACAGTATTATTGTAAAAATAGTAGACCATGGTAACGGAATGTCTAAACAAGTAGTAAAACGTGTGTTTGAGAAGTTTTACAGAGAACACACAGGTAATGTACACAACGTAAAAGGTCATGGGCTTGGTTTAGCTTATGTAAAACGAATAATAGATGACCATCAAGGTCATATCTCAGTAGAAAGTGAAAAAGGAAAAGGCAGTACTTTTATTATAAAAATGCCATTAATATCATAAAAACGAATTATGGAAGAACAAAACAAAAAAATTCTTTTGGTAGAAGATGATCCCAATTTTGGAACCGTTTTAAAAGATTATTTAATGATGAACGATTATGACGTTGTCCATGCCAAGAATGGAATGGAAGGTTTTGAGAAGTTCAAAAAAGACGATTATGACCTTTGTATTTTAGATGTAATGATGCCTTATAAAGACGGGTTTACATTAGCGAAGGAAATAAGAGAAAAAAATACCGATGTGCCAATCGTTTTTTTAACGGCTAAAGCCATGAAAGAAGATGTCCTTAAAGGTTACAAAGTTGGTGCTGACGATTATCTGAATAAGCCATTTGATAGTGAAGTTCTTTTAATGAAGATTAAAGCTATAATACAGCGTAAAGCTACAGATACATTAGCAGATAGTAAACAATTTGAATTTACAATTGGTCGTTTCGAATTAAATTCTAAACTACGTTTTTTAAAATTTGATGGTGGTGATCCGTCAAAATTATCTCCTAAAGAGAACGAATTATTACGTCTTTTAGCTTTGCATGAAAATGATTTAATGCCTAGAGAGCTTGCATTGACTAAAATTTGGAGAGATGATAATTATTTTACATCTCGTAGTATGGATGTTTATATAGCCAAGCTACGTAAGTATTTAAAACCAGACCCGGAAGTAGAAATTTTGAATATACATGGTGAAGGTTTTAGACTAGTGATAAACAATAAGTAATTAATTACTTAATGATATTAATGTAAAATCCAACTTTAATTAGTTGGATTTTTTTTTATTACTTTTTCTATAAAGTTTACGATGTCACTAGTGTCACATTTATAATTAAACCATTTAATAGAGGTGTCTTTTCTAAACCAAGTTAACTGACGTTTTGCAAATCGTCTTGTGTTTTTTTTTATTTCAGAAATGGCGAAATCTAAGGTGTACTCATCATTAAAATATTTAAAGAGCTCTTTATAACCGACTGTATTTAGTGCATTTAAATCTTTATACTTATACAAACTCTTGGCCTCTTCAAGTAATCCATTCTCAAGCATTATATCTACACGCTGGTTAATTCTATCATATATAACAGGTCTTTCTGCCTCCAAACCAATAGTTATGGTTTTGAATGGACGTTTTTTTTCAGGATTTGTGAGAAAAGATGAATATGGCTTACCAGTGCCAATACAAATCTCTAAGGCTCTAATAACGCGTTGTGGATTATCTATCGCAATGGTTTTATAACCTTCAAAATCTAAATTCTTAAGCTGCTCTTGTAGTGTATTTAGGCCTTCGTCTTCGATTTTTTTATTGAGTTGGGTTCTAATATTCGGATCAACCTCAGGAAAATAATCTAAGCCTTTAGTGAGAGCTTTTACATATAAGCCAGAACCACCAACCATAACTACGACAGAACTTTTTTGATGTAGCTCTTTTATTTTAGAAATTGAAACACGTTCAAAATCACCAACATTAAAATGATCTTGAATTGATTTATGCTGAATAAAATGATGTGGAGCACTAGTGAGTTCTTCTTCAGAAGGTATTGCTGTACCAATAGACATTTCTTTATAGAACTGACGCGAGTCGGCAGATACAATTTCAGAATTAAAATGCTTCGCCAATTTTATACTTAATGTGGTTTTGCCAATTGCTGTTGGTCCTACAATTGCGATTACATAATTTGGGGATATCTTATCCATTAATAAATCTACGCTTTAATGATGGAGTTGATGGCCGCAATTATAGCAGAAATCTGAATTATCTCTGTGGTTTGAAACATTGCAATTGTCACAATGTTGAGAATTAAGATGAATTGCAATATTACTATCAACCTGCTTATTAAGATTTTCATTCTTTAAATCCTCATTTTCTTTATCAGCTTTTTGGCTACTTCTAACATACTCAGCAGATACTATTCCCGTTGGTACGGCTATGATTCCGTAACCTAAAATCATGATGAAAGTTGTTATTAATTGTCCTAAGGCTGTTTGTGGTGCAATATCTCCAAACCCTACAGTAGTCAGCGTTACAACACACCAATAGACACTTTTTGGGATGTTATCAAAACCGTTGGCCTCACCTTCAACTAAATACATAATAGTTCCGAAAATAACTGAGGAAATCATTATTGCAAATAGGAAAACCATGATTTTTAGACGACTTGCAATAATAGAATCCTTTAATTGATTTGATGCTCCTAAATAACGCGCTAATTTTAAAATTCTAAAAACTCTGAGTAATCTTAAGGCTCTTAAGGTTACTAAAGCTTGTGAACCTGCAAAAAAGAAGGCTAAATACATTGGTATAGTAGAAAGAAAATCTATAATGCCAAAAAAGCTAAAAATGTATTTTAGTGGTTTTTTAACACTAACGATTCTTAAAATGTATTCTAGCGAGAATAATATTGTAACAACCCATTCACCAATATATAAGAGTTCATGGTATTTTTTGTCTATACTATTAACACTTTCTAGCATTACTAAAACAATACTTAGTAAAATAAAGACTAATAATAGAACGTCAAATACTTTCCCAATAGGTGTATCTGCTTCATAAATAATTTCATGAAGTTTAGTTTTCCAGGTATGTTTATTATTCGATTCCATGTTTTAAATGTACAAAAAGTAAAACTATTGCTTTTCGAATACTATAACTGTATTTTTTTGTGTTTCTACTATCTTATTCATGAAATTTTTCAAACTCTGATAAAATTTTGGATCATAAATGGCTTTATCAAAATTAACTTTAAAGTGCAATGTGAGTTGATTGTCTTGAAGTTTTGTGTTAAATATAAAACTACCTGATTTATCAGGTAATCTATAAGTAAAATCTTGTGGAGTCTCAATTATTTTCAGATTATCCTTTATATCTATAAGTAGTATATAGGAGTAAGTATCTTTATAACCAAAGTCTATTGGGTAAGTTCTTTGCTGAAGCTTAAAAGGGTTTTCGGTAAAAAACTTTATCAAAAATGGATTCAAATATATTTTATTACCTAAATATTCAGGCTCAAGAGATAGTTTGATTTTCTCGTTAAATTCGTACTTGTTTTTATTAAAATCTACAACCTCATGTTCATCTATCTCAAAATCGGAATAGTTATTCGCTTTCTTCTCTTTATAACTTTCACTATTTTCATTAAAACTACGTTTGAGATTGTGCGAATGATATCCAGTGAATTTGCTTTCTATTTCACCTTTAAACATGTCGTTCTCAAAAGTGTCTATTAATACTTTATGTTGTCTTAATGAATTCTCAGAAACTGTTATATTTTGCCAATAGCTGCCATCTTCAAAGTCAATTAATCTACCATATTGGTTGAGGCATTTAAAAGGTAATTCACCAAATGATAAATAAGGATCAGTTGCATCTAAGAAATAATCTTTGTCACCTATTGTAGTTTTTAAAATAACGTAATTAAAATCCGTGAGTACAGGGTATATTTTTGTTGCTAAGCCATTGGCACGTGTAGACATTAATATAGGAAATACTTTAAACCCTTCATTTGTTAGTAGATTTTCTAACAATAAGTTAATTTCAAAAGTACTACCAGTTTTTTCCTTATTCAAAGTTTTTACTGAAACATCATAGCGTTCAGATTTACCATTCCATTTGTAATTATCGAGTATGAATTGATGTATAGCTTTTGCTTTATCTAAGTCTTCATCAAGCGATGTGATACTTTTTGGTAAAACATTTTTTGCAAGACTTTTTTTGCTTAATTGCTTGCCAAAGTCCGAGTTTGTATTAAGTTCTTTGTCAACAATTTTCCAAGTTTTGGTTAGTTTATCAATGCTGCCATCAAAACCTTGTATTACACTTAATTCGTATTCTATTCTAGCAGTATAGTTTAAAGCAGTGGTTGTAAACCCTTCAGGCTTATATGCAGGTACATCCTTCATTACATATTTTGCTTCAGAACAATCGGCACCTACATCCCCATTTATTATAATACAATTTTTTTCAATGTGTGTATCATGAGTTTCAAGGGGGATTGATCCTACCAGTTTTATGTTGTATTCATAATTACCAGGAATACTTGTATTATATTCACTATAAATTACGGGATCTGGACCTTGAAAATACCACGGTTGAAACTTTGACATAAAACGAGATTGGGTTTCGTAACTCACAGTAATAACACTTCCAACTTTTACATTAGGTAAAATAAATTTTACGAGTGTATAATCTTCATTTTCCTCTTCAAAAACAGCTTTAGAGTCCATTTTTGTTTTCACAATATTGTCGTTCTCTAAATTGTAAGTTGTCCCTCTAATATTTAGAATTTTTTCTTTTGAAGATTTTCCTTTATAGAGTTTTATTTCAAATTCACCTCTTTCTATACCTTCTGTTCTTAATATTTTTATCTTTTGTTGCATTTGCACTCTAAGCCAAAATGTTTCTTTATCAATAAAACTATTGCCATAATCATATATAACAACCGCACTTGCTGTTGAATCTTTGGCATAAGAAGTTAGTTCTAAATCGCTTTTTGAAACAGGCATTCCTGGATTAAAACCTTGAGAAAAAACTAAAAAGGGAATGATAAGTGTAAATAGGGTTAATTTTATTTTCATTTATTATTTTTTAATTCAACAATTTTAAGTCTCTTGTTTCGTCTCATATAGCTTTGTATAATATGTTGTGTGTCTCTATTATTTTCCATCGGAGTAATTAGATTAGACAGTATATCTCTGTTGTTAATTTGATGATTTAAATTAAAAAAACCAATACCTTTAAATATTCCCCCTTCAATAAGAATGACACTTTTTTCATCTATAGCTCTGCCACGATCTATAAGAATCATGTCTCTGTTTTGGTAGCTGTTTTGTTCAATAACATTAAGAGCACGCTTATTATAGTCTAAAGGAGTTTCTTCTTTAATGCAAGCTCCATGACATTCTTTAATACTATATCTAAAGCAACCTGATTTAGATTTTGATAAACCACTAAATTTTTCACATAACTCATAAGTCTCAACCATTCTATTCATAAAGGCTATTGCACCTTGTCTATTTGTAAAAGTGGTAATAGGCTTTTCGTCTTTTTTAAGTGGACTAATTTTTAAATTTAGGTAACCATCTGCATCTATAAAACTATATAAACCTTGTGAAAATATATTACGCTTTAATGCACGGTTATGAATAGGCTTATTGGTCTTAATCTCCTCATTTTCTTTTAAAAGCGCAACTAATTCGCTTCCTGTTTTTTCATAAGTTACTGCTGCAACTTGTAGTTGAATTTTTTTTGATTTGGAATTGGTATTAGTGAAATGTTGCGTAATGCGTTTTCTAATGTTATTGCTTTTACCAATATAAATTATATTACCATTAGCATCGTGTATATAATAAACACCAGTGTCGCTTGGTAATTCTTCAATTATTTCTGTAAGTTTTGGTGCTATTTTAGACTGCTGCTCTGATTTTACAGCAGCTCTAATAATGACTTTGTCTAAATCTTTATGCAATAACATTTTAAACAGCTTTACAGTAGCCATAGCATCTCCATTAGCGCGATGTCTATCACTTACAGGAATACCCAATGCTCTGGCTAGTTTGCCCAAGCTGTAAGATTCCATATCTGGTATAAGTTGTTTAGATAGCTCTACAGTACATAGTGTTTTGCGTTTAAAAGGGAAACCAAGACGTTTAAATTCTGTTTTAAGAATTCTATAATCAAAATCTGCATTGTGAGCAACAAGAATACAGTCTTCCGTAATTTCTACAATGCGCTTTGCTACCTCATAAAATTTAGGAGCGGTTCTAAGCATTTTAGAATTAATACCAGTAAGATTAACAACAAAAGGCTGAATTTCTCGCTCGGGATTTACTAAAGAAATAAATTGATCTGTGACTTTATGTCCATCAAACTGATAGATAGCAATTTCTGTAATGCCTTCTTCGTTAAATTTGCCACCAGTGGTTTCTATGTCTAGTATTGTGTAAATTGTTTAAGATATTTATTATTAAGTCGAAGGTAACATTAATGCTTACGACTTATAATTAATTATTATAATTTCGAGCTCCAAAGATACTACTTCCTACACGAATCATTGTACTTCCACAATCAATTGCTAAATTGAAGTCACCGCTCATTCCCATACTAATGGTTATGAGTTTTGAGTTAAGAGTTTTGAGATCTTTAAAAGTTGATTTTAAGTAGTTAAATTCTTTTTCAACCTGTGTCATATCTTCTGTGAAAGTAGCCATGCCCATAAGTCCAACGATATTTGTATTCTCTAATGCTAAAAATTCCTCAGATTGGAGTAGTGAAGTAGCCTCTTCTTTAGACATCCCGAATTTACTATCCTCTTCTGCGATCTTAATCTGAAGTAAGCAATCAATTATTCGATTGTGTTTTTTAGCTTGCTTATTAATTTCGTTTAATAATTTGAAACTATCTACACCATGAATTAAGTTTACAAATTCGGCCATGTATTTTACTTTATTACGCTGCACATGACCAATCATATGCCATTGAATATCTTTTGGCATTTCGGTGAACTTCCCTGCCATTTCTTGGATTTTGTTTTCCCCAAAAATGCGCTGACCTATATCGTAAGCTTCCATTAAATCACTAATAGGTTTTGTTTTAGAAACTGCGACTAGTGAAACATGTTTTGGTAAGCTAGATTTTATTTTTGTAAGATTTTCTTTTATACTCATAAATTATTTTTGTGTTAATGCAAAGTAAATAACATATAACCAACTAAAAACACCGTGAATAATAGCTAGTAATATAGATTTGTTTCTATCCCAAGATGTGACAACAGCTAATACACTGCCAAGGCCAATACCACTTTTAACTACAGTATTATTAATACCAATTGTTTCTGTATGTGCAAAAGCATCTAAGCTGATGAATAATATAAATAATAAAATAGAATAATGTTTTTTCATATATAAGTGTTAGTATTCGTAAATGGTTATTCCACTTCTTAGTTTTGGTAATATATAAGTGCTTTTAGGAGGCATTTTTAAACCTTCATTTGCAATCTGCTTCATTTGAGTAATAGTAGCTGGGCACATACCAAACCCTACTTTAAACTTACCACTGTCTACACTACTTTTAATCGTAATCATTTCGTGCTTACCATTAACGTATTCAATTCTATTATCAGTCCTTAAATCTTCAATTCCAAGAATTGGTTTCAATATAGTTTTGTAAAGTAATTGCGCATCAAGTTCATCTAAAGATGTATTAAACTCATAATTTGTTTTACGTAAATACAAAGAATAAAATTCCCCATCTAAATACATGCTAAAATGATGTGGTTTAGATGGGGAATATGGCATTAGACCTCTATTTTCAATCCGAAAAAAACCGTCTAATTTAATTAAAAATACTTCTTTGGTTAGTCCGTTTAAATCTTTAATTAGTCGGTTAAATTCTTGTATAACCAAATTTGATTCAGGAATAAGGTAAGACATAAAGAAGTTGTAAGATTCACTTCCATTATGTTTTGAGTTTTTTTCTTTTTCATCTTTATATAATAAATATGAAGAAGAAGACCTATGATGACCATCAGCTATATATATGGTCTGCATAGTTTTAAATTCGGTTTGTATGGTTGCAATCGTATCTTCATCATCTATTTTCCATAAATAATGCGTATCTCTATAGGTCATGGTAAATTCAAATTCAGCATAACCCTTTTGAGCTTCTTCTATTATTTTAGAAATAATTGGGTTGTCAGGGTAGGTAAGAAGTACAGGTTCCGCGTTAAAACCAACAGTTTGTATATAGCTTTTAAAAGTTTCTTCGCGTTTAGCTAAGGTGTCTTCATGTTTTTTAATAATGTCTTTTTCATAGTCCTCAGCACTTGTAGCGGCTATTATGCCATTAAATGCTTGTCCAAGTCTATTCACTATTTTATAAACATAAAATGAAGGCTTTTCATCTTGGATAAAAATACCATCTTCTTTAAATTCTAAATAACGATTTTTAACCAGATTGTAGCGCTCGGTGCCTGTAACCTCCTGATCGTATTTATAACCAGGATTAACGATGTGTAAGAAACTGAATGGATTGTAATCCATACGGGATTCACGCTCATTTACTGTATAACTTTGATAAGGGCGTGCAGCAACAAGACCAACAATAGCTCGTGTTGGTCTTACTGCTTTAAATGGAATTATTTCTGCCATAAAATTAGTAATTAGTAAAAAAAGGCATTAGTGTCTTATTACTAATTCCTAATCACTTTGTTCTATAAAAATTGTTTAGAAACTTGCTCAGCTTTACGACTTTCAGAATAGTCATAAAAACCTTCCTTAGATTTTATACCAAGTTTACCAGCTCTAACCATATTTACTAATAATGGACAAGGAGCATATTTTGGATTTTTAAAACCATCATGCATTACATTTAGAATAGATAAACATACATCTAACCCAATAAAATCTGCCAATTGTAATGGTCCCATTGGGTGTGCCATTCCTAATTTCATAACCGTATCAATTTCTTCAACACCAGCTACGCCATTATATAATGTCTCAATAGATTCATTAATCATGGGCATTAATATACGGTTAGCAACAAAGCCTGGATAATCATTAACCTCAGTAGGTGTTTTTCCTAAGGTTTTAGATAGTTCCATAATTATACGTGTTACTTCGTCACTAGTATTATAACCTCTAATGATTTCTACTAATTTCATAATTGGTACAGGATTCATAAAGTGCATACCAATAACTTTATCTGGTCGCGATGTTACGGCACCAATCTGAGTAATTGATATCGAAGATGTGTTTGTAGCCAAAATAGTGTCGTCACCACATGCTTCATCGAGTTGTTTAAATATGTTCAACTTTAAGTCTACATTTTCTGTTGCCGCCTCAACCACTAAACTTGCTTTTGCAACACCTTCTTTAATATCTGTATGAAGCGTTATGTTTTCTAAAGTTTGGGTTTTTTCTGCTTCAGTGATTCTTTCTTTAGCGACCATACGATCTAAGTTCTTAGCAATAGTATCTAAACCTCGTTTTAGAGAAGCTTCACTAATATCTATAAGTTGAACTTTAAATCCGGATTGTGCAAACGTGTGGGCAATTCCGTTACCCATTGTACCTGCACCTATAACTGCTATGTTTTTCATTATTATTTAGGTTGAAAAATTTATTTATTTATCTAAAACTGATTAATAATCATTGTAGCAACACGTAAAGCTTCAGTGCCATCATGCAATGTTACTATTGGTGTAGTGTTATTATTAATGGCATCAGCAAATGTTTCTAGTTCGTCTAAAATGGCATTATTGTTTTCTATTTCAGGATTATCAAAATAGATTTGTTTTTTAATCCCTTCTGCGTTTTGAAGAATCATATCAAAATCACCAGGGTTTTCTGGTGCATCTTTCATCTTTACAACTTCGCACTTTTTCTCTAAGAAGTCTACAGAGATGTAAGCGTCTTTTTGAAAGAAACGAGTTTTACGCATGTTCTTCAAAGAAATACGACTTGCAGTTAAGTTGGCTACGCAGCCATTTTTAAATTCTATACGCGCGTTTGCAATATCTGGTGTATCACTAACTACAGAAACTCCACTTGCGGAAATATGCTTTACAGGCGAATTAACTACACTCAAAATAATATCAATATCATGAATCATTAAATCTAAAACTACTGGGACATCAGTACCACGAGGGTTAAATTCTGCTAAACGATGACATTCAATAAACATTGGGTTTTCAATCTTATCTTTAACTCCAGTAAAAGCAGGATTAAATCGCTCTACATGTCCAACTTGCCCTTTAACACCATGTTCAACTACTAAAGCTCTTATAGTTTCAGCTTCTTCAACAGTATTTGTAATCGGTTTTTCTATAAAAATATGCTTCCCTTTTTTAATAGCTTGTTTTGCACAATCGTAATGTGAAAGTGTAGGAGTTACAATATCAACAACAGCAACAGCATTTACTAATGCTTCAATTGTATCAAAGTATTTATATCCAAATTCTTCAACTACACGTTTTGCATTTTCAGCATCAGCATCATAGAAACCTACCAGTTCATATTTATCGGATTGGTTGAGTAGTCTTAAATGAATTTTACCAAGGTGACCAGCACCTAGAACACCAACTTTTAGCATGTTTTTCTGTTTTTAACAAAAATAGTCGTTTTGAATTAGAAATTTTAAAAAGAAAATATAAAATACTGTGAATTTAATAATTAAATAAAGTTTAATTACGTGCTTTGAATTTGTCCTTCTTTAATTTAATTTAGCGTAAATTAAAGTAAGCTTTTGAAAGATACATTTAAGCACCAAGGAATGCGTCAGCAACTCGTTGACATACTTACAAAAAAAGGGATTAATGACAATGGTGTTTTAAAGGCTATTGGAAAAATCCCAAGACACTTGTTTATGGATTCTGGTTTTATAGATCATGCATACCAAGATAAAGCTTTTCCGATTGGTGCAGATCAAACTATTTCTCAGCCTTACACAGTTGCTTTTCAGTCCGAATTATTACAAATTGAACAAGGTGATAAAGTCCTAGAAATTGGAACAGGAAGTGGTTACCAATGTGCTGTTTTAATTGAGCTAGGAGCAAAAGTTTATAGCATTGAGCGTCAACAAGAATTATTTAAAAAAACTTCTAAATTTCTACCCAAAATAGGCTACAGAGCTAAAAAACTTATTTTTGGTGATGGTTATAAAGGGTTACCAGACGAAGCTCCTTTTAAAAGTATTATCGTAACGGCTGGTGCACCGTTTGTTCCAAATCCATTATTAAGTCAATTAGAAATTGGTGGACGCTTGGTTATACCTGTTGGTGACGATGTTCAAACCATGACTTTGTTTATTAGAAAAGGCTCAAAAGATTTTGAAAAGCATGAGTTTGGAGAATTTCGATTTGTGCCTTTATTAGAAGATAAAAATTAGATATGTATAGAATTATTTTACTTTTTTTAGTTTGTGGTCAGTTAAGTTTTTCTCAAGGCTACACAGAATACGTTACAGGAAATACTATTGACGCAGTTATAAGTCCAGATGCTGGTATTTGCCTAATGGGTGGAGCAACCGAAAGCGATGAAGCTATGGTTTGGTTTTTAAACAAAGCCAATGGAGGTGATGTTGTTGTATTAAGAGCTTCGGGAAGTGATGGTTATAATAACTATTTTTATTCTGAATTGGGAGTTACTGTGAATTCGGTTAGAACCTTCGTTATTGATAATGCAGAAGGAGCTACGAGTGCTTATGTATTAGATAAGGTTGAAAAAGCTGAAGCTATTTGGTTTGCAGGAGGTGATCAATTCGATTATGTAACTTATTTTAAAGACAATGCCTTAGAAGATGCGCTAAATGATTTTATAAATGTGAAAGGTGGAGTTATTGGAGGGACAAGTGCAGGAATGGCGATTTTAGGTGGTGGTTATTTTTCTGCTGAAAACGGAACAATTACAAATGCACAAGCTTTGAGTAATCCATATCATAATCGGTTAACTTTAGGTTATAATGATTTTTTAGAGATTCCGTATTTAGAAAACCTTATTACAGACTCACATTACGATGACCCAGATAGAAGAGCTAGACATAGTACGTTTTTAGCACGTTATGCTACAGATAATTCGTCTAGAGCTTTTGGTATTGCTTGTAATGAATATACGGCTGTTTGTGTAGATTCTAATGGACGTGCTTATGTATTTGGTGATTATCCTAATTATGAGGAGCATGCTTTTTTTATTCAAACTAATTGTGCTACAGACTATTTGCCAGAAAATTGCACTAGCGGAAATCCACTAAATTGGACACGTAGTAATGAAGCCTTAAAAGTTTATAAAGTACCAGGGAAAACAACAGGAGAAAACTATTTTGATTTATCGGATTGGCAAACCGGAAGTGGAGGCGAGTGGCAAAACTGGTACATTAATAATGGTACATTTCAGTCTAGCACTGCTGTTAACCCTAACTGTAGTGATTTATTAGATATTGCTGAAAATGAAATAGAACTAATAAATGTTTACCCAAATCCGTTTACGGACATAATTACGATTGAATCTAACACAATAAACACTTATAAAATGTTTGATGTTACAGGCAAGCAGATTATAATTACTTCCAATTACAATACAATAAATACATCAGCATTAGAAGCTGGTATTTACTTCTTGAATATTGAAAATAACAACACATCAAATACCTTTAAGCTTATAAAAAACTAGTTTTTAGCTTTATCTATTTTTTTTTACCGAAGGCAATAGGACTTGTTGATTTATTAAAAGCTCTTTCACCACCGACGACAGGCAACGTTAATGATGTCTTATTTAATTGAATAGTTAATTCAGTTCCGGCTTTTGGATGTAATGTGTATTCTTTATCACTAGAAAATATCATGAATCCAATTTGCTGTCCTGCTTTAATAATTTGATCATCTGGTTGTAATTCAAAATTAACAGTGTAAAACTGACCTGGTACTAAATCTTCTTCATCAGTTAAAGATTTGTGATTCTTTGGGTCTGCCCAACCACGTGTTATAATATTATCCGTTATTTTAACGTCTTTTCCTTCTTGCCAAGGCAATGATATCATCCAAACCGATAAGTTTGCTGCAGATTTACTACTAGCCAAAGTAATACTCACTTTTGCTACACCAGAAATATGTAAATCTTCGTTTAACGTTGAGGTTACATATAATAATCTGTTATTTGATTTTTTTGCTTTGGCTAAGTCACTACCACTAAACTCAACGTTATCACTGAATGTATCGGAAGCTATACTCTTAGGTTTTATAGGGTCTAATGCACCTGCTAAAAAAGGATAAAAAGTAACATCCTTAGCTTCAGGATTTGGATAATCTTTATAAGCCGTTGGCTTTTGCCTGTCGTCATATTCTCTTACGATATAAGCTTTATTTTCTTCTTTTTCAACGCCATTATCAATACCATGTAAGTATTTAGTAAACCAACGATTCATCATAGACATTGGTGGTGGTCCACCATGTCCATTTTGGTGATAATAAACTTGAGTTGATAATCCTTTTTCTTTAGCAGCTTTATAGATTCTATAGCTGTGTTCGGGCATTACGTTCCAATCATTAAAGCCGTGTGACATTAATAATGCAGCTTCCATATTATCCATTTGGTTGAGGTAATCTCTACTAGACCAAAATTCATTTAAGTCGCCTGTTTGTCTGTCCATACCATTCATCATTTCTGTGTCTCGGACTGTTTTGTTATTGTAAGCACGTTTGTCTTCATCACCACTATGAACAAAATCATAAAGCACATCAATATCTTCACCTAAATAACCACCAGGAGAGCGCACTAAACCGTTAGAACGGTAATAATGATAGTAAGATGTATTCGGTGCAATAGGAATAATAGCTTCTAAACCTTTAACTCCAGTTGTTGCAGCAGCTAACGGAATTGTGCCATTATATGATGTACCTGTCATTCCTACTTTTCCTGTAGACCAAAATGCTTTTACTTCTTCGTTTCCATCACGTTCTTTATACCCTTTTGCACGTCCACAAAGCCAATCGATAACTGCTTTTGGAGCTAAAGATTCATTTTTGCCACCTATAGTAGGTGCACCATCTGATAAACCTGTTCCCGGAGACGACGAATGTACTACAATATAACCTCTAGGAACCCAAGTTCTTATTTGCGAATTAGATATGATTGGTCGTTTACCACGACGTGTTACTTCTGGGTGAAAACGTTCTTCACCAATGCCTCCTAATTCGTGTTCTACATTCCACATTGTACCAGGTGCGTCAGCTGCAACACCAGCAAAATAAGGACTAGATTCGTAAACTACAGGTAATTTTAAACCTTCTGTTTCTGTTTGTTCTGGTCGTGTTACATCAACGTGCATACGATCTGGTTTGCCATCTCCATCTGTGTCAAATTCCGTTTCTACCCAAAGGTCGTGACGAATATATTTTTTAGGATTATTAAAAGCTTCAACGATTTGTGCTTCACCATCTTTAAAAATGGGTTGTGCTTTTTCTGTTGCATTTTGTGCTAAACTTAAAATAGAGAAAGCAAAAACAAAAAATAAAATTGAATTTGATTTGAATGACATATTAATATGGTTTAAAAAAATATTATGTTAAAATACGGACTATAAGTTATAACTCAAATAGGTTTAAGATAAGTTTGATATAATTAGAAGTTATATCGTCAGTTCGATTGATTTTGAAGCGTCGAAATTGTATAGAGAACCTCTTGTACTTTTATGCTTCTAGATAAAAAAACCCTAAAAAGAGAATTTCACTCGAAATGACATAGCATGTAGCTTATTAAAATTAATTTTTCGGTAAATACTCACCAGGAATTTGGTTTTCCTCAGATTCTTGCATCCAATAAATATTAATAATCCACCAACGCTCTCCATCATTCATTAATTGAATGCTGTTGATACCTCTCATAAAAGGTTCCGTATCGTTTTTACTTTTAAAAGATTCATATGTACTAAATACTTGTGAAATATTTCCAAAGGTTTGGATGGATCTATAGAGCTCTACTTCGTGAAACCCATTTTCAAGCAACCATTTCCCAGAGGTATTAATATAATCTTCTGGTGAGATAAAACGTGCAACTGTTCTACCAGCTTCATTTTTGCTTGTTGGGATTAGTTTAGCATTTTTATGAAATAAGTATTTAAATAAATCCCAATCGCGTTCTACTCCTTTATCACCAGATATAACTGAATATAGAGTTTCGATAGTAGTGTCTAATGTTGCTACGTTTTTAGAGTAGTCTTTTGCTTCTTGGGCTTTGGTATTTAAAGCGAGTACTAATAAAACTAAACAGATATTTTTCATTCTATAAAGTTAAAAGAATTTCAGTCCAAACAAAATGGCATCACCTTGATAACCTCCTTGGTAAGACCTTAGATAATCTATACGTAAGAAACGCCATTTTCCCCAACCAATATTATCGAGACCAATAGTGTATTCTTGATAGGGTCTGCGGTCTGGTGTAGATAAGTTGTGTGCTCCAACAACTAAATTAAAGTTAAGTTTATTTAAGAGTGGAATTTTCCCTAAAATGAAACCATTAAAATCGTGCTCAGCATGCATTTCTAAATAACTGTCATTAGTACTTAAATCATAGTAGCCTAAATTGTTAAATACATCCGTGTAATTACCTCTTCTACTTACGTTAATTTGGTTCCCATTAAAGTGTTGAAAATCCATGAAGGCAATAGCATCTGCATTGAAAAATTTACCAGCTCTGAGGTTGTAACTAAAACGACCTTTGTCCGCGATATTAAGAGATTGAGATAATCTTGCTTTTATTTGGTCAAAATTATAATTACTATTTGTGGCTCCTAAGCCTTTTTCATACCCTAATACTAATGTTGGGTATTTGTCATTTGAAATATTTACCTTACTATCAGGATAGCTTAAGTAGTTTTGATCGAAGTTTATCCGAGCTGAAACATTGATTTTTACAATATTATGATTTTCAAATGGCGCGTCTGTACTTGATGGGTCTATAGGATTGTTGCTTAAAAACACCTTGTTTCTGTCTGGATAAAATGTTTGGTCTGTAGTATTAAACAGTGCACTACGATTTTCATAACTCACGTTAGAGAAAAAGCCCAAGCCATTAAATAATTCTTCAGAATAGTTGACTTGCAAAAAACGACGCTCGTAGAGTTTCAAATAATTCTCTTCAAAGAAAAGCGTTGCAATACTGTTTCCGATGGCTGTTATAGGGTTTGAAGCATTAAATTGCCGTACTTGCACACCTCCAGAGAACGTCAAAAGGCCTCTGCTTGTGTTATTAAATTTATAAGTTAGCGATCCTGTTGCTCTTAAACGGTCATCTGAAAATCCGTATTCTAAATTGGCTCTAGCACTAAAATAGCGCTTAAAATCACCATAATCTTTAGTAAAGAACACATTTGCATTTGCGGTATAGCCTTGAACTGTATTAAAGCTTACGTTTGCTGGTATATCGAAACCTAACCGAATATCTTTTTCAGAATCTTGATAGGTGTAACCTAAAATGTCTCCTAATTTGAATTTATTTCTGGCTTGATCAACAGAATCTAAGTATGGTTTTGATTCTTTTATAAGTTGAATACTGTCTTTTTTAATGTAATCTGTGCGTTCTTCAACTGTTAGAGGTACAGGTCTAATTTTGTTCCAAAATAAAGAATCTTTTTTATTAGCTTGGTCTTCAAAAGCGACAATTTCTCGTCCAAAATCTTTTTTAGTTAGTGGTTCGTTAAATTCGTAATTACTGTAAACGGCTGTAAAACGACCATCTCCTTTAATACCGAAAATACCATACTTAAAGTCCAGACTTTGAGAAATTAAAGCCCAAATACTATTTTCTTCTGAGTAAGAAAATGTTTGTTTTAACGATAATATATCTACAGCTGGTATACGTGCTTGAATACCTGTAGTATGAAGTTCTAAAGCATAAATGGTCCATTGATCTTCAACAATATAAATGCTTCCTGTAAAAACAGGGTCATTTTCTCGTTTCGGAATCACGTTAATTTTATTAATTAAGTTTCCGCGATCATCATAAAAAACACCTTCTAGTTTGTAACGGTAATAGCCAAAAGCATTCTTAGCGATAGGAGAAATCATTTCGTTACCAAATTCAATAGTGTTATTGTAGAAATTATAATCGACATCAATAGCATTATTAAAACTAAAGCCACTGCTGTTTCCACTAACTTTAGATGCGGTTATTTTTTCTTTAAGTTTATCTGGTCTTAAATATTGAATTTTAGAAATAGTTTCTGACAAGTAAATAATTCCGGTACGTGTTGAGTCTAAACCACCACCTAAATCACCAACTTCTTGACCTAATATTTTCTCTGGTGCATCTTTAATTTTAATTAATCCTCTAGAATAAAAATCTGCTTTAAATGAATTTATCTTTTCTAGATTAGCCTTACGTTGAGCTATGGTTTTTCTAATAATAATATCAGCAGGATTTTCTTCTGAATTAATTAGAACTTCACCTAGAGAGACAGACTCTTCTTTTAAGGTAATATTGAGTTCAAAAGGAAATTTATCTACAGTAATTTTTTTCTTAACCGTTTTATATCCCAAAAAGGTATAGACAAGTGTGTAGGTTTTAGTTTCTGATATATTAAGCTCATAATACCCATCATCATTACTAGTAGTTCCTTTATAGGTGTTTTCTAAAAGAATATTAACAAAAGGAAGCGGTTCGTTTTTTTCGTTGGTAACTGATCCAACAATTTGCGCTGAGGCAATTGTGCTTAAAAAAATAAATAATAAGCCGAGTAGATTTTTAGTCATAGTGTTTGATTAATGATTCTATTTATATAGACGTAACATTTTAATAAATGGTTGCCTATATTATTTCAAAAATAATATAAAAAAATACTTACAAAAGTTATAAATCTCTTAAAATTTATTAAAAATTCTTTTTAATACGATCTAAATCCCGCTTGTTATCTCGGTCTTTAATAGTTTCGCGCTTATCGTAGAGTTTTTTACCTTTAGCTAAAGAGATAATTAATTTAGCGAATCCTTTATCGTTAATATATAGGCGTAATGGAATTACAGCGTTACCTTTTACATCCATTTCCTTTTTAAGCTTTTTAAGCTCTTTTCTATTTAAAAGTAACTTTCGTTCAGCCTTTGGTTTATGATTGTAGTAATTACCAAATGCATATTCTTCAACAGTCATATTAATAACAAATAATTCTTCTCTGTCATTAAATTCGCAAAAACTTTCAGCAATAGAAGCCTTACCAGATCTGATGGATTTAATCTCAGTTCCGGTTAAAACTATTCCGGCCGTATACTTATCTAGTATATCGTACTGAAATTTAGCCTTTTTGTTAAGTATGTTAACTGTTTTTTGCATGGATAGCAAAGGTATAGAAATTATAATTATTTTGGGATAGACTTGTTATGTATTAGCTAGTTTTACGACTTTAAAGTCTAAATCTTTAATATGAAGTATTTTCAGATAATTTTATTAGTGTTTTTAGTTGCTAGCTGCAAAGGTGAATCAGATTCTAATGTTTTGTCAGCTAAGGATATTATTAATAAATCTATTGAAATTTCAGGTGGGAAAAACTACAGAAATTCGATAATTAGATTTGATTTCAGGGATAAAGCATACGTGGCTAATCGAGAAAAAAGGGAATTCTCATTTTTAAGGTTATTTAAACAAAATAACGACAGTATTATCGATATTCTTGATAACTCAGGTTTTAAAAGAATGGTAGATAAAGAGTTTATCATGGTTGAAGATTCTATGGCTGTGAAATATACTGCATCAGTTAATTCTGTACATTATTTTTCCGTTTTACCTTATGGTTTAAATGATAAAGCAGTTATTAAAGAATTGCTTGGAGAAGAGCTCATAAAGGGTGAAGCATATTACAAAATTAAAGTCACGTTTAATGAACAAGGTGGAGGTGAGGACTTTGAAGATGTATTTGTGTATTGGGTTAATAAACAAATGCTTAAAACAGATTATATCGCCTATTCTTATAATGAAGACGATGGCGTAGGGATGCGTTTTAGAGAAGCATATAACGAACGCTATATAAACAAATTACGATTTGTAGATTACAATAATTACAAATCTGAAAATACATCCATCGCGCTTTTTGATTTAGGAAAAGCTTTTAATGAAAACCAACTAAAGTTACTTTCTAAAATAGAACTCAAAAACGTAAAAGTAGACTTACTCTACGACTAAAATAGTCGATGATTTTGAGTCTTTATTAATAGTGACGATATAAAGATTAGCATTGTTATCTTCAGTTATCATATCGTATTTTTTCTCACCTAATAAACCATTTGTGAACATCGGAGTTGTGTTACTATGACCAACAATGAGGACTGTTTTACCTTTTGTAGCTTCCATAAAAGCAGACGATGCTAAATCTCTAGGATTGTAAAAGCTAACTTCAACCTCATTAGCTTTTGCTGTTGGTGCAGCAGTTTCTTTAGTTCTGTTGTAGTCTGTAGAATAGACCATATCAAACTTTATATCTTTAAGAACTTTTACCCAATTATTTGCGCGTTTTATACCAGCTTCAATCAAATGAGGATTTCTATTGGTTTTGTCTGATTGGTCTTTTTCGGCATGTCTTATTAAATAATACGTTGTTATTTGTTGTGTATTTTCCTTTTGGTATGGGCCTTCCCAGATTACTTGTTCAATCATCCATTTACCTTCATCTTTAGATAACAGGATGTAATCAATTCCCCAAGCGGCTGTAACTTTTGCAGAAGCAATGTGGTTACCTATGTCTAAGATTTCAACATTTCTAATTTCATTTTCATCTCTAGATTTACCTTCTTCCTTCATCTTTATAACAAAATTCATCGCTTGCTGATAATTCATATGCGCATAGTACTCGTAGTCTCCAGACTCTTCGTTTTTCCAATAACCGAATTTATTTAGTCTCGGTTTTATCGCAACTTTTAGCTTTGTGGTATCACCTTTATAAAAGGCGTCTATATAATTGTTTAGTGTCGTTTCAATTTGAGCTTTATCAGAATTGTCTTGTGCAGAAATAGTGAATGATAGTGCAAGAATGATTGATAGAATAAAAGATTTCATAATAAGATTGATTAATTAGTGTACCCAAATATAAAGAGAATACTAGTATTTTTTAGAAGCTTATTAAATAACTTATTTTAAGTCAGTAGTTTATACATGATTTGCATTCCTCTTAAATTAGTATGCATTAAGGGGAAATCTAGATGTGTTGGTGAAGCATAATTATAGCTTTGTTTCTCATAAAACCGTAATGCTTGTTTCTTAGAATCCATTGCCTTTAGCCAAAGTAGTGTATTACCTTTTTCTTTTGCCTCTTGTTCAACCCAATTAAATAAGTGTTGAGCCACTCCTTTACCTTGAGCAGTTTTTGCAAGATAAATTCTATTAATATAGGTCGCTTTTTTCTTTTGAAATTCTTCAAATGATTTGTTATAAATAATTCTAAATATCCCAGCTAGATCAGAATTATATGTGACAAAATAATAGGTGGCATTTGGGTCGGCTAATTCTAATTCCAAATTTTCTAGACTGTAGAATTTATTTAAGTAAAAACTACAATCTTTATTTTTCCAAAGATATTCATAGGCAGGAGGATAAATGGACTCTAAAAGCGTCATTAATTTAGACTGGTCTTCAATTTTAATATCTTGAAGTTGTATCTTATCTGTTATAGAAATCATAGTATTAGACTAACTCAAGAGCAATTTTAATCATACTTTTAAATGTAGTTTCTCGTTCTTTACTAGTTGTATGTTCACCAGTCACTAAGGAGTCGGAAATGGTAAGTATTGCTAATGCATTTGCATTATGTTTTGCTGCTACAGTATATAATCCGGCAGCTTCCATTTCTACACAAAGGACACCAAATTTAGACCACTTTTTATAAGCCTCTTTATCATCTTCATAAAATTCATCAGAAGATAAAACATTGCCAGCTTTTATAGGAATATTTTTAGATTTAGCAGCTTCAACAGCTTTTATAAACAGACCAAAATCTGCAGTAGGTGCGTAATCGGCACCTTTAAAACGTATTTCGTTTACACCAGAAGTAGATGAGGCAGCCATAGCTAAAACAACATCTCTAAGTTTTACATCTTTTTGATACGAACCAGCGCTACCAACTCTAATGAGGTTTTTGACACCAAATTCAGTAATAAGCTCATTGGCATAGATTGAAATACTTGGAACACCCATACCTGTTCCCATTGTTGAAACACGCTTACCTTTATATGTACCTGTATAACCGTACATGCCTCTAACTTCGTTAAAGCACTTTGGGTTTTCAAAAAATGTTTCTGCAATCCATTTTGCTCGTAACGGATCACCAGGTAATAAAATAGTTTCTGCGATATCGCCTTTCTTGGCTCCTATATGTACACTCATGGTGTAAAGTTAAGGATTGTGGCTAATATTAGTAAGTAGAATGTAAAATTTGACTAGTCATCATGGCAACTCCTGAAGATGTTCCAATTCTATGAACACCAATTTCTATATATTTTAAAGCCGTTTCAACATCCCTAATACCTCCAGATGCTTTTATTTTAAGTTGGTCTTTAACTGACTTCTTCATTATTTTTACAGCAGTAAAGGTGGCTCCACTCTTAGAAAATCCTGTTGATGTTTTTACAAAGTCTGCTTTAGCATCGATACAAATCTCACATGCTTTTACAATTTCGTTTTTAGAAAGTTCGCTTATTTCCAAAATAACTTTTAATGGAGTTAAACCAATGGCACGTTTTACATTGCTAATATCTTTTAGCACTGCAACATGATTATTACTTTTAAGTCTGCCAATATTCATTACCATATCTATTTCGGAGGCTCCTTGTTCTATAGCTTTTTTAGCTTCAAATATTTTTGCTTCAGTAGACATAGCTCCTAATGGAAAACCAACAACTGTGCAAACTTTTACATCCGATCTACCAAGAGCTTGTTTCGCTATTGCTACAAAGCTACTATTTATGCAAACAGAATAGAAATTATATTTTAAAGCTTCCTCGCAAAGTTGCAGAATATCTGCTTCTGTTGCAGAAGCAATAAGTAGGGTGTGGTCTATGTATCTATTTAATTCCATTCAATTTTTTAAGTAGGGTTTTGACAATAATTTAGCTATAGTAATTTCTACAAGTAGAGGGATTACTAGACAAGTTTTAATTATGTCTTATGTTTTGTTGGAATTAAATAGCACGATAAAATTAATGATTTATCCGATAATATGAGCATTTAAATTCGTGTTTATTATTCATTTTATCGAAAACATTCTTTTTAAACTATAAAAAGCTGTATTTCAATAGTTTATTTTTTTATAAATATAGAATGAATAATTACAGTATAAGACTATGTTTTAGATTATGACATTTGTCAGTTTTTTTGTGCTTAGACACCTTTATTTTTGTTGAAAATTAAAACACAATTCTCATTAAAAATTTATTCTTATTTATGCTTTTAGCTGGCTTTACTTTTAACTTAAATGCACAAGAAGATATGGCGACAGACGATTATAGTAAATGGCAAATTAGATTTAGGTTAATTAGTGTAATACCGAATGAATCTGCTGATATAGAAGCTATTGGTGGTGATGTAGAAATTGATGCTGCTTTTGTACCAGAACTTGATTTTACTTATTTTTTTACTAAAAACTGGGCTGTAGAGTTGATTCTTGCTACAGCAAATCACGATGTTAATGCGGTAGATACTGCTGTTGGTGATATAGATTTAGGTGATGTTTGGTTATTACCTCCAACACTAACTTTACAGTATCATTTTTACACAGGTAATTTTAAGCCTTATTTAGGTGCAGGTATTAACTATACGATTTTTTATGGTATAGATGAAGGTGATGTAGCAGATAATGTTGAGTACGAAAACAGCATAGGTTTTGCTTTTCAGGGTGGTTTAGACTATAACTTAAATGATAAATGGTTTTTAAACTTAGATGTTAAGTATATTCTGTTATCAACAGATGCTACTGTAGATGCTACTTCAGCATTAGGAGCTACAGTTGGTGTAGATGTAGATATTAATCCTTTAATTATAGGTTTTGGTGTAGGTATGAAATTTTAATACCTCTAATGTACAATCAAAAAAGAGCTCGTTATTGAGCTCTTTTTTGATTATATGTATTATAGACTAGTTTTTTACTGCGGTTAGTGTATAACCTGCTTTTCTAAGTAAGTTTATAACGCCATTATCACCAGCTAAATGACCTGCTCCAACTCCGAAAAATGTTGGTTGTTCTTTTGCATATTCAGCTATTCTAGGTATCCAGTTTTTATTTCTGTTATCAAGTAATTCATCTTGGTGCTCTGCGACAGAAGTGAAATTCTCGTCATTCATCATTTCTATCATTGCATTAATGTCCTCCTTTTTGTAGATATCTAACATTTTTGAGAAAGTTTCTTTATCGTAGGTCATATTATCTTTTGCACTACGCACTAAATCTTCTGCTTGAGCCTTATAAGGAATGTCATCAAAAACTTTAAGTTGATCTTCAATAGTTTCTAATCCATTAACTTCTTCTCCTTGTTCTTTAGCAACTTTCATTAGTTCCGTTTCAAAGGATTGCATAGGGCAATCTAATAATTTAGGATAGAGCATTGCTGTTAGAAAAAATGGTTTTATGTTTTCTATCACTTTAACAGACATTCCCATATTTTTAATAAAAAGAGAATCTACAGCAGCATAATCTTCAGGCGACACTAAATCTTTAAGTTTCTGTCCGTCTTTCATATACATACCTTGCATCATTTTACTTTGCATATTAGGATCGTCCATATCTATTTCTAACACAACTTGCGATGTTGCATCAAGTGCTTTTTTTACATCGTCTTCTATGGTTGCATCACAAGTAATATGAATTGTTCCGAATAGGTAAGATGCTTTCTCTAATCCGTTACCTTCAATTTTCCAAAGTGTAGAATTTTCTAATTCCTGTGCATTTACAGAGCTTGTTGATAATAAAACTAAGACTAAAAAGGATAATAAATATTTCATTCTTAAAGATTATGTTTTCATATTGGTATGAAAAAAAAGTAAATGTTACAAAAAACCTATTTTTTTTTGAATAAAGTGAGTAGACTACTTCGATTCTGCCTCAATAATTTTGTGAACCCATTGAATTGCCTCACTTAATGTGTCAAAAATTTCATAAGGTTTATGAAAAAACTCACTTTCAAATTCTGCATTTTTACGCATAAGTTGTGTATTAGGAACTATAGCAATAGCAACTAGGTTTGGGATTTTTTCTGTTTCAGAATAGGTTAAGGGATCTACAGAATAGGAATTTACACGGTTAGATATATAGACAATGTTTTTACCTTCAAAATGATTTTGAATAATTTTATTTAATCGTTCATTTAGCTCAGGTTTTATTTCAGCGCCTTCTTTTATCTGGCAAATTAAAAACTCATCAAAAACAAACATTTCTGAGTTTGGTAATTCGTAATAATGAAACATACCCATAGCAGCTATTTTTTTGTGAATTTGAAGTCAAATATATAAAATTGTTTTTTTGACTTAAGTAAATTATATGAATTATCTATATATCTAACATACCTATAAATGAAAGACGAAATTGATAAAAATCAAGAGTACGATTTAATATGTTTTGGAGGTGGTATAATGAGTGCTGTTTTAGCATTAATTTCTAAACTATTAAACCAGATTTAAAGGTGCTAATTTTAGAGCGTTTAGATGGTGTGGCGCAAGAGAGTTCTTCTGCTTGGGGTAATGCTGGTAATGGCTATTCTACTTTATGCGAATTAAATTATTGTCCTGAAAATAAGGATGGTTTTGTATCTATTAAAAAAGCAATAGATATCTGTAAACAGTTTGAAGTCTCTAAATAATTTTGGTCGTACTTAGTTAATGAAGCTATTATTAATTTACATAATACTAATGTATAAAGTAAAGCAGGCCCTCAAATCCACCGATGTCTTCAACATATTTAGACACACGTTATATTGATGGTAAACGAGAATTGTTATTTGTGCCATTTCCAGGTTTTAGTCCTAAATTTTTAAAAGAAGTTTCTAATTTTCGATTTATTTAAATCTGTAAATTTGAATAATATATCACCACTTTTGGGTGCATTTTGGCATAACCTATCATTAACCAAAGATTTGTTTAAAGAACAAATTCATAAATCTAAAAAAGTATTAAAATTATAAAGGAAGAGCAACACTCCTCCCAAGTACTTGAGATTTATGTTGCTCTTAACCAACCAATCAATATAAAGACTATTCTGTAACCTAATTGTTACATTAATGTTTATAATTTTGTTACTGCCAAATGACCTTGATTTCTAAAGACTAATTGTCCGTCAAATTCATCGAGTAAAATAATACTATCTGTGGTTACTTTACCAGCGAGTATTTCTTTACTAAGTTGATTTAAAACCTCTTTTTGAATCACTCGTTTTACAGGTCTCGCACCATATTCTGGATTATAACCTTTCTCTGCTAAATATGCTACAGCTTCTGGTGTTGCACCAAACGTTATGCCTTGTTGTGCAATCATTTTTGTGATACCTTTTAACTGTAATCCAACAATAGCGGTAATGTTCTTTTTAGATAAAGGCGTAAACATGATGGTATCATCGATACGATTTAAAAACTCTGGTCTAACGCTCTGTTTTAATAAAGCCAAAACATCTATTTTTGCTGCTGCGATAGCTGAAGGAATATCCTTTGTTGCTTCAAAACGCTCTTGTATAATCTGACTTCCCATATTTGAAGTCATAATAATAATGGTGTTTTTAAAATCTGCAATTCGTCCTTTGTTGTCCGTTAAGCGACCTTCATCTAAAACTTGTAATAGAATATTAAAGGTATCTGGATGCGCTTTTTCAATTTCATCTAATAAAACGACAGAATAGGGTTTGCGTCTAACAGCTTCCGTTAACTGTCCACCTTCATCATAACCTACGTATCCTGGAGGTGCGCCAACCAACCTACTTACAGCATGGCGTTCTTGGTATTCACTCATGTCTATTCTGGTCATTGCATTTTCATCATCAAATAGATATTCTGCCAAAGCTTTTGCTAATTCTGTTTTACCAACTCCTGTAGTTCCTAAAAATAGAAATGTACCAATTGGTTTATGTGGATTTTGAAGCCCAGCTCTAGAGCGTCTTACAGCGTCACTAACCGCCTCAATCGCTTCTTCTTGGCCAACAACACGCCTGTGTAATTCGTCCTCAAGTTTTAGTAATTTTTCACGATCACTTTGAAGCATTTTGGTCACCGGAATTCCGGTCCATTTTGCTACGATATCAGCAATATCTTCGTAAGTAACTTCCTCTTTAATCATAGAGGTTTCTTGCTGCTCTGATAATTGCTTCTGAAATTTTTCAAGCTCTACAGTAGCTTCCTTTATTTTACCATATCTAATTTCCGCTACTTTACCATAGTCACCATCGCGTTCTGCGCGTTCTGCTTCAAGCTTATAATTTTCAATATCTTGCTTTATAGTCTGTACCTTTTCTACAATCTCTTTTTCAGATTTCCATTTGGCATTAAGTTCGTTACGTTCTTCTTTAAGATTTGCTAAATCGGCTTTTAAAGATTTTAGTTTGCTTTCATCTTTCTCTCGTTTAATAGCTTCGAGTTCAATTTCTAACTGCATCACTTTACGGTCTAAGACATCTAATTCTTCTGGTTTAGAATTAATTTCCATTCGTAATTTAGATGCTGCCTCATCCATTAAGTCAATAGCTTTATCTGGAAGGAAGCGGTTTGTGATATAGCGTTCAGATAATTCTACAGCACCAATAATAGCTTCATCTTTAATTCTTACTTTGTGATGTGTTTCGTATTTCTCCTTAATTCCGCGTAAAATCGAAATCGCACTTTCGGTATCTGGTTCGTTGACGATAACTTTTTGAAAACGACGTTCCAAAGCTTTATCCTTCTCGAAGTATTTTTGGTACTCGTCTAATGTGGTAGCTCCAATTGCTCTTAATTCGCCACGTGCTAGTGCTGGCTTTAAAATGTTAGCCGCATCCATGGCACCTTGTCCTCCACCAGCGCCAACAAGTGTGTGAATTTCGTCGATAAATAAAACGATATCTCCATCACTTTCAGTCACTTCTTTAATGACTGCTTTTAGGCGCTCTTCAAACTCACCTTTAAATTTAGCGCCTGCAATTAAAGAACCCATATCTAAAGCAAAAATTTGTTTGTCTTTTAAATTTTCTGGAATATCACCATCTATAATTCTGTGTGCTAAACCTTCTGCAATTGCAGTTTTACCAGTGCCAGGTTCACCGACTAAAATTGGATTGTTTTTGGTACGACGCGATAAAATTTGAAGGATTCTTCGAATTTCTTCATCACGACCAATTACAGGATCTAGCTTACCATCTCGGGCTAATTGATTTAAGTTTTTAGCATATTTATTTAATGCATTATAAGTTTCTTCTTGACTTTGAGATGTTACACGGTCTCCTTTTCGCAATTCTTCAATAGCAGCATTTAAGCCTTTTTCAGTAACTCCTTGGTCTTTTAAGATTTGTGCTATTTTACTTTTAGATTTGAAAACAGCCAATACTAAGTGCTCAATAGACACAAAGTCGTCATTCATCTTTTTAGCAATGATAGAGGCTTCGTTTAACGTTTTATTGGCTTCGCGAGAAAGCATCAATTCACCGCCAGAAACTTTTGGAAAACTTTCGAGTGCTGCATCCAATATTTGTTGAAGCATAGCCAAATTAACATTCAACTTTTTTAAGAGGAATGGTAATACGTTTTCATCAACATTAAACAGCGCTTTAAAAACATGCTCATTTTCTATTTGTTGATGACCAAAACCTTGAGCGAGCTGCTGTGCTTGCTGTATTGCTTCTTGTGATTTTATTGTATAGTTATTAAAGTTCATATTTAATTTTATTTTTATTTGCTAGAATAGAGTTGAAACAATCTTTATTTCTACGAAACTCAAACAAATAGTGTTTATAGTAGTGTTGTATTTGTTTACCTTTAGACAATAATCTTACCAACATAGGGTTAGCGACAAAATGACTGATTTATTCAGTGATAGCGTGACGTTTCGTCAGTCTGTAAGGTTAGAGAATATGAACGACTATAGGTCTTAATAATTGAATTTTAAAGTATGGGAATTTTTAATAAAATGTTTAGTGGTTCATCAGAACCAAAAGAAGAAAAAGTGTTGCCTTGGATCGCATTAAATGATGTATCTCAGTTAGAAAACATCAAAGAAAAATCGGAAAGCAAAACACAGTTTGTTTTTAAGCATTCTACAACTTGTGGCATTAGTAGAATGGTCATGAAACAGTTTGTTGCTGCTTATGATTTAAATAACAATGCTGATTTACACTATTTAGACTTGTTGAGTTATCGCGATGTCTCTAACGAAGTGGGTTATAAATTTCAAGTAATGCACCAGTCGCCTCAGCTTTTAGTGATAAAGAATGGAGTAGTAGTAGCTCACGATTCTCATGGTGCTATAAATGAGATGGATTTAAATAAATTTATCTAAAATGCGATTAACAAGAGATTAGATAAAATTTGACTTTGTTATTGATAGATAAAATATAAAGTACCCTACTTATAGCTTCAATTTTGTTCTTCTATAAAAAAGAGCTATTTTAATAGCACCTAAAATCTATTGTATACATATTTTCAGCTCTAGGCTTATGTTCTGATTTAGCTATTAAATCAACATTATGAAGTTCTACAAGCAAATATTATTTAGTCTACTCCTTTTTGTCTTTTTCAAATTAAATGCACAAGACTTAAAACCCAAGTATTGGAAGTCCTTAAACGAGCAAGGTGAAAACTTATTAAAGAAGGATTCGGTTAAGCTAGCCTATCCGTATTTGCAAGATGCGTATACTATCGCAGAAGCGCATTATGAAGGTAGACCTAAATATGGTAAATCCTTATATAACTTTTATAAGGTTAATATGTATACTAAATCATATACTATCTTAGATTCTTTAAACCTTACTAAAGAACTTTTGGTTTACTCAAAGTCCTTAAAACCTTCAAAACGTTCCGAATATTCTACAAAGATTCAAGAACTGGCAGATTTGTCTTTAACTAATAGACAATTTCAAAAGGCTATAATGTTGTACAATGAGTATTTGGCTATACTCGATTTAGTAAGCAATAGCAAGGATTCTACCTATGCGAAAACACTTTTCGGACTTGGTAAAAGCTATAAGGGTACAGGTAAAAATAATATTGAAGCTAAAGAATATTTAGAACATGCATTAACTATAGTTGAATCTCAAGACCCAAGTCAAACTTTAAAAGTAGAAGTTGTTTTAATAGAGTTGCTGCCAGTTTATCTTGGCTTAAGGCAAGAAGATAAAGCTAATAAAGCTGTTAAATCGGCACTTAGTCTAATTGAGAATAAGGAAGGAAAGATAAATGAAGCTTTTGCAAGTAGGCTTTATAATATTGGGCTAGCTTATTTCAATGCAAGGTTTTTAGATCAGGCGTCACATTATATGAGCAAAGCTCAAAAAACATTTGAAGACTTAGGTGATTACGAAAGTATGTATTACTTATCGGTTAACTATATGTTAGGACGCATAGAAAAAGATAATAATAACTACATAGAATCTATTAAAGCCTTTATGAAAGTACAAGATGTTTTTGTAAAAAACAATAAAACAAACAATGATAACTATGCAATAACATTAGGAAATATAGGATTGAACTATGATCGCATTGGTGATTATGAAAAAGCAATGCTGTACTGTAATAAAGCGCTAGAGATTCCTGAAATAAGTAAAATCACTTATAGTAACAGGCTAATGGATAAGGGCTATTTTTATCAAAATATGGGACGATATGGGCGTTCTCACGAAGTTTATATTGAAGCTTTAGAAGCTATGGAAATTTCTCATGGTAAAAAGGATCCTGAATATGCAAAGTTGCTCAATAATATTGGTAAGCTTTATTTTGTAGAAGGGAAATATAAGGACGCACTTGTCTATTTTAGGGATGCCATAACTATTATTGAAGTTCCAGAAGGTCAGATATGGCATTCATTTTATAGTTATATGTTAAATGATTATTCAAAAACTTTATTCGAGCTAGGTGACTTTGAAGAGGCGCTTAAACTTATGAAAAAAAATGTAACTTATTTTGAAACTAATAAGAGGCCAAAAAATGAAGAATATTATAATAGAAAATTTAGTCTTGCCAAAGCTTATAATTTAAGAGGTGATTATCAAAAAGCATTACCTCTAATAGAAGGTTCTACAAAAATGCTAGGAGAAATATTAGGAAAGGCGCATGTTGACTATGGTCAGTTTTTAAAGACCTTGGGCGATACCTATTTTGGTTTAGGAATGACGGAACAGGCTGTGCTCGCTTTAGAACAATCTAACAGTGTTTTTGTAAATCAAATAGATAAAATATTTAGGTTCAGTAGTGAAAATGAAAAAAAGGCATTTATAAAAATGCTAACCAAGAATTTTAACCAAATGCAGTCCATTGCTATTTCCAAAAATTTAAATAATGACCTTTTAAATACTATTAATTTAAATAACCAATTGATGCTAAAAGGACTGTTGTTGAATAACTCCAAAGACATCACTTTTAAATTAAAATCTTTAGAAGATGATGCTATTAACGCTAAAATAAAAAGCTATCAAGAATTAAATAATAAAAGGACTAAATCATTAACACAATATTTAGCAAAAAGCAGGGTAGAGGCAGATAGTTTAAAAATCATAATTAATAAAAGAGAAGCTGAGCTGGTAAAGTTATATACATCTAACTTTGAGGGTGGTATTTCATTAGTGAGAGATTGGGAAGCTGTTAAAAGTAAATTAAAGAACGATGCCGTTGCTATTGAGTTTTCACACTTTAATGTATTGAAAGATAATGAGTTGACAGGTGAAGTCATGTACGTCGCTTATGTGTTTAATGCAATAGATGAATTCCCTAAAGTGGTCCCTTTATTTAAAGAATCTGAATTGAAAAAAGCCATTGCTAGAAAATCACCAGATGATTGGTACAGTTCAGATCAATTGTACAATTTAATCTGGCAACCTATTAAAATACACTTGTCAAAGGGCAATAGTATATTTTACGCACCGAGCGGTTTACTAAATCAAATCGCTTTCGCCGCTATTACTAAAAGTAATAATGCATTAGTTAATCAATATAAACTCATACAATTGAGCAGTACCTATAAATTGATTGAAGAAATTGCACCTTTAAACATGGATACAACAGTACTTATTGGCGGAATAACTTATGATTATGAATCGTCTAATGGAGAGGAAGCCGAAACAACCCAAAAAGAGGATACTTTTTTTTTAAATAACCCTGCTTTAAATAAGCTAAGAGGCACAAAGAGTAGAGGGGAAAGCTGGACGCTTCTTGAAGGGGCAGTAGATGAAATTGAAAGTTTAAATAGTTTACTAAAACAAGAAGGTACAAGTGTTTCGGTTTTAACAAAAAACGAAGCGACAGAAGCAAGTTTTAAAACTTTTAGTGGTCAAAGTCCAAGCCTTATTCATATTGCTACGCATGGATTCTTTTATGAAAACTTAAATAGGGATGCAAGTACAGAATTTAATTTAAGTACAGAAGATAACTATAGATTAGCAGAAGATCCATTATTGCGCTCAGGCTTAATATTAGCAGGTGCTAATTATGCATGGAAAAATGGTGGCAATCCAAATGAAGAAGAAGATGGCATTTTAACTGCTATGGAGATTTCTAATTTAGATTTATCAAATACGGATCTTGTAGTTTTAAGTGCTTGTAAAACGGGCTTAGGTGATATCGATGGAAGTGAAGGAGTCTATGGGTTGCAACGTGCTTTTAAAATGGCAGGCGTAGAGCGGTTAATAATGAGCTTATGGGAAGTGCCAGATGAGGAGACTTCAGAATTTATGAAATTATTTTATAATAATTGGCTACAAGGAACCACTTTAAGAGATGCTTTTATTAATACACAACGCAAAATGTACTTAAAGTATAAAAAAGAGCCTCAAAAATGGGCGGCTTTTGTGTTGTTTGAGTAGTTTTAAATTAAGAGTTTGCTATAAACCCTACATGTTAAGGGTTCTATTGTGCTGATTTAATGCGTTTTAACGTTATATTAAATTATTTTTATTACTTTAGTCAAGCTATTAATTATATTATGAAAAAACATACATTTCTCTCTCGAACCTTAAATCAAATACTTATTCTTTTTGTGCTTCTTGTAAGTGGTAGTTTAAATGCTCAAATAACGTCTTATCCTTATACTGAGGATTTTGAATCAGGCCCTTCGGGTTGGACAGTAGAAGGTGGTATTACAACTTGGACTTTAGGCTCACCATTGGCTCCAATAATTAATTCGGCCGCTTCTGGTACTAATGCATGGGTGACTAATTTGTCAGGAGATTATGTTCCAAATGAAAACGGGTCGGTGGTCAGCCCACAATTTGATTTTTCTTTTCTATATACCCCTTCAGTTGAATTTAAATTATGGTGGAATAGCGAGTTTGAATGGGATGGTGTTGTATTACAGTATTCCTCAGACTTGGTCAATTGGCAAAATGTAGGAACTGTTGGAACTGGAATCAACTGGTTTAATACTTTCTTAGTAGATGGAGGATATGGTGGTGGAAGTCCTGGTGGGCAAAATGAAGGCTGGAGTGGAAGAGAACTTGGTACTAATAATGGTTCTGGTGATTGGGTAACTGTTTCACATCCTTTAAGTAATTTAGCTGGAATGGGTAGTGTGTATTTTAGACTCGCTTTTGGGTCGGACCAAATAGTACATGATGAGGGTGTTGGGTTTGATGATTTTACTATTAAGGATAATTGCCAACTAACGCTTAGTCAATCTGCTCAAAATTTAGAATTAATTTATGATGGAAATGGAAATGTAGATGAGGTGAATACTTGGTTAAACAATAATGGTAATGCCATTGTAAGCACACCATGTGGTAATGTAGATTGGGACTATGATATTATCGATGACTTTTTAGAAGATACTAATGGTGATTCTTTAGACGATAGACTCAATATTGAAATTGAATTCATAGGAATAGATGAAGAAGGAAATTCAATATTTACTAATGCATTTATTGTTTTCGACAATTTTGCAACAGCAGGAGAAGGTGCAGGTAACGGAGGGGCAATCTGTGAGGACACTTTTCCAATAAGTGATTTTGATGATGATTTATTTACTTTTCCAAATCAAGGAGTAGACTATACAGATGCTAAATATAACTCATCAATATTTGACATTGAACAAACAAGTGGTAAGCCAGGATTAGAAAGACAGGGAACAGATGTAAAATTCCCTGATACCGGAGCAGGACAATTTACTTTTAATTTTCAGTTTAAAGTTCAGACAACAGTAATTATTGGAATGGAACTACCCAGAATGTATGAAACAACAACTAATTATACCGCAAATAATGTAACAGTTGCTTTTGAGCCTGGGCCAAATATTGAAATTGAAATATGTGATTTTGATAATGTAAGCCTTTTAGATTTGTATAATGAGTTAGAAATTCAATTAGATGTAGATACTTCGGAATTTAACGAAGCAGCAGATTTTGGTAGTGTCTTTGAGCCCCAAAATTCTTGGTATAATGAAGACGCTAATTTAGAAGATGGCTCTAACCCGTCTCCTTTAACGGAAATTACAGAACCTGGTGTTTATCAGTTTAATGCTAAGAATTTTTTACAGGATTGTGCTGGTGAGCCCGTCTTTGTAACACTTATTGGTGACCTAATAATAAATCAACAAGCTCAAAACCTTGTCATACAATACGATTCAAATGGAAATAACACCGAAATTGATGCATGGCTTGATAATAAAGGTGGCGCTACGACATTAGGTTGTGGAGATGTTACATGGGAATGGGAATTAACCGATTTCCAATTGAGTACAGATGTAAATCCTGACGATACTTTTTTAGTTTGCACAATAGAATTCAAAGCATTTGATATAAATGAAATTGAGATTGGTAATAGTACAGCACTACTAAAATATGAAAGCTTTCCAACTGCTGGATTAAGTCTTGGTAACGGAGGCACATTGTGCGGCATTACATCTTATGATTTAAATCAGCTAGCAAGTCCAAATTATAATAGCACAAAATTTAATTCGTCTATTATTACTGTTTCCCAAAATGGCGGTTTTCCTGGTGTAACTTCATCTGGTCCAGTCGTTACTTTTCCAGATACAGGGGCAGGTCAATTTTCCTATTCATTAATTGTTTCCATCGATACGCCTGTAGGTATAGGTAGTACATTAACTTTAGATGTTGAATCTACAGCAAATTTGACAGTTGGTGAAGTGATAATTCCTTTTGAGCCTGGACCCAATATTACAGTTGAATTATGTGATTTTGATAATGCAAGCCTTTTAGATTTGTATAATGAGTTAGAAATTCAATTAGATGTAGATACTTCGGAATTTAACGAAGCAGCAGATTTTGGTAATATCTTTGAACCCCAAAATTCTTGGTATAATGAAAACGATAATTTAGAAGATGGCTCTAACCCGTCTCCTTTAACGGAAATTACAGAACCTGGTGTTTATCAGTTCAATGCTAAGAATTTTTTAGAGGATTGTGCTGGGGAACCCGTATTTGTGACTTTAGACTTTGAACCCTCTCCAGTAGCTGGTGACTCTGATTTCGTTTTTGAAGATTGTTTTGATTTTAATACTGTTGATTTAAGCAATTATCTTAGTTTCGATGCTGATGCTAATGGTACTTGGGAAAGTCTTGATGGACTTACTATTATTAATAATAAAGATGTGGAGTTTCCAGATACTGGTGCAGGTCAGTTTACTTATAACTTCATATATAGAGTACAAAATTCTTGTGGTGAAGAAGATGAAGCACTAATTGACATTGAAATTAATAATGTTGAAGATGTTAATGCAGGAAATAGTCAAGTAGATATTTCTATAAGTCCTAGTGTGGTTGATTTAGACACCTATTTAAGTAATAATGCTACACTTGGAGGTTTATGGTCAGGAGATCTATTAGTAAACGTTGATGATGGTACCGTTGTTTTTCCAGATACTGGTGCAGGTCAGTTTTTTTATAGCTTCTCTTATTTGGTAGAAAACGAATGCGGTCAAAGTGAAACTGCAACTTTCGATTTTGTTATTGATATTCCAGATAATGCTGGAGAGAATGGAGATTTAAACATTTGTTCAGGTAATTTATTAACTGAAGGTCTAATGTTTAATGCATTAAATGGTAGTCCACAAACTGGTGGTACATGGAGTCCGGCCCTTAACGGAGGAGGAGTTTATACCTATACTGTTAATGCCGTAAATAGTGATTCAGCAACTGTTACAGTAACAGAAGAAATACAACTGTCTGCAGGTGAGAATGGTGGTTACACAATTAATTCAGGAGAAACAGTAACTGAATCTCAATTATTTAATGCTTTAGAAGGTACGCCTGATCCAGGAGGTGTTTGGTCACCTACTCCAGATGGTGTTCAAATGTACACATATACTCATGCTGCAGGTGCTTGTGAAGAAAGATCTGCTGTAGTTGATGTTGTTTTATCTGTCATTAATATTAACAAATTAGATGCGTTACATATTTATCCAAATCCAACATCAGATTTTATTTATTTAAAAGGTAATACAACTTTAGTTGAAAGAATTGATCTATTCTCAATTGCTGGACAAAAAATTAAAAGTATTAAAAGTAATTTTGAAGAAATTGATGTAAAGATGATTGAAGCCGGTGTTTATTTTCTGAAAATTTCAAATAAAAAGCAACAGAAAATTATAAAATTCATAAAGGAATAGAAGAACTTTATTTAATCTATGTAAGAGTTATAGGCAGGTTTTATAACTCTTGCAAAACATATCTTTAATTTCAGAATCTCCATAACCAAGGGGTTTCAAGAACTCTGATAATGCTTTTAATTCTAGTTGTTTGGTTTTGTATTCTGTTTCTTTAAGTACCTTAAATAGACTAAATTCAGTTGTCTCTAAATTTTCATATTTACTTTCTATTACGGTCCACTCGTAAGAGCCTCCATATTTAAGGTTTATGTCATCTATGAAAAGTGTGATGTTAGTATCGTGTGTTCCAATTTTAGTTGCTTTATCAGAACCAGTTTCTCTTAAAACAAAATAGTAAGGTTTGGTCTTACTCTTTTTTTGTTCCCACTCAAAACGAATTTCATTGGAATATAAGTTAGTGCTGTCTATAGGTTGAATTAGATTTACATAATCTCCTCTATACACAAAACCACTTTTATTATAACCATCAGAAAGAGTGTTAGTAAACTCTTTCCAGAAATAAATCATGACCTCTCTACTGTAGCTATTATTACTCTTAATTGCCTGTAACCTTAATAGCTCTTTATGCTTAAAGGTTCCGGTTTCATGCAGTTCATAAACATCTCCCTCGTTGTTAATGATATAGGCGACATCGTCTCTATTCATAATAAGTTTGGTTTTCTTGCTTATTATAGTTCCTATAGTTACTATTTCTACCGAGTCATTTTTTTTTGTATAAGGTTCTCCTTCAAACTTAAGCACAAATAAGTTGTTGTTTTGAGCCATACTTGCTGAACTTATAAGAACGGCTAATAGGGTTAAGCGAATACATTTTTTTATTTTACATAGGTTTTCCACTTTCTTTTTGTTTTTATGTAGCGTACTAAATGTTTATAATATTTAAAATAACTTCCTGCCAATAATATTCCGATTATTATAATGAATGGACTTAAAACAATATCATTTTTTAATAAGCCAAATACAACTAGTAATAAAACTACTGAAAAGGTAAATTGATAGGTCTGTTTTCGAGTTCGATAACTTATTTTGTAGTTCCTATTTAGTTTCATATAAACCATAGTAGATATAAACATACAAATAAAGGTAATTACACCTTGCCATAAATAAGACACTCTATATATAAGATCATTTTTAATAAGCATGTTTACAATATTGGCATGGACAACAACACCATACATGTCTTTATCACTTTTACCGGCTAATTGATTATTTAATGGAGTGAAGTGTTTATCTCTTATGTCAAAACGATTATCAGATTTTGAAGAACCTAAATAACCAAGTATTACTATTTTATCTTTTAATATTTTTTTAGAACTACTAAAAAGAAAATCATTAATAGAGAGTATAGGGAATTTTTCCAAATTACCAGAGTACTTGATGACCTGTAAATTTTCTAATTTTGTATCGTACTTATTTTTTTTCCATGTTTTTGGTTTTAAATAATGTTTAGAAATCATGGTGGCAAATGAAAGTCGTTTCTCTCCATTTATGTCCATCATACCTTGAAATTCTCTAACTACAGCGATTTCCTCGTTAAAATCGAAATTAACATAGGCAGACTCATTTGGGTTGTAGAAAAAAGATTCGTTCTCTATTACATTATCTTCAATATCATCTTCATTAAAATCAAAAGAAGTAACGACTTTTTTATTTTTAAGCAACTTTGCAAGCAGCGAATCGGAATGATTGTGGCTTTTATGTTTTTCTAAGATTATATCAAAACCGACAACTTTGGGATCTTCATTTAAAACAGATTCTAAAAGTGTAGCAATAACTTCTCTTCCATGGTTTTCGACATTAACCAAAATAATATCATTGTTAATCTTAGAATTATCTTCAAATTTTTCAGCATAATAAACATCTAAAAAGCTAAAATCTTTTAGCGCTTTATGTAAAGGATTGAAAAACCTGATGTTAACAAATACTATAGAAAGAATAGCTAATAATATGCACGACAGTATTGTTGATAAAAATGCATCTCTAATTAATAATCTAGTTTTTCGTTTCATTGAAGGTTAATAGCAAAACTAAGATACATATTTAAATTAAAACGAATATAATAATCAAATTTAAATGACCAAATATTTATGTTTTATGAAAAATGACACAAAATACAAACTATAGTATTTGTTTTTTAGTAATTAGCTAGTTTAGAATTAAATAGAAGAGGTTATTAAAAATTACTTTTTAAAAGCAAATAAATTTTAGCGATTATTTATGATAAAAATCAGGAATAAAAAGTGGTAAAATATGTATCTTTCAGATATAAAATATGAATTAAAATAATATAAATTATGACGGTAAACTTTCAATATGTAAATGTAGACGTAAGCGAAACATTATCAGCTTTCACAGAAGATAAATTAGAAAAATTAACTAATAAATTTGATTTTATTATTTCAGCTCAGGTTTATTTTAAGCACAATGATAAAGACCACGATGCAGGTAAAATTTGTAATATAGAATTAAGTTTACCAGGTCCTCGTATTTTTGCTAATTCGAGTGAGCATACCTATGAAACATCTGTTAATGAAACGATTAGTGATTTAACACGTCAACTTAAAAAACGCAAGGAGACTTTTAAAACACATTAAATATAATCTAGATTTTAGTAAATAAGGGATTAGTAACTAGTTAACGATAGCTATTTATTAGTCCCTTAATTATATAATACAAACCACAGAATTATCTATGATGATAGGGTTCGTTTTTAAGAATAGTAAATCCTCTGTATAGTTGTTCTATAAAAAATAAGCGTACCATTTGATGAGAAAATGTCATCTGAGATAAGCCTAGTTTACCATTCGCTCTTTTGTAAACTGCATTAGAAAACCCATAAGGACCTCCAATTACAAAGATTAAGGTCTTAATTCCGGCATTCATGTGTTTTTGTAAATAGCTAGAAAATGCAATAGAGTCCATTTGTTTTCCATTTTCATCTAAAAGCACAAGTACATCAGCGGTTTGTGTTTTAGCCAAGATAAGCTCCCCTTCTTTTTCTTTTTGTTGCGCTTCAGAAAGGTGCTTCACCTTTTTTAAATCTGGAATTATTTCAAATTCAAACCGAATGTAAAACCCTAATCGCTTTTTATAATCCTCTATTAGTGCGATTAAGTTTTTATTGTCTGTTTTTCCTATGGCTATCAGTTTAATATTCATAATCACAAAGTTATACTTTTTTGGAATTTGGTATTTAGTTTTTGATGTTTTAATCTTTCAATTCCTATTTTTACAGTAAATAAGTTTACTAATGATTTCACAAGAACAATTCAATAAAGAAGTAGAAGGAATTATAGCCAATGCTATTAGAGAAGATGTCGGTGATGGTGATCATAGTTCATTGGCATGTATACCAGCTTCAGCGATGGGTAAAGCAAAACTTTTAGTAAAAGATGATGGTATTATTGCAGGTATCGAGTTTGCAAAACAGGTCTTTGCTTATGTCGACGCAGATATGAAAGTAGAAACCTTAATAGAAGAAGGAAGCGATGTTAAATATGGCGATATTGTATTTTTTGTAGAAGGTGCTTCACAGTCTATTTTGAAAGCAGAACGTTTAGTTTTAAATGCTATGCAGCGTATGAGTGCTATTGCTACTAAAACCAAGATATTTGTAGATTTATTGGAAGGTACGGGAACAAAGATTTTAGATACACGCAAAACAACACCAGGTATTAGAGCTTTAGAAAAATGGGCTGTTAAAATTGGAGGTGGCGAAAATCACAGATTTGCATTGTACGATATGATTATGCTAAAAGACAATCATATCGATTTTGCAGGTGGAGTTTCTAAGGCTATTAACCTTACTAAAAAATACTTAAAAGACACAAATAGAGATTTAAAAATTATAGTTGAAGCCAGAAATTTAGAAGAAATTAAAGAAATCTTAGATTGTGGTGGAGTTTATAGAATTCTCATCGATAATTTTAATTACAACGACACACGTAAAGCAGTTAAGCTTATTGGAGACCAATGTTTAACAGAATCTTCTGGTGGTATTAATGAGCATACGGTTAGAAAATATGCAGAATGTGGTGTAGATTATATTTCTTCAGGTGCATTAACGCATTCTGTTTATAATATGGATTTAAGCCTGAAAGCCGTTTAAGATGTCAAAACCCATTGAGAATAAATTAGATAAAATACCAGTGCTTAACTTGGTTGTTCGCTTTTTTAAGCAAATAAAGTTACCAGGTTTTGAAGGTCTATCTATTTATGACTTATTGGAGCTTTATATTTTGGGTATTGTAAAAGGTGCTGTAACCACCAGAGCAAGTGCTATTGCTTTTAGTTTCTTTACAGCTATTTTTCCGTTTTTGTTATTTGTGGTTATCGTTATACCACATATACCAATTAAAGATTTTCAAATTGAGTTTGAACTTTTCTTAAATTCATTCTTACCACCTCAAACTTCAGATTTTTTCTTCTCTAATATTTTTGAAAATATTAGTGGAGGTGCAGGTTTATTATCCTCAGTTTTTTTATTATCAATGTTGTTAATGGCAAATGGAGTTAATGCAGTGTTTTCGGGTTTTGAAAATTCATACCATGCACAATTGACGCGTAATGTATTTCAGCAATACATGTACGCATTAGGGATAGCTCTAATTCTTGCAATTTTAGTATTACTTACAGTAGCTGTATTTGGCTATTTTCAGATTTATATTTTAGCTCCAATATATAAGAGTTATAGTGGAGAAGCTTTAGCAGGCAACGACAAAGGAGTAGGGTGGATTGTATTTGCAAAGTATATGTTTTTTGTATTGATGGTATATTTAGCGACTGCAATTTTATATTACTTTGGGACTAAAGAAGGCAGACAAACACGCTTCTTTTCTTTTGGAGCCTTACTAACCACATTATTAATTATATTAACATCGTATTTGTTTGGTGTTTATATTGATAACTTTTCCCAATACAACGAGCTTTACGGCTCAATTGGAGGTTTATTAATTCTTTTATTTTATCTATGGTTAAACTCTAATATTCTACTCTTAGGATATGAGTTAAATGCGACATTAAGACGTTTAAGTAAATTTGATATTAAATGATGAAAAAGATTTTTTTTAGTACAGTATTCTTTATTTATTTTGCATTAACATTTGCACAATCTATTAAAGGTGAATGGAAAACTATTGATGATGAAACAGGTGAAGAAAAATCTATAGTCACTATTTATGAAAAAGAAGGTCAAATTTATGGCAAAATTATTGAAATTTTAAATCCGAAAAAGAAGAATTCTAAGTGTACTAAATGCGAAGGTAAATATAAAGACAAGCCTATTTTAGGGATGCTTATTATAGATGGTCTTTCAAAAGATGATGATGTCTATGAAGGTGGTAGTGTACTTAACCCAAGTAATGGTAAAGTTTATAAATGCCGATTAAAATTAGATGAAGATAATCCTAACCAACTTCAGGTTAGAGGCTACGTCGCATTTTTTTATAAAACCCAATATTGGCAACGCATTATAGATTGATATATTTTATAGACGTCATACTGCCAATTCCGCTTCAAAAAGCCTTTACGTATCATATAACAGAAGCCGAAGCAAACTTCTTAAAACAAGGAATGCGCGTCGCTGTGCCCTTTGGTAAGAGTAAAATTTATACTGCGCTGACTTATAAGATTCATAATAATCCACCAACAGCTTATGAAGCTAAAACCATTCATCAGATCCTCGATGAAAAACCTGTAGTTACAGAAACACAAATTAAACATTGGGAATGGGTTGCTGGCTATTATATGTGCAGTTTGGGCGAAGTAATGCGAGCTGCAATGCCCAACGCTTTTATATTAGAAAGTGAAACTATTATTTCTAAAAACGAAAATGCAGATGTTAAAGAAGCTGAATTAAAAGATGATGAGTTTTTAATCTATGAAGCTTTACTGCATCAGTCATCTCTAAAGATTCAAGATGTGGTTTCTATCTTAGACAAAAAGCGTGTATTGCCTGTCATTAATGGTTTAGTGGTTAAAGGTGTTTTGAATTTACAAGAAGAACTTTACGAAAAATACCAACCTAAATTGGTGCGCTACGTAAAGCTTCACGATAACCATAAGTTAGAAGGGAAGCTTCAAGAATTACTAGAGCTATTAAGTAGAGCACCGAAGCAGCGCGACGTTATTTTGGCATTATTTACGATGGAAGCGTCATCCAATGAATCTATAAAAGTATCAGAATTAGTAGAACGTAGTGGAGCATCAACGTCTATTATAAAAACACTTATTGATAAGAATATTTTAGACGAATATCATATTCAAACAGATAGAATTGAATTTGAAGGAGAAGGTGATGCCGATACAAAAAAATTAAGTGAAGCGCAACAACAAGCTTACGCAGAAATTGAAACAGCTTTTGAAACCAAGTCTGTTACATTATTACACGGTGTAACATCATCTGGTAAAACAGAAATTTATGTAGAGCTTATTCAAAAGCAGTTAGCCTTAGGTAAACAGGTTTTATATTTATTGCCAGAAATTGCTTTAACAACCCAATTAGTGCAACGTTTACAAGATTATTTTGGAGATAAAGTTGCTGTATTTCATAGTAGATATTCAGGAAACGAACGTGTTGAGGTGTGGACCAATATGCTCAATAATTCTGAAAAAGCACAAGTTATTATAGGAGCACGTTCGTCATTATTGTTGCCATTCAATAATTTAGGATTAATTATAGTCGATGAAGAACACGAGTCATCCTATAAACAATTCGATCCTGCGCCACGTTATCATGCCAGAGATGCAGCAGTAGTGTTAGCTAATTATCATAAAGCTAAAACACTTTTAGGTTCTGCTACGCCAAGTTTAGAGAGTTATTATAATGCAAGCCAAGGCAAATATGGTTTGGTAGAATTAAATACACGATATAATGATGTATTAATGCCAGAAATTGAGCTTGTAGATATTGCTGACAAATACAAGCGAAAACGCATGAAAGGTCATTTTAGTGACCGTCTTATTCAAGAAATGACTGAAACTTTAGAGCAAGGCTTTCAGATTATATTATTTCAAAATAGAAGAGGATTTTCGCCAATTATAGAATGTACAACCTGTGGTACGTCACCGCAATGTCCTAATTGTGATGTGAGTTTAACGTATCATCAGTATCGCGATCAATTACGCTGTCATTATTGTGGTTATAATTCTGCCATGTTAAAAAGTTGTCAAGGTTGTGGAAATCAAACCTTAGATACTAAAGGTTTTGGGACAGAGCAGATAGAAGAGGAGGTGAAAGCGCTGTTTCCAGATCATAAAGTGGCACGTATGGATTTAGATACGACACGTGGTAAATATGGTTTCGAAAAAATAATAAATAGTTTTGAGCAACGTGAAGTCGATATATTGGTTGGTACACAAATGGTAACCAAAGGTTTAGACTTTAGATACGTGAAATTAGTTGGTGTAATGAATGCAGATAATTTGCTCAACTTCCCAGATTTTAGAGCGCATGAGCGTAGTTATCAATTAATGTCTCAAGTTGCAGGTAGAGCAGGGAGAACTGAAGAAAGGGGAAAAGTATTGATTCAGACGTATAATCCGCATCATAATATTTTGCAACAAGTATCTACAAATTCTTATAAAGCTATGTTTGCTGAGCAAATGAATGATCGCCATAATTATAAATACCCACCAATTTATAGGCTTATTAAAATAACCTTTAAGCACAAGGATTACAATCGTGTTAATTTAGCTGCAGATTGGTATGCGAAATCTTTAAAACAAGTATTTAAGAGCAATGTTTTAGGTCCAGAATTCCCAGCAATATCTAGGATAAGAAATTTGTATAATAAGAACATTTTAATTAAAATTCCACAGAATCAGTCTATAGGAAAAACAAAAGAAGCTATTATGAAGATTGAGAACAGTTTTAATGCGGTCAAAGATTTTAGACCAGTTAGAGTCGTCTTGAATGTTGATAATTATTAGTGAAACTCAAATTTTTAAACTGTAATTAAGTACAAGGAAATTTATAAGTTGAACTAATCCTAATTTAAAGCAAGGTCTTTAAATCACAACTTTATGTATAAAAAAATCCTAAGCAAGATAGCTTAGGATTTTTAACTTATAATGTGACGCATCAAACGCTAATGTAATGTTTCTACATATTATTCAAAGCATCAACCAATTGGGTCTTTTTATTTCGACTCAATGGAATCTCGTAAGCACCAACTTCAACATTTTTACTGTTAAAACGGTCTATTTTATCTAAATTCACAATATAAGATTTGTGAATTCTTAAAAATTTACCTTCTGGTAATTCTTGTTCAAAAGCTTTCATAGTAGATAATACTACCAAGCTGTTTTCTTCTGTTACAACCTTCACATAATCACCTAAAGCTTCGATCCATTTAATATCCTTAATATAAACTTTACGTTTTTTAAGATTACTTTTCACAAAGATGTGTTCACCGTCAGTTTCATTAAAATCTAATTTTAATTTATGCTGTTCTACCGCTTTTTCTACTGCTGTATTAAAACGTTCTTTGGTGATTGGTTTTTGTAGGTAGTCGGTAGCATCGTAATTAAATGCTTTAAAAGCATATTCGGTTTTACCGGTAACAAAAATAATTTGGGGTTTGTTGTTGAGTACATCTAAAAGTTCAAAACCGTTTAATACTGGCATCTCTATATCTAGGAAGATAAGATCTACTTTATGGGTATTAAGACCGTTTTTTGTTTCTAACGCACTGCTGTACTCTGCTATTAGGTTAAGCGAGGAATGATTCTCGATTAACTTAACTATAGAGAGGCGCTGAATCGCAGAATCATCAACAACTACACAGTTTAAAGTCATAACATTATTTGTTTATTAGGTTAAGATATCGACAATAGTACAATAAATTCGGTTAAAAAACAAATATTACCGACAAACTGTATTTTTTAACATGAAGTATTACATAAGTATACCTATGAATTAACATATTAAAAACATTGCCAGAATTATAATTTATCCTTATTTTTGCAACCGTTTAACAACAAAAAAATAATTTTTATTATGAATCATTATGAAACTGTTTTCATCTTAAATCCCGTTTTATCTGAAGATCAGATAAAGGAGACAGTAAAGAAATACGAGGATATGCTCGTTTCTAAAGGTGCTAAGATGATATCCAAAGAAGATTGGGGCTTAAAAAAGCTAGCCTATGCAATCCAAAACAAAAAAAGTGGATTTTACCACTTATTTGAGTACACTGTAGATGGTCAAGCAATTGAGCCTTTAGAGTTAGAATTTAGACGTGATGAGCGTTTTATGCGTTACTTAACCGTGAGTTTAGACAAACATGCTATTTCATGGGCTGAGAGAAGAAGAGAAAAAATGAAAGTTAAAGCAAAAGCAAAAGCGTAATTATGTCATCAATAGAACAACAAGCAAAAGGAAAAAAAGACGGAGAAATTAGATATTTAACACCGTTAAATATTGAGACGTCTAAAGTTAAAAAATATTGTCGTTTCAAAAAATCTGGAATCAAGTATGTAGACTATAAAGATGCAGATTGGTTATTAGGTTTTGTAAACGAACAAGGTAAATTGTTGCCAAGACGTTTAACAGGAACATCTTTAAAGTATCAAAGAAAAGTATCTGTAGCTGTAAAGAGAGCGAGACACTTAGCTTTAATGCCTTACGTAGCTGATTTATTAAAATAAAATATCATAACAATGGAACTTATATTAAAACAAGACGTTGAAAATTTAGGATTTAAAGACGATATTGTATCTGTTAAGAACGGTTATGGTAGAAACTTTTTAATTCCTCACGGACAAGCTGTAATGGCTACGACTTCTGCTAAGAAAGTATTAGCAGAAACATTAAAACAAAGATCATTTAAAGAAAAATCTGAAATCGCAGATGCAGAAAAAACTGCAGAAGCAATGAAAGGTTTTGAGATTAAAATTACATCTAAGGCTGGTACAGGTGCCACTGCTGGGGACAAAATATTTGGTTCAATTACCAATATGGATTTAGCTGCAGCACTTAAGAAAGAAGGTCATGATGTAGATAAGAAATTTATCTCTATTAATGGTGGTAATATTAAGCGTTTAGGTCAGTACGAAGCTGTTGTAAGATTACACAGGTCTGTTACTGTAGATTTAACTTTCGAAGTTATTGCAGAAGCTTAATCTCTTTTTTAAAATAATAAAAAACCGTTTAGTCTTCTAAGCGGTTTTTTTTGATTCTAATCTCTAATGAAACGTATTTTTATTGCCATAGTTATTATTAGCTTTTTAGGTTGTAAACAATCTGAAACGGAAGATTTATCAGTAACAACGATTACCAATTCTAAGCTTATAGATGTTTTTAAAGCATCTAAAGGTGATTATCCAAACATTAGTGTGCATCGTGGTGGAAAAGGTCTAGCTAGGTATCCTGAGAATTGTTTAGAAACACTTCAATATATTAGCGATAGTATTTCTGCAGTGTATGAAATTGATGTAGCACAAACAAAAGATGGGCAACTCATTTTAATGCACGATAATTCTATAGATAGAACAACCAACGGAAGTGGTTCTGTAAAAAAATTAACGTATAAAGAATTAAGTAAATTCTTTTTGGTAGATGATTACAATACTGTAACTGCTTTTAAAATCCCTTTATTTTCAGATGTTTTAAATTGGTGTAAAACTAATAACGTAATTCTGACTGTAGATATTAAGCGAAGTGTAAGTCAGGAGGTAGTTATTAAAGCGATTAGAGACGCTAAAGCAGAGGATATAACTATTATTATAACTTACAACGTTTCGCAAGCACAATCAGCTTACAAATTAGCGCCAGACCTATTATTATCTGTATCTGCGAGAAATGACAAGGAATTTAATCGTTTGCTTGAGACTAAAATTCCAACCCAAAATATGTTGGCTTTTACAGGTACACGTTTATCAGATGCATCATTATATGAACGATTGCATAAAGAAGATATGGTTTGTATGCTTGGTACATTGGGTAACTTAGATCGGCAAGCAGAAGCTAGAGGTGACAACTTATATAATAAATGGAAAAATCTAGGTGTAGATATCTTAGCTACAGATAGACCATTTGCCGCTTACAATACTATAAATTAAATTTTTATGAAGTACGCAAGACTTTCTAAGGAACAGTTTGAAGAATTACACCAAGAATTCATTAATTTTTTAGCCTCACAGTCTATTACGGCCGATGAGTGGAATGATATAAAAACGAATAAACCAGAAGCTGCTGAACAAGAATTAGATGTTTTTAGTGATTTGGTATGGTTCGGAGTTTTAGGCAAGGTTAAGTATCTAGAGCATATTTCACCGCAACAAATCCACCTTTTTCAATGTAATGAAAAAAGCATGCGCTTAATTGCTTTTAAAATTGAAAATGAGGTTGTTGATTTTACGACAAAAGAAGGTTTTAATTGGTTACGCGATAATTTATTATCTGATAGTATTCAATTTTTCAATGCAAAAAAAGAGTACTCTGATGACAAGCATTTAGATCTTTTTAAAATGATTCAATCTGGTGGACATATCACAAAAGGTGATTTGTTTGAGTATTTTGCGACCTTGATAAAGGGCTAAATTACTACGAAGGCAGGAATCTCATTATTAGAGTTAAATGAATTTAGTAGAAGTATGTTTTGAAGGCAAATTGTTTTTTTTTGAAGCTGTTTTAGTTGAGATAATTATCTCCTCGTTTTATCAGACTGAACTAGTTTCAGTGTTTTCTTTTTTATTTTCAATTAGACTTATTAGTTTCTCGTTTCGTCATTTCGAGTGATTTCGAAGAATGAGGAATTGTATCGAGAAGCTTAACGTTTTTCTTTTTAAGATGGTCTTCTGAAAAATTCTCGATAGCAAGCATGGGCTTATCACTCAAATTAACGTTAGGAGGGATATTAATTAATAATTTAAAGTGAGATTAGCTTCGCTTAATCTTCGAATTACTTTTTTCAAAGGAATTTGTATTACTCATAACGTAAAGACTCAATAGGATCTAATTTAGCCGCCTTTGTTGCAGGATATAAACCAGAAATCACAGCAACAATAAACGCAATACTAGTTGCCCAAATCATAGCCACCCAAGGTGTAGAAAATTGAAGGTCGAATGCAGATGCAACTCCCCACCCAATAAGAACACCTAAAGCGATTCCGAGAATACCACCAAGCTGACCAATAATTATAGTTTCCATAAAAAATTGAAAAGCGATAGTCTTGCTTTTTGCACCTAGTGCTTTACGAACGCCAATCTCTCTAGTTCGCTCACTAACAGATACTAACATAATATTCATTAAAGCAATTGTAGAGCCAAAAATGGTGATTATACTTATAATCCAAGCTGCAATATAAAGCGTCGATGTATTTTCTGCAACCCTGTTAATTAAGTCTTCACTACGCTCAATTCCAAAATTATTTTTCTCAATTGGGTTTAATCCTCGTACATTTCTAAAAGTGATTATCGCATCATCTTGTGCTCCTTCTAACATATCTTTTTTATCTACTTTAACACTAAGTCTGTAATTAATGTTAGGATTGGTAAAAATAGAACGTGCTTTTTGTATAGGAATAATAGCCGTTAAATCTTGGTTGTTGCCAAATGTAGACCCCTTCTTTTTAATCAACCCAATAACTTTAAATTTTGAACCTCTTATACTTATGATTTTATCTATTGGATTTTCATCTGGAAATAAAGCCTTTTGCAAATCACTACCAATAACACAAACGGCATTGTTATTCTCTATATCGGCGAAGTTTAAAGAGCGTCCTTGTTCTATTTCTAAACCAGAATTTTCAATATAAAATTCGTTAGAACCAGTTATTAACACTTCAGGATCTGTTTTTTTATTTTCGTATTTCACCTCAGAAGCAAAAGAACCAGTAAATGATACCGCTACATTAGTAAAAGGATAGTCGTAAGACTCAATAAAGTCTTTTACATTTCTATAACTAAGAATCGGATTTACTTTTTGGCGTTCTCTACTACTTTGACGTTGTGCTCTAAACTCATAGCGCTGAAAATTAAAGGTATTTGCACCCATAGATGCAAAGCTGCCCGAAATGGTATTCTCTAAAGCAGACACACCACTAAGAATACCAACCAAAGCCATGATGCCTATCGCAATAATTAAAACCGTTAAAATGGTTCTTAATAGTTGACTTTTAATAGAATCAAAAGCAATTTTAATATTCTCTTTAGCTAGTGAAAACATAGTTTTTTCTTGTAGTTAGTTGGATTCTTTTAAGTATAAGACTACTTAAACACTATAAAGTTACTATAAATTTGAGATTACTTAGTAATGCCTCTAAAAATTATAATATTTTTGTGATTAATTGAAGTATAACGATATAATAATTATTGTTACACTGAGTGCAGTCGAAGTGCTTTTGATATTAAACGTCTTAAGCTAGAGGCTCTGTTCTAAAACATAAGTTTCACTAAAAAGAGATTCCCACTTTCGTGGGAAGTAAACATGGCACAAAAACCAAGCATCCCAAAAGGTACAAGAGATTTTAATGCAGAACAAGTTGCAAAGCGTTCTTATATTATGGAAACCATAAAAGAGCAATTTAAGGTCTTTGGGTTTCAACCTATTGAAACACCAAGTTTTGAAAACTCGGATACTTTAATGGGAAAGTATGGTGATGAAGGTGATCGCTTGATTTTTAAGATTTTGAATAGTGGAGAGTTTATTGAAAGTTTTAATCACATAATGATTAAACTAATAAAAATGGCTGTTTTCTACCATTACGAAAAAATGAAAATCCATATTCATGATATTGATTGGAATCAAAATAACTATGTAGATAGTTTTAGAGATAAATTTTCAAAAGAGATAAATAAAAAAGAAAGCGAATATTTTATTCAGGAGAAAATCCCAAAAAAAGAGTTGCTTTATGATTTGGGTTGGTTTGTATTTACGAATACAACACCTAATCCTGAAAAGTCAAAAGAGTTTGTTGAATTAAATAATTCAGAATTAGAGCAGTTAATTATTACAATTTTTGCTGATTGGCATTCTACATTAAAGTCAAATTATTTTTCTAATTATATTTCAGAAAAAGCCCTACGTTACGACCTTACAGTTCCCTTCGCACGCTATGTAGTTCAACACCAAAACGAAATAGAATTCCCATTTAAGCGCTATCAAATGCAACCTGTTTGGCGCGCAGACCGTCCACAAAAAGGACGTTTTAGAGAATTCTATCAGTGTGATGCAGATGTGGTTGGTTCTAAATCTTTGTTTCAAGAAGTTGAATTTATACAACTCTACGATACTGTGTTTTCAGCTTTAAAGTTAGAAGGTGTTACCATAAAAATTAATAATCGTAAAATTTTATCTGGTATCGCAGAAGTTATTGGTGCGCAAGATAAATTAATAGATTTTACAGTTGCTTTAGATAAGTTAGATAAAATAGGAGAGGAGAAGGTAAAAGAAGAAATGCGTTCTAAAGGTATTTCTGAAGACGGTATTACTAAGCTTCAACCTTTATTTACTTTAAAAGGTGATTTTGGAAATCAGGTAGACAGTTTAAAATCTATTTTAAGTACTTCGGAAATAGGTTTAAAAGGTATTGAAGAACTAGAGTTTATAAATACAGCCATTTCAAACTTAAAATTAAAAACAGCAAACTTGCAGTTAGATGTAACGCTTGCACGTGGTTTAAATTATTACACAGGCGCTATTTTTGAAGTTTCTGCACCAGAAGGTGTTAATATGGGATCGATTGGTGGTGGAGGTCGTTACGATGATCTTACAAGTGTTTTTGGACTGCCAAATATGAGTGGAGTAGGAATTAGTTTTGGATTGGACCGTATCTATTTGGTTTTAGAAGAATTAGGTTTGTTTCCAGATACTATTGCGGTTTCAACAAAAGTATTGTTTATTAACTTTGGTGACAATGAAGCTATGGCATGTTTAAAAGCGGTAACTGGTTTAAGACAAGCTGGTGTAAAAGCAGAATTATATCCTGATTCAGCGATATCAGGTAAACAAAAGAAAAAACAAATGAATTATGCGAATCGTCGTGATATTCCTTTTGTAGTTTTAGTTGGTGAAGAAGAATTGAAATCTGGAGTATTTACACTAAAAAACATGAGTTCTGGAGAACAACAAAAGTTGCCGTATACTGAACTTTTAGATGCTTTAAAATAAAAGAGCCTCAATCTTGATTAGAATGAGACTCTTTTGTGACTAACTACTAACTTATTTCTTATTAAGACTAGTGATTTCTTTTGTTCAAAAATGTAAAAAACTCATTTTTTTTATAAAATCAGGTGTTTTTCTTCCTAAGCTTCACTTTAACTACTGTTTATTAAAATTTATTCTTTAAAACCCTGATTTTATTGGGATATAAACCTGTTTTGTGTATCTCATCGATGTTTATTGTTCTCGTTTTCCACTTATCTATTTACCGTTTTCATTCATCTAAAAAATATAAACTGTAATTAGTCTTGTTTGTTACTTTGTATAGAAGTTAAACTATAGAACTTTAAAAAAGGATGAAAAAATTAATAGCCTCAATAGTCTTTTTACTAATCGCAACTACAATTTCCTTTGGACAAACTAAAGTTAGTTCTAGTAACGTTATTGAAACTGAAAAGATAAACAAAGAAGTTTTGGTGCCTTCAGAAGTATGTGTTTCTTCTGAGTTGAGAGCTAAGCTTTTAAAAATCAATCCTAAAAAGAGTAATGACATTATTAGTATCAAATCTTACAGAAAGAGTTTAAAACTAAAGTAAAAACGATAAAGGTTTGTTAAGACCTAAATAGGTTTTAAAAAAAAAGCCCTGATAAGATCAGGACTTTTTTAGGTTAAGATTCAAGATTTGGGGCAAAATTAGTTTACTAAAACTTTTTTAGTTACTACTGAACCGCTTACAGTATATAACTTAATAATAAAAGTTCCAGTACTTAAATTCTCAACTTCATATTCAGAGTAACCACTCTCCGAAATATTTTCAATAGTATTTACAGATTGGCCTAAAACATTGAATAGTTCAATAGATTCTATTTGAATTAAGTTAGGGTTAATCAACACAATTTTTTCGATATCATTAGAGTAAAGAATGTCAATTCCTTCTTTAATTATATCATCTACTCCAAGAATATTACTGTTTTCACTAAATGTAATTTCAAAACGATTTAAATATTCGCCAGCATTTAAGAAGATTTCAAAATCACTATCTCTTAGGTTATGGTATGTATTTAATTCTGTATCATTAATAAATATATCAATACTATCTGGTACGTTTTCTAACGCATCAATTGTGATTGAATTTATTCCATCAGAATCTGTCTTTATACCAATAGGGTAGATAGAAGATTCTTCTGCTTCATCACTTGCTTGGATTACATATTCATAATTATTTATAACCCAGAACATATCGTCTATTTGTACTTCATTCAAAGCGGCGTCATACGCCCAATCAGCATTAGATGTTGTGTTTTCATCAATTGTTAAAAGTATTTGACGATGTATGGTGTTTATTGAATTGAATCCGAATCTAAATTTCATTCGGTCATCAGTTTCTTCAGTTCTTTGTGCGTTTGTATTAGAAGCTGCTCCGTCACCGTCTGGTCTAACAAATATTGAATTAGCAGTGCCTTCTTTCTGGAATACACGCTGACCATTGTTAAAGTTAACTACACCTGAATTTTCTGCAGATACAAAGAATCCTTGGCCCACAGGTATGTAACGACCAGGAGTTTTAGTTGGAGTTCCTCCAGTTGCAACGTCTGGATCATTAGTTCCTATAGATGCAGCTGCAACTGCACCAGAAAAATTATAAGTAGCATAACCACCTTGGTATTCTGCTAATACATGTGAACCGCCTCCCCAATGTTCCCAGAAGTATAACGTACCACTTATTAATGGTGTCGTATCTGGCACAGAGGATGGGTCTGTTGCATCTGGATCATAGTCTAAAACAACTCCATTATCTATAATAAATTGGTTAGCATCTATAGCTGATGCATACGGATTACCAACTAAGTAATTGTTTCCACCAGTTATAGCGAGATTTACATCTCCGTTATTAGGTTTGCCTAAGAACACATAGTTTTGATCTGTGCTTATTGGTCCAGTACCAGGTCCTTTCATTGTAAATCCTTGACCAGCATCTATAGTACCTGTACGTCTTACATGTTGCCAAGCTGAATAGTCACCACCTGCTTGGTTTGCAAATTTCCAAACCCAATAGTCTGCAATAGTAATTGGTGTTCCGGCAGATCCATCAAATCCAATAGGAGTAAAGTTTATAGGTGTTGTACCATCAAACATTATATCCTCTAATGTATAACGGTAATCGTTTTTAGCAATATCTGTTTCTCCAACTGGTGCTGACCAATAATTATAAGTATAAGTATCTGCTGTTCCTTGTTGGTCTTTTTCTAAAGCTCCGCTAACAGCAACATCTAAATCACTATCTATTGGTTGTAATAATTGAGAATCACCTTCTAAATCAATTTTTCCGGTTAAGCTTAAGTAATGAGAAACTGTGATTCCGTTACCAGTATTTGTAGCGTTATCACCAATTAAAGTTAATTCGTTAGCATCAACATATAAGCCTAATACTCCTCTGTTTTCTAAATTTGCAACAGGTAATGTTGCATTATCTAAACTAACGTCGTGCGCTGTTTTAATAATATTCCAATTAACTGTTGTTGTAGGGTCTACGATAGATGCTGATCCTGGTATGTACTGTACATTTCCGTTAGTCCATGTTGTATTAAGATCCCAATCCCCATCTTGAGTAGATGCATAAGGTAGTGGAGCTGTTTGTCTATCTACAGTATTTAGATTTCTTAAAGCACCTTGATTAGCGTTACCTGATGCATCATCTGTATTTGTATAAGTATAAACAGACATTGGGTAGTAAGCGGCTAAGTCACTCCAATCTATAGCATCAATATCATTTCTTGTAATTGCAGTAGGTAACTCATTACCCATTACTTGACCAGCGTTATCAGAAATCTCTTGATTCATTACAAATCGAAGTTGATCTACACTAAGTGCTGTATCCCATACTTTGACTTCGTCTATGTTTCCTCTAAAATATTGTGTAGGTGTGTTTTTACCGGCTGCAGCAATATAGAAAGACTCATTTGTATCTGTTGGTGGGCTTCTGTTTGCAGAAATATCTAATACGCCATCTATGTAGATTGCAACTTCAGTACCGTCGTATATTACAGCAACATGGTGCCAAATATCATCTGGAATACTTGTATTAGATCGTAAAACTTGATCTGTTCCATTTTTCCAGAAAATTTCAACTCTATTATCATCTAAAATTGTAAAATCATAACCTTGTGTAAATGCTGCATCTCTTTTAGATACTATAGAAGCTGTACCAGTATCTGCTGCATCTCTTTTTATCCAAGAAGAAATAGTAAACCCTGTATCATCAAGATTTAATTTATTTTCTACATTAACAAAATCTACAGCACCATCAAAGTATATAGAACGCTCAACTTCTACTCGTTCAGCATATCCAAAAGTGATGTATTCGGTACCAGTAAAATCATATTCAGTTTCAAGATTACCGTTACCATCATCTGTCATTACTCGATAAGTTGCAGTTGGATTAAATATACCTGTATTAGATATAAACATATAGTAATTTCCTGGTGGTGTAATACTTCTAACAGCACTTAATGGTATGCTTAATTTTACAGTTGGTACATCACCACCTGTTTCAATAAATTTCCAAATGCGCTCAATAGATTGAAACGAAACATCAGTAACGAGTGGCAATGAAGGCGCCATAATTCCAGAACTCATATTTACAATGTGCTCTGTTGGATCTAAAGTTAAATCAGCATTATTGTTACCCCAAACTAAGTATTCTTTATTGTTTAAAGTTGTAGCATTAAAATCTTTGTTCTCTTTGTTAGTATCATAAATATCAGTTAACCCTATGGTTATGACACCTTCAATTGGTCCCTCAACATCTGTAGCATTATTTACACTACTTGATTGTTTTTGGTTTAACTCAGAAACATCGTCTCGACCAATACCAGCGATATCATAATTAAATCCGGTATTTGCTACCTGATCCCAAATTAAAGTACCATCACTATTTACATAATCTTGTGATGTACCATTAATGCCTAAAGTAATTCCGTATTTAATTGCTAAATAAGATTGTATTCTATTTCTATCTTGTGTTGAATCTCCATCGTTATTTGTTGTTGAATAAGTAATAACTTCAGCTATACGACCATCAAAACTTCCATTCCAATATTGACTTCTTCCTAACCAGTATTTTGTATTATTGATTGATGAGAAATCTGGTATATCATTAGAAATATTTCCTATAACATTACCATTAAAGTACATATCTACTTCGGTTAGAGATGCATTATCTCTAATATTAATAATACTAATTTGATTATAATCAAAACTACCTGTAGCATCTCCTTTACCGTAACCCGGACCTCCTGATGTACCAGATGTAACTCCGATACAATATGAGAAATATTCACCTGCTATACGGTTGGTGTATGCACCATACCCGAAACCAGTAACATCTTCTGTTTGAATATCTAATGTAGTAGGGTCAGAACTAGTAAATGTATCTAAAGGAATCATACTTGTTGTAATTGTAGGATCTGGCATAATTACCACGTACATATCATTACTGTTAAATCCGCCAGTGCCTTTTAGCTCATTTCTACTGCCATCATTGATAATGTAAGTCATATCTCTGTTTGCAGTATTATTGTCATTATCAAAATCAATAACTGGGTTGAAGTTAAAGTTTCTTGTCGTATTATTTCTGTAAATAGGTGCTAGACCAGGAACTAGAGCTTCTGCATTATTCCCTCTACCATTGTCTACCCACTGGTTTACTAAAGATGCATCGGCTGCTTCGTTTATACCATTAATCATATCTGCCTTTAACCAAAGATCTAAGTTAGAAGTGACTCCTCCTGGAGCTTCTGTTGGCGTACAATAGCTCACACCTGTTATAGTAATGTCATCAATAAATACTTCGTCATCATTATCACTAGCATCACATCTTACTCTAAATCTAGAAGTAACAGAAGCAGGGAATGCATAATCTGTGCTTTTTAGTGTAACGGTTTTACTGTAAAATATAGCAGTAGTAGAGGTTTCAAAATCTGCTGTTTTAGCTGCAACGGAACCACCTTCAAATATTTGTACGGTTGTCCATGTTGCTCCATTATCGTCACTATATTCAATCATAAAACCTTCAACATCTTCAACACTATATGGCGCAAAGAAAAACTTAAAATCTACTTTGTTGTAGCTAGATAAATCAAAAGCAGGAGAATCAAAAGATGAAGCAGAGCCTGCAGCATTATCATTTCTTACTCTTAAACTATAACTACCACCATAAGACCATGTACCGTTATTAACTCTAGCGGCATCAACCCCACCAGATGTCCAACCGTCTAAGCCAGCTTCAAAATCTGCGGTATGTACTACAGTAGAACCACAAGAAGGCGGCATAAAACCTGTACCTTGAATACTGAAAGTATATAAGTTTTCGTTACTATCATCATTTGCTATAGTTAATGATGCGTTTCTTAATCCGTCGGCACTCGGGTCAAAAGTTATTTGAAATGTTGTAGAACCACTAGCTATTATAGGTGTTGTTGGTATTAATAAAACAGAGAAATCTGCTGAATGCGTTCCTCCAATTGCAACATAAGGTGATGCACCAGTTAAATTTAAATCAGAGACACCCGTATTTTGTATAGTAAATGTACGTGTTTGTGTCCCAGAAGCTGTATCTACATCTCCAAAATCTGTATGATCTCCAAGATCAGGTAACGAATCACCGTCTGGTATAGAAGTTGTGTTACCTAGTATATTAATCTCTGGGCCAGCAGCTGTTGTTAAATTAGATAAATCTACAATTTGTATTTCATGGCTCATTGTGTTATTGTTTCTATGCGACCAATGTGCGGCTTGGGTGGTTGAATTTAAATAATAATTTCTCCAACCTCTACCATAAGCTGTCCCACCACCAGTACTAATAGATGAACCAACAATTAATGCTTCGTTTATATTACTTAAACCTGCAGATGTAATATTTAGTGTTGTTGCATTTGCTGAATTACTCGTATTTTGAAAACGATTAATAATTAGGTCTGGGTTTGATAATACATGTACAAACTGTCTATTAGTACCATTAGATAGGTGACCACTATGAAATGTCCAATCTACGAGTTGGTTATTTGAACCAGGATCCATAATTGGCCAGTTATCTTCAATAGCTTGGTTAACACCGCTAGCGTTATTATCTGCACGGTGTTGACTAAAAATAATAGCTTCATTCCATGCACTTACATTAGTTGCTGTACCTGAACCGTCTGAGCCATCACGTAAAGTAACAGTCCCAGTATCTCCATCTGTATTGCCAGAGTCACCATGTAAAACCGTCCAATTACTCCCTGTAAATTCTACAAGTGTTATATAAACTGTAACATTATTTGCATTAGAACCTTTTTGCACTCTTAATGTTGTTGCACTTTCTAAATAGGCAAGGGCTGTACCAGAATCTGCACCACCAGCAGCAGAAGCACTATTTATAATACCTGTTATAAAAGGAATGCACTTATTTGCATTTGTTATGCCACTTAAGGCTTGAGTTACGCTATTTGTAGTTCCATTTAAAGTAACAGTTAAACGGTCTCTAATAATCATTTCATTAGCACCGCCAATTGGACCAATATACTCCCATATAGAAGAGTTAAACCTCATATTTGCTGAATCTGAGGTTCCTTGTCTATAGTATGATAAAGTACCTGTGTCTGTTAATACCTGTGCTCCAGATAAATCATCTCCACGTAAATTGGTGTCGGTAACACTGCTAAGACCAGCATTTACCTTTCTATTGTTGTTAGGTAATGCAAAAGCGTTATTCAATGAAGAAACAGGTGTAATAGCGCTAGTAATCCCTGAATTACTAACATCATTTTGTATATGCTGAACAACGAAATCTGCAGATTGTGAGAAACTAAAACTTGTAAATAAGATGGCATATAAAAATAAAGCACACCTTTTTGAGGTTGGGGTAAAACTTTTCATAAGCGGTTAACTTTAGTTTGGGACTAAATTATGTATCAAATCTAAGTGTATCATCTATTAAATACAAATAAAATCGATGAAATACATTATTAAAAAATAAACACCTGATAACTAGGTTTTTATGGTTATGTTTATTGTAGGGGGAAACTGTATAATTCGGATATTAGAAAAACAAGAGAGGTTTCAAATTAGTATTTGAAATTCTAAAAATGAGGAGTTTGTAAGTGTAAATTGTTGTATTTAGAAGTGTTTATTTCTTATGCCAAATGCCATCAGCATCTAGATAAAAGCTATTAACATGATTGAAGTTACATTCTTCAGGTGCAATTATAGAAAGGAAGATAGATTCATCCTTTCTTTTATAAAGATGATAGATTTGGCCAACAATAGGTTCAAAATTAAACCTAGCGCCATATACCAAATTATTATACTCGTACTGCTGCATCATTTCAGTATAAGCAGTTTTAAGTTCGTTGTATTTAGCTTGTACGTGTTTATTAACTTTATTAATATTTCTGTTTTTCCATGCTAAAGAATCTGTAGTTGTAATTACAGGTGCTGATAAACTTGTTGCATAGGGTTTTAAGAACGCATCATAACGTTCTGTTTCGGTATTATATACAACGTGGTCTGGTTTTTTATCCTTTTTCATAGCTTAATAGAATGCAATTAATATACAAAAGCAAAGTTAAGGATAATCTTAGGTTAAAGAAAAAACCACTACTGTTATAGTAATGGCTTTAACTTAAATTTAGCGTTTTCATTAATTTTTGACACCTGGTAAACCTTGTGGTTTTTTTGTTTGCCAATGAAACGTTTCTGCTTTCTTTGCTATAGGTGCAATTTCATCTAAAGTATTGGCATCATAAACAACACCATTTTTAACAACGTGTGTTAACGTATTTGTGTTTCTTAAATTATTAAGAGGATTACCGCTCATAATTAATATATCAGCCAGTTTACCAACTTCTAACGTTCCTAAGTCGTTATCTAAACCTAAAGCTTCACAACCTTTTATTGTCGCCAAACGCAACGCATCATAATTACTCATACCACCACTGGCAACAGCCCATAATTCCCAATGAAAACCTAAGCCTTGTAATTGTCCGTGACTACCGATACCTCCAATACCATCTGCCTCGATTAGGTCTTTCATAAACTCGGCGTGTTTCTTAAACACGTGCTCTTCGTCCATAAACCAACCCGGTCTTCGTCTCGATTTCTGAGCCAATTCAGCATAAGGTGTAAAATATTGCATCTTTTTATCTGTATAAGGGTTTTCTCTTGAATAGAAATAATTTTCTGCCCAAGGTCCACCATAACTCACCAAAAGTGTTGGCGTTATTGCCATTTGAGATCGTGCAGCCGTTTTTATAACATCTTCGTAAATAGGATAAATAGGGAAGGAGTGTTCATGACCAGGATAACCGTCCATCATATTTACCATATTTTGTTTAAAATCTAAACCACCCTCAGTTGTTGGCATTAGCTTTAATTCTTTCGAAGCCATAATAACCCATTGTCTTTGCTGACGATTACCAACCAAATAACTCTTTATACTTTTAGTATTATAGTATTCGCTGTACTGCTTCAGCACTTCTTTTGCGTGTTCTAGACTTGTAATATTATAAGCCCAATAGCCAACTCCAGGACCTGTGCTATATACACGAGGACCATGAATGACACCTGCATCAACCATGTCAGAGTACGTAAGTACATCTGTTGTTGCTGTTTGTGGATCTCTAGTTGTTGTAACTCCATAAGCAAGATTTGCAGAATAAATCCAAACTTGGTTTTTATGTATTCCCCAATTTGGCCACATGTGCGCATGTGTATCTACAAAACCTGGTGTGACTGTTTTTCCGGTAATGTCTATAACCTTAGCATCACTTGGTATGTTAAAACTTCCTGAAGCACCAACATTTACAATACGATTATTTTCAATTAAAAGATCACCGTTTTCTATAACGTTTTTACCATTCATGGTAATAATCCGTCCTCCCTTAAGTAAGGTTTTACCTTTAGGAATAGCACGTTTGTAAGTTACCTTTACTTTATATTCATGAGCTTTAAAAACGGGAGTATCCTTTTTAACTTCTTTTTTTTTGTCTGTTTTGGTAGAGTCGCTTTTCTTTTTAGCTCCTTTTAATTCTTTCGTTTTCTTCTTAGCTAATGCTAAACTGTCTGCAAAGACTTTCCCTTTTACTAAATCATAAGCAAAATGACTTGCTCCTAAAGACCAATGTACTTTTTTACTATCGTTAGACCAAGCAGGAAATTCACCGCCCATAACCGTTAACTTATTTGCCGGGAATGCTGCATTCTCTGGTTTCGCTAAATTGATGGATGGAGTGGTGCCAATCATAGGTATCACAACCGAGTAGATATCGTTATTTATCTTAGCCAAAGCGTGTTTGCCATCTGGAGCAATTCTTATTTCACTAGGACTAGAGCCTTTGTTGGTTTCACGCCAACCTTCTTCATGTGTTGGCATTGCAGCTGCTTTGTCGTGGTCTTTTCCAAAGATATCAGAAGATCCATAAGTTTTTATTCCTGTTAATTTTAAATGTTCTTTTTCGTCACTACCATCCCAACGAATAGAGATTAAACCTTTAACAGCATGATTTAGATACACACGGTCAGTCACTTTGGTAAAATGAGGCATTGTTCTGCCTTTTGACTTGTCTATAATTGTAATAGTTCCGTCTTCAATAGAAATCCAAGCTAATTCCTCATACACACGTCCGTTAAAGGGATCAATAGCGTCATCATACGTTTGCGCAGATCCTTTTGTGAAAGCAATACGGTTACTCTTATAAGACCAAGCGGGATTACTATAAATACCACGTTCTTTAGTTAATTGTTGAGGGTTGCCTTTACCATTGGTATTTACTTTATATAAATGACCTCCATCTGGTTTCCAAGTTGTAAATACAATTTGCTTTCCATCTGGTGACCATTCTGGCATGGCTTCTGTAAAATTATGATTGGTTAAACGTTTTGGAGTTCCATTTTTAAGTGCCATTACGTAAAGTCGGTTTAAAGCCGTAAATGCAACTTGTTTGCCATCTGGTGATGGTTTTGCATCTCTAATTTGTGTTACAAATGCTTCAGGTTCATCATCAATAGGATATTTAAACGATACCATTGGTCCCATATCTAAATTTACATCTACTGAAAATGGGATCTCTTGAGCTTTATCATCAGCAATTCCTATTTTGTACAATTTGCCACCATAAGAAGCGACAAGATATTTGCTATCTGGTGTAAATGCCATTGCTGGTAAAACGCCTAGAGGAGCAATGGATTCTTGGTCGTCGCGTTGAACAGGATAAGCCAGCCAACGTTCTTCACCAGTGTTGAGGTTTCGTAATACTAAGCCTGTATGCTCTTCAAAACGGCTACCATATACCATCCACATTCCGTTTTTAGATAATGTTGGAGTAAAGGCAGAACCATAACGAGATGTTATGGTTTCGGTATCTCCATCTTCACGATCAAAACTCATAATTTGGTATTGTGGTAACTGCGCATTGTAGTTCCAAGCACCGTTACGAGCTGAAAAATATATATGCTTTCCATCTGCACTAAAGGCAGGATCTATATATTTGCCAGATTTGCGCTCTTTCATTAAATCGGCACCAGAGCCACCATCTTTATGTACAATAAATGGTTTTATATTTCTTCTACCATGTGTTCCAACAATATATTCACCATCTGGACTCCAAGCAGCTGAGACATGGTACTTGTTTTTATCTTTTGTGAGTTGGGTTTGCTCATTGGTGTCTAAATCCATAGTCCAAAGGTTATCTGAACCGCTTTTGTCTGAAATAAACAGAATACTTTTTCCATCTGGGCTATAGCGTGGATGCACATCGTAAGGCATACCACCTGTAACTCGTTTAGCTTTTCCACCAGAGATAGGTATGGTGTATAAATCTCCCATCATATCAAACATTATGGTTGTACCATCTGGACTTACATCTACCGAAACCCAAGTCCCTTTATTGGTAGTAAAGTTGATTTTTCGGGTGGGTTCTAAAGGTAATTCTTTAGTCGCTTTTTTAGCAGTGTCTTTTGCTTTAGAGGCGACTTGTGCCGTTGAAAAATTTAAACAAAACAACAGGAGGAGGGTAATACAAAAGTGAATGTGTTTTTTCATAATGTGGTTAATTAGCTTAATTAAGTGTTTAAAAATAATCAAATTAATGATTGATTAGTATTAATTCATAAATTAAAAGAACTTCTATAATTACTTATAAATGAGGGTGTTTATTTTATAATGCTTGATGTGTAAACTAAAAGTATTATTGGTTTATTATTTAAGAAAAACAAGATGCTATTTTTAAATATTCAAGCAATAGACATATATTTTAATGTTGTTAATAAGGACTAAACAAACATGATAAAATGAAGAATTCTATACACATATAGTAAATGGATTGAGGGAGAGTGATTATTGCGAATAAACTAATAAAATCTTATAAAGAGAAGAATTATCAACCTGCAGATTACTTGTTGCCGCACAATGATATTTTTTCACTACATTTATTCTTTAAGTTAAAAACACAATCATAAACTTTGAAATAGCATGGCAAAATCTAAAGACTCAAAAAAAAATGTAAAAAAAGAGGCGGCATTAACACCTAAAGAAAAAAAAGCTGCAAAATTGGCTAAAAAGTCAAGTCGTACATAATAGTTTTAAGCAACGTTTAATAAAGCCACTTCTTTTTGAGTGGTTTTTTACTTTAAACTAATTACCTTTATAAGTAAATAAATAATTTGATTAAAGTTTATGGATATAAAATTAGCAGTCCTTATTGATGGAGACAACATACCATCTGCATACGTAAAAGAAATGATGGAAGAAATTGCCAAATACGGTAACCCAACCATAAAACGTATTTATGGGGATTGGACCAAACCAAATTTAAATAAATGGAAAAATTTGCTGTTAGAAAATGCCATTACACCAATTCAACAATATGGGTATACTACAGGTAAGAACGCTACAGATTCTGCAATGATTATCGATGCTATGGATATTTTGTATTCAGAGAAAGTGGATGGGTTTTGTTTAGTATCTAGTGATAGCGACTTTACACGCTTGGCAACTCGCTTACGTGAAGCAGGTATGGCTGTGTACGGTATTGGAGAAAAGAAAACACCAAATCCTTTTATAGTGGCTTGTGATAAATTTATTTATATCGAAATTTTAAAACACCAGAATTCAGAAAGTGAGTCAGAATCTACAGAGACCACAACTGTTACTAAAAATAACTACGATAATATCACTCAAAAAGAGATTCGGTTTATAGCAGCAACCATAGATGATGTTGCTGATGATGACGGTTGGGCGTTTTTGGGAGATGTTGGTAGTTTGCTACAAAAGAAACAACCTAATTTTGATTCTAGAAATTATGGCTTTCAGAAACTAACACCTTTAATTAAATCGATACCTGCTTTTGAAATAGAAAGACGAGAAGACTCAAGAGGGCGTATGAAGCTGATTTATGTAAAAATAAAAGAGGTGAAATCTAAAGTTAAAAAGAGATAATTTATACATTTTAGTATTGCGATTTTTTTACTTTGACATAGTTATTCGTAATAATATGGGTTATTGAATTTCTAATAGATTATAATTCAACTTTATACTTGTTTTAGACTAATTGGTGCCAGCTTTTTTATGACTTTGTATTTTGAAGTAATTCTTTAGTAAAGCATTAAAAAAAACCACATCAGGTATTCCGGTTTTTATTGCTGTAGCGAGAACGAGAATTTAACTCGTGATCTCTGGGTTGTAAACTCTTGGTTAACAAGTTTTAGAAGGTGTTTACTGGGCTCACAAGTTAATAATTGCTAAAACCGTATTCAGAATTGTATGCAGTATAAATATTGAGTTAATTAGTTTTTCATTCTTACTATTTTAAAAATCAAAAAAAACCTAAAAAGTAAGCCAGTGAATTATTCTGATTATTCTTTGAAATAGAGGCTTTTTTGTTTAATCTTAATATTATTATCGGTATTAATTTTGATTAAAATTTTTATTTAAAAGTTTCAATATTTTCTTAGATTATCATATTTACACATATTTTTTTAGAATTATTTAGCCTTTATTCAGTAGGGGTGAGAATTATACACGTTGTTAGCCTTTCGTTATTTTTTATCTGTCAATTCTTTACTTATAAAATCAATTAATTTATTGTTCTTTTCTAATAATTCATGGTTGTTCTCCAACAAATCATTATTAATAAATATACTCCATCCTGAACTTTGTTTTAATTTTCTGTATGCTGGTGAATCATTATTACTAAAAAAAGTTTTCGCATAAGGAAAAGGATTTTTTTCAACTCTCCAAAACCAGAAATCAGTAAAATAAGGACCGTAAAACAATGTTCTAAACTCTCTTCTACTTTCTTTGGTTTGGTAAATGCTTTCGTCAAGAAATTGATAATATGCTATAACATTATCTACCAATTTTTCATTGGATAAATTATAAATTCTACCAGAATTAAGCATTTCATTATAGGTTGTAGTTCGTGTGTTTAAATCTTTGTGAATTGCACCATTAAAAATCATAACTTCTTTTATTTCAGCATCAGATAATGATTCTTTAAACATAATTTCTTTGGCATCTTTTAAATAGTCGCCAAACTCAATATTATTCAAATAACGTTTATTGTCGCTTTTTAAATCTTGAATAAGCTTTTGTAATGTTGCTGTTTCTTCTGAATTGATTCTTTGTTCGTTTTTCCAATCATTAATAGCTAACCATTAATATTCCAATGACAACAAGAAGTATCTCTCCAATAGCGTAAATCAGATATTTACTGAATTTATTTTGAGTCAGCATATTTTGTCGAATTTTTCTAAAGAATTTTATCATTTGGTTAATGGTTGGTCTTAATGAATGCTAACGGGTTTCTATATGAAAAGTTCCGTGTAAATAAGGACGAACCTTTCGGATTAGAAAAGACAATAAATATATAAAAAACCCAATGGATTAGACACTTTGAAGTAATTTTTAATATGCGGTGTTGTAGCCAGTTATTTTAATTTCGGATATTTGTTAATTCAGTTTCTAATTCCGATTTTGCGTTCTGTTCAATTGTTGATAAAGGTCCATTCAATAAATTGCTATTTTCATATGGGTCATTCACTAAATTGTACATTTCTTCCATTCCAACTGAATTGGCAATAAGTTTATATGTTCCATTACTTATTGTCCATTCATCATCTGCACCATCAACTAATTCAGAATATTGATAATCTCTTATGCTTGTAGATTCTGTGAAAAGTGATTTAAAACTTTTACTATCGTGAATTTCGTTTGTTGAACTTCCCGTGATTTC